>NZ_JACCBI010000001.1:2400000-3025499 GCF_013407835.1 Agromyces atrinae | reverse complement strand
CCGAAGCGCCATACAGGATGACGCCTGGCGTGCTCTGGAGTCGTCAGCATGACTGCCGGTGCAGCATTCTCTCGACACCTTTCATACGATGTATGCTCAATTCACGGATACGAAGCAGGTTCAGGATAGTCATGAAGATCACCGGCTACCGCACGATCAGGACCCACCGCGATTGGGGCCGCCCCGTCGGCGACGTCAACGGATTCATCGCCTCGGGCGTCACCGAAGTCGCAGTCCTCGTCCTGGAAACCGACGCGGGTATCGAAGGCATTGGTATCGGCTCGGATCATGATGTCGCGCAGTTCTTCCCCGCTCTGGAGGGCCGCGATCCTCGGGAGATCACGAGCCTCTACGAACTTCTGCTCGCTCACGCCTTCAAGGCCGGCCATGGGGGGGCGACGTTCGGAGGGATCGCGATTCTCGACTCCGCGCTCTGGGACCTCAAGTCGAAGGCAGCCGACGAACCCTTATGGCGGTACCTCGGGGGTGGGGACCGCTTCGTCGCAGGGTATGCCTCAGGGCTCGACATCGCCCTGACCGACGAACAGTTGGTCACGTTCTACGCGTCGATGGCCGAACGCGGCTTCACCGCCGGCAAGCTGAAGGGTGGGCGCGACGTCGACACCGACCTCCGGCGCCTGCGCCTCATCCGCGACGAGTTGAGCATCAACACCCCCCGTCCGGCGCTCATGCTCGATGCGAACGAGTCATGGCACCTCAAGCAAGCCGTCCGCTACGTGTGCGAGATCGAACAGCACATCGACCTCACATGGATTGAAGAACCGCTTCGCCGGTGGGACGCAGCGGGTCACCGCAGACTGTCACGCCGAGTGCGCGCCAGCGTCGCCACCGGTGAGAACCTGACCGGTCTCGAGCAGTTCCGACCCCTCTTCGACCAGGAGGGCGTCGACATCGTGCAGACGGGGGCCGTCTGGGGTGTCACCCATTTCCTACGACTCGCCTATGCAGCTCACTCGCGCGACCTACCGATCAGCCCTGTCGGCCTGACGAGCAACCCCGCAGTGGCTCATGCCGCCGCCGCTGTGCCGAATCACCTCTCAGCGGAGGTCCAAGACCTGAGCTCACCGTTCGGGGTGACGGTCGACCAGGAGTACGCCGACGGCGGTATTGTGCTCGGCGATCTCCCCGGAGCGGGGATAGAGGTCGACGAGGCACTCATCGCAGCCGCCGGCCAGGAGGGAAACTGGCGCGAAGCCGCCGGCCCTCACGTGCGACCGGCAAGAACGGGACTCACTCTGACGCCACCCGCCCCCCTCCGGACCGCGCCCGTCGCCTATACTTCACACGATGAGTGACCCAGCGCTGCAGCCGAGTTCCCGAGGGATCTTCTCGGGAACCGCGCGCGATCCGATCGGTAGGCTCGGTGTCGCCGTCGTGCACGACCTCATTACCGCGATCGTTACCGGTGAGATCGCAGAGAAGGCGACACTGCCGATCGAGGCTGAACTGAGCGCCCACTTCGGCGTGAGCCGCACCGTCATCCGCGAATCGATGAGAAGCCTCGAGGAGAAGGGCTTGATCAGCGTCGTACGCGGAAGCGGCACGACGGTCCGCCCGAGAGACGCATGGAACGTGCTCGACCCTGTCGTGCTCGAAGTCCTGCTCGAGAACGATGCTTCGCTCGGGGTGCTCGATGATCTCGCAATCGTTCGAAGCGCACTCGAAGGAGCGATGGCAGCAGCAACTGCGAATCGTCGCACGGCCGACGAGATCGCAGAACTCGACCGCACGATCCAGAAGATGGCCGAGAGCATCAACGATGTCGATGAGTTCGGCGACGCAGATATGAAGTTCCACATCGCGGTCATGTCGTTCTCGCACATCCCGCTCGCTGAGAGCATCACGAAGACGCTCTACTCACGCGCGAGAGAGAGTGCTCGATTCACACGGAACGGAACTCGCGAAGCCTTCAGCGAGGCCTACGAGGAACACCGTCTCGTCCTCGAGTCCATTCGTCAGGGCGATGCGGCCGGTGCCGAAGCCGCCATGCGACAGCACATCATGGGCTCGTGGCAACGACGACGCCCCCCTACGACGCGCGAACCCTGATTCACATCACACGTCGAGCGCTGCGATGAGCGCCTGCTCGCGGCGACGCGAGAGGCCGGCGGGGCGAGGCCGGTCGAGACCCGCGGTGCGCTCCCACGCGAGAACGCCCTCGAGCAGTTCGCGGCGCGGACGGTGCACGAGCCCCTCGGCCTCGGCGGCGGCCGACGAGTGCGACATGAATCCGGACCACGCGGGGTCGGGAAGCCACAGCGGCAACGACTCGTCACCCATGAACGGACGCACGCCCTGTTCGAGCAGCCACTCCGAGTCGGCGCGCTCGACGCAGCCGCGGTGCTCGCCGACCGCGCGCGACTCGCTGATCCACTCGCCGAATGGCACCTGCGGGCCGAAGGCGTTGAACACGCCCTCAAGGCCGCGCTCGATCGCGTCGAGGTGCCACGCGACGAGGTCGCGCACATCGATGACCTGCGTCGGCGACGCGGCGATGTCGGGGATGAGCATCGGTGCGTGCTGGTCGCGCTCCGAGCGGGCGACGTAGTACCCCGAGCGGCCGGACGCATCGCCCGGTCCGCCGATCACGCCGGGCCGAACGATGAGGGCGCGTGACCCGCGCACGGCGGTCGTGGCGGCCTCGCACGCGACCTTCGCCTCGCCGTAGTCGGCGCCGTCGGCGACATCCGCATCGAGGGGCGCGAGCAGTTCGGCGCTCTCATCGGCCCCGGGTGACTCGTGGTCGGCGTAGACGCTTCCCGACGAGACGTAGCTCCAGTGGTGCGCCCGGTCTCCGAGCGCAGCGACCGCATCGCGCACGAAGCCCGGCTGCCACGAGACGTCGATGACGGCATCCCACTCGTGCTCAGCGGCGGTGTCGTACGCGCCCGGCAACGAGCGGTCGGCCCGCAGCAGGACCGTCCCCTCGGCGACGTCTCCGCTCTCACCGCGGGCGAGTGCACTCACCCGGTGGTCGCGCTCGAGAGCCGTGCGTGCGAGCTCGCGGCCGAGCCACGCGGTTCCGCCGAGGATGAGGATGTCCATGACACCAGCCCATCACGTGGCGGCCCCGAACGCGAGTCGGGGGGCCGGCGACCGCTTGCTCAGACCGGTGCGACCTCATAGCCGGCCTCGGCGATGGCCGCGGCGATGTCGCCCTCGGAGATCACGTCGGCACTCGCGATCGTCACGGTCGACGTGCCGCCGACGACGAGCTCGATGTCGACCCCCTCGACGCCCGCGATGCCCTCGAGCTCTTCGGTCACGTGCTTGACGCAGTTCTCGCAGGTCATGCCGGTGACGCCGACGGTCGTCGCGACGGCCGCATCGGTCGTCGTTGCCGGGGTGCTCGCCGAGTCGGTCGCGCAGCAGGCGCATCCGCCACCGGATGCCATCGGAAGTGTGGGGCGCTCAGTCATGTCATCCACGATACCCCCTCCGGGTATGGTGCGCACCCGCCGTCGATAGGGTGAAGCGCATGGACGACAGTGTCAGCGACGCCTACGACACGGTCGCCGAGAGCTACGCGGCGCTGCTTCCCGACACCTCGGCCGAGAGCGCCGCCGACCTCGCCGCGATCGCCGAGTTCGCGGAGCTAGTGCGCTCCACGGGCGGCACGACGGTGATGGATGTCGGATGCGGAACCGGCCGCATGATCCCGACGCTCCTCGATCACGGCCTCGCTGTGCGCGGCTGCGACCCCTCCCCCGGAATGCTCGCGGTCGCGCGTCGCACGCACCCCGACATCCGTTTCGATCTCGGTTCGCTCACCGAGATTCCGGCGACGGATGACGCGCTCGACGGTGTCTTCGCGTGGTACTCCGTCATCCATACCGATCCCGATTCTCTCGGCGAGGTCGCCGCCGAGCTCGGCCGCGTGCTCGTGCCGGGCGGGGTCGTCGTGCTCGCGTTCCAGGTCGGCAACGAGTCGCGCCTCATCGAGAATGCCTACGGACACTCGGGCCTCGCGCTCACGGCGTGGACGCATCGCGCCGACCGTATCGCCCGCGCGCTCGAGGCCGCCGGATTCGAGACGCTGCGCAGCACCGAGCGCGCACCCGAGGGTCGCGAGCGCCTTCCCCAGGGCATCGTCATCGCCCGCCGCGCGGCCTGACCCGCCGAAAGGTCAATCCGCGGGGGTCCGCCTCTCGCCCACATCCCCGCCCCCACCTCGAGAGGTCAATCCCTGGGGGTGCACCATCGCCGAAAGGTCAATCCGACGGGGTGCGGGGCGTTCCGCACCCCGGTGAATTGACCTTTCGAGAAGAAACGAACGCGATGCACGCACACAGCACCCCGACGTATTGACCTTTCGAGGAGAGACGAACGCGCCACCCGCGCGAGCGCGCCCGCGAAATGACCTTTCGAGAGAGACCCGCGCGAACCCGCCCCTACGCCCCCTGCTCCGCGCGCTCCGCGCGACGCAGCTTCCGCTTCTCGCGCCCGCCCTCGACGAGCGAGTAGAGCACGGGCAGCACGATGAGCGTCAGCACGGTCGATGACACGAGTCCGCCGATCACGACGAGCGCGAGCGGCTGCGAGATGAACCCACCGTGACCCGTGAGGCCGAGCGCCATGGGCAGCAGCGCGAAAATCGTCGCGAGCGCCGTCATGAGGATCGGGCGGAGCCTGCGCGACGAACCGTGCACGAGCGCATCGCGCACGTTCATGCCGCGGTCGCGGTACTGGTTCACGAGGTCGACGAGCACGATCGCGTTCGTCACGACGATTCCGATGAGCATGAGCACGCCGATCAGCGACGGAACACCGAGCGGGATGCCCGTGATGACCTGCAGCGCGATCGCACCGGTCGCCGCGAACGGCACCGACACGAGCAGCAAGAGCGGCTGCAGCAGCGAACGGAACGTCGCCACCATGACGATGTAGACGATGAGGATCGCGGCGAGCAGCGCGAGGCCGAGCTGCGAGAACGCGTCCTCCTGGTCGGCCGTCACGCCGCCGATCGAGGCGGTCGTTCCCGAGGGGATGTCGGTGTTCTCGAGCACCTCGGAGACCGCGGCGTTCGCCGTCGCGAGGTCGTCGCCGTCGGGCGTCGCCGACACGGTCGCGCTGCGGAGCCCCTTGACGGTCGTGATCGAGGCCGGTCCGTCGACCTCGCCGACGGTCGCGAGCGAGTCGAGTCGCACGAGACCTGCGGGCGTGGGGACCTCGAGGGCGGCGAGTTCCTCGATCGTCGTGGGCGGGGCGTCGCTCGCGAGATAGATCGTGAGCGTCTTCTCGTCGATGACGATCGAGCCCGCGGCCTGGGGCTGCATGGCGTTCGCGACGATCGAGCCGAGGGCGACCTCGCTGTACCCGGCATCGGCAGCCGCCTCACGGTCGACGGTGATGCCGACGTAGGTGCGCGACTCCGAGAGGTTCGACGACACCTGCGAGATACCGTCGGCATCCTTCAGGCCGTCGGCGATCGCCGTGGTGGCCGCCTCGAGGTCGTCGGCGTTCGACGCCGTGATGTCGACGTCGATGTCGCTCGACGAACCGAACCCGCTCGAGGCCGCGATCGTGATGTCGCCGACATCCGACAGGTCGTTGAGCTCCTCACGCACCTCGACCTGCAGGTCGTCGGAGTTCGCGTCTTCGCTCGTCGTGATCGAGTACGTGATGGTGCTCGACGTGCCTCCGCCGAAGGCCGCCGCGAGACCGCTGCCGCCGCCGATCGACGCCTGCACGGTCTCGACGCCCTCGGTGTCGCGGATGGTCTGTTCGACCGTCGTCGAGGCGGCATCGAGCGCGTCGAGGCTCGTCCCGACGGGAAGCTCCTGCGTGACCTGGAACGTGTTCTGACCGCTCGATCCGAGGAAGTTCGTCTTCATGAGCGGGATGAGCGCGACGGTTCCGCCGAGCACGAGCCCCGAGACGACGAGAGTTGCGACCGAGTGCTTGAGCGTCCACCCGATGACCGGGAGGTATCCCTTCTGCAGGCGCGACGGGTGCTCGAGCTCGTCGGGCTCGGTAACGGTGCCGGCCTCGGGCGAACCGGTGCCCGCGGCATCCCTCGCCTCGTCGTCGACGAACGCCGCACCCACGGCCTCCTCCGAGTGCTTGTGCACCTTGGCGGGCTTGAGCAACCAGTACGCGAGCACGGGCACGATCGTGAGCGACACGAGCAGCGAGGCGAGGAGCGCGATCGTCACCGTCAGCGCGAACGGGCGGAACAGCTCGCCCGTCACACCCTCGACGAGCGCGATCGGCAGGAACACCGCGACGGTCGTGATCGTCGCCGCGGTGATCGCCGAGGCGACCTCGCGCACGGCGCGCACGATCGTCTTCGCCTTGTCGGCTCCCTCGACGAGGTGACGCTTGATGTTCTCGATGACGACGATCGAGTCATCCACGACGCGACCGATCGAGATCGTGAGCGCGCCGAGGGTGAGGATGTTGAGCGTGTAGTCCGCGTACTGCAGACCGATGAAGGTGATGAGCACCGACGTCGGGATCGAGATCGCCGTCACGAGGGTCGCCCGGAACGAGAGCAGGAAGATGAGGATGATGATGACCGCGAACGCGAGACCGAGCACACCCTCGACGGCGAGCGCCTCGATCGACTGCTCGATGTAGGGCGCCTGGTCAAAGACGACGGTGAAGGTCGCGCCGGGGTTCGTGGAGTCGAGGGATGACTCGAGCGCGGGCAACAGCGCGCGCACGGCGTTCGACACCTCGACGGTGTTCGCGGCCGGGAGCTTCGTGACGGCGATCGTGAGGGCCGGTTCACCGTTGACGCGCGAGATACTCGTGATCGGGTTCTCGGCGAGGGCGACGGTCGCGACGTCACCGATGGTCGCGGCGGCGGGAACCGTCTGCAGCGACGGCGGGAAGGTCGACTCGTCGACGGTCGACTGGGTCGCACCGATGAGAGGGAGCGCGGCGATGTCGTCGACGCTGCCGAGGCGCGTGCCCGTCTGCACCGCATAGGTCTTGCCGTCTTCGGTGATCGAGCCGGCGGGGAGGAGCACACCGTTCTGCTGCAGGGCCGTCGTGATCGCCTGCTGCGAGAGGCCGCGAGCCGCGAGCTCTTCGGTGTTCGGCGTGATCGTCACGCGCTGACCGACGTCACCGACGATCGACGCTTCACGCACGCCGTCGACATCCTGGATCTCACCGAGCGTCGTGCGCGTGATCTCGTCGGAGAGCGAGGCCGTGTCGTCGGCGCCGGTGACGGCGACCTGGATGACGGGGAAGTCGTCGAGACTCAGCGCCACGACCTGCGGGTCGACGTCGTCGGGCAGGGTGCTCGAGATGCGGTTGATGGATGACAGCAGCTTCTGCTCGGCGAAGGCGAGGTCGGTTCCGTAGGTGAAGCTCGCAGTTACGCGCGAGACGCCCGTCGAGCTCGTCGTCGAGGTCGACTCGAGGCCCGTGATGCCCTGGATCGCCGTCTCGATGGGCGTCGACACGTCGGTGTTGACGACATCGGGCGAGGCACCGGGGTACGCCGTGACGATCGAGAGCTGCGGGAACGCGATCGACGGCGCGAGCTCCTGCTTGAGGCTCGTGAGGGCGAGGCCTCCGAAGATCGCGACGACGACCGTGACGAGGGCGATGAGGGCGCGGTTCTTCATGCTGAGCGCAGCGAGCAGGTGCATGCTCTGATTCTGTCATTGCAGTGACTGCAATTCGGTCACGGTCGCCTGTGAATCGCGCGGCGCCTCACTCTCCCTGCGAGTTGCCGCCAATGCACCGTTGGAGGGCGCGCGCACGGGCCATTCGTGGCAACTCGCAGGGGGTGGAGGCAGCGGCGGATGACGCGTGCGACGCCCGCGTGAATGGCCCGTGACCCCCAAAGGGGTGGACTCTTCGCAAAACGGAGAGTACCCTCGAGAAGATGACACACCCGGGGAGGGGTGGTGATTTCAATGGTGAACGTCGTTGGGGAACGACAGCAGACCGCTCTGCGCCGAGTTCTACTCGGTGCCGGTCTCGCAGGCGCCTGGATCACACTGTCTCTTGTCACGGGCGCTTCGAGCGCTTCGGCGAATGACGACTCTCCGGGTCTTCTCGGCGGCCTCGGCGAGGCCGTGGGCGGTGCGGTCGGCGGCGTGACCGAGGTCGTCTCCGACGTGGTCGATGTCGTCGACACGGTCACTGATCCGGTCGTCGCGATCGTCACTCCGATCACCGAGCCCGTCGTCACCGAGGTCGTCACGCCGGTCATCAGCGAGGCTCCGGTCGTCGCCGAGATCGTCGAGAGCGTGCCGGATGTCGTTCCGGGCGTCATCGGCATCGTCGACGACACGGTCGGCGCGGTCGACACGATCGTCGGCGACGTCACGGGTGGCGCGCTCGGCGAAGCACCCGTCGGGTCGATCACCGGCCCCGTCCTCGGCCTCGTGGAAGACATCACGGGTGAGGTCACGGCGCCTCTCGGCCCGGCGCCCGTCACGGGGATCACCATCCCGAACCCGATCATCCCCGGCGACCCCACCGTTCCTGAGGGCCCGACGATCCCGCAGCCCGTCGGCCCCGCCGACGGTGCACCCGCCACGGTTCTCGCCGTCGCCACGGCCGATGCGGCCACCACGTCATCCGTCACGGCCGGCCCGCCGGCCCGCACCGCTCCGATCTCCCCCGCCGTACCCTTCAACGGCGCATCCCCATCGGGCGACACCTCGGCGACGCACGCGCCGTCTGCCCCGAAGCAGGCGCCCGGCGCTCCCCCGGGAACGACCACGCTCGGCAACGGATCGGCAGCGGCCTCGGGTGGTGCGCACGCGCCGTCATCCGCCGACGTCACGCACCGTGCCCACACGAACTCCGTCGGCGCCCTCTCGGGCCTCGCGACCGACGACGACGTACCGTCTTCACCTCTCTTCGAGACCGACTCCACCCCTGACTGACGGGGATCGGCCGCGCTTCGAGCGCGGACACGATCACTGCTCCCGCCCGGGAGCGGAACCTCAATCAGTCAAGGAGTAGAACCATGTCCAGAATGCTCACGAGGGCCCTGTACGGCGTCCTCTTCACGGGGGGCCTCACGCTCCTCGGCGCCGGCGTCGCCCACGCCGCCGACACCTCCGGAGACGACGGCGTCGCCTCGGGAACGCAAGCGATCATCGACATCGCGATCCCCGTCACCATCGGCGGGAACGGCATCTCGGTGCTCGGCGACTCGTCGTCGAACGGCGCGACGACCGAGGCTCCGGCCCCGGCTCCCGCGCCGGTCGACCCGGCTTCGACGTCGGGGGATGACGGTGTCGGATCGGGCTCGCAGGCTCTGATCGACATCGAGATCCCCGTCACGATCGGCGGCAACGGCATCTCGGTCATCGGAGACTCGACGAGCGAGGGTGCGGAGACGGCACCCGTCGCCGAGGCACCTGTCGCCGAGGCGCCTGCCCCGCCGGCCGCGGTCGAGAACCCCGCAGCCGGCCTGCCCGAGTTCGAGCGCCCCATCGCGGTGATCCCGAACCCGGGGATCGAGCAGCCCGAGGTCGAGCAGCCCGAGTTCGAGACGCCCGTTGCTGTCATCCCGAACCCGAACACCTCGGGTGACGACAGCATCCTCGGCGGCACGCAGGGCGTCATCGACGTCGCGGTGCCCGTGACCGTGGGTGGCAACGCCATCTCGGTCATCGGCGACTCGAACACCGAGGGCGCGACCACCGAGACGCCCGCGGCACCCACCACCGGCGACCCCGCCGCCCCCGTCACCAGCGGTGACGACGGCATCCTCGGCGGAAGCCAGATCGTCGGCGGAATCGGAGTCCCCGTGACCGTCGGCGGCAACGCCATCTCGGTCATCGGCGACTCGACGAGTGAGGGCGCGGCGACGACCGCTCCGACCGGTTCGGGCGTGTCCCTGCCGATCACCGGCGGGGATGACGGCATCCTCGGCGGCACGCAGGCGGTCATCGACGCCGTGGTCCCCGTGACCGTCGGCGGCAACGCCATCTCGGTCATCGGCGACTCGACGACGACCACACCCACGACCGGCATCCCGACCGAACCGGGCACGCCGACCGAGCCGACGGAGCCGACCGAACCGGGCACCCCCACCGAACCGGGAACCCCCACCGAACCGACCGAGCCGGGCACCCCGACGGAGCCCGGAACGCCGAGCGAGCCGGGCACGCCCGTCGCCCCGGAGAACCCCGCAACACCGGGTTCCCCGAACGATGGCCAGACGGCCGCGTCATCCACTACGGTTGCGATCGGATCGGCTCTCGCGACGACGGGCGCCCCTGCCGGGAACCTCGGAGCACTGTCGATCGGTGTACTCCTGATCGGAGCGCTGATGCTGCTGATCGGCCGACGTCGGGCGCTCACCAGTTGACCGCCTGACGGCGAAACGGGACAGGCCCTTCACCTCTCGTCTCGCTACGCGGTCGCCCCGTGTCGTCTCCCGAACTTCGGCGGCACGAGCCCCGCACTCTGACCGTCCCCTCGCGGGGGCGGTCAGAGGCGTGCGTCAGAGGCGTGCGTCGCGGTCGCCCGTGAGCGGTGCGTCGAAGAACGCCCGCTCGTGCGCGGCCGAGGCGCGGAACGCCGTGAACATCGCGCTCCGATCGGCATCGCTCGCTCGCGCCGCGGCGTTCGCGACGAAGCCGATCGCGCGCTCGTTCGAGATCGTGAACGCGGGGTCGGCGTACGTCTCGAGCCACGACCGATACGGATGACTGTCGTGCGCGTGATCCCTCAGGCGGAGTCCCGCGTCGTGATAGAGCCAGAAGCACGGGAGGAGGGCCGCGATGAGCACCCCGTAGTCGCCGCGGAAGGCCGAGGCCGCGAGGTGGTCGAGGTACGCCGTCGTGACGCGCGACGGCTCGGCGTCGAACACCGTCTCGGTGCCGAGCCAGCCCTCGTGCAGAGCGAGCTCACCCTCGATCGAGCCCGCCGCGCTCGTCGCCCAGAACGCCTGCTCCTCGGCGGTCGGCGCGAGGCGTGAGGCTTCGGCGAGCACGCGGGCGTAGGCGCGCAGGTAGATCGCATCCTGCGCGAGGTACCAGCGGAACGCCCCGTCATCGAGATCGCCCGCCGCGAGCCCGCGCACGAACGGCGAGTCGTCGATGTCGCGGCGGATATCGGCGATGTCGTTCCACCACGACGCCGCGAGATCAGCCGCCGTCGGTCGGGCCTCGAGCCCACCGCGCGCCCACAGCCCCGCGAAATGACTCACGGGCCCGTTGCCCGAACCCACGTGCAGGTCGGCCCCGTGCCGGATGCTCTCGGCGAGCCAGCACTTCGCCTGCGCGAGGGCCTCGGCGGTGTCGCCGACGCGGGGCAGCAGGGTCGCGAGGGCGGATGACAGCGAGCAGCCGGTTCCGTGGGTGTTGGTCGAGACGATGCGGGTGCCCGGCACCTCGCGGATGCGATCGTCATCCGATTCGGAGGCGTCGACGACGGCATCCGGAACCGCGTCGCCGTCGAGGTGTCCACCCTTCGCGACGACCGCGACACCGTGCCGCTCCGAGAGCCGCTCCGCCTGAGCGAGGGCGTCGGCCCACGTGAGCGCACGAGGCTCGTCAACGAGGATCGCGAGCTCGGGGATGTTCGGGGTCACGAGCGTCGCCCGCGAGAGCAGCTGACGCAGCGCGGCCTCGGCGTTCGCGTCGAGCAGCCGGTCGCCCGATGTCGCCACCATCACGGGATCGAGCACGACGATGGGCGGCTGCACGCGTTCGAGCCACGCCTCGACGACACCGATCACACCGGTGTCGGCGAGCATGCCGATCTTCACCGCATCGATCTCGACGTCGTCGCTCACGGCGTCGAGCTGCTCAGCGAGGAAGTCGAGCGGCGGCACATGCACGCTGCGCACACCGTGCGTGTTCTGCGCGACGAGTGCCGTCACGACGGCCATCCCGTACCCGCCGTTCGCGGCGATCGACTTGAGGTCGGCCTGGATTCCGGCGCCGCCCGTCGGGTCGGTGCCCGCGATGCTCAGAACGCGAGGGATGCCGGTCATGCTCGTCCTTCCCATGCGGCGCGCAGTATTCGCGCCGCCTCTCTCGGATCACTCGCAGCGCAGATCGCCGAGACGACGGCGGCGCCCGCGGCACCCGCCGCGCGCAGGGGTGCGAGGTCGATGCTCTGGATGCCGCCGATCGCGACGGCCGGAACCGGTGACAGTTCGGCGAGGTGCGCGAAGCCGTCGATGCCGAGCGCGGGCGGGGCGTCGGCCTTCGTGAGCGTGGGGTGCACCGCCCCGATCCCGACGTAGTCGACGACGGGAGCGGCACGCACGATGTCGAGTTCGGCGACGGTCGCGGCGCTCAGCCCGACGTACGCGTGCGCCCCGACGAGAGCACGCACGGCTCCCGCCGGTAGATCGGACTGGCCGACGTGCACGCCGGCGACGCGAGCGCCGCGGTCGCGCGCCGCGAGAAACACGTCGATGCGATCGTTGACGAACACGGCGACCTCGGGCGGGGTCACTGCCGCGATGCGCTCGACCGTCTCGAGGAACGCGCGCGCCGAGGCATCCTTCTCGCGGATCTGAACGGCGGTGACGCCTCCCGCGACGGCGGCCGTCACGACATCGACGACGTCGTGGCCGGCGGAGGCGGCGCTCGCGGCATCCGTCACGAGGTAGAGGCTGAGGTCGAGGGTCACGAGATGACCGCCCGGCTCGCGATCTCGGCGGGCGTGACGTTCGCGAGCGCATCGAGGAAGGCGACCGCGAAGCTGCCCGGGCCGCGCGCTTCGGCCGCGGCGATCTCGGCAGCGATCGTGTAGACCGCGACGGCCGCGACCGTCGTGTCGAGGCGGTCGGCGTCGACCGAGGCGAAGGCCGCGATGACCGCACCGAGGGCGCAGCCGCCGCCCGTGACCTTCGTGAGCAGTGCATCGCCATTCGCGATGCGCACGACGCGGTCACCGTCGGTGATGACGTCGACGGGGCCCGAGACGGCGACGACTCCACCGGTCGCGGCGGCGACGGCTCGTGCGGCCTCGAGCGCGTCATCCACGCTGTCGGAGGAATCGACCCCGCGCCCTCCCGCGCCCACTCCGGCGAGCGCGATGATCTCCGATGCGTTGCCGCGCACGACCGTCGGTCGAGCGTCACGCAGTTCGAACGCGAGCGGAGTGCGCACCGGCAGCGCGCCGATCGCGACGGGGTCGAGCACCCACGGTGTGCCCTCCGAGTTGGCGGCGGCGACCGCCTCGCGCATGGCGTCGCGCTGCTCGGCGTGCGGGGTGCCGAGGTTCACGAGCAGACCCGATGCGATCGAGGCGAACGGGCCCGCCTCATCGGGGATGTCGACCATCGCGGGCGCGGCGCCGAGGGCGAGCAGTGCATTGGCGGTGAAGTTCACGACGACGCTGTTGGTGATGCTGTGCACGAGCGGGGAGCTCCTGCGCACCTCCTCGAGCGCTTCGGCGGCGAACGTGGGCAGGTTCGATGGCGTACGCGTCACGCGCGACATCCCTTCGCTAGTACGAGCTAGATCAGGTTCGACGGGTGTGTTCTCAGCCCTCGCGGGCACCCCGTGTCACTGCCCACCACGCTACTGCACCCGCCCCGCAACCCCGTCTCGGCGTCACGTTTGTGCTCTTCGCGTGCGCTGAAGAGCACAAACGTGACGCCGAGACTTCAGGGAACGGGCGGATGACTCTCAGACGACGTCGGCGAGGAAGGAGGGGTCGACGACGGGCGTACGCGCGAGGGAACGCCAGGCGAGCGCGAGAGCGGCGAGTGCGGCATCCGTCTCCTCGGCGCTGTACCCGATAGGCAGCCGCAGGAACCGCTCGAACGCGCCGTCGATGCCGAAGCGGGGGCCGGCCGCGATGATGAGCCCGTGCGTGCGCGCGGCGAGCGCGAGCTGCGAGCTGACGGGCGAGCCGAGGTTGATCCACGTCGAGAGGCCGCCGTCGACGTGCGGCACGTCCCACTCGGGGAACCCGTCGGCGAGCGCCGCTTCGAGGTGCTCGCGCCCGGCGCGCAGTTGTTCGCGGCGCAGCTCGAGGATCTCCGGCATCTGCGGCATGAGCGCCGTCACCACGAGCTGCTCGAGGATCGGCGTGCCGAGATCGCCGGGATGACGCGCCGCGACGAGCTTCCGGATGAGCGGGCGCGGCGCGCGGATCCAGCCGACGCGCACTCCGCCCCACACCGTCTTTCCGACCGAGCCGATGAGCACCGCGTCGCCGTGCACCGCGAAGGGCGCGTGGGCGTCGAGGCGGTCGATGTCGAGTTCGGCGGTCGTCTCGTCGGCGATGAGGAGCGTGCCCGCGCGAGCGGCCGCGTCGACGACGCGCGCCCGGTCCTCCTCCGACATCGAGCGACCGGTCGGGTTGTGGAAGTCGGGCATGAGGTATCCGACGGCCGGGCTCGTGCGCTCGATGGCCTGCACCATCGAGTCGGCCTCGCCGCCGTCATCCCCCGCCACGACGCTCGCGGGGGCGAACCGTCCGCCGGCTGCGCGCAGGGCCTCGTAGGCGTGCGGGTAACTCGGTTGCTCGACGAGAACGCGGTCGCCGCGGCCGATGAGTGTGCGAGCCAGCAGCGCGATCGCGTGCTGCGCGCCGATCGTCACCATGATCTCGTCGGGCTCGGTCGGCAGGCCGCGATCGGCGTAGCGCTCAGCGATCGCCGCACGGAGTTCGGGGATGCCGACGGGGTCGTACCCGCTGTCGCCGAGGTGTCGCGGCAGTTCGTCGGCGGCCTGGCGCACGGTCTCGGCGAGCCAGGGCAGGGCGGGTAATGAGGCCTTCGAGAAGTCGAGGATGCCGGTGTCGGTGGGCAGCGGGATGCTGCGCGGCCCCTCGGGCAGGCGCGTGAGGCTGCCCGAGCCGCGGATCGAGTGCAGGAAGTCGGCATCACGCAGCTGCGCGTAGGCGGCGCTCACGGTCGTGCGGCTGAGGCCGAGCGCCTCGGCGAGTTCGCGTTCGGCGGGAAGGCGCGTGTCGACGGGGATGCGCCCGTCGAGCACGAGCAGGCGCACACGATCGGCGAGCGCGGCGTACTGGGCTCCGGCCCCCTGCCAGTCACCGAGCAGCGTCGAGAGCGAGCGAGCCGTGATCGATGCGGATGCCATAAAGCCACTTTAGGCAGATTGGCTACTTGATGAAAGGCCAATCTCGTAATTGGATTACGTCATGCTCTCCCGCGTCCCCGCCCTCCCCCGCCGCTCCGTACAGCTCCTCGTCGGACTGTTCTTCTACGGAATCGGCATCGCGCTCATCGTGCGCGGGGAGCTCGGCGTCGCCCCGTGGGACGTGCTCACCCAGGGCCTCGTGAAGCTCACGGGCCTGAACTTCGGCCTCATCACGATCCTCACGAGCGGTGTCGTGCTGCTGTTCTGGATTCCGCTCCGCCAGAAGCCGGGCGTCGGAACGATCGCGAACGCCCTGCTCGTCGGGCCCGCCGCCGACGTCGGCCTCTGGCTCATCCCCGCCGATCAGGACCTGTGGCTCCGCATCGTGTTCCTCGCGAGCGGCATTCTCGTGCTCGCCGCCGCGACCGGCCTCTACATCGGCGCCCACTTCGGTCCCGGCCCGCGCGATGGGCTCATGACCGGCATCCATCGCGTCTCGGGGTGGCCGATCTGGGTCGGTCGCACGGGCATCGAGCTCACGGTGCTCGTCATCGGCTGGCTGCTCGGCGGCAACGTCGGCATCGGCACGGTCGCCTTCGCGGTGCTCATCGGCCCGCTGTGCGGCTTCATGATCCCGATCTTCGCGGTGAAGATTCCGCCGAAGGATGTCGCGGAGCCGGCCATCGCCCGCATCGAGGCCGATCTCGAAGGAACCGTCGCCCCGTCATCCGTCGCCGGCGACTCCCCCGCCAACTGACCCGTCCCCCTCCCCCTCCCCACACACCCCGCCTTCTTCGACGTCTCGGCGGCGCGTTTGTGCTCTTCGCGACCCGTGAACAGCACAAACGTGACGCCGAGACGGGGGTGGAACACACTCTCTGAAGGGAGCGCCCATGTTCGTGCTGCTCGGAATCCTCGGTCTTCTCGCCCTCGTCGGCGTCGTCGCGACCATCCGCGCCGTCGCGCGCGACGGCTACCGCCGCACCCCCACCCGCTGACGCGCGCGTCCCGCTGCCGCCGCACCCCAATGTCTCGACCCCCGAGTCTCGGCGTCACGACACGCTGGCTAAAACAGGTTGAGCCAGCGTGTCGTGACGCCGAGACGGGGGCGACGGGCGGGGGAAGGGGGCGGGCGGGGGTCAGCTCGCGTAGGCGGAGTCGGGGGCGTCGCCCGCCTCGAGGCCGAAGGATGCCGCGGCCGAGCGGATCGCGCGCGCCCGTGCCAACCGGGGCAGGTCGCTGCCGTCGCGGATTCCGAAGCGCGCCGTCGTCTCGAGCACGTCGAGCGCCCAGGCGATCTCGGTCGGCGAGGGGCTGAGCGCTTCGGCGACCGCGGCGACCTGTTCTTCGCGGAGGCACAGCCGACCCGTCATGCCGAGGCTCGCGGCGTGACGCGACGCATCGACCAGGACAGACGCCTCGTGCCCGACGGTCGGTCCGTCGATCGGGCCGGGCAGCCCGGCCGCGCGGCTCGTGCTGACGAGTCGCGACCGGGCGTAGAGCAGAGCCATCGGGTCGTCGGCGGCGCCCGTATCGCGGCGGAAGTCGCCCGAGCCGAACGCGAGACGCACGGTTCCGGCGGCCTCGGCGATCTCGAGCGCCGCCTCGATGCCACGCGCACTCTCGACCAGGGCGACGACGGGAACGGCTCCGCCCACGGCATCGACCGTCGCCCGCACGTGCTCGGCCGACTCGACCTTCGCGAGCACGAGACCGGCGATCACTCCGGTGCGTGCGAGTGCGACATCCGCCGCCCAATCGGTCGTCGTCGCATCGCTGATGCGGGCCCAGGGGCGCACCGTTCGATCGGCGAGCCCCGCGAGCGCGTCGCGTGCTGCTGGCCGATCCGCCGCGGCCACCCCGTCTTCGAGGTCGACGACCACGACGTCGGCCTGCGATGCGGCGATGCGTGTCTCGAGTGCGGCGGCCGATCCCGGCACGAGCAGCCACGTGCGCGCAATGCCCGGGGGCACGGTGCGGGCGCCGATCACGGCACCCGCACCGCGGAGCTCAGCGGCCACGACCCGCTCCGGCCTTCTCGCTCTCGAGCTCGCCGACGATCGCGGCGATGGATGCCGTCGACGGGCGTTCCTCGAGGGCCACTTCGGCCTTCTCGTCGCTCGAGAGGTGGTCGTCGACGCTCATCGTCGACTCGTCGAAGGGGCGTTCGCCCGAGAGCACGGCGCCGAGTTGTTCGCGGTCGAGCTCCTTCGTCCAGGTGCCGACGAGCAGGGTCGCGACGGCGTTGCCCGTGAAGTTCGTGAGCGCGCGGGCCTCCGACATGAAGCGGTCGATGCCGACGATCACGCCGACGCCGTCGACGAGGTCGGGGCGGTGGGCCTGCAGCCCGCCGGCGAGGGTCGCGAGACCCGCACCCGTGACTCCGGCCGCACCCTTGGAGGCGACCATCATGAAGATGAGCAGCGAGATCTGCTCGGGGATCGAGAGCGGCGTTCCCATCGCGCTCGCGATGAAGAGCGACGCCATCGTGAGGTAGATCGCCGTGCCGTCGAGGTTGAAGGAGTACCCCGTCGGGATCGTGATGCCGGCGACCGGCTTCGAGACGCCCGCGTGCTCCATCTTGGCGATGAGGCGGGGCAGCACGACCTCGCTCGACGACGTCGAGACGATGAGCAGGTACTCGCGGCCGAGGTACTTCATCATGCGGAAGATATTGACGCGCGTGACCATCCAGAGCAGCGAGCCGAGCACGACGACGATGAACAGCGCGCACGTGATGTAGAACGCGATCATGAGGGTTCCGAGGCCGATGATCGCGGCGACGCCCGTGCTGCCGACGACGGCGGCGATGGCACCGAACGCGCCGATCGGGGCGACCCACATGATCATCGCGAGGATGCGGAAGACGAGCGCCTGGATCTGACGGATCGCACCGAGGATCGGCGCGCCCTTCGCCCCCATCTTCTGCAGCGCGAAGCCGACGAGCAGGGCGACGAACAGCACCTGCAGGATGTTGCCCGCCGTGAGCGACGAGAGGAGGGATGTCGGGATGATGCCGAGCAGGAACTCGGTCGTCGTCTTCGCCTCGACGTTGCCGGCGTCGTACTCGGCGCCCGCGATGTTCAGGCCCTCGCCGGGGTGGATGAGGTTGCCGACGACGACGCCGATTCCGAGGGCGAACGTCGACATGATCATGAAGTAGCCGAGGGCGAGGCCGCCGACCTTGCCGACGGTCGCGGCCTTCGCGATCGATCCGACGCCGAGCACGATCGTGCAGAAGATGATCGGCGCGATCATCATCTTGATGAGGGCGACGAACGCTTCGCCGATGGGCTTGAGGCCCTGCGCGAACTCGGGGGCCGTGAGGCCGACGGTGATACCGGCCGCCACCGCGACGATGACCGCGATGTAGAGGTAGTGAGACGGGTCGATACGTCGACGGGGCTTCGCGCCGCCGGTTCGAGAGCTGTCGCCGTGAGAGTGGAGCGCCATTGCCTTCCCTCTTCCTTGTTCGGGGGCGGCGCCGCTTCTCGACGCCGAGCTGGGTGATCGAGCAAGAATGCGCTCCCGTGTCGTCCGCCGTCGCGTTGTGTTCATAGTGTTCGCGGGCACGGCGTATCGGCCCCGGCCGAGCGTGCCTAGAGTGAGTGCAGCGAGGTGAACCGATGGTGCGGATGATTCGAGGCTGGAGCATTGCGGCGAAGCTCTTCGCCCTGCAGCTCATCGTCATCGTCGGCCTCGCGACGGTCGCCGTGGTCGCGATCTGGACCGACGCGCGGGCCGACGTCGAGAGGAATGCCGCGGCCCGATCCCTCGCGGTCGCACAGACGATCGCCCTCGACCCGTTCGTCGTCGACGCCGTCGGCGAGAGCGACCCGACGGCGCTCCTGCAGCCGTATGCGGTCGCCGTGATGGATGACACGGGCATCGACTTCATCACGATCATGACTCCCGATCGCACGCGCCTCACGCACCGCGACCCCGACGAGATCGGCAAGAAGTTCCTCGGCACGATCGACCGGGCGCTCGCGGGCGAGTCGTTCACCGAGACGTACACCGGAACGCTCGGGCCGTCGGTGCGCGCGGTCGTGCCGGTCGAGGATGACGGCGAGGTCGTCGCTCTCGTCTCGGCGGGCGTCACGGTGTCGAACACCGAGGTCGCCCTCGGCGCGCGCATCGCGACGGTCGTGATCGCAGCGCTCGCGATGGTCGGCGTCGGCGCCCTCGCGGCATGGCTGCTCAGCCGGTACCTGCGCCGCGTGACGTGGGGCCGCGGGGCCGACGAGATGAGCCGCATGTTCGCCTACTACGAGGGCGTGCTGCACTCGATCGGCGAGGGCATCGTGCTCCAGAACCCCGCGAACGACGTCGTGCTCTACAACGACCGCGCCGCCGAACTGCTCGGGCTGCCGAAGCGCCGCGAACCCGACCCGTCGCCCCTCGCGACGCTCGTCGTGCCCGAGGCGATGCGACCGGTGCTCGCGCGCCACGAGTCCGTCGTCGAAGAGATCGTCATCACCGAGACGCACGTGCTCGTCGTCGATCGCGATGTCGTGGTGACACGTGACCGCGCCCAGAAGCGCAGCCGGGTCGGCACGGTCACGACGCTCCGCGACCACACCGAGCTCCTCGCCGTCACGGGCGAGCTGCAGACGATGACGACCCTCTCCGACGCCCTGCGGTCGCAGACCCACGAGTTCGCGAACCGCCTGCACACGATCGTCGCCCTCATCGAGCTCGGCCGCCCCGACGAGGCCGCGCGCCTCGCGAGCTCCGAACTCGAGCTGAGCCAGCGGCTCGCCGACCGCCTGCTCTCGGCCGTCGAGGAACCCGTGCTGCTCGCGCTCCTGCTCGGCAAGTCAGCTCAGGCGAGCGAGCGCGGCATCGAACTCGACGTCGAGCTGCCCGACTGGCTACCGGCGACCGAGATCCCCCCGCGCGACCTCATCACGATCGTCGGCAACCTCATCGACAACGCCCTCGACGCGGCCGCCGCGACCCCCGAACCGCGCGTCGCGGTCGCGGTCGACGTCGACGGCGCGGCACTCACGATCGCCGTGTCGGATTCGGGCGCCGGGCCCGCCGACCCGACCGTGATCTTCGCGTTCGGCACGACGTCGAAGAGCGACGCCGGCCACGGCATCGGGCTCGCCCTCGTGCGCCAGTCCGTCGCGCGCCTCGGCGGCACGGTCGACGTGCGCGGCTCGCTATTCGAGGTCGTGCTGCCCCTGCCGGCGCTCGTCGCCTCGGCACCGGAGGCCGACGGATGACGGATGACACGTCGACCGACATCCGCGTGCTCGTCGTCGACGACGAGGTGCTCACCGCCGAAGCGCACGCCGCGTACGTCGAGCGCGTCGACGGTTTCGCGGTCGCGGCGGTCGCCCACTCGGGTTCCGAGGCGATCCGTGCGCTGCGCGCCGATGCCGCAATCGATCTCGTCCTGCTCGACATGAACCTGCCCGACACGAACGGCATCGACCTGTGCCGCAACCTCCGCACGGCGGGCCTCGAGATCGACGTCATCGCCGTGACGGCCGTGCGCGATGCGGCCGTCGTGCGATCGGCCGTGTCGCTCGGCATCGTGCAGTACCTCATCAAGCCGTTCGGCTTCGCGGCGTTCGCCGAGAAGCTCGGGGCGTACCGCGACTTCCACGCGCGCGTGGGCTCGGCCGTCGTGACCGACCAGCACGAGGTGGATGCCTCGTTCGCCGCCCTCCGCACGTCGACCGCGGCCGATCTGCCGAAGTCTCTGAGCGCCGACACGCTCGACCGGGTGCGTGCGGCCCTGCGGGCGGCCCCGGCCGAGGGTCTCTCGGCGGGCGAGGTCGCGACGATCGCGGCCGTGTCACGCGTCACCGCGCGCCGCTACCTCGAGCACCTCGCCGACTCGGGCGTCGCCGCGCGCGCCTCGCGCTACGGCACGCCCGGCCGCCCCGAGGTGCTCTACCGTCCGCGCTGAATCCGCTCCGACCCTGTTCGCAATTCAGGCGCACGGTCGTGTCGCGCCGCGCCGTGGCCAGTGCCCGGCACGACACGCCGTGCGCACACCTGAATTGCGAACAGGGCTCAGAGGGATTGCTCGACGTAGACGCGCAGCGCGTCGCGCACGAACGTCGCACCGGCCTCGCCGCCGTAGTTCGCGGCGAAGCGCTCGTCGGCGACGTACATCTCGCCGAGGCCGAGCACGTAGGCACCGACATCCCCTCCGGGAACCGATGTCGGTGTGCCCGGCACGCCCGTGAGCCACGCGACGTGTCGCGCCGCGAGCTCCTGGGCCTCGGCACTGTCGGGCGCGACGCCCGCGGCGGCCGCTGTGCTCCAGTCGCGGGCGAGGCCGGCGGTCGTCGCCTTCCACTCCGCGCGCTCGGTGTCGCTCATGCCACGCCACCACGCGTCGCTCGAGGCATACGTGTCGGCGCCCCAGCGCTTCTCGACCTCGTCCTTGTACTGCGTGTGGTCGAAGCCGTCGAACATGTTCTCTGCCATCAGCTCGCCACCTCCCTTCATCGTTTCGATCGTCGTCTCGACCGACACGATCTGTCGTGCCAGTCGTTCTCTCTCCTGCCGCAACCACTCGAGGTGCGAGGTGAGTGCGCCCGCGGCATCCGTCTCGTTCTCGAGCACCTCGCCGATGGCGGGCAGTCCGAGGCCGAGGTCGCGCAGCAGCAGGATGCGCTGCAGCCGCACGAGCGCACCGTCGTCGTAGTGGCGGTAGCCGTTGGCGGCGATGCGGCTCGGAGGCAGCAGCCCGATGTCGTCGTAGTGCCGGAGCGTGCGGCTCGTGGTTCCCGTGAGCCGCGCGATCTCCTGGATCGACCAGTCCGTCTGCGTCATGCTCCGACTCTAAAACTTGACGCCGCGTCAACGTCAAGCCCCGTTCCTTTTCCGTCTCGGCGTCACGAATGTGCTGTTCGCGCGCCTCGAACAGCACATTCGTGACGCCGAGACGGGGGTGAGGCTGGGAGATTGCTCGGGGCGGGTTGCGCGCGGGGGAGACGCGATATATCGTGACTTTCATCAACACGCGATATATCGCGACCGCACCGTCGGCGGCATCCGGCGGATGACAGGAAGAACGTCCATGGCAATCGAGAAGTGGGTCATCGAACCCGGCCAGACGCGCACGATCGACCTCGAGCTCGTGCGCACGCTCAAGGCCAGCCTCATCGGCGGCAAGGTCAATGTCATCGCCCACGACGAGCCCGGTGCCCGCATCGAGATCTCGCGCGTGACCGGCAAGGACCTCCGCGTCGAGATCGACGGAGACCGCCTCGAGATCGACCACCCGCAGCTACGCTGGGACAACTTCATCGAGGTGTTCCGCGGCTTCACCGGCAACGCGAAGGCGGACATCTCGATCCTCGTTCCGCGTGACGTGTCGCTCAAGCTCGGAGTCGTGAGCGCCGAGACCCTCGTCGCCGGCTTCACGAGCGACGCGAAGCTCAACACCGTCAACGGCGACCTCGTCGTCGACAGCGTCACGGGCGACATCGACGTGAACGGCGTCAACGCCGAGATCTCGATCGCGAACCACCACGGCCGCGTGCGCGCCCACACCATCTCGGGCGACGTCTCGGTGAGCGGCGAGGTGTCGACGTTCTCGTCCGACAGCGTCTCGGGCAACATGATCCTCGACCTCGTCGGCACGCCGTCGAAGATCGACACGAACACCGTCTCGGGCGACCTCACGGCGCGCATCGACGGCGGCTCCGGCGAGCGCTACCGCGTCAACACCGTGAGCGGAACCGTCTACCTCGACGACACGTCGATCACCGGCACGCTCGGCAAGGGCTTCGAGCGCGTCGTCGGCGTACTCGAGGGCAACTGGCTCGAACTCAACGCGAACTCCGTGTCGGGTGACATCTCGGTCATCAAGCGAGTGAAGACGGATGACGCGAGCGAGCCGACCACCGACGGCGAGGTGTTCGCGTGACTCCCCCCGTCTTCTCCCACGGCAGCCTGCGTCTCTACCTGCTGAGCCTCCTCGCCGAGCGCCCGCGCCACGGCTACGAGCTCATCCAGGCCCTGTCCGATCGCTTCGGCGGAACGTACAGCCCGAGCGCCGGCACCATCTATCCGCGCCTCGCGAAGCTCGAAGAAGAGGGCCTCGTGACGAAGGAGAGCGACGGCCGGAAGACGGTCTACGCGATCACCGAGGCCGGCCGCGCCGAACTCGCGTCGCGACAGCCCGACCTCGACGCGATCGAGGACGAGCTCACCGACTCGGTGCGTCGCCTCGCCGACGAGGTTCGCGCGGGCGTCAACGAGGCGATGCGCTCGATGCGCGCCGACCTCGCGAGCGCCGCCCGCGACGCGAAGCGCGAGTCGAAGCGTGAGGGTCGTCGCGAGAACGCCGGCGGGCAGCCGTCGAGCGGCGAATCGACTCGTACCGCTCATGAGCTCGAACTCGTGCTCAACGAGTTCCGCCAGCAGGTGCGCACCGACCTCCGCACGCAGGCCGCGCGCGGAACGCTCTCGCCCGATGCCGTCGCCGTACTGAAGGCCCGTCTCGCCCAGGTGCGCGCCGACACGCTCGCCGACCTCGCGGGCAACTGACTCGGGGGGATGCCGCGGTTCCCCCCTCCCCGGCATCCCCTCGTCCCCTCGCCGCATGCGAGAATCGTTTGTGCACGAATGAATCGTCACGAGCGGAGGCAGCATGAGCGACGAGCCCGACCTCCTCGCCCTCGAGAACCAGGTCTGCTTCGCCCTCGCGGTCGCAGCGCGCGGCGTCATCGGCGCTTACCGCCCGCTTCTCGAACCGCTCGGACTCACGCACCCGCAGTACCTCGTGATGCTCTCCCTGTGGGGCATCGAACCGCAGAGTCAGCGCGACCTCGCTCGCGCGCTGCAGCTCGACCCCGCGACCCTGTCGCCGTTGCTCAAGCGCCTCGAGTCGCAGGGCTACGTCGACCGCTCGCGCCGCGTCGGCGATGAGCGCACCCTCGACATCCGCCTGACGCCCGAGGGGCGCGCTCTGCGGGAGCAGGCGCTCGGCATCCCGCCGGCCGTCGTCGAACGGCTCGGCATGAGCATCGACGAGCTCACCGAGCTGCGGGAATCACTCGGCCGCGTCATCGAGGCCGTGCAGCCGACGTCATGATCCGCACCCTCGTGGCCGTCGCGCTCGGTGGAGCGATCGGCACGGCGCTGCGACTCGCCCTCGACCTCGCGCTTCCGCACGGCGGGGGCGACTTCCCCGTGTCGACCCTCCTCATCAACATCGTCGGCGCCTTCACGCTCGGCGCGCTCACGGGTTCGCTCTGGAAGCGCGAGACGACCCCCGCATGGCTCAAGGCCGGGCTCGGCCCGGGCCTCCTCGGGTCGTTCACGACGCTCTCGGCAGTCGCGGTGTCGGCGGTCGCGATGACGGATGCCGGTGCGGCACCTCTCGCGGCCATTTATGTCATAGTCACGGTCGTCGCCGGTTTCGCCGCAGCACTCATCGGACTGCGACTCGGCGGTCGCTCGGGAGCGACATCGTGATGGCGGGAGTCGTTCTCGCCGTCGTCCTCGGCGGTGTCGTCGGCGCCCTCGCGCGGTTCGGGCTCTCGCAGCGATTCCCCGCGAAGGCCGGTCGCCTCGCCCCCGGCATCCTCATCGCGAACGTCGTCGGCTCGGCGATCGGCGGCGCGGTCCTCGGTCTGGCCGAGCGCGCGGCCCTCTCCGACGAGTGGTCGCTCATCATCCTCACGGGTTTCTGCGGAGGGCTCACGACGTTCAGCACGTGGAGCGTCGACACCGTCGAACTCGCCCTCGGAAAGCACTGGCGCGCCGCCCTCGCGAACCTCGTCGTGACGCTCGCGCTCGCGGTCGGAACGGCGGCCGTCGCCTACCTGCTGACGCGCTGACCCGCCACCACTTGACTTCGGCCGCACTCGGAGTAGTGTCATCCGCCGTGACCACTGAGGGGCCGACCCCCGACAACCCGCCTGCCGAGATCAAGTCCCCCAAGAACTGGATCATCGGCGACCCGCTGCCGACCGAGAAGCTCGAGGGGCAGCTGCTGCCGAAGAAGCTTGCACTGCCGATCTTCGCGAGCGACCCGCTCTCGTCGGTCGCGTACGCGCCCCAAGAGCTGCTCATGATCCTCATGATCGGCGGGCTCGCGTTCCTGAGCCTCGCGCCGTGGGTCGCGCTCGCGGTCGTCGTGCTGCTCATCACCGTCGTCGTCAGCTACCGCCAGCTCATCAAGGCGTACCCCTCGGGCGGCGGCGACTATGAGGTCGCGCACAAGAACCTCGGCGAGAAGGCCGGGCTCGTCGTCGCAGCAGCCCTCCTCGTCGACTACGTGATGACGGTCGTCGTCTCGGTCGCGTCGGGTGTCGACAACATCATCTCGGCGTTCCCCGAGCTGAACCCGTTCCGCGTCGAGCTCGCCGTCGTCTTCGTCATCCTCCTCGCCGCCGTGAACCTCCGCGGAGTGAGCGAGTCGTCGAAGGCGTTCGCGATCCCGACGTATCTCTTCATCGGCAGCGTCGCGGTCATGATCGTGACGGGTCTCCTCCGCGCGTTCGTCGGCGACGCCCCCGTCGCCGAGTCGGCGCAGTACGCGGTGCAGGCCGAGAACCTCACGCACGCGGCGATCGTGCTGCTGCTGCTCCGCTCCTTCGCGAGCGGATGCTCGGCCCTCACCGGGGTCGAGGCCATCTCGAACGGTGTTCCCGCCTTCCGCGTTCCGAAGGTCAAGAACGCGCAGCAGACCCTCGTCATCATGGGCGTCACGGCGATCCTGCTGTTCGCCGGCCTCACCGCCCTCGCCCTCATCTCGAACGTGCACTACGCCGAGAACCCGTGCCACCTCATCGGCTGGGCCGAGTGCGCGACAGAACCGCAACGCAGCCTCATCGCCCAGGTCGCCGCGGCGACGTTCGGCGACAACACGATCTTCTTCTTCGTCATCCAAGCGGCGACGGCGCTCGTGCTCCTGCTCGCGGCCAATACCGCGTTCAACGGCTTCCCGCTGCTCGGATCGGTGCTCGCCCGCGACGGCTACGCACCGAAGGCGCTCTCGACCCGCGGCGACCGCCTCATCTTCTCGAACGGCGTGCTGATCCTCGCTCTCGCCGCGTGCGTCATCCTCGTCGTCTTCCAGGCGAACCTGACCGTGCTCATCCAGCTCTACATCATCGGCGTGTTCGTCTCGTTCACGCTCGGCCAGGCGGGCATGGTGAAGCACTGGCTGCGCGAGCTCACGTCGCCGAAGAAGCGCAAGGGCGACGAACGGATGACTCGCGCGGCCATCATGCGAGCACTCGTCATCAACTTCGTGGGCGCGCTCATGACGGCCTCGGTGCTCATCGTCGTGACGATCACGAAGTTCACGCACGGCGCGTGGATCGTCTTCGTGATGATGCCCATCCTCTTCGTGCTCATGCTCGGCGTGCACCGGTACTACCGCGACGTGGAGCGTGAGATCGCGGTCGATGCGACGACGACGTTCGGCGCACAGGGCGACCACGCGATCGTGCTCGTGGGGCGCATGCAGAAGCCCGTGCTGAAGGCCCTCGACTACGCGATCGCCGCGCAGCACGCCTCCATCGAGGCCGTGCACATCTCGCTCGACGACGAGGCGACGAAGCGGCTCAAGAAGGACTGGGTGAAGCAGAACATCCACGTTCACCTGCGGATCCTCAACTCGCCGTACCGCGACATGACGTACCCGCTCATCCAGTACCTCAAGGAGCGCCGGGCCGAGCACGGCTCGGAGGTCGTCACGATCTACATGCCGCAGTACATCGTCGGGCACTGGTGGGAAGCGCTGCTGCACAATCACAAGGCTCGTCGCGTGCGCCAGAAGCTCATGCTCGTGCACGGCGTGACGGTGACCCTCGTGCCGTGGCTGCTCGACTCGTCGGATGTGCTCTACGGACGCCGCTCGCGCCCCCTGCCCGGCCAGGACCGCCGCGGCGAGCCCGTGCGCCCCGTCGCGAGGCGCCCGCACGTGAAGGCCCCCGCGAAGCCGCGTCGCTGACGCCCGCGCCTCGTACCTCCCGCACTCGCCTCCTATCCCCGCTCTCGCCTCATAACCCCCCGCTCGCTCGCCTCGCGCCCTCGCCTCGTGCCTCCCGCCGAAAGGTCAATCGCTCGGGGTGCGCGAGCACACACACCCCGAGAAATCGCCCTCTCGGCCCGGGGCTAAACACTCGAAAGGTCAATTCGTGGGGGTGTGGGGCGTGCGCACCCCGAGGAATCGCCCACTCGATTGGCCGAGCGGCGAAAGGTCAATCGCTCGGGGTGCGCGAGCACATACACCCCGAGAAATCGACCTCTCGGCCCGGGGCGAAACATTCGAGAGGGCGATCCGTGGGGGTGCGGGGGCGTGCGCACCCCGCGCGATTGACCTTTCGAGCGGACGCGGCGGGCGCGGGATGACGCGCGGGAGGGATGACGCCGGCGCGGGATGACGCGCGCGCGCGTTAGAGCATGCCGACGATCTGACGGGCGATCATGCGGCCCGCGCGATTGGCGCCGATCGTCGAGGCCTGCGGCCCGTATCCCGCGAGGAACACGCGCGGGTCGGTCCACGACTCGCCGTTCGCGACGATGAGCCCGCCGTCGGCGCTCCGCAGTCGGAGCGGAGCGAGGTGTCGCACGTCGGGGCGGAACCCCGTCGCCCAGATGATCGCGTCGGCCGGCTCGAACGTTCCGTCGGCGAAGCGCACGCCGTCGGGCTCGATGCGCTCGAACATCGGGCGGGCGACGAGGAGCCCCCGCGCGATGCCCGCGGCGAAGCGGCGCGACATCGGCACGCCCGTGCCGCTCACGATGCTCGGCAGCGCCCGCCCCGCACGCGCGGCCTCGTCCTGCATGGCGACGGCCGCCGACGCCCCTTCGACGTCGAGGTCGGCGCGGTCGAGCCAGTCGATCGGTCGGCGCGCGACCCAGGTGAGGTGGGATGCCACGCGCTCGAGTTCGAGCATGAAGCCGATGGCCGATGTGCCCCCACCGACGACGATGACGCGTTGATCGCGGAACTCCTCGGCCGTCACGTAGTCGGCGGTGTGCACCTGACGCCCGGCGAACGATGCCGCACCGGGATAGTGCGGCCGGAACGGCGCTCCCCACGTGCCCGTCGCGTTTACGAGGATGCGCGCGGTGAGCGACGGCAGCTCGGGCTCACGGGCAGGTTCGGGCTCCGCGTCATCCGCTCGTCGTCGTCCGAACCGACCGAAGAAGCCGCGCGGTGCGGGCTCGGGCTCAGGTTCGGGAGCCGGCTCGGGCACCGCCTCAGGCTCGGCGAGATCGCGGTACTCGATGCGGAGGTCGGCGCCCGCGTTCCGCACCGCGCGCACGTCGATGGGGCGTCGGACCTGCAGGTCGTAGTGCTCCTCGTAGCGGGCGTAGTACTCGGTGACGACCTCGCTCGCGGGCCGGGTGCGATCGGCGTGGTCGAACGAGAGACCGAGGGCATCGAGCCCGGGGAGGTCGTTGACGCGGTGAGCCGACCCGAGGGTGAGCGCATCCCACCGGTACTGCCAGGCGCCGCCCGCGGTCGCGCCCCGGTCGAGCACGAGGAAATCCACTCCCGGAACGAGGTCGAAACGACGCAGGTAGTAGGCGACGGAGAGTCCGGCCTGCCCGGCACCGACGACCACGACGGGGAGGGGCGTGCGGCTCGCAGTCACTCCTCCATCTCAGCACGTCGAGCCTTGATCGCGCTCCCACGCGACCGGGGGGCGTCGCCTCCCGTTTGGGTCATACAGCGGTGCTAAACTACGATTCAGGATTCATATCATTCAGAAGTGCCGGTCGACCTCGTCTTGCCCGGCCTAAGTCGTAAGGGGGTCACGCATGGGGCGCGGCCGTCAGAAAGCAAAGCACACCAAGGTAGCTCGGGAGCTGAAGTACTTCAGCCCAAACACCGACTACAGTGCCCTCGAACGCGAGCTCTCGCATCCCGATGAGCCCGACTATTCGAAGTGGATCGACGCCGACGACGACGATGACACGTTCGTCTCGGAAGACGGCCAGAAGCGCGCTTAGCGCGACCTGACCTCGATCCTCGATCGCCCGGGCGCACTCGCGTGCCCGCGCTCGTCAGCGCGCCCGCGCGCAAGCACAGTCCCGCACGTGCACACGGTCGCGCACGCGCAGGCACAGTCCCGCGCGCAGGCACGCACACTCGCGCGCACGCACACCACCGAGTGTCGCCGTTTGCGTCGAGATGACCCGGTAGACCGGCGACTATCGACACAAACGGCGATTCTCAACGTGCGGTCAGCCGGCAACCGGCCGACAGGCCGGGTGCCCGCGGTTAGGTGCGCGGCGCGTCCGCGCGGGCGACCTCCGCGTCATCCGTCTCGTCGGGGCGGCCCGACGAGAGCCGGAGCGTCGCGAGGAAGCCGAGCGCCAGGAAGCCGGCGGCCGAGAACGCGGCGTAGCGGGTGCCGTCCGAGAAGGCGAGCTTCGCGTCGTCGACGTAGGGCGCCGTCGCGGGGTTCGTGTCGAGCCCGGCGATCGCCGCGCCCGCGCTGTCGACGACCGTCGAGACGAGTTGATCGCGCTCGGCGGCGGGTACACCCCGGTCGTCGAGCGTCGACGAGAGCACGGCGCCGGTCGAGGTGAAGAGGATCGTGCCGAGGATCGCGATGCCGAGTGCCGAGCCGACCTGCCGCGCGGTGCTCTGCGTGCCCGAGCCCTGCCCGCTCTGCTCGATCGGCACGTCCTTCAGCACGACGCCCGTGAGCTGCGCGGTCGCGAGTCCGACACCGAAGCCGTAGACGAAGAGGCACGGCAGGAGCAGCGGCCACGCGGCATCCGGCGAGATGACGAAGCCGAGCGCCGCGATGCCGACGATCTCGGCGCCGAGTCCGATGCGCACCATCGCGACGGTGCTGATGCGCTTCGTGAGCACCGTCGAGACGCCGCTCGCGAGGAACGACCCGATCGCGAGGGCGAGCAGCACGAAGCCGGTCTGCAGCGCATCGAAGCCGAGCACGTTCTGCAGCCAGAGCGGCAACGAGAGGATGACGCCGAACTCGCCGAGCGACACGATCATCGCCGCGAGGTTGCCGTTGCGGAACGACGGGATCGAGAAGAGCGCGAACGAGAGCATCGCGGGTTGGCCGAGTCGTTCGCGACGACGCCCCCAGACGACGAAGAGGATGCCTCCGATGAGCGCGATCGCGAACGAGATCGGGATCGGCGAGAGATCGAACGGCCAGGTCCATCCGCCGATCGTGAATGGTGACTCCACACCCCACCAGCCGAGGGTGCGCCCCTCGATGAGACCGAAGACGAGGGTCGCACTCGTGACGACCGAGAGCACGGCGCCGACGACGTCGATGCCGGCGCGACCCCGCTCTTCGCGCGACTCCTTCACGGCCCACAGCACGCCGACGATGATGATGATGCCGAGCGGCACGTTGATGCCGAACGCCCAGCGCCACGAGAACGCGGTCGTCAGCCATCCGCCGAGCAGCGGGCCGAGGGCCGCCATACCGCCGATCGTCGAGCCCCACACCGCGAAGGCGATGCCGCGCTCACGACCGCGGAACGTCGCGTTGATGAGCGAGAGCGTCGTCGGCAGCACCATCGCTCCGCCGACGCCCTGCACGAGGCGGGCCGCGATGAGGGCGTCGCCGCTCTGCGAGAGCGCGGCGACGACCGAGGATGCCGCGAAGATCGCGACACCGATGAGCATGAGCCTCCGCCGCCCGAAGCGGTCGGCGAGGGTGCCGAACACGAGCAGCAGGGCGGCGAAGACGAGCGTGTACGACTCCTGCACCCACTGCACCTGCGTCGACGAGATGCCGAGGTCGTCGATGATCGACGGAATCGCGACGTTGACGATGGTCGAGTCGACGATGATGAGCGACACGGCGATGCTGATGAAGACGAGGCCGATCCAGCGGCGTGAAGACGACATAATCACCTAACTCGGTTAGTAGTCAGTAGGCTTACTATTCGTCAGCGTAGCACTACGATGGAGTCATGCCCACCCCCGCCGCGCATCACGATCGACCGGTCGCCGAACACGACTGGTCGACGGGTCGACTGCTGTCGACGGCCGCGCGCATGGTCGAGCAGGCGTGGTCCGAGCGCCTCGATCGCGCGGGCCTCACGCACGCCGGCCTCATCGTGCTGCACCACCTCGAGCACGGCTCGGCGAGTCAGGCCGAACTCGCCCGTCTCGCGCGCGTCGAAGCGCAGACGATGTCGCGCACCGTCGATCGCCTCGTGCGCGAGGGGCTCGTCGAGCGGGGCTCAGACCCCGCCGATCGGCGTCGCCACGTCGTGTCGCGCACGGCCGCCGGCGAGCGCGCGTGGTCGACGATCGCGACGATCGAGTCGGACGTCTTCCCCGACATCCCGAACGAAGAGGGGTTCCGCACGACGCTCCTCGCGATCATCCACGCGCTGGAGCAGACCGACTAGCTCGCGTACGACCCGATGAGGCGCACGGCGCCGCCGTCGACGCCCTTGGCGCCCTGCTCGAAGCCGGCGAGGTCGCGCGCGCCGATCGAGACGGTTCCGGTGCGCCACGCGTCGAGGCCGAGGACGGCGAGCTCGTCGATGATCGCGGTGGCCTGGTCGGCTGCGACGACGGCGAACATGCCGACGCCGAGGTTCCACGTGCCTTCCGAGCTCTCGAGCGTCGAGCCCGCGAGGTCGCTCAGCACCCGGAAGACGGGCAGCGGCGACCACGTCGAGCGGTCGAGCTCGACCCACGAGCCGACGGGCAGCACGCGCGCGAGGTTCGCGGCGATTCCGCCGCCCGTGACGTGCGAGAGCGAGTGGACGGATGGCGCGAGCCGGTCGTTCTCGAGGAGCTTGACGAGCGGCCCGGTGTAGAGGCGCGTCGGCTCGAGGAGCGCTTCGCCCCAGCTCGCGCCGAGCTCGTCGGAGTGATCGGTGAAGCCGATCTTCTTCTCGGCGAGGATGTGGCGCACGAGCGAGTAGCCGTTCGAGTGCAGGCCGCTCGAGGCGATCGCGATGACGACGTCGCCGTCGGCCACGCGATCGGCGCCGAGCAGACGGTCGGCCTCGACGATGCCGACCGCGGCACCGGCGACGTCGTAGTCGTCGACTCCGAGAAGGCCGGGGTGCTCCGCGGTCTCGCCGCCGACGAGTGCGGTGCCCGTGTCGGCGCACGCGCGCGCGATGCCCGCGACGATCGACGCGATGCGCTCGGGAACGACCTTGCCGCACGCGATGTAGTCGGTCATGAAGAGCGGCTTCGCACCGACCACGACGATGTCGTCGACGACCATGCCGACGAGGTCCTGACCGATGGTGTCGTGCTTGTCGATCGCCTGGGCGATGGCGACCTTCGTGCCGACGCCGTCGGTGGATGTCGCGAGCAGCGGCCGCGCATAGTCCTTGGCGAACGAGAGGTCGAAGAGTCCGGCGAATCCGCCGACCCCGCCGAGCACGTTCGACGTGTGCGTGCGAGCGACGGCCTCCTTCATCAGTTCGACGGCCAGATCTCCCGCCGCAGTGTCGACTCCGGCAGCGGCATAGGAAGAGTTCGCGCTCACCCGCCCAGACTACCGCCCGAGTCATCCCCACCCCTCCCCGCCGCGTCGTGTGCGCAATTCAGGTAGCCACAGGCGTGTCGCGCGGCGACAGTGGGCAGTCGGGGGCGCGACACGTGCGCCGACCTGAATTGCGAACAGGGTGTTCTGCGGTGGGGACCACGCGTATTCTGTGGGCATGCACGCCGGTGCAGGGCCATCGTGGGTAGTTCGCGAGAACGCGAGCCGCCTCGTACTGCTCGCCCTCTACCTGCGCGACAGGCTCGGGATCGCCTCGCCGACCGACCTGCCGAGGCTCCGCGGCGTCGCACCCGCCCCACCCGGAGTGCGCGAGGTCGACGTGCAGGACCTCCTCGAACGGCAGTGGCGCTCGTGGTGGATGATGACCGTCGAGCCCGAGGCGCACCCGTCACCCACTCCGCTCGCGCTCCTCGAGAGCTACGGCACTGATGTCGCCCTGCCGATCGAGGGCGCCGAACTCCTCGCCCAGGCGATCACGCCCTTCGCGGCGGAGAGCCGCGCGTGGGCCGAGCGCGCCGCGCAGGGCTACCCGCGGGCCTCGGGCGCCCGGCACGGTGACAGCTACCGCGCGTACGCCGGAACGATCGCCGAGCACGAACGCGAGGTCGGTCGACGCGCGCACTCGTTCGAGCTGAACGTCGAGGTGCTGCCCTTCACCGAGCGCGGCGTCTGGTGGATCGGATCGCTCACGATCGCCGTGACCGATGCGCTCCGCGCCGATCCCGTCGCCTTCGACGCCGCCATCCACCCGATCATCGCGGAGCTCGCCTGAGCCGAGCGCCGCTGAGCGCCGCCCGCCCGGGAGGATCGCACGCGGCATCCGCTCAGCCGGAGTGTGGAAGAATCGACCTGCCCGGATCCGGGCGATCCCCCTGACACTCCGGAGCAAACGCCCAGTATGTGCGGCATCGTCGGCATCGTCTCTACAGACCCGGTCAACCAGCAGATCTACGACAGCCTGCTGCTCCTCCAGCACCGCGGCCAGGACTCCACAGGAATCGCGACCGCCGATTCGTCGAGCATCTTCCACATCGCCAAGGCGAAGGGCCAGGTCCGCGAGGCGTTCCGCACGCGCGACATGCGCGCCCTGCTCGGCAACATGGGCCTCGGTCACGTGCGCTACGCCACGAAGGGCGCGGCCGAGCGTGAAGAAGAGGCGCAGCCGTTCTACGTGAACGCTCCGTACGGCATCATCCTCGTGCACAACGGCAACCTCACGAACACCCGTGAGCTGTCGACCGACCTGTTCTCGATCGACCGCCGTCACGTCAACAGCGCGAGCGACACCGAGATGCTCCTCAACGTCCTCGCGACCGAGCTGCAGGGCCAGATCAAGGGTCTCGAGCTCGACCCCGACCAGGTCTTCGAGGCCGTCGCCCAGGTGCACGAGCGCGTCGAGGGTTCGTACGCCGTCATCGCGATGATCGCCGGCTACGGTCTGCTCGCGTTCCGCGACCCCTTCGGCATCCGCCCGCTCATCCTCGGCCGTCGCCTCACCGAGGCCGGCAAGGAAGAGTGGATCGTCGCCTCCGAGTCGCTCGTGCTCGAGAACGGCGACTACGAGATCGTGCGCGATGTCGCCCCGGGTGAGGCGATCTTCATCACGCTCGACGGCGAGATGATCTCACGCCAGTGCGCGAAGAGCCCCGTGCTCGTGCCGTGCTCGTTCGAGTACGTTTATCTCGCCCGCCCTGACTCGATCATGAACGGCATCTCGGTCTACGAGGCCCGCCTCCGCATGGGCGACCGCCTCGCCGGCACCGTCGAGCAGCACATGCCCCTCGGAGACATCGACGTCGTCATGCCGATCCCCGACTCGTCACGCCCTGCGGCCATGCAGGTCGCGCAGAAGCTCGGCATCGAGTACCGCGAGGGCTTCTTCAAGAACCGCTACGTCGGCCGTACGTTCATCATGCCGGGGCAGGCGCAGCGTCGGAAGTCGGTGCGTCAGAAGCTCAACGCCATGGGCACCGAGTTCGCGGGCAAGAACATTCTCATCGTCGACGACTCGATCGTGCGCGGAACGACCTCGAAGGAGATCGTCGAGATGGCCCGCGCCGCCGGTGCGAACAAGGTCACGTTCTCGTCGGCCGCGCCGCCCGTGCGCTTCCCGCACGTCTACGGCATCAACATGCCGTCGCGTTCCGAGCTCATCGCGCACGGCCGCAAGATCCCCGAGATCGCCGCCGAGCTCGGCGCCGACCACATGATTTTCCAGGAGGTCGACGACCTGCAGGCCGCGATCACCGAGGGCACCTCGATCGAACGCCTCGACATGTCATGCTTCACGGGCGAATACGTCACCGGCTCGGTCACGCCCGAATACCTCGAGTGGGTCGAGCGCACACAGCTTTCCTAGGCGGATGACGGTGAGGCCGCCATCCGTTCGTCGACCGCCGCGCGCTGCGGGGCGCCGTCAGTCGGTCGAGCGGTGCGTCGCCTCGTGCTCGGCGATCGCCGAGCGGGAGCGCTTCGAGAACACGCGGTCGAGCACGAGCGCGACGAGCGAGGCGAGGGCGATGCCTGCGGCGCCGAAGCCGAGCAGGAGGAAGCCGAAGACCTGGCCCCGATCGAAGTCGGGGTTGTCGGGGAAGGCGAACGTGAGGACGAGCGCCGTGATCGCGCCGAGCACGAAGCCGATGAGCATGAACCTGCCGTAGCGCGGAGCGCGCCGCACGACCACTTCGTCTTCGGTCACCTCGGTGACGTCGACGGGCTCCTGCGGGGTTTCGGGATCACTCACCCCTCTATTGTCTCTCACGCCGATCCGTACCGTTCACCGATCTGCGCTCATGCCGACGGGGCCGCACTCCGGGTGGAGTGCGGCGCAGTCGGATGGCGCTGGGTCAGCTCGTCGCGCGGCGGCGACGGGCGATGAGCACGATGGCGCCGATGACGAGGAGTGCGAGCACTGCCGCGCCGACCCACACGAGCCACGAGAGCGAGGCCGGCTCATCGGTGTCGCCCGCGGCGGACGTCTCGGCGGCGACGGGCGCCTCCTCCTCGTCGGCCTCGGCGACGGGAGCCACCTGGCATTCACCGAGCGGCAGGTCGAACACGACGGGGTCGAGCTCTTCCCCGGCCGGGTAGGTGCCGAACGCGGCGGCGCCCTCCTCGGTCAGGGTCGCACCCGCACCGGAGGAACGGATGCCGGTCGAGTCGCGCTCGATCGCCGAGCCGTCGAGTTCGGCGAAGCGCACGCCCTGCGCCGAGACGGGCTCACCCGACTGCGTCGTGCCGACGATGTCGAGCACGATGTACGCCGAGCCGTCGGCCGAGACCTCGACGCGGGGCGCCGACACGGTCGTGTCGAGCACACCCTCGTGGCCGGTGAAACGGATGCCTCCGGCGAAGGTCGCGAGTCCGGCGTTCGTCTCGGGGTCGAAGACGCCCGTGCCGTTCGCCCACGAGAAGGTTCCGTCGGCGAAGACGGTTCCGTCCTGCACCTCGATCGCGCCCCGGGCGATGCCGCCCTGGATGTAGTCGCGGAAGCTCGCCTTGAAGCCCCAGTCGAGCGTCGCGCCGGTGATGACGCAGCCTGCGTCGACCGCAGCGGGAACCGTGAAGACGATGCCCTTCGAGATCGAGCCCTGGAAAGTGAGCGTGTGCTCACCGGGCGCGAAGCCCGCGGGAAGCGAACCCGTCCAGGTGACGACACCGTTGGCATCGGCGACGAGGTCGCGCGCCAGCACGGTCGGCGTCGAGTAGACGACGACGGTGATGCCGGTCTCGTTCGACTGGAAGCCGTCGACCGAGATCGTCACGACCTTGCCGGTGGCGAGCTGTTCGACCGTCGTGGCGTCCAGCGTGATGCCGGTCGTCGCGGGCGGCGTCGACGGGATCGTCGTCGCGCTCGCGGTCACGACAGCGGGTGCCGACGCGACGGTGCCGGAATTGCCGCCGGGTGCCGCACCGGGCGAGCCGATCGTCGCGGTGACGCGGTCGAGCGCCTCGCCGGCCGGGTAGTAGCCCTGGAAGGCGTTCGCGCCGGCGGAGGTCAACGTCGCGGGGGCTCCCGAGAAGGTGACGGCCCCGCCGTTCACCGAACGGCTCGCCGAGCCCAGGTCGACGTTCGCGAGGTCGACGCGGCTGCCGTTGACGACGACCGAGAGGGTTCCCGTCGTCGGGCTCGTCACGACGAGCGTCGGCGAGGCGAAGGTGAGGTCGAGTAGACCGTTGTGCCCCGTGAAGCGCACACTTCCGGCGTAGTCGGCCGAACCGAGACCCGTGATGGGGCTGAAGGTTCCGCCCGACTGGCCGAAGTTGAAGCTCGAGCCCGATGACGTGGCTCCCCCGGCGACCGAGATGCTGCCCTGGGCGATCCTGCCGACGATGTAGTCACGGAAGCCCGTCGAGACACCCCACGAGAGCGAGCCCGACGCGGTCGGTGCCAGCACGGGAGGGGTCGTCGGCGGCGTCGTGGGAGGCGTCGTCGGAGGAGTGGTCGGCGGCGTCGTGGGCGGAGTGACTCCACCGGTCGAGAACGACAGGGGCGTGTAGGTCTCGAAGGGGGCGTACGTCGCACCGGAACCGGCGTAGGTGTAGATGCCGTAGTTGCCGTTCGCGATGGCGCCCGCGAAGCCCTTCTTCACAGCGATCTTCACGGAGAAGGTGCCGTCGGCAGCGATCGGGATGGCACCCGCCTTCGCGCCTCCGATGAGGTCGACGTCATCGGCGTGAACGCCCCAGAACGTCTCCGCGGCGGCAGCACGCGCGCTCGACGGCGCGTTCTTCGAGGGCTTCCACGAGTCGGCGAACGTGCCGAACACGATGTAGGCGCCGCCGAACTTTCCGGCGAGCGGGGGGCGCGAGCCGTTCGTTCCGTTGCCGGGCACGAAGCCGGAACCCGTGACGGTGATCGTCTCACCGGCGGGGTCGAGGCCCGTCGACTTCGAGACGGTCACCTTCGGGGCATCCGTCGGATCAGCGGGCTCGGTCGGCTCGGTGGGTTCGGTGGGTTCACCCGCAGAGAAGCTGATCGGCGTCGCGGTCTCGAACGACGCGGCCTTGGCGCCACTGCCCGAGTAGGTGTAGATGCCGTAGTGGCCGTCGGTGAGGGCACCATCGAAGCCCTTGACGACGGAGAGCGTCGTCTGGAAGGTTCCGTCGGGCTTGATCTCGATCGCACCGCTCGAGGCGCCGCCGAGAAGGGCGACGTCTTCGGCGTGAACGCCCCACTTGGTATCGTGCGCCTTGCGAGCGTTCGACGGAGCGTTCTCCGAGGGCTTCCACGTCTCGGCGAACGTGCCGAAGACGATATACGCACCGCCGAACTTGCCGGCGAGCGGCTGGCGGGTGCCCGTCGTGTCGGCGCCGGGCAGGAATCCGCTGCCCGAGACGATGACCGTCTCTCCCTTCGGGTCAAGGCCCGTCGTCTTCGAGACGGTCACCGTGGGGACCGTCGGCTCGGGGATGACGGCGGCGAACTCGACGGGAGTGAACGTCTCGAACGGGGCGTACGACGCACCACCACCCGGGTACGTGTACACGCCGAAGTTGCCGTCGGCGAGAGCGCCGTCGAACTCGGCGGCGGTCAGCGTCGTCACGAACGTGCCGTCCGGCTTGATCTCGATCGCACCACGAGCCGAACCGCCGATCGCGGCCATGTCCTCAGCGAGAACACCCCACTTCGTATCACCAGCCTTGCGCGCGGTCGACGGAGCCGACTCGCTGGGCTTCCAGGTGTCGAGGAACGATCCGAAGACGACGTAGGCGCCGGTGAACTTGCCGGCGAGCGGCGGACGAGTGCCACTCGTCGCCGGAGCCGAGGGAAGGAAGCCCGAGCCCGTGACAGTGATCGACTCACCCTTGGGGTCGAGTCCAGTCGTCTTCGACACCGTGACGGTCGGAACCGGAGTCGCCTGCGTGAACTCAACGGGAGTGAACGTCTCGAACGGGGCGTAGCTCGCGCCGCCACCGGGGTACGTGTAGACACCGAAGTTGCCGTCGGCGAGAGCGCCGTCGAACTCGGCAGCGGTCAGGGTCGTCACGAACGTGCCGTCCGGCTTGATCTCGATCGCGCCGCGAGCCGAGCCACCGATGGCGGCCATGTCCTCAGCGTGGACGCCCCACTTGGTGTCGCCGGCCTTGCGCGCGGTCGACGGTGCAGATTCGCTGGGCTTCCACGAGTCGAGGAACGATCCGAAGACGACGTAAGCGCCGGTGAACTTGCCGGCGAGCGGCGGACGAGTGCCACTCGTCGCCGGAGCCGACGGAAGGAAGCCCGAGCCCGTGACAGTGATCGACTCACCCTTGGGGTCGAGTCCAGTCGTCTTCGACACCGTGACGGTCGGAACCGGAGTCGCCTGCGTGAACTCAACGGGAGTGAACGTCTCGAACGGGGCGTAGCTCGCGCCGCCACCGGGGTACGTGTAGACACCGAAGTTGCCGTCGGCGAGAGCGCCGTCGAACTCGGCGGCCGTCAGCGTGGTTTCGAACGTGCCATCAGCGGTGATCTCGATCGCACCGCGAGCCGAACCGCCGATCGCGGCCATGTCCTCGGCGAGTACACCCCACTTGGTGTCGCCGGCCGTGCGCGCGGTCGACGGTGCCGACTCGGACGGCTTCCAGGTGTCGAGGAACGATCCGAAGACGACGTAGGCGCCGGTGAACTTGCCGGCCAGCGGCGGACGAGTGCCACTCGTCGCGGGAGCCGAGGGAAGGAAGCCCGAACCTGTCACGGTGATCGACTCACCGGCCGGGTCGAGACCGGTCGTCTTCGACACGACGACGGTCGGAACGACGGGCTCCGGCACGACGGCCGCGTACGCGACAGGAGTCGTGGTGTTCTGGCTCGCGTCGGTGAAGCCCTGACCGTGCGCCTTAGAGGTGTACAGCGCGTAGGCGGCGCCATCGGTGTACGCCGGAACGTTGACGGTGAGCGAGAAGGAACCATCAGCCTCGAGAGGCGCGGACTTGCCCTGCGCACCGTTGCCCGCGGTGTTTCCGACGGCGATCCAGACGGTCTCCGACGCGACGAGCGACCCCGAACCGAGGTAGAAGCCGGGCAGGCCGGCCGGGCCGAGGCCCAGGTAGATGCCCGTCGAGGTCGCGGCGAAGCCCGTGCCCTTCACCGTGACCGGCCCGCCGGCGCGCGGCGCCTCGGTGACCGTGATGGTGGGAGTCGCGACCTCGGCCCGAGCGCTCAGCGAGGGGGCCGGCGCGGGGTCGACAGCCGGAGCGGCAGGTTCGATCGGAGCAGCGGGTGCCTCCGTCTCGACCGGCGCGGGCTCCACGGGTGCAGGCTCAGCCGGAGCCTCCGTCTCGACAGGCTCAGCCTCGGGCGCGGGAACCTCATCGACGACGGGCGCCGACTCCTCGACGGGTGCGACCGGAGCTTCCGTCGCCTCGACGGCGACGATCTCCTCGGCGAACGCCGGGGCCGCCGTGACGACGGGAGCGCCGAAGGCGAGGAGCGCGACAGTCGCGGCAGCGATCCATCGACGCGGATGGCGGGCAAAAGCAGACGGTGTCTTCACGACGCGGTTCTCCAGGCTCGTTCTGAACGCACTAAGGCCGGAGACGGTCGCGCGGGCAGCGGCGACGACCCGAAAACTTAGGATAGGCTTAACTAACGCTACGACGGCTTCTGAAACCTGTCAATTCGCGGAGACCCCCTCTCCGAGGGCCTCAACGCTTAGGCTAGGCTTACCTGAGACTTCCAACACTATCGGGATCCCATGCGCCTCTCTTCTCGACGTCGGTGGCTCGGTGCCACCGTCGTCATCGCCCTCGCCGCAACGCTCACCGCGTGCTCGACAGGCCCGACCACGAACGCCGGTTCGAGCGCGTGCGACAACCCCACCTCCGGCATCCCTCTCGCTGATCTCGAACTCACCGCGCACCCGCGCGAACTCACCGGGCCAGCCACCGCGTGCATCGAGGACCCCGACATCGAACCGATCACCGACGACGCCGAGTCGCAGCTGCCGGTGACCGTCGTCGACAATCAGGGCACCGAGGTCACGATCACCGACACGAGCCGCATCCTCGCGCTCGACATGTACGGCTCGCTCGCGGCGACGGTCTTCGCGCTCGGCCTCGGCGACCAGGTCGTCGGCCGCGACACCTCGACGGGCTTCCCTGCCGCCGCCGACCTCCCGCTCGTGACGCAGAACGGCCACGAGCTCTCGGGCGAAGCGATCCTCGACCTCGCTCCGACCGTCATCCTCACCGACTCGACGATCGGCCCGTGGGACGTCATCCTGCAGATGCGCGATTCCGGCATCCCCGTCGTCGTGCTCTCCCCCGAGCGCAACCTCGACAACATCGACGATCTCGTCACCGGCGTCGCCGAGGCTCTCGGCGTGCCCGACGAAGGGGGCGCGCTCAACGAGAAGCTCGCGACCGACCTGTCGACGACGATCGCCGACATCGCCGCGATCACGCCGAGCGACCCCGCCGACAAGGTGCGGATCATGTTCCTCTACGTGCGCGGCAACGCGGGCATCTACTACCTGTTCGGCGAGGGATCGGGCGCCGATTCGCTCATCTCGAGCATCAACGCGATCGACGTGGCGACCGAGATCGGCTGGAAGGGCATGCGCCCGATGACGGCCGAAGCCCTCGTGGATGCCGCGCCCGACGTTCTCGTCATGATGACGAAGGGGCTCGAATCGGTCGACGGCATCGACGGCCTGCTCGAACGCATCCCGGCCGTCGCCGAGACGCCTGCCGGCGAGAACCGCCGCATCGTCGACATGAGCGACTACGAGATCATGAGCTTCGGACCGCGCACCGCCGACGTGCTCGACGCCCTCGCACGCGCCGTCTACGCCCCCGGCGACTCGACCGACTGACCCGCATCGTGTCCGACACCCTCACCCCTGTTCCCGCGCGCCCCGGCGGCGGTCGCACGACCCTCGTCGTCGCGATCCTCGCCGTGGCCCTCGTGGCGCTCGCGGTGATCTCGGCGGGAACGGGCCAGCTGCATGTGCCGCCCATGGAGGTGCTCGGCTCGATCGCGCGGCGCTTCGGTCTCGAGATCGGCCCGGCCCCGACGCATCCGAATGGCGATGACGCGCTCTGGAACATCCGCTTCCCCCGCGTCTTCATGGCGATCGTCATCGGAGCGGCCCTCGCCGTAGCCGGCCTCCTCATGCAGGCGATCTTCGGCAACCCGCTCGCCGAACCGGGCGTCGTCGGCGTCTCGGGCGGTGCCGCGCTCGGCGCTTCGGCCACGATCGTCTTCGGCTGGAGCTTCTTCGGCGAGTGGACGATCGCCGTCACGGCGTTCATCGCCGGTCTCGCCGCGACACTGCTCGTCTACTTCATGAGTCGCGCGGCCGGCCGAACCGAGGTCGTGACCCTCGTGCTCACGGGTATCGCCGTCAACGCGTTCACCGGCGCGGGCCTCGCGTTCCTCACCTTCCTCGGCGACACCGCCGCCCGCGAGCAGATCGTGTTCTGGCAGCTCGGAAGCCTCAACGGCTCACGCTGGCAGCAACTCGCGATCATCGCGCCGGTCATCGCCGTGTCGATCGTGTTCGCGTTCTTCGTCGCGCGCACCCTCGACCTGCTCTCGCTCGGCGAGAAGAGCGCACGCCACCTCGGCGTGAACGTCGAGCGCCTCCGCATCGTCGTCATCGTCGTCGTCGCCCTCCTCGTGGCCGCGGCCGTCGCGTTCGCGGGCATCATCGCGTTCGTCGGCCTCGTGATCCCGCACCTCATGCGCATGCTCATCGGCCCCGCGCATCTCCCGCTCATGCTCGCGTCGACGCTCGGCGGAGCGACGCTGCTTCTCGCCGCCGACCTCGTCGCCCGCACGGCGATCCCCATGGCCGACCTGCCGATCGGCATGCTCACGTCGCTCGTCGGCGGACCGTTCTTCTTCTGGCTCCTGCGGCGTGCACGCAAGCGCGCGGGCGGGTGGGGCTGATGACCCCGCGTTGGGAGCTGCCCGCCCCGATCGAGGTGGGCGATGTCGCCATCGCGGCGACGGATGTCTCGGTCGAGCTCTCGGGCACGCGGATCCTCGACGGTGTCGACCTCGAGGTCCGTGCGGGCGAGGTGCTCGCACTCATCGGCCCGAACGGCGCCGGCAAGTCGACCCTGCTCGCGGCTGTCACGGGCGATCAGGAGACGGTGTCGGGCTCGATCTCGATCGCCGGGCGCCCGCTCGAGGAGTGGCACGTGCGCGAGCTCGCGCAGCGCCGCGCCGTGCTCCTGCAGCACAACGACGTCTTCTTCCCGTTCACCGTGCGTCAGGTCGTCGAGATGGGTCGTGCACCCTGGCGCCGCACACCGCGGGAAGACGATGACGAGGTCGCCGTCGACGACGCCATCCGTTCGACCGACATCGGTCGCTTCGCGGAACGGCAGATCCCCTCGCTCTCGGGCGGTGAGCGCGCACGCGCGGCACTCGCTCGAATCCTCGCCCAGCGCACCGGCATCCTTCTGCTCGACGAGCCGACCGCGGCGCTCGACCTCCGCCACCAGGAGGACGTGCTGCGACTCGCGCGCGACTCGGCGCGAGCGGGCGACGCCGTCATCGTCGTGCTGCACGACCTCAACCTCGCGGGCGCCTACGCCGACCGCATCACGCTCTTGCGACGCGGACGCCACGTCGTCACGGGCACCCCCGCCGAGGTGCTCACCGCCGAGCGCCTGACCGAGGTGTACGAGTACCCCGTCGAGGTCATCGACCACCCGGCGACCGGCCGCCCGGTCATCCTGCCCATCCGCTGACGCCGCCCCGCGCGCGCCCGCCCGCCGCCCCTCGTCGCGCCGTACGCAATTCAGGTGGGCGCACGGCGTGTCGAGATCGGCATCGGGCTGATGCCGGTGCGACACGGTCGCGCACCTGAATTACGTACAGCGCCGGAGCGTGCTGAGCAGGCTGAAAGGGTGCAGAGCAGGCCGCAGACGCGGACGAGGCCCGGTGCTGTGCCGCACCGGGCCTCGTCGTACCTGCGACGGATCAGACGATCCGGCTCCGGCGGCGGCTCACGAAGATGAACCCGCCCACGAGGAGCAGCAGGAGGGCGGCGGCCACGCCGCCGCCGAGTTCGACCCCTGTGCTCGCAAGCACGCTGCCCGGGGTGACCTCGGTGATCTCACCGTCGGCCGCGATGTCGACCGAGACCCAGCCGATGGCGTCGCCGAGAGCATCGACGAGCACCACGCTGTGGGTACCGGCGTCGAGGTTCGCCGGCAGTGTCACGGTCGCGCGAGCATCGTTCGACGAGAGCTGCCACCCGAGCCACTGCGGCGTCGAGTGCACCCACGTGCCGACGTACTGCGCGGCGTAGTCGGCCCCGAGGTCGAGCACGAGCGTGTTGCCCACGTGCGACACGACGGAGACCTCGCCGCCGTCACCGAACTCGCCGTCGACGAGCGCGTCGGGTCGGCCCTCCGGTGCGGTCAGGCTGAGCCCGGCCGCGGCCGTCGTGATCGACTCGACCGCCGCGCCGGGAAGCGCGGGGATCGTGCCCGTGACGACCGCACGGTAGCTCTGACCGTGACGCGCGTCGGCGACACCGATCTCGATCGTCGTGCCGCTCGCACCGACGACCGGGGCGAAGTCGGTCGAGCCGGGGGCCGCGACCTCCCACTGCACGGCGACGTCGTCGCCGACGACTCCGATCGTGAAGGATGCCGTCGTGCCTGCCGTGACGGTCGTGGATGCCGGTGCGGAGGTCACCGCAGCGGGAACGCCGACTGTCAGAACGGCCTCGTCACTCGTCACGGCGTCGCCGAATCCGTTGCCGACGACCGCGCGAACGCGGGTGCCGTCATCCTCGGCGCCGTAGGCGAGCTCGAGCGTCGCCGCCGTCGCGCCTTCGATGTCGGCGAAGTCGCCGCCGACGGCCGCTCGCTGCCACTGCACGGACGGCGCGGGGTCACCTGCGACGCCCACCGTGAAGCGGGCGACGGGATCGCCGCTGGCCGGCACGACCGGAGCCGAGACATCGGCGGGCTGCGCCGTGATCGACGCGGCGTGCGCGACATCGAGCGTGACCTCGGCGCTCGTGACACTGCTGCCGCCGGCGAGAGCCGCGTCGCGGATGTCGGTTCCGATCGGCCCGCTCACGACGGCGCGGTACGCCGCACCGTCATTCGCGGCCGCTGCGGCGACGACGATCTCGTTCGACGTCGCACCGGGCACGGTGACCCACGCGGAGCTGCCCGCTGCGCGGCGCTCCCAGCGGATCGACGCATCGGTACCGGTCGCCGTGATCGAGAACGTCGCCGAAGCGCCGTCGAGCACGGTGGTCGATTCGGGCTGCGCCGTGATCGCGACGGGCTGACCGACGGTCAGGGTGGCGATGTGGCTCGTCGCGGTCTCGCCGAGGGCGTTCTCGACGACGGCACGGAAGCGCGCACCGTCATCCGTCGCCGTGTAGGCGAACCCGAACGATGCGTCGGTCGCGCCGTCGATGTCGACCCACGACGACCCGGTGGCACGCTGCCACTGGATGCCGGTGATGGCGGGGGTACCCGTCGCCGCGACCTCGAAGACGACCTCGGCCGAACCGTTCGCCGGCGCGACGGGAGCGATGAAGCTCGACGGCTGCTCGGTGAACGTGATCGCCGCGTACTGAACGGTGAGGACGGCGGGCGCGCTCGTGGCGACGCTCGGCGTGTCTCCACCGACGGTGGCGGGGATCGGCGAGGTCACGACGAGACGGTAGGCCGTTCCATCGTTCGTGCGCGTCGCGTCGACCTCGAGGATCGGTCCCGTCTCTCCGGCGACGTCGACCCACTCGGATGCACCGTTCGCGCGGCTCTGCCACTGCAGGGTCGCGTCGGTTCCGACTGCGGCGGCCGTGAAGGTCGCGGTCTCACCGACGACGACGCTCGCCGCCACCGGCTCTGCCGTGATCTCGGCGCGCTCGCCGACCGTCAGGGTCGCCACCTCGCTCGTCACGGCGTCACCGATGCCGTTGTCGACGACCGCGCGGAAGCGTGCTCCGTCGTCGGTCGCGGTGTAGGCGACGTCGAGCGTCGACGCGGTCGCGCCGTCGACGGCCACCCACTCGCCACCGACCTCGCGCTCCCACGCGATGCTCGGCGCCGGGCGGCCTTCGGTCTCGACGCTGAACGTCGCGACGGCGTCACCCGAGACAGGCTTCGTCGGGGCCACGACGTCGGCCGGCTGACCGGCGATCGAGGGGGCCTCGGCGAGCGTGATCGGAATGAACACGTCGTACTGCGGCAGGCGCGGGTTGCCCTCGTTCGGCACGAAGAACATCGCGAAGCCGTACTCGGTTCCGGCCTTCAGGAGGTCGGCACCGACGTAGAGGCCCTGCTGGAAGTACGTCCAACCGCCGGGGCTGACGTTCGAGCCCGAGACGAACTCCGACACGGCGACGGGAGCGTCGCCCGGCTGCCAGACATCCTTCTCGATGATTCCCCAGCGATAGAGACCCTTCCCCTGGGCAGCGCGCTCGTCGAACTCTCCGAAGACGAAGTTGATCGTGTGGGCGATCGACGGGTCGAGGTTCTCCGACGGCCACACGTGGATCGGTGGCGTCTGTGCGGGGAGGACCGTGAGGGTCGCGCTCTCGGAGGTGATCGGGTCGCCGAGTCCGTTCGAGATCGTCGCGCGGTACTGCGCGCCCGACTGGTCGAGGGTCAGAGCACTGAAGCTCAGCACGCCGCCCTCACCGCCCGTGACGGGCTCCCAGGTGATGCCGTCGGTGCTGCGCTCCCACGATGCCGTCGGTCGCGGAGCGCCCGAGACGCCCACCGAGAAGAAGGCATTGCCCCCGACGAACGAGAACGCGTCCTTCGGGCTCGACGTCAGCTTCGCAGCCTCGACGTATACGGTGTAGGTCGCCTCGTCAGAGGTCACGCTGCCCGCGCTGTTGGTCACGACGACGCGGAAGGTGGCGCCGTTGTCGGCGGGGTACGCGGCGCGACCGGCGTTGTAGTTCGCCGTCGTGGCGCCGGCGATCGCCGACCACGAACCGTCGGACTGCTTGCGCTCCCACTGGTACGTCGGTGCCGGGTAGCCGGTCGCCGTCGCACGCAGGCTCATCGAGCTGCCCGCGCCGATCGTGGCCGAGGTGGGCTGACGCGTGATCGTCGGTGCCGTGGGCGCGGTGACCGTGACAGTCGCCGCCGACGAGTAGACCGTCTCGCCCCGCGAGGTGGCCGAGGCGCGTACGGAGGCGCCGTTCCAGTCCGCGACGCTGAGGTCGGTGACCGCGAGGGTCTCACCGGTCTCGCCCGCGACATCGGTCCAGTCGCCGCCCGCGCGCTTGACCTGCCATTGCAGTTCGACGTCGTCGACCGAGATCGCGCGCGCCGTGAAGGTCGCGTCCGCGCCCTCCTGCAGGTTGACGGATGTCGGTGCGGCGACGAACACCGGGCCGTAGGCCGGCGCCGATCCCTCGAGCGAGATCTCGACGGGCAGCGGCGGCTTGTTCGGGTCGGCCGTCAGACCGCTCGTGTGCCAGTAGCTCGAGAGTCCGGTCTCGTACTGGAAGTCGGTGAACTCCGTCGGCCAGGAGCCCCATGCGGGGTTGGCCGCCTTCGCCTCGGCGGGGATCGCCGACGTCGTCGAGCGGGTGCCGTCGGCGTTGAGCGGGAAGTAGTCGACGCCCGCGTAGACGGGCTCGATCACGAGCTTGCCGTCGACAAGCTTCGCGCCGCGGACGGTAGCGATCTCGACGTCGACGCGCGGTTTGAGCGGGTGCGTCTCGTTCGGGTTCTCCATGGAGCTGCCGAATCCACCGATGTTCGCGGTGATCGCGCCGTTGCCGTCGGCATCGAGCGTGAGCGTGGGGTTCTCGAAGTACCAGCTGACGAGTCCGCCGTAGGCGTTGGTCGCTCCGGCACCGGTCCACTGGATCGAGATCGAACCGTCTGCGGCGATCTCGCCCTGGCCGTCGACGAGGAGGTAGCGCTGCTCGATCTTGTCGGAGCCCTCGGCTGCCGAGCACCGGGTGTCGAGTCCGACGACCTGGCGGCCGCCGTCGGCGAGCTTCTTGACGACGTACGTGTTGCCCGAGACGGGTGTGTAGTCGGCGCCGAGGCCCTGGATGGCTCCGGCGACGAAGTAGTTGCACCCGCCGAAGGGCGAAGCGCCCTGGTGCACGTTGTTGAAGCCGAGTTCGATCGTCGCGCCGTCGATGGGCTCCGACGGGTTCGTCGGCGTGGGGATGACGGTGAGCACGGCAGCGTCGGAGACGACCTCACCCGCCGGGTTCGACACGATTACGCGGAAGGAGGCTCCGGTGTCGGATGCCGTGGTCGACGTGATCGCGTACTCCGCGTCATCCGCTCCGTCGATGTCTGCCCACTCGGCGCCATCGACCGAGCGCTGCCAGCGGTAGGTCAGGGGCTCGTCGCCGGTGGCCGTGACCGCGAACGTCGCGGGCTCGCCCTCAGCGACACTCGTCGACTGCGGCGGCGCCGTGATCGACGGCGCGATCACCTCGGGTGCGCTGGCGTCGTAGGCCACCGTGATGGGCGTCGGCACCTTGCGTGCATCGGCCGCGCCGCCGGAGGAGAACCAGTACGAGTTCTGACCGGTGAGCTTCTGGAAGTCGACGAACGACTGCGGGAACGAGCCGTGGTTCGGCGAGCCCGGAGCGGTCTGGCCCTCGACATCGGTGACGACACCGAGGTAGTCGGGCTGGACCGTGATGCCCGATTCGTCGACGACGACATCGCTGAGCTGCGCGATGACCGTGCCGGGCGCCTCGTCGAGCGTCACGAAGAGCTCGGGGTCCTCCATCGAGCTGCCCCAGCCGCCGAGGGTCGCGGTCACGGTGCCCGTGCCGTCCTCAGCGACCTCGAGGTGCGGGTTCTTGACCCAGAACTGCGTCATGCCGCTGTAGTAGACGACCGAGAACGAACCGGTCCAGCTGATCGATGCTGTTCCCGCGTCGGGATCGATCGTGCCGGTTCCTCCCCCGATGACGACCTCGTGGCCCGAGTTCAGGCCATTGCCGGTCGTCGTCGTGGTGCCGTTCTTGTCGGTCCTGAGGCCCAACCACGTCGCGGCGGCGAACGTGTCGTCGGCCTGACGCTTCTCGATCGAGACGGCGCCGTCGCTCTGACGCCAGTCGCTCTCGACGACGAGGTCGGCGGCCGACTCCTTCGGCACGACTCCCGCCGAGAGGAAGTTCCAGGTGCCCGGCGCGAAGGCTCGCGCGTTCGATTCGGCATTCACCCCCCATCGGAAGACTGCGTCGTCGATCGAGGTCTCGGCCGCGAAGGCCGGAGCCGCGGCGAGGCCCGAGAGGCCGAGTGAGGCTGCTAGCGCGAGGGCAACGGAAGGCAGCAGTCGCTTTCCGCGTGAAGGCAGGGACACATCAACTCCTGGGTGCAGGCGAGTGGGAAATGCCGCGGTCCGTGACACGGCGGCGAGGTTAGCTTAGCCTTAACTTAGTAAGGTAAGGCAAACCTTTAACTGCTCGTGACGTTCAGCACCCTTCGTGGCGCAGACCCCCGTCAACGCGCAGCTCCCGCCGTCACGTGAAGGAAATCCAGCATGCGATCGCCCGCACACACCCCGTCTCGTCGCCGCTCGATCGGGTCGCGCTTCGGCGCCCTCGTGGCCACCCTCGCCCTCGGTGCGGGCATCGCCATCGCCGCGCCGACGGCAGCGTGGGCGGCGCCGAGCGTATCGGTCACGGTCGAGGGGCGGGCCGACCTGCAGAACGTCGCCGACCCCGAGTACCTCACCGAGCTGCGCCTCACCGGCAGCGGGTTCCAGTCGATCCAGGGCGGACACGGCGGCATCTACGTGGGGTTCGGGTGGGTCTCGGGTGACGGCTGGCGACCGTCATCCGGCGGCATCACCGGGCAGGACTACCGGTACGTGCCCGACGACGAATCGAACCCGGTCGGGTACCTGCTCTTCGTCACGTTCCCCGGAAGCGACACCGCTTACGCCGCGAACGGCGGCGAGGTCGCGGCCGACGGGTCGTGGTCGTCGACGATCTCGGTTCCCGGCGCGCGGTTCGAGAGCTACGACCGCGAGGGCAAGCCGACGGCCGTCGACTGCCTCGAGGTGCAGTGCGGCATCATCACGTTCGGCGCGCACGGCGTGAAGAACGCGAACAACGAGACGTTCACGCCGATCGACTTCCGCGGACTCTACGGCGAGGATGACGGTGCGGCCGCTGCTCCCGTCGAGGGCACCGACGCCGGTGCCGCCACGGCACCCGATGCCGCCGCGGCACCGGCCGCCACCGCAGCACCCACCGCGACGCCGACGCCCACCCCGACGACGCTGTCGCGCACGGTCTACGAGGAGGCGTCGGGCGACACCGAAGCCGCCGCGGCGCAGCAGCATCTCGTGCAGACGATGATGTGGGTCGTGATCGGCATCGGCGTCATCGCCGTCGCCGCCCTCGCCTTCCTCGTCTGGGCCGTCGTCTCGGGTCGACGGCGAGCGCGCGCAGTCGCTGTACCCGCGGGGCCGACCCCCGAGACGGATGACGCGGCATGACGTTCCTCCCGAGATCGAATGCAGCCGTGCGGCCGCTTGCCGCACTCCTCGCCGCGACCCTCGCGATCGGGGCGCTCACCGCGGGAGCGCTCGCGTCGAGCGCGGAGACCGACGCCGGGGTCGGGCGCCCGCCCGCTCTCACGGTGACATCGGTCGAGTCGACGCGCGTCGTCGTCACGTGGCCGGCCAATGCCGAGCTCAGCGCCGACACACGCATCGTCGTGACGACGAGCGGTGACGAGTCCGCCGTCGAACTCGCACTCGCCGAGTTGCCGGTCGCCGGGGTCGCGGCCGACGACGCGTGGGCCGCAGCCGCCCCGCTCGCGCTCGAGCGCGTCGACCTCGCCGCGGGTGCCGATGCTGCGGTCGCCGACATCGCCGATCTCGTCGCCATCGCGATCACCGGGCTCGAGGCCGAGCACGACTACCGTGTGCTGCTGCGCTCGGGCACCGCCGAGCGGGCCGTCGACTCCGACACGGTGGAGTTCTACACGACCATCGCCAGGAGCGAGACGCCGGAGACCACCGAACCCGGCGCCACAGAACCTGCACCGACGGAACACGCGCCGACGGAACCCGCGCCGAGCGAGCCCGCTCCCGTCGACGCCGACGCGGCGACGCCCGCTTCGGTCGAGGCCGAAACGCCCGCGTCATCCCCGCCCGCGGCATCCCCCCTTCGCGCCCCTGTCTCGCCGACCGTGCTCGACCTGCTCGGCTCGGCGAGCACGCCGCTCGGCACCGCGGCGAGCGCGCTGCCGCGCCCCGACCGCCCGACGGCACGCCCGACGTCCTCCAGCAGCATCGAGGTCTCGTGGCCGGCGCTGTCGACGGGTCCGACCGTCACGCACTACATCGTGACGACCTACCGGGCCGGTGCGCTGGTGTCGACGAGCCCCGCGCTCGATCCGCTGCTGTTCGGCACGACGCACACGGTCTCGGGCCTTACCGCCGCGACCGACTACACCGCTCGCGTCACGGCCTACGCGGGCGAACTCGCGAGCCCCGAATCACTGCCATCCGAGGTCGTGCGGACGGCGAACGGGGCCCCGGCGGCCCCCGCCTCGATCGCGCTGACGGCTACCGAGGGTCTCGCGCTCGACGCCACGTGGACGGCGCCGGCGAGCGACGGCGGCTCCGCGATCACGGCGTATCGGGTAGAGCTCTACTCGGGCACGGGCGTCGCCACGGGCAACCTCGTCGCGTCGGTGACGCTCGGAGCAGACATCCGCTCGCATCGTTTCGCGCCGGTTCCGATCGTCTCGGCGACCGGTCGACTCTTCGCGACGGTCACGGCTGTCAACGGCCTCGGCGCGAGCCCCCGCGCCACGAGCGCGGTCACCTCGATCGCTCCGACCGACTCGCCGACGACGGGCGTCACCGTCGGGTCGATCTCGGTCGGCGACGCCACGGCCGACGGGTTCGCCGTCTCGTGGAACGCCGTCGCGGGAGCGACCGCCTCGACCGGCTACCTGCTGCGGGTCAACGTCTTCCGCCCCGACAACGCCGCAGCGACGACGAACGCGATCGCGGCGGTCGTCGACACGGGCACGGGGCTGTCGACGAGCGGTGCGCTCCGCCACGTTGTGACCGGGTTGCCCGGCGCGAGCCGCTACACCGTGACGATCACTCCGTACACCGAGGTCGACGGCACGCGTCTCTACCGCACGAGTTCGGCGGCTCGGCCCGCCGGCGGCATCGCGACGACCGGCATCCGTGCGCCGTGGGCGCCGCCCGCGCCACCCGCCCCCGTCGCCGCGGGAACCGACCGTCTGACGTGGTCGGCTCCGGCCCTCGACGAGGCGCGCGCCGGCGGCTCGGCCGTCACGGCGTACGCCCTCGAACTGCGGAACGCCGCGACCGGCGAGGTCGTCGACGCCCGCGAGATCGCCGCGACCGAAACGGGCCCGAGCACGACGTTCGAGGGCCTCGAGCGCGCGACCGGCTACACCGTCGCGATCGCCGCCCGGAATGCGGCGGGCCTCGGCGACTTCTCCGACGCGAGCCCGATCGGACGCACGCTCGACCGCGCCGAGCCGGGCACCGTGCCGCCCGCCTTCGGCACGATCGCCGAGCTCGATGCCGCTGTCGCGTCGGGCGCCGCGCGCGCCGTCACCGCAGCCGAGCTCGGGCTCGAGAGCGCGACCGTCGAACCCGGCACGACTCTCACCCCGCGCATCACGTGGAGCGGCGCGGCCGTCGACGGCGAGATCTGGTTCTACGGTGCCCCCGACTTCCTCGGAACCTTCGACATCGTCGACGGCATCGCCACCGGTTCCGTCACGATCGGGGCGCCGGATGACGGCGAGTACCGCCTCGCACTGTTCGCCGAGGGTGACCTGCCCGTCGTCACGACGATCGAGGTGCGCCGCGCGGATGCCGGCCCGCTCGAACTCGATGACGCCGTGCTGCGCTGGGGCATCAGCAACGAGGCCAACAACGGAGCGTTCTTCGGCGGTTGCAACTTCCCCACCGCGGGCAAGATCCCCGACATCGGCCGCGGCGCCGTGCTGACCGAGAATCGATACTCGGCCGAGTCGGGCGACGTGCGCATCGAGAAGCCCGACGCGTCGGGGGCGTACGTGCTCGCCGACTTCGACACGCGCTGCCTCGACCGGCGCGGGCTGCCCGTGACCTCGAACGCCAACTCGTCGTTCACCGATGCGCAGGTCGTCATCAGCGGCGGCACCGGCTCGGTCGACCCCGCGGCGGGCGACGCCGAGATCCGGTGGACCGGGAGCTTCTCGGTCGCCTTCTACGGCGGACTGACGTTCTGGTACGCGACCGACCCGGTGCTCGTCGTCGAGGACGGCGTGGGCCGGCTTACGGCGACGGTGAGCGGCTTCGGCAGCGACATGGACGACCTGTCGAAGTGGGACGAGATCGCTCCGCGCGAGGTCACCCTCGCCGAGCTGCCTTCGGTTGCGCTGCGCTCCGACGGGTTCACGGTGCTGCCGGCCTACCGCGGCGAGACGATCCGGCAGGACGACCAGCTACGTGAGGGACCGCACTGGGGAGCGTTCCCGCAGGACTTCGTCGACTTCCAGCAGATCGCCGGACAGTTCTCGTACTGGTTCTCGAGCGGCGGACAGACCGACTCGGCGAAGCCCGCCCTGCCGATCACGGTCGGCTACGAGGCGTCGAGCTTCACGCCTCCGACCCCGACCGAACCCGGCGAGGAGCAGCCCGAGACGCCGACGATCGTCATCGAGGTGAAGAAGCCGCCGGGCGAGCCGCGCCGGGCGACGACCGCCGTGGCCGCCGCACCTCCCGTCGTGAAGCGTGCGTCGATCGCGGCGCTCGCTGCTACCACACCGGCTGCCGCGGCGCTCGCGGCTGCCGTGGCCGACGCGGGCACGATCATCGAGACGACGACCGTCGTGAGGTCGTCGGCGCCGCTCGACTCGACGCCTCTCGTCATGGCGCTCGCCCTCGTCGCGGGCATGCTCGGCCTCCTCACCCTCATCGCCGGTGCGGGAGCGGGGCTCGTCGCGACGGGTCTGCTGCCGGTCGCTCCGCGCGGCCGTTCCGGCGGATGACGCGTGCGACGCGCCGCGCTGCAGCGGGTCGCCGCGGCGCGTCGGCCCGGGCATCCGCCAGAACGGTCAGGCCGGGCCGGGCAGGTGCGTGCGACGCGTCAGACGACAGGAAGCAGGTCTCCGAGTTCGGCGCGCTGACCCGACGCGCTCGCGCGACCACTGGCGCGAGCCTCGGCCCACGTGATCGTGCCCGCCGCGAGGTCGAGCCACGTCGCGGCATCCGTCTCGATGACGTTGGGCGGGGTGCCGCGCGTGTGCCGCGGCCCCTCGACGCACTGCACCGCGGCGAAGGGCGGCACCCGCACCTCGAGGGTGTTGCCGGGGGCCTTCTCGGCGAGCAGCTGCAGGCTGTAGCGCACGGCCGTCGCGAGCGTGTTGCGGTCGACCTCGCCCGCGCGAGCAGCCTGAACCGCGACCGTTCCGGCGTCGTCTGAGATGCGTGCGCGTGCCATGACGACCACGGTACCTCTCGTGTCTCACGATCGAGCGGTCGGGTAGCCTGAACCGGTGAAGATCCTGGTACTCGGCTCCGGCGCGCGTGAGCACGCCATCATCACCGCACTGCTCGCCGAGGAGGCCGGCCACGAGATCGTCGCCGCCCCCGGTAACGCCGGCATCGCGGCCGACGTCACGACGCTCGCGCTCGACGCGAACGACCCCGTGCTCGTCACCGACTACGCCGTCTCGAGCGGCGTCGAGCTCGTCGTGATCGGCCCCGAGGCACCCCTCGTCGCGGGTGTCGCCGACGCCGTCCGCTCGCGCGGCATCCCTGTCTTCGGCCCCGGCCAGGCAGCCGCCGCCCTCGAGGGTTCGAAGACCTTCGCCAAGCGCATCATGGATGCCGCGGGCGTGCCCACCGGCCGCGCAGCGCGCACCGCGACCCTCGCCGAGGTCGAGTCGACGCTCGACGAGTTCGGCGCCCCCTACGTCGTCAAGGCCGACGGTCTCGCCGCGGGCAAGGGCGTGCTCGTCACGAGCGACCGCGACGCGGCGATCGCCCACGCGACCTACTGGCTGCAGCACGGCAGCGTGCTCATCGAGGAGTTCCTCGACGGCCAGGAGGTCTCGCTCTTCTTCTTCGCCGACGGTGAGAACGTGCTGCCCCTCTCCCCCGCGCAGGACTACAAGCGCCTCGCCGACGGCGACGCCGGGCCGAACACCGGAGGCATGGGCGCCTACTCGCCGCTGCCGTGGCTCGACGAACGGTTCGGCAGCGAGCAGGCGTTCGTCGACGAGGTCATCCAGACCGTCGCGCAGCCGACCGTGCGTCAGCTCGCCGCGGAGGGCACGCCCTTCATCGGCCTGCTCTACGCGGGGCTCATCCTCACCGAGAACGGCATCCGCGTCATCGAGTTCAACGCGCGATTCGGCGACCCCGAGACGCAGGTCGTGCTGCCGCGGCTCGTCACTCCTCTGTCGGGACTTCTGCTCGCGGCATCCACCGGCGGGCTCGGCTCGCTCGCGCGCCCCGATTTCTCGAGCGACGCGGCCGTGACCGTCGTGCTCGCGAGCGAGGGCTACCCCGAGCAGCCGGTGACCGGTCGCGTGATCGCCGGTCTCGACGCTGCCGCGGGAGTCGAGGGCGTGCACATCGCTCACGCCGCGACGAGCCAGTCGGAGGATTCCCTCGTCGCGACGGGCGGCCGCGTGCTGAACGTCGTCGCCGTCGGGCCCGACTTCGCCGGAGCGCGGGCGCGTGCCTACGAGGCACTCGAGCGCATCGAACTCGAGGGCGGGCAGTTCCGCACCGACATCGCGGCGCGCGTCGCCGACTGAGGCGCACAACGTCACGCCGATACGCCACGTCGTGCGGTTCGCGCCAGCCGCGCTGGCGCAATCGACACGAAACGGCGCATACCGCGCGCACGCGTCATCCGTAGACTGATGCCCGTGAGTGAATCCCTCGGCGGCTGGACCCACGTCTACTCGGGCAAGGTCCGCGACCTGTACGTTCCGACCGACTCGATGACCGACGACGACTCGTGGACGGGCGACCCGTTCCTCACGGCCCCCGCCGTGCTCGTCGTCGCGAGCGATCGCGTGAGCGCGTTCGACCACGTGCTCGAGCCCGGCATCCCCGGCAAGGGCGAACTGCTGACCGAGCTGAGCCTCTGGTGGTTCTCGCAGCTGTCGACCGTGCCGAACCACCTCGATCACGACGCCACCGGCGTGCCCGAGGTCCCGGCACCGTTCGTCGGCCGCTCGATGCTCGTGCGCCCCCTCGACATGTTCCCCGTCGAGTGTGTCGTGCGCGGCTACCTCACCGGATCGGGCTGGAAGGAGTACCGCCAGTCGCAGACCGTGTGCGGCATTCCGCTGCCCGCCGGCCTGCAGGACGGCGACCGCCTGCCCGAGCCGCTCTACACGCCCGCGTGGAAAGCGCCGATGGGCGAGCACGACGAGAACATCTCGTACGAGCGCACCGTGGAGCTCGTCGGAGAGGTCGTCGCCGAGCAGCTGCGCACCCTCTCGCTCGACATCTTCGCGCAGGCCTCGGCGATCGCTGCGGCGCGCGGCGTGATCCTCGCCGACACCAAGTTCGAGTTCGGCGCCGATCGCGAGACCGGCATCGTCACCCTCGGCGACGAGGTGCTCACGAGCGACTCGAGCCGCTTCTGGGATGCCCACGCCTACGCCGCGGGCGGCCCCGACCGGCTCGCGAGCTTCGACAAGCAGATCGTGCGCGACTGGCTCTCGGCCAACTGGGACGGCGACATCGAGCCGCCGACCCTGCCGAGCGAGATCGTCGAGAAGACGGCCGGCCGCTACCGCGAGCTCATCACGCGCCTCACGACGGGCGTCTGAGCCCGCGGGTCTCGCCCGCTCGCGTCATCCCCTCCCTTTCCCCCACGCAACCTCCCCTTTCGCGCGCCCTCTGTCCGCGCGCGACGGATAAGGAGAACGCGGGTGACGCGCCGCGTCGAGGCGTATGACACGCCGCAGGTGAGGCGGAATCTCCTTATCCGCCGACACGCCGGCGGGTGGCGAGTGGGGAAAAGGTGGGCGGATGACGCGGGCGCGGCGCACGGGAATATCGCGCGTCATCCGTGGTTATATTAGTTGTGACTACAACCAATGCGCCCCGTAACGACCTGCTGGCCGCCGACACCGGCATGGGTGCGGTGACCCTGCGCGTCGGCGACCTCGACCGCATGATCGCCTACTACCGCGACGGCGTCACCCTCGACGTGCTCAGCCACACCGGCCCCGTCGCAGTGCTCGGCCGCGGAACGACCCCCGTCGTCATCCTCGAGCACGCCCCCGAGCTGCGGAGCGCCGAACCGCGCAGCGCCGGGCTGTACCACACGGCCGTCCTGTTCCACTCGCAGGCCGCTCTCGCGACGGCGCTCTACTCGGTCGCGTCGCACTACCCCGGAACCTTCACGGGCAGCGCCGATCACCTCGTGAGCGAGGCGTTCTACTTCACCGACCCCGAGGGCAACGGCGTCGAGCTCTACGTCGACCGCGAGCGCTCGGCGTGGAGCTGGACCCACGGCCAGATCGACATGACGACGATCTTCCTCGACCCCAACGAGTACCTGCGCACGCACCTCGCGGGCGGAGCCGTGTCGGGCGATGCCGTCGTCGGTCACGTGCACCTCTCGGTGGGCGACATTGCGAGCGCGAAGCAGTTCTACGTCGATCGCCTCGGCTTCGAGACGACGTTCGCGATGGGCGACTCGGCGCTCTTCGTCTCGGCGGGCGGGTACCACCACCACATGGCGATGAACACGTGGGAGAGCCGGGGCGCCGGCCGCCGCGGACTCGCCCTCGGACTCGGCCGCGTCGAGATCGTCGTGCCGGGCAATGACGACCTCGGAGAACTCGGCGAGCGGATGACGCACTTCGGCGTTCCCGCCCGCGACGACGGCCGCACGCTCACGTTCGACGACCCGTGGGCCAACCAGGTGCTCGTCCGCGCAGCGGAGCAGGTGAGCACAGTCGCGTAGCGGAGCAGGCAGGCTCAGTCGCGTAGCGGAGTAGCCCCTACTCGGGCTGATGCACCATCGCGTGGTACCCGTCCATGTCCTGCCCGGGGCCGGGCAGTTCGGTCGCCCGCCCGGGCTCGGCGCGCAGTCCGTCGAGCACGATGCCGAGCTGGCGGCGCCAGAACGGCAGGTACGCCCCGCCGAACTGGGCGAGCGAGCCGATCATGCCGACGATGACGGTCAGGTCGACGCCGTCGACGTCGGTGCGCAGGGTGCCTTCGCGGTGGGCGCGCTCGACGAGTTCGGCGATCGGCTTCTCGAAGCGCGCCGCAGGACGGTAGTCGGGATCGATCTGCCCCATGCGCCGAAGGAGCGCGGGGATGCCGGGATCGGAGATCACCCACTGCGACAGTCGCTCGACGTAGACCTCGACTCCCCGCCATCCGCTGGGGGCGGCGAGGATCTCGTCGGCGAGGTCGTCGAGAGACTCGATCGCGCGGTCGTAGAGCTCGCGAACGAGATCGTCGCGGGAGGGAAAATGCCGGTACACGGTGCCGGCCCCGACGCCGGCACGAGTGGCAAGTTCATCGAGGGAGGCCTCGATGCCCTGTTCGGCGAAGAGAGTTTTCGCTTCGACGAGCAGTCGTTCATGATTTCGGCGGGCGTCGCGTCGGGTCGCGCCTCCTGCGGAGTGCATTCCCTTAGGGTACCTGACGGCGTATGATACGGACTGGCATCTCCGCTTTACCCGAAAGTACGGCGATGCTCGCATCGAGTCGCCCTGCCGTCCCATACGACCCCCAACCCGGGGGCGGCAGGGCGCCTCGCATTTCACAGGTGAAAGGTCAGACGCCCCGTAGGCTGAACGGGTGAGTGTCGATGAGAACACGCGGGATATCGAAGAGGGCGTCGTCACCGACCTGAGCGGTCGAATGAGTTACGGGGGCTACCTCGATCTCGACACGCTGCTGTCGGCTCAGAAGCCCGTCAGCGCGCCCGAGCACCATGACGAGCTGCTCTTCATCGTGCAGCACCAGACCACTGAGCTGTGGTTGAAGCTCGTGCTCCACGAGCTCGAGAGCGCGTGCGCTCTGCTGCGTTCCGATCAGCTCGCTCCCGCGCTCAAGCGCATCGCGCGGGTCAAGCACATCCAGCGCACGCTGACCGAGCAGTGGTCGGTGCTCGCGACCCTGACCCCCACCGAGTACGCCGAGTTCCGCGGTTACCTCGGCTCGTCGAGCGGCTTCCAGTCGTATCAGTACCGCGCCGTCGAGTTCCTCCTCGGCAACAAGAACGAGCGCATGCTGACGGTCTTCGAGAGCGAGCCCGGCGCGCACGAGCTGCTCTCGAATCTGCTCGCGGCCCCCACCATCTATGACGAGTTCCTGCGCTACCTCGCTCGCGCGGGCTACCCGATCCCGACCGAGGTGCTCGAGCGCGACGTCACGCGGGCCTGGACCTTCCGCGAGGACCTCGTGCCCGTCTTCACGGCGATCTACGCCGACGCCGACGCGAACTGGTCGGCGTACGAGACGTGCGAAGAGCTCGTCGACCTCGAGGACAACTTCCAGCTCTGGCGGTTCCGTCACCTGAAGACGGTCGCGCGCATCATCGGCCACAAGCCGGGCACGGGCGGCTCGAGCGGCGTGCCGTTCCTGCAGCGCGCCCTCGATCTCACGTTCTTCCCCGAGCTCTTCGCGGTGCGCACCGAGATCGGACGATGACGTCGTGAATCGGGTCGACCTCGGCGACGAAGCCCGGAGCGTGCGTCGTTCGCTCGCCGGTGAACACGCGGGCGAGACGGGCACCCGGTTGCCGCCGTTCATCGACCACCACGTGCACCTCGCGCTCGTCGATCCGTCGGGTCTCGGCGCGCACGGCATCGCGGGCGTCGTCGATCTCGGCGCGAACCCGGCGACGATCAGCCGCTTCGCGGAGTCCGCGGGGCGCGCTCGCGTCGCTTACGCGGGCGCCTTCCTCACCGCACCGGGCGGGTACCCCGTGGGGCGATCCTGGCTGCCCGAGGGAGCCGCCCGCGAGATCACGCCCACGACGTCATCCCCCGCCGACGCGCTTCCCGACGCGGCGCGCATCGCGGTCGACGAGCAGGCGGCCTTCGGGGCGAGCGTCATCAAGGTCACGCTGAACTCCGACGGGCCCGTCCTCGACCTCGACACGCTCCGAGCGATCGTCGCTGCGGCGCGCATCCACGACCTGCCGGTCGCCGCCCACGTCGAGGGCGAGGGGATGACGCGGCTCGCGCTCGACGCCGAGATCGACGCCCTCGTCCACACGCCGTGGACCGAACACGTGCCGTCGAGCCTCATCGCCCGCGCCGCCGCACGCCAGGTCTGGATCTCGACCCTCGCGATCCACGAGGGCGCAGGCCGCGACACCGCCCTCGACAATCTGAGCCGCTTCCGCGAGGCGGGCGGCCGCGTCGTCTACGGCACCGACCTCGGCAACGGCGACTTGCCCGTCGGCGTGAACGCCGTCGAGATCGCGGCGCTCCAGGATGCCGGTTTCGGCGCCCGCGGCATCCTCGCCGCCCTCGTCGACCCGTGGCCCGCCGCCGCCCAGCCCGACGACGGCATCGCCACGTTCGTACCCGGGCCGCGACCCACCGCACCCACCGATCTGCCCGCGTGGCTCGCGCGCTCCTGCGTCGTGCCCGTCGAAGACCTCGAGGAGATCCGATGACCGACACCTCTCGCGACCACGCCGCCCGACTCGATGCGGCCGACCCGCTCGCCTCGCACCGCTCGCGCTTCTTCGGCGCCGACGGCGCGGGCGCCGCGCTCGACGCACCTGCGGGCACCCCGCTCGCCTACTTCGACGGCAACTCCCTCGGGCGACCGCTCAGTGCGAGCATCACCCGCATCGAGCTCTTCCTCCGCGAGCAGTGGGGCACGCGCCTCATCCGCGGCTGGGACGAGCAGTGGATGGAGCTGCCGTTCGTCATCGGCGACGACCTGGGCCGCGCAGCCCTCGGTGCGGCCGCCGGTCAGACCGTCATCGGCGACTCGACGACGGTTCTGCTCTACAAGCTGTGCCGCGCGGCCGTCGACGCGGCCGGCCCCGATCGCCGCGTGATCGTCGTCGACCGCGACAACTTCCCGACCGATCGCTACGTGCTCGAGGGCATCGCGGCCGAGCGCGGCATGACGCTCCGCTGGATCGACGTCGACACGTCGGCCGGCGTCACGGCCGAGCAGGTCGAGGCCGCGGTGGGCGACGACACCGCCCTCGTCGTGCTGAGCCAGGTGGCGTACCGTTCGGGCCACCTCGCCGACGTGCCGCGCATCACCGAGATCGTGCACGCGGCCGGAGCCCTCGTGCTGTGGGACCTCTGCCACTCGGCCGGCGCCGTGCCGGTCGACCTCGATGCCTGGAACGTCGACCTCGCCGTCGGCTGCACCTACAAGTACCTCAACGGCGGCCCGGGCTCCCCCGCATTCGCCTACGTGCGCCGCGACCTGCAGCAGACGTTGGCCCAGCCGATCCAGGGCTGGATGGGCACCGCCGACGTGTTCGCCATGGGTCCCGAGTACACGCCCGCCGCCGGGATCCGTCGATTCATCAGCGGTACTCCGCCGGTCGTCGGCATGCTCGCCATGCGCGACACCATCGCGCTCATCGAGGAGGTCGGCATCACCGCGATCCGCGAGAAGTCGATCGCCCTCACCGAGTACGCGCTCGCCCTCTCGGCCGAGTGGCTCGCCCCGCTCGGCGTCGAGGTCGCGTCGCCGACGGATGCCGCCGAGCGCGGTGGTCACGTGACGCTGAGCCACCCGGCGATGCGCGAGGTGACCGCGCGGCTCTGGGCCGACGACGTCATCCCCGACTACCGCGACCCGCACGGGCTGCGCATCGGACTGTCGCCCCTGTCGACGAGTTTCGACGAGGTCTGGCTCGGCATGCGCGCCGTGCGCGACACGCTCACCGCGCTCTGAGCCCTACCCCTCGGCGGCGACCGGAGCCGCGGGCGTCGGGGCACCCCACGCGACGGTCTGCTTCGGCTTCGCGAAGAACAGCACGACGAGGGCTCCGACGACGAAGGCGATGATCGGCAGGATGAGCGACTGACCCATCGCGGCGCTGAAGCCCGCGGCGGCTTCGGCCGGGAGCGCCCCGCCCTGCTCGGCGGCACCCGTGTCGAAGCCGGGAAGCTCGGCGGCGAGGCGCGAGTTGAGGAGCGCGGCGATCGCGGCCGAGCCGAACACCGAACCGACCTGGCGGGTCATGTTGTAGACGCCGGAGCCGGCACCCGCGAGGGCGGGCGGCAGGTTGCGGGTCGCCGTCGTCGCGAGCGGCGCCCAGAGCCCCGACATCCCGAGACCGAGGAAGGCGGCCGGGATGAGGAGCAGCCAGAACGGCGAGTCGGGCGTGAGGAGCGTCGCCATCCACGAGAGGGATGCCGCGACGACGAGGAACCCCGTGAACGCGATCCAGCGCGGGTTGACGCGGTCGGCGAGCTTGCCGACGAGCGGCGAGGCGATACCGGTGACGACCGCCATCGGCGCGAGCATGAGGGCCGCCTGGGTCGGCTCGAGGCCACGGCCGACCTGGTAGTAGAACGCGAGCGGGAGCGGCATGGCGACGATCGCGAGGCCGAGCACCGTGATCGCGGCGTTCGAGAGGGCGAAGTTACGGTCACGGAAGAGGCCGAGCGGCAGGAGCGGCTCGGCGCGGTTGAAGCGCTGCCACACGACGAAGCCGACGAGCACGACGAGACCCGTGATGATGAGGCCCCACACCGAGATCGGGCCGACGATCGTGCCCCATTCGAACGTCTCGCCCTCCTGGATCCCGAAGATCACGAGGAAGAGGCCGACGGCGCTCAGCACGACGCCGAGCCAGTCGAAGCGGTGCGCGTGCGTCGTGAGGTTCGGCACGAGACGCACCGCGAGGATGAACGCGACGATGCCGACGGGCACGTTCACGAAGAAGATCCACTCCCACCCGAGCGAGTCGACGAGCAGTCCGCCGAGGATCGGGCCGACGAGCGTCGCGACACCCGCGACGGCACCCCAGAGACCCATCGCCGCGCCGCGCTTGTCGGGCGGGAAGATGCGCGTGATGACCGACATCGTCTGCGGCGTCATGAGCGCGGCGCCGAGGCCCTGCACGGCGCGAGCCGCGATGAGCATGCCGATGTCACCGGCGAAGCCGCACCACAGCGACGCGAGCGTGAAGATGACGAGGCCGACGAGGTACACGCGCTTCGGGCCGAAACGGTCGCCGAGACGGCCCGTGATGAGCAGCGGCACGGCGTAGGCGAGCAGGTACGCACTTGTCACCCAGATGACGGCCGTGATGTCGGTGTCGAGGTCGCGCAGGATCGCGGGGTTCGCGATCGACACGATCGTCGAGTCGACGAGGATCATGAAGAAGCCGATGACGAGCGCCCAGAGGGCGGGCCAGGGGCGGGTGACGTTCTCCATCGTTACTTCTCTCTTCCGGCGAGCAGGTCGCCGTCGGTACGCCACGGGATGTCGCCCGAGGAGATCTGGTCACGCGTCGTCCTGACCCACGCCGCTTCGGCGAGGAGCATGGTGCGCGTGTAGTCGACGTTGAGGATCCAGCGTCGTTCGACGCCGGACTCCTCGAGGGGGCCCGGAAGGTGCGCGTCGATGTACGACACGACCTCGTCGAGCGAACGGAGTCGCGCGGTGAGGAGATCGATGACCTCGGCGCGCGGCAGATTGTGGGCCTCGCCGATCGCGAGGGAGAACTGCGGGAACTCGTTGACGTGCTCGCCGAGCATCGCGGCGATCCTCGCCCGGAGCGCATCGTGACCCGCGGCGGTGATCGCGTAGAGCGTGCGTTCGGGACGGTTGCCCTCGCGCTCGGTGCCCTCGGCGACGATGAGACCGTCGGCATCGAGGCGCTCGATGGCGCGGTAGAGCGTGCCGGCGCTGAGCTTCACGACCTTGTCCTCGTGGCGCTTGATCAACAGTTGGTACATCTCGTAGGGGTGCATCGCGCGCTCGGCGAGGAGCGCGAGGGCTGCGACGGCGAGGGGGGCGATGGTACGAGGGGGCATGCGGCTTTCACGACGTGACGGGGAGGGTGTGGTTATTCCGGTCGGAATATTACGCCGGGAATACCTGGGATGCAAGGCGGTCGGGGCGGCGCCGCACCCGCGCGAACCGCGCGGGCTCCCGTGACCGGTAGAATCGGCGTCATCCCCTTGCCCCGTACCGGACGGAGAAACTCGGTGCCCACGATCACGGTCGACGTCATGCCCAAGGCCGAACTGCTCGACCCGCAGGGGAAGGCCGTCGCCGGCGCCCTCGCGCGCACCGGCCACACTGCCATCAGCGGCGTGCGTATCGGCAAGCGCTTCGAACTCACGGTCGACGGACCGATCGACGACGCCGTGCGCGCCGAGGTCGAGAAGCTCGCCGACGAGGTGCTGTCGAACTCCGTCATCGAAGACGTCGTGGGCATCCACTACGAGACCGCCGCAGGCGAGACCCACTGATGCGCATCGGCGTCATCACCTTCCCGGGCTCGCTCGACGATCGCGACGCCCAGCGCGCCGTTCGTCTCGCCGGCGCCGAGCCCGTCGCCCTGTGGCACGGCTCGCACGACCTCGAAGGCGTCGACGCCCTCGTGCTGCCCGGAGGGTTCAGCTACGGCGACTACCTCCGCGCGGGCGCGATCGCGAGCCTGTCGCCGATCATGACCGAGGTCGTGGATGCCGCGAACAAGGGCCTTCCCGTGCTCGGAATCTGCAACGGGTTCCAGATGCTCGCCGAAGCGCACCTTGTCGAGGGTGGCCTCGTGCGCAACGACCACGGCTCGTTCGTCTGCCGCGATCAGGTGCTGCGCGTCGAGAACACGTCGACCGACTGGACCAATGCGTTCGACGACGGCCAGGAGATCACGATCCCGCTGAAGAACGGCGAGGGCGGATTCATCGCGTCCGCCGAGACGCTCGATCGACTCGAGGGCGAGGGCCTCGTCGCCTTCCGCTACGTCGGCGTGAACCCGAACGGGTCGCTCCGCGACATCGCGGGCGTGACGAACGCGCGCGGAAACGTCGTGGGCCTCATGCCGCACCCCGAGCACGCGGTCGAGCCGGGCTTCGGCCCCGACACCGACGTCGCCATGCGTTCGGGCGTCGACGGCCTCGGGTTCTTCTCGAGCGTCATCCGCAGCTCGCTCGTCGAGGCGTAGGCGCAGCGAACCTCCGGGTCGCACCGAGGGTGCGCAGGGGTCGTTCATAGGTCGCGCAGAGGGTGCGCGTCGACCATCGTTCCGTGAGGCGGACGCCTCGAAGGAGGAACGATGACCACGACATCCGAGCACGCCACGACGCCGCTCCCCGCGGGGCCGACGGCTGCACCCGCGACAGCCCCGACGACGGCGTTCGCGGCGGCACCGGCGGCACCGGCACCGGCACGACGGATGACGGCAGCGGGTCGAACACGTAGGGGCCTCGGCCGCCCCGGACTCCCAGGGCTTCGTCAGCAGTCGCACGGTTAGCCTGGAGGCTCACGCCTGAGACCCCGCCGGAGCCCCATGACGCCCCAGATCTTCTTCCGTACTGTCGCGATCGCGGAGGCGATCACGTGGACCCTGCTCCTCACGGGCATGTTCCTCAAGTACATCGCCGAGGTCGGCGACTGGGGTGTCGCGATCGGCGGCGGGATCCACGGATTCGTGTTCCTCGTCTACGCCGTCTCGGTCGTCTTCGTGGGCGTCAACCAGCGCTGGAGGATCGGCACGATCATCGTCGGTCTGTTCTCGGCCGTCATCCCGTATGCGACGATCCCGTTCGACATCTGGGCCGACCGCACCGGGCGTCTCGCCGGCGGATGGCGCCGCGAGGCGACCGATCACCCGCGCGACGGATCGTTCGTCAACGTGACGCTGCGCTTCGTGCTGCGGCACCCGGTCATCGTCGGTGCGATCGTCGCGGTCGGCGTCGTGGTCGTGTTCTCGGCGCTGCTCGTCATCGGCCCGCCCGGCGGCAAGGCCTGACGACGGGGCGGCCCGGCTACGCGTTCAGCAGGCTGAAGACCTCGTAGTCGGAGAGCACCTGGCGGCCGGGGAGGTCGTTGAGTTCGAGCGCGAACGCCATGCCGGTGACGTGCCACCCGGCTCGTTCGACGAGCCGCGCCGCAGCACCCGCCGTGCCGCCCGTCGCGAGCAGGTCGTCGACGATGAGCACTCGAGACCCCGCGGGCAGCTGGCCGGCGTGCACCTCGAGGCGCGCCTCGCCGTACTCGAGCGCGTAGCTCTCGCCGATCGTGTTGCGCGGCAGCTTGCCGGCCTTCCGCACCGTGAGCACGCCCTTGCCGCAGACGGCGGAGGCCGCGCCCGCGAGGAGGAAGCCGCGGGCCTCGAGGCCGCCGATGTAGTCGAAGCGCCCCTCGAAGGGAGCGACGAGCGCTTCAGCGAGCGCCATGAGGGCCGGGCCGTCGGCGAAGACGGGCGTCAGGTCGCGGAAGAGGATGCCCGGCGACGGGAAGTCGGGGATGAGCTCGATGAGGTCGTGCACGCGCTCAGCGGCGCTCGGAGTGTTCACCGATACAGGCTACGCGCCTCCGTGCCGCGGACGGCTCGTGAGGGGTCAGTAGATGCGCCTCCGGGCGTTCGTTTCGTCCAACTACTGACTCCTCACCAGCACCCCGCGATGGATTGGCACTCTCCGGCGAGAGTGCTAATATCTTCATAGTTGAGTCACATCGACTCAACTACACGCACTCAGAGATAACGACAGGAAAGGACACCGACGATGACCCGCACCTACGACCCCTTCCGTGACCTCGCCTCCGCTCTCGTCGAGGGTCGCCGAGGCCCGCGCAGCATTGCCATGGACCTCTACCGCGACGGCGACCACTACGTGCTGACGGCCGACCTTCCCGGCATCGATCCGGGATCGGTCGACATCGACGTCGACGGCCAGCTCCTCACGATCCGCGCCGAGCGCACGCTCGCCGCAGGAGACGGGGTGAAGTGGCTCACGCGCGAGCGCGAGGCCGGAACGTTCCTCCGTCAGTTGAGCCTCGGCCAGGGCATCGACACGGAGAAGATCTCGGCCAACTACACGAACGGCGTCCTGAGCGTGACGATCCCCGTCAGCGAGAAGGCCAAGCCGCGCAAGATCGAGATCTCGACCGATCAGCCGCAGCCGATCACCGTCTGATCGGCCCGTAGGGCAGGATGCCGCGTGCGCTCGTCGCACGCGGCATCCACTGTCTCCGGCCCCGGTAGACTCGGTGGGTCAGGCATCCGCTCGAGCACTCGTCTCGTCGCCACTCTGGAGCATTCGTGACCACCCCTCCCGCAGCGCAGACCGTACCCGTCCCCGACACCGTCGAGAACGCGAAGGCGACACCCGAGAAGGAGCAGCCCTACGGCGCCCTCGGGTTGAAGCCCGACGAGTACGAGCAGATCAAGAAGATCCTCGGCCGTCGCCCCACGTCGGGCGAGCTCGCCATGTACTCGGTGATGTGGAGCGAGCACTGCTCGTACAAGTCGTCGAAGCGCTACCTCCGCCAGTTCGGCGAGAAGGTCTCGCCCGACATGAAGAAGAACCTCATGGTCGGCATGGGCGAGAACGCGGGCGTCATCGATGTCGGCGAGGGCTGGGCCGTGACCTTCAAGATCGAGTCGCACAACCACCCGAGCTACATCGAGCCCTTCCAGGGCGCCGCGACCGGCGTCGGCGGCATCGTGCGCGACATCATCTCGATGGGCGCCCGCCCCGTCGCCGTCATGGACGCGCTGCGCTTCGGCGCCATCGACGACCCCGACACCGCACGCGTCGTGCACGGCGTCGTCTCGGGCATCTCGTTCTACGGCAACTGCCTCGGCCTGCCGAACATCGGCGGCGAGACCTGGTTCGACTCGGTCTACCAGGCCAACCCGCTCGTCAACGCCCTCGCGGTCGGCGTGCTGCGCCACGAAGACCTGCACCTCGCCAACGCCCGCGGCGTCGGCAACAAGGTCGTGCTCTTCGGCGCCCGCACGGGTGGCGACGGCATCGGCGGAGCATCGATCCTGGCCTCCGACTCGTTCGACGAGGGCGGCCCCACGAAGCGTCCCGCCGTCCAGGTCGGCGACCCGTTCGCCGAGAAGGTGCTCATCGAGTGCTGCCTCGAGCTCTACCGCGGCGACCTCGTCGAGGGCATCCAAGACCTCGGCGCGGCCGGCATCTCGTGCGCGACGTCGGAGCTCGCCTCCAACGGCGACGGCGGCATGAAGATCACGCTCGACAACGTGCTGCTGCGCGACCCGTCGCTCACCGCCGAAGAGATCCTGATGTCGGAGAGCCAGGAGCGCATGATGGCGATCGTGCACCCCGACAAGCTCGAGGGCTTCCTCGCCGTCACCGCCAAGTGGGACGTCGAGACGAGCGTGCTCGGCGAGGTCACCGACACCGGCCGCCTCGTCATCGACTGGCACGGCCAGGAGATCGTGAACGTCGACCCGCGCACCGTCGCCGTCGACGGCCCGGTCTACGACCGCCCCGTCGCCTACCCCGCGTGGATCGACGCACTGCAGGCCGACTCGGCCTCAGCTCTCCCCCGGGATGCCGCTGAGCTGCGTTCGCAGTTCCTCGCACTGCTCGGTTCGCCGAACCTCGCTGACGCCTCGTGGGTGACGAGCCAGTACGACAAATACGTGCTCGGCAACACGGCGCTCTCGTACCCCGACGACGCGGGCATGATCCGTGTCGACGAGGAGTCGGGTCTCGGCGTCTCGATCGCGACCGACGCGAACGGCCGCTACTGCCAGCTCGACCCCAAGGCCGGCGCGCAGCTCGCCCTCGCCGAGGCGTACCGCAACGTCGCCGCGACCGGTGCGGTTCCCGCCGCCGTCTCCGACTGCCTGAACTTCGGCAGCCCCGAGAACCCCGAGGTCATGTGGCAGTTCGCCCAGGCCGTCGAGGGTCTCGCCGACGCGTGCCTCGAGCTCGAGATCCCCGTCACGGGCGGCAACGTGTCGTTCTACAACCAGACCGGCGACGTGCCGATCCACCCGACGCCCGTCGTCGCCGTGCTCGGTGTCATCGACGACGTCGCCCGCCGCGTGCCCTCGGGCTGGCAGGACGACGGACACAACATCTACCTGCTCGGCACCACCGCGCTCGAGCTCGACGGTTCGGCCTGGGCCGGCGTCGTCCACGACCACCTCGGCGGTCGCCCGCCGGCGGTCGATCTCGCGGGAGAGAAGAAGCTCGCGGAACTGCTGCACGCGGCATCCATCGAGGGTCTCATCGACTCGGCGCACGACCTCTCCGACGGCGGCCTCGCGGCCGCCCTCGCCGAGAGCGTCTCGCGCTTCGGCGTGGGCGCACGCGTCTTCCTCGGCGAGGTGCTCGAGCGCGACGGCATCGACGCGACGACGGCGCTCTTCTCGGAGTCGCAGGGGCGCGTCATCGTCTCGGTTCCCCGCGAGGACGACGTCAAGTTCCGTGGCCTCTGCGACGGACGCGGCTACACGGTCGCCCGCATCGGCGTCACGGATGCCGCGAGCGAGTCGCTCGAGGTGCAGGACCTGTTCACGGTATCGATCGACGAGCTGCGCGGCGTGAACCGCGCGCCCCTCGCCGACGCGTTCGGTCCTGTCGTCGGGTACTGAGTCGTGCCACGCACGTTCGGCCCGAGCATCGCGGGGCGGATCGGCGTGTTCGTCGTGGGGTCGCTCGTGTCGGCGGCACTCATCATCTGGCTCGTGTTCCCGCTGCTCGACGATCTCGTGCGCCTGCGCGGTGACGCACGTCCGCTGACCGCGATCGCGCTCATCACCGTGACGACGGCGTTCTTCGCCGCCCAGGCGTTCTGGTTCGGATACCTCCGCGTCGTCGTGACCGACGACCTCGTCGAGGTGCGCCGGGGCGGGAAGGCCGTGCACACGTGGCCGCGCGCATCGACGACATTCGGCTCGTACGTCGTGCGGCAGTCGACCAACGGCATCCCCTCGGGTGCGACGCGCACACTCATCGCGGCGAACGAGGGCGGCGAGACGCGGATTCCGCTCGGCGGGTACTCGGCGGCGACGTTCTCGGCCCTCATCGCGCTCCTCCGCCCGATCGAGACCGACACCGCGCCGACCGACGCCGATGAGGCGAGGATCGCCGCGGGCAGCAGCACGTCGACCCAGTTCCGTCCTGATTCGTCGAAGCTGCGGAAGCGCGGCGCCATCCTGCTCTGGGTGCTCGTCGCCGCCGTCGTCGTCACGGCGCTCGTCGCGTTCGCGCTCATCGAGAGCGACCCGATCACCGCGATCGTCGTGGGGTCGGCCGTGCCGCTCATCCTCATCGTCGGTCTCGTCGTCGTCGGCATCTCGCAGAGCCGCATCAACCGCCGGGTGCCGAACCTCATCACGGTCGGCTCGACGGCGATCATCGTCGACGAGCACACCTTCCCGTACGACTCGGTGCGGAGCATCCGCCTCACGCCCCCGACGTACACGAACAGCGCGCGGCGCCTCGAGGTCGTCGAGGAGTCGGGCCGTCGTCACCGTTACCTCCTCGGCATGAACAGCTCGTCGCCCGTCGCCGACTTCCTGCCGACCTACCCCGATCTCGTGCGTGCGGTCGCCTCCGCGGCATCCCGTCGCCCCGGACTCGTCGCGTACGACCTCGCGTAGGGGTCGACCGCGACGGTGCATTGCGGCGGATGACGCGGGCCGGTGCGATCTCGGCATGGCGGCGCTAGCGTGCTCGGCATGACCCTTACTGACGCTCCCACCATTCCCGCTTCGACCGCCGACGAGCGGGCCCGCCGACTCACCGAGGCCGGAGCCGCCTGGGGTGAACGCATCGCCGCGAACCCCTCCACCGCCGACCTCACCTACACAGTGACGGGTCGGGGCGCTGGCTCCGTCGCGAGCGAGATCCGTGCGGGCAAGCACCGTTTCATCGTCGACGAGCCCGCCGCCCTCGCCGGTGACGACGTCGCCGCGAGCCCCGTGGAGTTCGCGCTCGGCGCCCTCATCTCGTGCCAGATCGTCGTCTACCGTCTGTACGCGCAGGCGCTCGGCATCGTCGTCGACGACATCTCGATCGAGGCACAGGGCGACCTCAACGTGACGAAGCTCTTCGGCATCGACGAGTCGGGTCGCGCCGGCTTCTCGGGCGTGCGACTCGTCGTCTCGCTCACGGGCCCCGAGTCGGCCGAACGCTACGACGAGTTGCGCGCCGCGGTCGACGAGCACTGCCCCGTCCTCGATCTGTTCGCGAACCCCGTGCCGGTGAGCGTCTCACTCGCCTGACTCTCCACCCCGCGAGTTGCCGCGAACGCACCGTGCGGGGCGCCCGCGACGGGGCATTCGTGGCAACTCGCAGGGTTCGGCACCCGGGCGGCTCCGAATCGGGGCAAGCTTGAGGGATGACCCGCGCCATCTATGTCGAGATCGAGATCGCCGCCGACATCGATCGCGTCTGGGAGCTCACGCAGACCCCTGACCTGCACACCCGGTGGGACCTCCGCTTCTCGCGCATCGCCCCGAGCGGCGAGCTCGACGGCGGCGGGTACCGCTTCGACTACGAACGGCGGATGCCGGGCCACACGCTCCGCGGCACGGGAACGTCGCTCGGCGAACGCGTCCGCCCCGACGGCACCCGCACCTCGGCGCTGCGGTTCACGACGCGCGACCGGCTGTCTCCGCTCGGCGACGGCCGCGGGTACTGGCGCTACGTTCCGACGGAGTCGGGCACGCGCTTCATCACCGGCTTCGACTACACCCCAGGGTGGGGCCGGTTCGCCGACGCCCTCGTCGTGCGACGACTCATCGGCTGGATGACGGCGTGGAGTTTCGACCGCCTGCGCATCTGGGCCGAGACCGGGGCCGAACCGGAACGCTCGCCGCTGTCATCCGTCGTCGCGTTCTGGCGGGCCGATCGACCCCGCGCCGCGCGCACCCGACGCGCCCCGAGGCGGGGCCGGGCGATGGATGACGCGCCGGCGACGCTCGACCGATTGGCGGCACCGTGACCTCGATCTTCGCGACGGCCCTCGGCGACGACTTCGCGCGCCTGCACCCGATGATGCAGAAGCGATTCGGTGTCGGCCTCGACTCGGGCTACGCGTGCATCGGCAGAGGAACGATGGCGAGCGTGCGGCGCGGGCCGTGGTGGACGGTGCCGTTCCTGCAGTTCGGGCGGTTGCGCAACATCCTCGTTCCGGATGTCGGTCAGGACGTGCCGTTCCGCATCGAGAACTATCCCTACCGGGACCCGTTCGGTCGCGAGACGGTCACGTTCGTGCGCGAGTACCAAGTCGGGCGACGACCGAGCCGATTCGACGCGACCATGGTGCTCGCCGAGGGGGGCGTGCTCGACTACCTCGGCACCCATCAGCATCTCGCCGTCGACCTCGACCTGCGGGTCGGGGATGACGGTTCGCTGCTGCTGCGCTCGGAGGCGCAGCGCTTCTACGCGGGGCCGCTCGCCTTCCGCTTCCCGATGCTGTTCAGCGGGTACGCCGATCTGCGCGAGTGGTACGACGACGAGGCCGAGTGTTTCCGCGTGCGCCTCGAGGTGACCAACCGGCGCTTCGGCTTCCTCTTCGGCTACACCGGCTCGTTCACGTGCGAGTTCGTCGAGGCCCACGATGCTCCGGCGAGACTGAAGCCCCGGCGACACGAACGCCGGGAGTAGCCGGGTCAGGGCTGCGCGACCGTCCAGGGGTCGATGAGCTCGAGATCGAGGTGCTCGAAGTCGCGCGTGTTGCGGGTCGCGAGAACGCCGCGCTGAGAGTGTGCGATCGCTGCGATCTGCGCATCCGCCCCGGAGATCGGGCGGCCTCGCGCATCGCGCGTCGTCACGACGTCGGCGTAAGTCGTCGCGGCTCGCTCGTCGAAGGGAAGGATGCGACCGCGGAAGAGGTCGAGGGCCTGATCGACTCCGCGTCGGATCTCGCGGCGCCGCGCTCCGTCGGGGAGTCGCATCACTCCGAGCCGGAGCTCCGCCACCGTGATGGCCGTCGTCGTCACATCGATCGCCGTCTGCGCGTCGAGCCACTCGCGAACCGCCCGCGAGGGTTCCGGCCGGAGGAACTCGGAGATCACGTTCGTGTCGAGGACGATCATGCGAGGTCAGCGCTGCGCGGACGCTCGGCGCGCGCGGGGATCTCGAGCGGTTCGAGGCCGCCGAGTATGGCTTCGAGTCTGCTTCCGAGCGCATTCCTGCCGGAGTCGGACGCCACGGCGGCGTCGAGGATCGCACGCACTTCGGCCTCCGTCGATCGGCCGTTCTCGGCAGCACGGACACGCAGCCGCGCCTTCGTGACCTCGTCGAGCCCGCGAACCGTGATTGTCGCCATCATCACCACCTGACAGCAATGCTATCAGTGCTCTCAGACGAGAACGGATGCCGCGGGGAGACATCACCCGCGGCATCCGTGGTTCTCGTGCCGGATGCGGCCGTGCCGAACTCAGCCGGCGAGCGCGCCGACGTGCAGGGCGACAGCACCCTCGCTCGGCACGGTCAGCGTGACCTGACCACCGGAGACGGTCACGGTGTCGCCCGTCCACGCGCCGCCGGCGTTCTCACCGGTGATGACGTTGACGTACTCGCCGTCGGGGAGGCTCGTCGAGAAGGTCTCGGTGAACTCGCCGCCGGTGTTGATCGCGACGAAGCCGGCGTCTCCGCGTCCGAAGGCGATGGCACTGCCCCCGTTCGTCCAGGCGTCGGTGATCTCGGTGCCGTACGTCTCGACGCGGAAGCCGACCATGTTGGCGATGTCGCGCTTCGCGTGCGTGAAGGTCCAGTTGCCCTGGCCCTGAACGGGGTCGACGACGCGGCCCGATCCATCGGTCACGGGGCCTTCGTCCTTGCCGCCGAACTCGTAGCCGGAGTGAACCGAGGGCGATCCGTAGTTCCATGCGAGTGTGAAGATCTGGGCGAGGTCGTAGCGCGCGCCGTCCTTGTAGCTCAGCGTCTCGCCGTTGCGCTCGGTGTCATGGTTGTCGACGAAGACCGCGGCGTGCGAGTTGTCGAGGAACCCATTCCATCCGGCACCGATGCCGCCGCCCTCGACGAGACCGGCGATGTCGCCGGAGCCGAAGCGATCCTTGAGGGTGCGGGCGAACGAGAACTCGTGGATGTCGCCGTAGGCGAGGTACTCCTCGGGCTGGATCGGCTCGTTCGCGCGGATGACCTCCTGCACGATGTAGAGGGAGTCACGGTTCTCGACCTTCGAGAGGATGCCCGACATGTCCTCCGACGAGATGTGCTTCACCGCATCGAAGCGGAACCCGGCGACGCCGAGCCCGATGAGCGTGTTGAGGTATCCGGCGATCTGGCCTTGAACGTAATCGGAGCCCGTGTCGAGGTCGGCGAGGTTCACGAGGTTGCAGTTCTGCACGTCGCCGCGATCCTGGTAGTTCGTGATGTCCTTCCGGCAGTCGTGGAAGTCGTTCGAGCCGTAGAGTCCCGGGTAGTCGTAGTGGCCGAACGAGGTTCCCGCCCACCCGACACCGCCGGCCGACTGGCCCGACATGTGGTTGATGACGGCATCGACGATGACGCCGACTCCGGCCTGCCGGCACGTCTCGACCATGCTCGCGAACTCGGCCTCGGTGCCCATGCGGCTCTCGAGGTCGTAGCTCACCGGCTGGTAGTAGGTCCACCACTGCGGGCCCTGCACGTGCTCCTGCGGTGGCGAGGTCTGAACGAAACCGTATCCGGCGGGACCGAGCGTGTTCGTGCACTCGTCGGCGATCGCGTTCCAGGTGTACGAGAAGAGCACGGCGATCGTGTCCTTCGGGCCGGGCGCCGCGGCGTGCGCCGGGGTGGCGGGCGCGGTCGTCGCGGCTGCGGCGACGAGGATGCCGGCGGCGAGTGCCGCGCACCCGGCAAGGAAGCGCCGCCGCGGAGGTCGCTCGGCGGGAGTGGTGTCGATGGTCGCCGTGTCGGCGGAATGTGCGGTGGTCATGGGGCGCTCCTTCGCGTCGATGAATGCACGATCCGGGCGGCGCCATGGGCGCCAGCCGTCGATCGAGGGCCACGGTAGGCGCGTCGAGCGAGCGTCGCAAGCGCTTGCAGATCAGGCGATGCGGGTCGTCGATGCGTCGTTCATCGCCGCATGCTCGGCTCGGAGCGCAGCAGGAGAGGGATGAGAGCGGTTGCACGATTACCCCCGAACGGGGGTGAACCGCTTTCCTGGCAATCGGCTCCGAGCCAGGTCATTGAAGCGTGCTATCGCGTGCTCCCGACGAGGTCGACGACGGAGCCGACGACGCTCGATGTCGGCTCGCTCAGCGCGTGCCGATGGCCGTGAGGACGACGGTAACGATCGTTCCCGCGAAGACGAGCGCTCCCGCGGCGATGCCGATGCCGAGCCAGACGCCCCACGGCAGACGGGTCTTGAGGCGTGCTCCGTCCGCTCCCACGTCGCCCGGCGCCGCGACCGAGCCGAGCGGCTGCGCCGCCCGTTCGTCGACGTACCGATCGGTGCGGGTCAGGGCCTTCGCGCCGAGCGTCTCGCGAATGCGCTCGAACCGCTGCCACGTCGCGGGATTCGACAGGTCGAAGCCGCCGGGGCGGAAGACGATGAGGCGATCGTCGCGCACCTCGACATCCATGTCGCCGGTCTCGTCGATGAGCAGCGCCATGAGGTCGGGGGTGAACACGTAGAGCGCGTCGCGCTCGTAGCCCTTCGGCACGAAGAGCCGGAAGTGCGAGTTGAAGTCGCCCTCGAGGTCGAGTCGTTGGTCTCGTCTTGGGCGCACGAGCATGCCGCGGCCGTTCGACCGCCCATCGAGCACCATGTGCGGCAGGCGGCGCGGGAGCGTGATCGCCAGATAGCCGAGGTTGACGCTCCGCTGAGGTGTGCTGATGCTCACGCGCTTGGTCACGGTCACGCGACCCCGCTGTTCGACCGTCTCGACGCGACGATCTCCGCCCGTGATGCGGCCGGCCTCCCAGCCGATGCCGCTCACCCGATCGCGCACGACGCCGTGTGCGACCTTCTCCCACATGCCCTCGCGGGCGGGCAGCTCGGTGGTCGCGGCATACGACCAGCCCTGGGCGGCAGCGAATTCGGGCAGTGATCGGATGTCGTCGATGATGTTCCCCCTGCTGCGCGCGGTGCGTCTCCGGCCGTCATCCCCGGGCGGTCGGTCGCAGCCCCAGCCTATCGAGCGCTCTGTTACGGCCGTGGGCGGCGATGACGGTGGCGTCGACTATCGTCGCAAGTCCCCGCCCACGCGAGAGAGGCACCGCCATGAGCACCGACCGCACCGCTGAGATCCTCATCTCCCCCGACGCCCTCGCCGCGGCGATCGGCAGCGACGACGCTCCCGTCGTGCTCGATGTGCGCTGGCGACTCGACAAGCCCGACGGTCGTGACGACCACGCCGCCGGCCACATTCCCGGCGCGGTATACGTCGACCTCGACGGCGAGCTCGCCGAGCACGGAGAGCCGACCGACGGACGTCATCCGCTGCCGTCGACCGAGCACCTGCAGGCGGCGGCCCGTCGCTGGGGCGTCTCGCAGGGCAACTCCGTCGTCGTGACGGACGACCTCAACGCCATGTCGGCCGCCCGCGCGTGGTGGCTGCTGCGCGCCGCGGGCGTCGCCGACGTCCGCATCCTCGACGGCGGCTTGCGCGCGTGGCGTGCCGCGGGGCTTCCGCTCGAGGAGGGCGCCGTCGAACCCGTCGAGGGAGACGTCGTGCTCCGATCGGGCGGGCTGCCGACCGTCGACATCGACGGCGCTGCGGTGTTCCCCGAGACCGGCGTCCTCATCGACGCTCGCGCGGGCGAACGCTACCGCGGAGAGGTCGAGCCGATCGATCCGCGAGCCGGTCACATCCCCGGAGCGGTCAACCGCCCGACGGGCGCCAACCTCGTCTCGGGCGGCGGCTTCAAGGCCGCCGACGACCTGCGCGCGGAGTTCGAAGCCCTCGGCGTGACCGACGACACCCCGGTCGCGGTCTACTGCGGCTCGGGCGTCACCGCGGCGCACCAGATCGCCGCGCTCGCCATCGCCGGTTTCGACGCGACCCTCTACCCGGGCTCGTGGAGCCAGTGGTCGAACCACCCCGACCGACCGGTCGCGACGACCGACTGAGCTCACGCGCCGCCGGGCGGGTGCGCGAGCAGGTCGACGCGGTCGGCGAGGTACGCCTCGAGCGGCACGAGAGCGGACGACGCGCTCCAGCGCACCATCACGGCCGACGCCTCGACCGTGAGCGGACCGGCCGTGCCGCTCGTGGCGAGCTCACCGAGGTCGATCGGTACGGCGTCGAAGTCGACCGACTCGCCCTCGGCGAACGGCCCGCGTGCAGCGGCCGCGCTCAGGGCGCGGCGCTGCTCGGCCGAGAGCGACGGCACGTTGATGCGCTTCGGCATGACTGCGCGCGTCACTGCACCCGCTTCGTAGAGCGTTCCGTCGACGGCGAGCAGCAGCACACCGAGGCGCCACACCCGACCGAGTGCACGCATGCGCGGCGGCCGCGTGATGCCGAGCACGCGACGCTCGGGCAGCAGCTCGCCGAGCGCCTCATCGCGGGCACCCGCCGCCGAGAGTTCGGCGACGGCGCGGGCGATGCTCGCGCGTGCAGCAGCGACCGCATCACTGTGGGCGCGGGCCTCGCTGCCGTCATCCGCTTCGGTCACGAGACGAGCCTACGCGGCGCCCTGCGCTGCCGTTATGGCGGAAGAAAGCACGACACCCCGCCGACGGATGCCGGGTGAGCGGCGTGTCGGCGGGGTGTCCGTCACAACGGTCGGGCCCCAACCCGAACCGGATGACACGTGGTGCTGCGGGGCCGGGCGGCGAACGCCCGACCCCGCAGGGTCATTCAGCCTTCGATGCGACGACGGCTGCGAGCGATCACGAGCCCGAGGCCACCGAGGGCGAGGAGCACGGCGAGGCCGGCTGCTCCTGCTCCCGCGAAGCCGGTGCCCGCGAGACCGGCGCCGGGCGAGGCCGCGGTGACGGTGATCTCGGCCGAAGCCGAGGCTCCCGTCGCGACGTCGACGACGACGATCGTGTGCGTGCCGGCCGGCGTCGAGGCCGGGATCGTCACGGTCGAGCTCAGCGAGCCTTCGGCGTTCGCCGTGGGCATCGCGAGCACGATCGGCTCGGAGTGCAGCTCGATGCGCGTCGAACCGTTGGCCGTGAAACCGTCGGCCTTCACCGAGAGCGTGCCACCCGCGACGACGCTCGTCGAGCCGAGCACGACAGCGAGGTCGCCGGTGCCGGGCAGACCGGGCTCGCCGGGTTCACCGGGTTCACCAGGCTCACCAGGCTCACCAGGCTCTCCAGGCTCTCCGGGTTCGCCGGGTTCTCCGGGCTCGCCAGGCTCACCGGGCTCACCGGGCTCGACCGGCTTCGCCAGCACGACCGACGAGACCGTCGTCGATGCCTCGGTGAATCCGTCGGCGGTCGCCGTGACGGCGACAGCGAGCGACTTGCCCTCGTCATCGGCCGTCGGGGTGTAGGAGTCGCCCGTGACATCCGTCAGCGTCTCGCCGTCGAGCGACCAGACGTACGACAGCTCGGTCTCGGTCGGGTCGGTGACGACCACGACGCTCACCGGCGCATCGACGGTCGGCTTGCCCGTGAAGTCCGCCGAGGCGATGGCGATGCCGCGCGAGACGGTCACCGTGTAGGTGCGCTCCGAGCCGGCAGCGGCCGTGACGGTGATCGTCGCGACGCCTCCGTTCTCGTCGCTCGCCTGCTCGATCGAGACGCGGGCGGCCGTGTCGGTCGCGAACGCCGAGATCGTCGGGTAGGCCGAACCCACGACCGAGGTCTCGTAGTCGAGAACATCGGCCTCGAGCGCGATCGGCTCGCCGTTGACGCGCAGCGACTGCAGCGAGTCGACGTTCGACGCCGACGCGGTCACGCCGTAGATCTCGACCTCGGAGACGACCTGGTGCGTGTTCGCGTACGCGTTCAGCACCGTGCGGAGCCCCGTCGCACGAACGGCGGGCCAGCTGGCCTCGACGACGGGAGCACCCGCCGACGGAACCGGCACGGCGACGTCGTTCTCGTAGCCCGGGGCCGTGACCCACTGGCCGGTCACCGCGTCACGGTACTCGAAACGCAGCGACTGAGCCCAGCTCGTCGTGTTGCCGTCCGCGAAGAAGTAGATCGCAGAGCCCGCGATGTCCGACGCCGGGAACGAGTACGTGAGAGTCGACTGGGCCGGCTTGTTCGACGAGACCCAGTTCGACCATCCCTTGTCGAACCGGTCGCCGTTGCGGGTGCGGTCGACGCCGAAGCCCGACTCGGACGAGGTCGCCGTCGCCGTGGTCGTCGAACGCGTCGCGATGTTCTCGACGGTCGCCTCGGTCACGATGATCGACAGTTCGGCAGCCAGTTCGGCGCCATCGGCGGTCGCCGTTCCCGGCACCGTCACGACACCCAGTTCGGCGAGGTCGGAGTCGGCGAGGCCGCTCCAGTCCCACGTCACCGGCACGTCGAAGCTCAGCGAGGACGCACCCGCACGAGCGGGAACCGTGGCCGGAGCCGAGGCCGTCGCGATGGCGAGCGAAGCACCCTGGTACAGCGTGATCGACACCGGGTCGGTCGCCGTGAGACCCGCGACCTCGACGGTCGCCGTCACGGTGAACTCCTGGCCGTAGACATCCGTTGCGGTGCCGGCGACGGTGAAGGATCCCGCCTGCTGCCAGCCGTCTTCCGCGACATCCGCCCACGCCACGGGCACTGCCCCAGCAGCGCCCCAGGCGTACCGCGGCGCGACCGTCTCGGGAAGGACGGGAGCGACGCCCGGAACCGTGCGCACGGCGAGGTCGACCGGCAGCGCGGTCAGGTCGCGGAAGGTCCACGACTGGTTCGATCCGCCGTTCGACGACCACACACCGACCGTCGTGCCGTCGGCCGTGCCCTGTCCGTTGACGTCGAGCGACGTCGCGGTCGAGGAGTTCACGAGCGTGTAGCGCGCACCGTCGGTCGTGTTGAGGATCCAGACGGATGACGGCGACTGGGCCGCCTGCTCGACCGAGACGTTCGAGTAGCTGATGCCGCTGCTCGACGCCGAGAGCGCACGACCGGTGGAGTCGGTCACGACGTACTTCTTCGTCGCCGACTGCTCGCCCGCGGGCAGCTCGTGGAAGGTCCACGCCTGACGCTCGGCGAGACCGGCCGTCGTCGACGCCGTGGTGATCGTCACGTTCGACGTGCCCGACGTGAGCGCCTTGCTGCTCTGCGTTCCGATGAGCTGGTACGAGTGACCGTCGACGACAGCTGCTGCGGAGTCGGCGACACCCGAAACGCCGTCGACGACGAGGGTCGTCACCGACTGAGCGGGAACCGTGACCGTGGCGGTCTTCGCGGCGACGTCGACGGCGACGGGCGCCTGCTCGACGAGGGCGTTGCCCGACGGGTCATCGACGGAGTCGGCCTGAGTGGTGACGTAGGCCGTGACATCCGCCCCCGCCTCGATCGCACCGAACTTCGACAGGTCGATGACGACCTGCTGCTCGGTCGTCGCCGCGTTGCTGTGCACGAGGGTCGCGGTGCGGCCGTCGGCGCCGAGAGCGGCGGTCGTCGCCGTGCTCGTCGTCGGCACGATGTGGTCGCCCGGACGGATGAAGTGCGTGTAGTTGCGGAGGGTGTTGTACTTCGAGTTGACCTCGACGGTGCACTCCTCGACCGACGCCGAGTTGCCGCCCGCCGCGTTCACGCGACGCTCGGACTTCCAGACGGTCGCGCCGCCCTCGGTGTACGGCTTGCAGTCGAGGTCGATGAAGACCGAACCCCAGTTGAGGTTCTCGCCCTGCGGCTGCATGTTGTAGAGGTCCTCGACGGGCTGCCACAGCACCCAGGCGCCGGGCTCGAGCTCGCGGAGGTCGTCGTTGATGCGCGACGCGATGCCGAGACCGTTGAGCATCGAGTTCGGGTTCCAGCCGTTGACCCAGCTGCCCTCGATCTCGCTCATCCAGAGGTTCGTGTCGGCCTGCTTCGCGAGGTCGCGCACGTTGAGGCGGCCGCTCGTGCCGTAGGTGTGCACGTTCATCTGCTCGACCTTGGCGCGCTGCGCGGGGCTGTACGCGTTCCAGTTCGTGACGAAGGTGCCGGGGTTCGTCTCGTCCATCGCGGCGATGACCGCGTCGGTCGTGGTGCCCGGCTTCTGCAGCTCGGCGTAGAGCGCGTCGACGATCTGCGTCTGACGCACGGGGCCGACGTGCATGCCCTCCTGGCGTCCGCCGACGGGCTTGCCGTTCTGGAGCGTCGTGCCCCAGTAGTTCGTGTTCGGCTCGTTGAACGGGTCGATCGTCGTGAAGTCGATGCCGTACTCGTCCTCGATGTGCTCGGTGACGCGCGTCAGGTACTCGACGAACTTCTGGTCGGCGGCGGGCTTCAACTGCTCGGATGACGCGTTGAACCCACCCGAGACGTAGCCGCTCTCGGTCATGAAGTAGGGGGCCGAGTTGGCGAAGGCCTCCCAGTGGGTGATGCGCTCGTCCTCGACGAGGCGCTCGATCCACCAGCGCTGGGTCTCGTCGGCCGACCAGTCGTAGTGCGACTCATCGGACGGGTCCCACGCGGCGAGGAGAGCGTTGCGGTCGGCGTACTTCGTCGAGACGCCGTCGTAGGTTCCGGCTTCACCGTTCGGGTCGGCGGCCCACCAGCCCTCGACTGCACCGCCGGCACGGAGGTAGTCGGTCACGTCGGAGGCGTTGCCGCCGCCGATGTTGTAGCGGGCGATGTTCAGGTCGAGACCCTCATCGCCGAAGACCGCCTGGTACAGCTCTTCGCGGAGCTCGGCGGGGTATCCGCCGGTCGCGTTCGCGAACCAGACGAGGCTCGTGCCCCAGCCCTGGAACGACTCGCTCGCGTACCAGGGGTTGGGTGTGACGGTGACCGTGTTCACCGGGGCGGCCTGAGCCGGTGCCGCGAAGGCTCCCGCTCCGATCGCCGCAGCCGCTACAGCAGTGACGGCCGCTTGCGCGACCGTTCTCCCTGCTCTGCCGAATCTCTTCATCGAGGTTCCTTCCCCGCGACGCCGCGGACGATGTTTACGTAAACATGTTTGCGCTAACACTAGGGGGGTTCGCGGGCGGCCGTCAACCACATGACACGCCGAGAGACGGATGCCCCAGCCCGCCGCATCCCCCACCCCACCCTGCGAATTGCCACGAATGCCCCGTGCGCGAGCGCTGGAACGGGGCATTCGTGGCAACTCGCAGGGCAGTCGGGCACGGAGACGGGTCGTGTTGCCAGTTTCGGCCCGTGCGGGGCGCCCACGACGGGCCGAAAGTGGCAATACGGCGGGCTTGAGCGCGGCGGCGGGCGGGCAGACGGCGGCACGGTCGGGATGTTGCCAACGGTGGTGAGTGCGCAGGGCCCAGCACCCACCACGAGTGGCAACACCCGAGCCGGACGGGACCCGACCGCGAGTGCGGCGACTGCGCCGACGGATGACGCGAGCGCGCGTCATCCGCCACCCACCCCCGCGAATTGCCACGAAAGCACCGTGCGCGAGCACCACGACGGGGCATTCGTGGCAACTCGCAGGGCAGTCGGGCACGGAGACGGGTCGTGTTGCCAGTTTCGGCCCGTGCGAGGCGCCCGCGACGGGCCGAAAGTGGCAACACACGAGCCGGACGGGACCCGACCGCGAGTGCGGCGACGGCGCCGCCGGATGACGCGAGCGCGCGTCATCCGCCACCCGCCCCTGCGAATTGCCACGAAAGCACCGTGCGCGAGCGCTGGAACGGGGCATTCGTGGCAACTCGCAGGTCGACCTGGCGCGTATGTTGCCCATGGTGGCGGGTGCGCGGGGCTCAGCACCCACCACGAGTGGCAACACAACGGACGGGGCAGGGGAACGGGCCGCGGGGGCGGCGGCAGGCACGCCCCGCCACGGCGGCGGCCGTGAGGCAGCGACCGGTAGACCCCCGACCCCTCAGATCGCGATGTCGACGTCGTCGGCGGGAGGAGCCTCGGTGTAGCGCGCCGTCACGCGGATCGGCATGTGGTCGGACGACCCGCGCGGCAGCGTCTCGACGGCGTCGATGTCGAGGCCGGCGCTCGTCGCGAAGTCGTAGTGGCCGCGGAAGAACTTGTAGCGCGTGTACGTGCGGCTGTCGCTGAGTGTGAGCTCGTACCCGGCATCCCGGACCTTCTCGGTGAGGTTCTCCTTGAAGACCGGGTAGTTGTAGTCGCCGACCATGAGCGTCGGCAGGCCCGGTCCGAGGAACTGCAGCTCGCCGAGCGCCGACTTGATCTGGTGACGCCGCAGCGAGTTGAGCGCGGTGAGCGGGGCGGCGTGGAACGACGCGACGATGAGCTCGCGGCTCGCAGCCCGGTCGAGCAGCCGCACGCCGATGAGGCGTTCGTGCGCGGGGCGGAGCACCCGGTCGTGCAGCGACTTCTTGAGCGCGAACGCCCGCACGCCGCGGTTCTCGTACCGGTCGGCGCGGTAGTAGACCGCGAGTCCGAGGCGATTGCCGGTCGTCGAATCGGCGAGTTCGAGCGAGCCGATGCGCTCGGGCAGGGCCTTCGTGTCGCACTCCTGCAGGCACACCAGGTCGGGCGAGTGCTTCTCTTCGAGCGCCGCGAGTTCGCCGATGGCGCGGTGCTTTCGGAGGTTGTAGCTGATCACGATCACAGCCCGCAGCCTACGCTCCGTACGTGGACGGCGCCCCCAGGATTCACCCAGGGACGCCGTCGGAAACGAGCGGATGTCAGTTGACGACGGCGATCTCGTTGGGCGCCGCGTCGAGGGTGGCAGAGGTGAGGATCTCACCCGTCGCGACGTCGATCGCGTGGATCTTCTTCGCGGCCGGTTCGGTCACGTAGGCGACTCCGTCGACGACCGAGAGGGCCGGGTGGGCGTCCTGCCATTCGACGGGGCTCTCCCACGCCTCGATGACGGGGTACGAGTCGGTCACCGCTCCGGTCTCGTCGAGCACGTAGAGCGAGCCGTCGGCCGAGAGCACGAGGATCTCGTCGGAGGGTCCGCGCGCGACATCCCGCCAGGTGTACTCGACACCCTCGGGGAGGTCGACGACCTGCATGGTTTTCGTCTCGGTGTCGACGAGGGCGAGCTTCGAGAGGAGGTAGCCCTCCGAGTCGGGGTTCGAGTTGTAGTCGCCGACCATGAGGCTCGAGGTGTCGGTCACGTACGCGTTGCCCGTGCGGCCGTAGGCGTCGGGGGCGGCGACCTTCGTGAACTCGCCGTCGGCGTACACGAGCACGCCGTCGCTGCAGCCGAAGACGGCGACCTCGCCCTTCACGGTTCCCTCACCGTGAACGGAGGGGCACTCCTCGTTGCGAGCGGTCTCGGTGCGCGACTCGTCGAGCACGCGCACACCCGTGCGGGCCTCGCTCGTGCCGATCGTCGACAGCAGCGTGCCGTCGGCGAGCTCGATCGCGACGCCGTGGTGCGCCGCTTCGGACGCGACCGTCTCCGACTCGGGCAGGCCCTCGTTCGTCACCGCGTCGGTGTCGAAGATCGTGATGTCGCCCGTTCCGTCGGCGAAGAGCACGGTCTTGCCCTCGTGCTTGACGACGTGGCCGGCCTCGACCGCGGGGAACAGCACGTCGGTGAGTTCGGGCTCGCCCGCGCCAGCTCCGGTGTCGAGCACCTGGAACCCGTCGGTCGTCGTGACGAAGACGTGACGGCCGTCGCCCGCGGTGTTCACTCGGTTGAAGCCCTCGAGGGGGATGTCGGCGAGCACGTCGAGCGTCTCGCCGTCGAGCACGTAGAGGCCTCCGTCGTAGGTGAGGGTGACGCGCGTATCGGAGGCCGCGGCGGCGTCGGGCGTCGCGGTCGACTCGGTGGTCGCGCCGGGTGACGAGGCGCAGCCGGCGAGCAGGAGCGTCGCGGCGATCGCGGCTCCTCCGGCGAGACGGTAGTGGGTGGTGCGGGGCATGGTGGTTCTCTCTTTCCGTGGTGCGTGGTGCGGGTGCGTGGGCAGGAACAGCTCAGGGCGCGAGGCCGTCGACGAGCAGGTCGGTGTTGGCGCGCATCATCTCGAGGTACGTCGCGGCCCCCTCGCCGGGTGCGGTGAGCGATTCGGTGAAGAGCGGGATGACGCGGACGTCGCGCCCGGCCTCCTCGGCGATCACCTGGGCGAGCCGGTCGGGCTGCGACGAGTCGGCGAAGATCGCGGTGACGCCGGTCTCGCGGAGCGCGGCGCTCAGCGACGCGAGGTCGGAGGCGCTCGGCGCAGCGAGGGTCGTGCCGCTCGGGATGACCGCGCCCACGACCGTGAAGTCGAAGCGTTCGGCGAGGTAGCCGAAGACGTGGTGGTTGGTGACGAGGGCGCGGCGCTCGCGCGGGATCGCCGCGAACGCGTCGGCCATGGATGTCTCGAGCTGCTCGATCTCGCCCCGGTACGCCGCCGTGTTCGCCTCGACCGTGTCCGCGTCGATGCCGTCGATCGCGGCGAGACGCTCCCCCAGTCCGTCGACGACGTCGAGCATGCGCGCGGGGTCGGTCCAGAAGTGCGGGTCGGGCGCGCCGCTCCCGCTCTCGTCGTCGTACGCGATGACGTCGACGAGGTCTCCCGCCGCGATCGTGTCCACACCGTCGGAGACCGCCGCGTCGACGTGCGACTGCAGCCCCTCTTCGAGACCGAGGCCGTTCGTGACGAGCAGGTCGGCGCGGCCGATGCGCGCGGCCTCCTGCGCCGAGATCTCGAACGAGTGCGGGTCGGCGTTCGGCGGCATGAGCACGAGCACGTCGGCCTCGTCTCCGACGAGTTCGGAGACGACGTCGCCGAGGATGTTCGTCGTCACGACGACGCTCGGTCGGTCGTTCGCGGCGGACGAGCATCCGCTCAGCACGAGGGCCGAGGCGGCGAGCAGGGCGAGGGCGATGCGGCGCGTCATCCGGCGAGCTCCAGGCCGATCGGCGCGACCGGGGTCGCGAACGACCTCGCCACTCGCGCACCGTCGCGGTAGTCAATCTCGAGGATCACGCTCTCGGCGGGCCCCGAGACGTACGCGCGGGACGCGTCGACGACGAGGCCGATCTCGGCGGGGCGCTCGGCGGCGGATGACGCGAGCAGCGGTTCACTCGCGGCGATGACGGCCGCGTCGGGGGCGCTCAGCACGAGCACGCGTCCGGTGGAGTCGACCGCGACGAGGAGGTGCTCGTCGTCGCCGACGGCGCTCACGGCGACGAGGGGCGTGTCGGTCGCGATGAAGGTCCACTCCCGAGCGCGCGAGTCGAACTGCCAGGCACCCGCGTCTCCCGCGACGGCCCCGACGGCCGGTCGACCGGCGCGGTTGTCGAGGGCTCCGGCTCGTGTCGCCGCTCCCTCGGGGTAGGCGACGTGCTCGAAGGCGACCTCGCCGTCGGTCTCGGTCGCGAGCAGCGCGCCGTCCGCGCACGAGAACACGACGCCGACGCGCGTCTGGCGCTCACCGCCGACGGCCGGGCACGCCGCCCCGACTCCGTCGACGGGTGCGCCATCGGCGTCGAGCAGCGCGACACGATCGGCGATGCCGTCGGCACCGGGCATCGTCGCGAGGAAGCCGTCGGCGAAGGGAACCACGACACCGGCGTGCGGTGCGGTCTCGAAGCGGGTGAGTTCGGCGACGTCATCCGTGCCGAGGGCGTCGCGGTCGAGGATGACGGCCTCACCGTCATCCGCGAAGAAGACGGCCGTGCGGGTCGCGGAGGAGGCGACCGCCGCCGCGGCCGCGCCGTCGACGGTGCCGACGCTGCGCGCCTCGGCGAGGTAGTAGTGCATGTGGTCGCCGTGGTCGACGGTCCAGGCACCCGCGTCGATGACACTGACGCCGTCGGCGCCGGCGGCGAAGGTGAAGCGGCCGTCGCTCGACGTGCCGGTGATCGGGCCGACGCTCGCGAGCGGCTCGTCGGCCTCGCTCAGCAGGTCGAGCAGACGCACGTCGCCGGCGGCATCGGAGTAGACGAGGCGCGATTGCGGCTCGGGCATCTCGCTCGCGCCCTCGACGTAGCCGTGCGGCTTCGCGGTGTCGGCGTCGCCTGCGGGTTCGGCGGGGCTCGTCGCGCAAGCGGCGAGGGCGGTCGTGGCGAGAACGGCGAAGAGAAGGGGGGTGGCGCGCCAAGGCGCTGAGAGGTGGGGCACGGTGTCACTTTCCGGGTGGCGTGACTCCGACCTTATTGATAACTGTTCTCATTCTCAAATCGGCGCGGACGGTCACACCGCACGGCGGACGAGCGCCGAGACCGCGAAGAACGCGATGGCACTCGCGGCGATCGTGGCCCCCGCGGCGCTGCCGAGGTGCCACGAGACGAGCAGGCCGACGACGGTCGCGAGCACTCCGAACCCGACCGCGAGCGCCATGATCGACGGCAGGCGACGCACCCAGAGGGCGGCCGTCGCGGGCGGAGCGATGAGGAATCCGACGACGAGCAGCGTACCGACGGCCTGATACGACGCGACGACGGCGAGCGCGACGGCTCCGAGTAGCGCGTAGTGCGCGAACGCGGGACGGAGCCCGAGCGTCGCGGCCTTCCGCTGATCGAACGCGAGTGCGACGAACGCGCGGTGCATGAGTGCGCAGAAGACGACGGCGACGACTGCGGCGACGGCGAGCCAGCCGACATCGGCCCACGTGATCGCGAGGATGTCTCCGAACAGCACCGCCGTGAGGTCGACCGCGAAGCCGCGTGACGCCGACACGATGATGACACCGAGGGCGAGCATGCCGACGAAGAGCAGGCCGATCGAGGTGTCCTGGGCGAGCTTCGCGCGACGCGAGACGGCCGTGACGCCGACGGCCATGGCGACCGCGGCGACGCCGGCACCGAGCGCGGCGGGCGCGCCGAGCAGAGCCGCGGTCGCGACGCCGGGCAGCATGCCGTGCGCCATCGCCTCGCCGAGGAAGGCCAGGCCGCGCACCACGACCCATGTGCCGACGACGGCGCAGACGAGCGACACGAGCGCGCCGCCGAGGAGGGCGCGCACCATGAATTCGGTCGCGAAGGGTTCGAGGAGCCAGGTCACGAGGGGCTAGTCTAAATGGTAATGATTATGGTTCTCAGCGCGTCGGTCCGCGGCGCCGTCGTCTCGTACGGGCGCGTGCGCGCGCTCGACGGTGTGGACCTCGACCTCGCGCCCGGCACCCACACCGCGCTTCTCGGCCCGAACGGCTCGGGCAAGTCGACACTGCTCTCGGTGATCGCCGGCGTCGAGCGACCGAGCGCCGGTCACGTCGAGCTCGCGGCCCCCGGCGTCGCGTTCGTCGTGCAGCGGAGCGAGGCCTCCGACCGGCTGCCGGTCACCGTGCGCGACACGGTCGCGATGGGCCGCTGGGCCGAGCGCGGCCTCTGGCGACGGATGACGCGCGCCGACCACACCCTCATCGACGCGTGCATCGACCGCCTCGGTCTCACCGACCTCGCCGACCGACGGCTCGGGGAGCTCTCGGGCGGGCAACGGCAACGAGCCCTCGTCGCGCAGGGCCTCGCGCAACGGGCTCCTCTGCTGCTGCTCGACGAACCCGCGACGGGCCTCGATTCCGAGGCTCAGCAGATCATCGACGACGTCATCGCCGACGAGGTCTCTCGCGGGACGACGGTCGTCACGGCGACGCACCACCTCGAGAGCGCACGACGGGCCGACCGCTGCGTGCTCATGGCGCGCGGGCGCATCGCCTTCGAGGGCTCACCGGCCGAGGCGCTCGATGAGGCGCGGCTCAGCGAGGCATTCCTTCCGGCGCACTGATCGGTCGGCGCTCCCGATTCGCGGCGCTCTTCCGACATCCGCCGCTCGGCGCCCGTCCGCCGCTCAGTGCCTTCGCTGGGGTGCGACCCCGACGCGCACGTGCAGCCCGGACGCCGCAGCGCGCAGCGCCTGGTCGAGCTCGTCGAGCGTGACCGTTCCTCCGACGAGTTCGTCGAAGGGCCGCAGCAGGCTCGCGTGACGCAGGTAGTCGACGGCGTCGACGAGGTGACGCGGCGCGTAGTTGTGCACGCCCGTGAGGGTCACCATGCGGCGGACGAGGTCCTCCGGGTCGATGCGCACCTCGCTGCCGGGGGTCACGCTGCCGACGAGGACGACGACACCGCCGACCCCCACGGCTCCGATCGCCGTGCGCACTGCGCGAGCCGACCCCGACGCCTCGATCGCGACGAGCGGTTCGGCGGCGCCGCGTCGCATGACGCTCTCGAGCACTCCGCCGACGCCCTCGCTCGCCGAACTCGCGACCCGCGAGTCGGCGACCGCGGTCGCGCCGAACCGCAGGGCGAGAGCACGTCGTGCGGGGTCGGGCTCCGAGACGACGACCGTCGCACCGGCATCCGTCGCCATCGCGGTCGCCGTGAGTCCGATCATGCCCGCACCGGTGATGAGCACTGTCGCGCCCTCGAGCGCGATGTGGGATGCCGCGTCGAGAGCGGCGACCGCAGTCGCCGTCGCGCACGACGCCGGAGCCGCGACCGTTGCGGGCAGCGTCTCGCCGACGGGCACGATCGCCGTTCCGGCGCGCAACTGCACGTGGGTCGCGAAGCCGCCGCTCAGCTCCCAGCCGCGGTGCACGCGCTCGTGGCCGTACTTCGCGAGGGAACGGCAGCGTTGCGGGATGCCCCGCGTGCACCGATCGCACGCACCGCACGAGACCGACACCGACCAGACGACCCGGTCGCCGAGTTCGAGCGGCGAGCCGTCGGCGCGAACAGCCTCGGGGCCGAGCGCGACGACGCGACCGACCTGTTCGTGGCCGAGCACCAGCGGAGTCGGCGCCGGACGCTCACCGCGCACCGTGTGCACGTCCGAACCGCACACCGTCGCGAGTTCGACCTCGACGAGCGCTTCGCCGCGACCGAGAGTGACTCCCGGAGTCGCGATCGCGTCATGCGGACGGCCGGGTTCGTTCCAGACCATCGCCACGGGCGCCGGTGTCACCATGATCTCGCGCTCTCGCGCGCGCACGACAGTGTGCGGCATCGGGCTCCCCTCCCCGTCGCCGCGACCGCGGCGCTCTTGTCGGGTCACCGTAGGCCGCGGTCGCCAACGGCGGGTTACCTCGAGGTGAACGGCCCTGTTTGCGAACGGCCCTGTTTGCGAACGGCCCTGTTTGCGAACGGCCCTGTTTGCGAGGTGCGCGCGCCCGCGTCATCCGCTCGCGCGCGCCCTCCCCCACCGAAAGGTCAATCCATACGGGTGCCCGGGGCCCACCACCCCGAGCGATCGCCCACTGCATCGATTCACCCGGAGAAGGAGAGCCGACGGATGACGCGTGCACGCGCACCTCCCTCACCGAAAGGTCAATCCACACCGGTGCCGAGAGCTCACCACCCCGAGCGATTGACCTCTGGATCGATTCACCCGAGAAAGAGGAGCCGAGGGATGACGCGTGCACGCCCACCTCGCCCTGCCCACCCCACCTCACCCTGCCCGCTCACCTCACCCGTTTCGGCCACCGCGCCGACCGAAAGGTCAATCCATACGGGTGTTGTGGGCCCGCCACCCTGGGGGATTGACCTCTGGATCGATTCACCCGGGGAAACGTGAAGGGGAAAGGAACGAGGGCGGGGGCGCAGCACGAGGGGCGGCGGGGCGGCGGGCGGCGCGGGATGACGGGAGCGGGCGCCACGGGCGCGGCGCGCGTCACCAGCCGGGGTAGGGGGTGCCGCCTCCGACGGTGAGCGGGAACGCGGCGGGCTGCAGCCGCGCGAGGCCGGGAACGAGAACGCGGGCGGCGTGCATCCCGGCGCGACGCACCCGATCGGTCGTGACGTCGACCGTGACGACGCGGTGCCCCGTGTCGCGGAGCGCCCTCCGAGCCGAGGTCGCCGCCGAAGTCGCCGCCGCAGCCGAGGTTGAGCCCGCAGGAACCCCCGCACCCACCACACGCCGCCGCGTCTCGGCCACGACGCGCGGGTCGAGGCCGAACTGCACGTGCGCCATGGGGTCGATGAGTCCGCGGTGATCGTCACCGAAGGCGTCGGCGTAGTCGCGCGCGGGCGAGTGCTCCCGCAGCCCCGCGACTCCCCCGTTGCCGAGCTTCCCGGCATCGCGGATGAGACTGTCGGGCCGATCGAGATCCCGCGCCGACGCGTGCTGGATGAGCGCCTCGACGACGGCGAGCACCCCGGCCTCGTCGGCGTCGGCGTGCCCCGCGAAGCCGAGCGAGACGATGTTCGCGTGCCCGTCGTCGACAACCGCGAGCCGAACGGGCAACCCGCCGACCGCCGGCACGGCGAGCACGCGCAGCGCGAGGTCGGAGCCGCCCCACGCGTCCGCGACGACCGACGGCACCGGCACCTCGCCCAGTGCGTCACCCGAATCCCACCATCGCGCGACGGCATCATGAGCGACGACGTGGGCGCACGCCCGCTCGACGGCCTCGGCGAGACTCGCTCCGGCCTGCAGCCCGCCGAGGTTGTGTCCGTTCGTCGCGCGCATGCCCGGCAGCGCGGCCTGCAGGTATCCCGCGTGCACGAGGCTCAGCGGTGTGACGCACGGCCCGTCGTCGTCGCTGCCGCGCAGCCACCACAGCCGCTCGTCCGGCGCGACGGGCGCGAACGGAAACCCAGGCTCCCGATCGAGCACGGGGTCGTGCGGGCGCCACTGCGCGATCGTCAGCACACGCTCGCCCGCGAGCTCCGCCTCGGACGCGTAGACGCGCGCACCCTGCCCGAGGTACGCGCCGCAGTAGTGCGCGACCCCCGACCGGATCGCGGCCTCTCGCCCCGACTCGACCGCGCCGATGAACGCCCCCGCGGGCGCGAGCGGATCGGGCAGCCACCGCGCGTCGATGCTCGACAGGAACGGCAGCTCGGCATGCCAGTGCTCGAATCCGGGCGGCAGCGCGAGGTCGACCGGGCGCTTCCGTACCCGGTGGAGGATGCCGGTGAGCGCGTCGACGAGTGGAGCCGGATCGATCGCGTGATCGCCCCAGCCTCCGTCATCCGCGCACTGCAGCACCCCCGGCGTAGGAGCGTCGAGCCGCCCGGTGCGCGCGAGCACGACGTCGTCCACGAGCGGATGACGCGCGAAGGCCCGAGCCATCTCGGCATCGTCGACCGTCGAGAGCAGCGCGTCGCGCGCGTCGAGCGCATTCCGATGCCGGCCACGCCCGTCGAGGAGCATCCGCACGTGCCGCGAGCCGTAGCGCCACACGACGACACTCGCCCCCGCATCGGCGTCACGCGCACCGAGTTCGACGACGTCCGCGAGCGAACCGACGATCGCATCGTGCTCCCCGCACACGGGCGAGACCGCATCGGGCCCCGACGCGCGCAGCCCGTCGAGCACCTGCACGACCGCGGGCTCACCCAGCCGCTCCGCACCGACGTCGAGCACCCAGCGCTCGCCCGCGTCGCCGCAGACGACGAGCCGGTCGGCACCGAGCGCGTACACGGCGATCCGCGTCATGCGTGCGGCAGCGGGAAGTGGTTGAGTTCCGATTCGTCGAGTCGCGTCTCGCGCCAGCCGAGTTCGACGGCGAGGTCCTGCACCCGGCCGTGACCGAGGAACGGGAACGCCGCGGGAGCGTTGCCGACGGTTCCCGGCACGATCACGCGCACCGCGGCCATACCCGTCGAGGCGATGTCGGGCGACGTGATGTCGACGACGATGACCTCGTGACCGGCATCCTCGATCGCCCGCTGGTAGGCGGCGGGCGTGCGTGCGGGCAGAGAGGAGATGTCGGCGAAGGTGCGCGTCACCGGTCGGTCGAGGAGCGGTGCGACGCGACGCACGGCTCGCGGATCGAGCAACACCTGCTGCTGCACCATGAGGTCGTCGCAGTCGCGCATGTCGTCGCGATACGAGTCGAGGTAGCGGCGATCGGCACGCCACGGCTTGAAGGAGCGGCTGTTGAGTTCGCCGCGGGCCATGGCATCCCAGTGCGCTCCGTCGGCACGCAGCAGATCGCGACTGCCCTCCTGCAGGGTGCACGCCTCGGTCCACGCCTTCGAGGCCGCGGCCTCGGCGGTGTGCCGGCTCGCGAAGCCCACGTTGACGAGGTCGTCGACGTCGTTGTGCAGGACGCCGGCCGCGACCGGCACCCCGAACTCGTTGTCGAGCATGATGATCGAGGGGCGCTGGCCCGCGTCATCCGGCACGCCCCGCCACACCTCGGCGAGCGCGCCCGGGTCGACGGCGTCGAACGGGTGCGCGTTCAGCCACCACACCATCGTGACGTGGCGCTCGATGATCTCCTCGAGCGCCGACGTGATCGCGTAGTCGAGGTTCGGGCCTGCGGCGATGCCCGCGAAGGGGCAGAAGTTCGTCACCGGGGCGCTCGAGTATCCGGCGGTGAACCAGTTGACGTAGACCATGCTCGCGGGCACGAGCAGCTCCTCGCCCGTCGTGAGCGAACGGCCGGGCACCCAGTGCACGGGCAGGTCGTGGGTGAGCCGCACGAAGGGGAAGCCGGGGGTGTCGTACTGGGTGTCGGAGTACAGAACGAGAGAGTCGGGGTCGAGCACGCGCACGGGGCCTCGACTGAGCTCGGCAAAGGAGCCGTAGGTCACGGGCAGCGTGTCGAGCAGGTTGCCGCAGTACCGTTCGACGGCCTCGCCCACGGCGCTGTCGCGCGCCTGCGTCACATCGCCGAACGCTGAGCCCTGGCACGAGGTGTTGTTGGCCCAGCGCGAGACGCGGCGCATGTTGCAGACGTCGCTCTGCGCCGTCGCGAGCGCGGTCGGGATCGACGGGTGGTGCACGACGTCGCGCGTGCGCTGCACGAGGCCCGTCACCCGGTCGACGAGATCGGCCGGCGAGTGGGCGACGACGTGCTCGGTCACGCTGCCCGGGAGCGGCAGCACGGGGTGCCGCGACATTCCGCCCGCGGCGTCGATCTCGATGACGAGGTCGGCCGGGTGGGCGCCCGCGAGCACGTCCGCAGCGCTCGCGAACGCGGCCCCGAGAGCCGCGGGTACTGAGCCGCAGTCACCGCCGACGGCGGGCGTGCGGAGTGCCCGGTGCGCGACGGCGTCGAAGGCCGCGGCCGTGCGGCGCGCCGCGAAGTCCTCGTAGTTCGCGCCACGACCGGGATCGACGAACGGCCCGAGCCACAGGGTCGATCGCGTCAGTTCGAGCGCGACCCACGGCGTACGCGCGTCGGAGCACAGCCGGTCGAAGGCGATGAGCGTCGCGTCGTCGCCGCCGCGCACGGCGTGCACGAGCAGCTCGCCCGTGCGGAAGGCGCGGTGGATGACGCGCTGCCAGTCATCCGCCGGCACGGTGCGCACGGCGGGGCCGTCGATCGCTCGAAGCGCGGCGTGCACCGCCGCGACGATGTCGGGGTCTCCGATGACGAGCAGATCACCCGCGGTGACGCCCGCACCGTCATCCGTGTCCGCGGCGAGCGGCGGAAGGTCGGGGATCTCGGCGGGTGCGGCGAACGCGCCATCGCGTTCGAGCACGTCGAGCAGGACGGCGGCGCTCTCACGCCATCCGTCGGGGAGGAGTTCGGAGTCCGCGAGGCCGCTCCACGCGTCGAGCATGCGGAGCACCTGGTCGGGGGCGACGTCGACGGCGAACGACGAGTCGGCCGGTGTGGTGACGAGGGTGCGCCCACCGGGGAGGGCGCGGACCTCGGCGGCGGTGGCGAGTGAGGTGCGGAGGGTCATGGTCGATTCGCATTCTGAGACGGGGCGGCGGGATGTACGGGTGCCCCGCCCGCGGAGGAGCGGGGCACCCGAGGGTGGGCTTACGCCCAGGCGAACGCGGTGGACACGTGGCCGTGGTTGTTCGCGTTGGGCGCGAGGATCTGCTCCTCGGAACGCTCGGTCGCGATCTGCGTGACGGTGATGTTCTGCATTGATGTCACCTCCTCTCCTCATCGGTGGGGTCGGGGCGGGCGCCTGCCGCGCCCACCCGTTCCCCGTGGTCCTCGCGCGCGAGCAGGGCGCGGTAGCGCGGCTCGCTCGCGAGGAGGTCGTCGTGGCTGCCGTCGGCGACGACGCGGCCGTCGCCGAGCATGACGACCCGCGCGGAGCGGCGGATCGTCGAGATGCGGTGCGCGATGACGATCGTCGTGCGCCCCGCGCGCACGCGGTCGATCGTGTCGGCGAGGTCGTTCTCGCGAAGCGCATCGAGGTGGGCCGAGGCTTCGTCGAGCACGAGCACGGCGGGATCGCGGAGGAAGGCGCGGGCGATCGCGAGGCGCTGTCGCTGCCCGCCCGACAGGGTCGCGCCGCGTTCGCCGATGGGCTGGTCGAGACCGAGCGGCCACGACTCGACCGTCTCGGCGAGGCCCGCGTCGGCGAGGGCTCCGCGCAACGCGTCGTCGTCGGCATCCGGGCGGGCGATCAGCAGGTTCGAGCGCACGGTGCCGCGGAAGACGAACGGATGCTGCGCGACGAGGGCGATCTCGCGACGCACGCGCACGGGGTCGACGGATGTCAGTGGGCGGCCGTCGAGCACGATGCGACCGTCATCCGGGTCCCAGAAGCGCACGAGCAAGCGTGCGATCGTCGATTTGCCCGCGCCCGACGCGCCGACGAGTGCGACCGACTCGCCCGGCCGGATGACGAGGTCGAGGCCGTCGAGCACGCGCGGGCCCGGCGCGTAGCCGAAGCCGACGCCCTCGAAGCGCAGCTCGCCGCGGCCGTCGCCGGGGGCGTCGTCGCCGCCGGGCGGCACGGGGTCGGTCTCGTCGAGCAGGTCGAGCACGCGGCTCGCGGCGGCCGACATCTCGCCGAGTCGCTGCACCATCGCGAAGGCCCCGGCCGCGGGTGCGATGGCCGCCCCGACGAGCACCATCGCGGCGGGAACGAGAACGGGGTCGACCTCGCCCGCGGCGACACGCGCCACGAGCGCGGTGAGGAAGCCGAGCGTCGTCACGGCGACGACGACGTCGGCGAGCGCACTCTCACCCGCGGCGCGCAGGGCGAACGCGCGCTTGGCGCGGTGCACACGGCCCGTCGCGGCGAGCACCTCGGCACGGTGGTGGCCGACGAGCCCGAGCGCGTGGATCTCGCGCTGCGCCTCGGCACCCTCGAACGCCGTCGCCCGGAGCGACCCGAGCTCCTCACGGATGCGCGCACCCTGACGCGCCTGCAGCGAGCCGAGCACCGCGGGGATGACGAGGAGGAGCGCGACTCCGGCCGGCACGAGCAGGCCGACGGGGCCGACGAGCACGACGAGCACGACGCCGACGAGCGCCGGCGAGACGATCGCGTTGATCGCCGAACCGAGGGTGTGGGCGTAGAACCACTCGAGCGTCTCGACGTCGCCGAGCGCTGTTCCGGCGACGGCTCCCGCACGTCGGCGACCCGAGCGCGCGGGCGTGATCGCCTCGAGCGCGTCGTACACGCGCACCCTCAGGCCGTCGATGACGCGGTAGGCGAGCACGTGGCTCAGCCACGATTCGATCCAGGTGAAGAGGGCGACCGCGACGACCGCGGCCACGAGACCGGCGATGAGCAGGGCGACCACGGGGTCGGCGCCGCGCCCCGACGCGACGGCCGCGGCGATCGCGGCACTCGTGCCCGAGGCCGCCGCGGCGGCGAGCTGATACGCCGTCATCGAGAGCGTCGAGCGCACGAAGAGCGCCCGCTCCGACCCGACGACGCCGAGCAGACGGATGACGGGGCCGAGCGCTGCCCGGGGAGCACTCACGCGTCGACTCGATCCGTCTGCGCGTCGAGGAGGCGAGCGAACAGCCCGTCACCCGCGGCGAGCTCGTCGAAACCGCCGCGCTCGACGACGCGCCCGTCGTCGACGACGATGACCTCGTCGACGTGCCGGAGAGCCGCGAGGCGGTGCGCGATGACGAGCACCGTGACCCCGCTCCCGTCGGGCAGCGTCGCGGCGCGGAGGTCGCCCAGCACGTGGCGCTCGGCGCGCGCGTCGAGAGCACTCGATGCTTCGTCGAGCACGATGATCGGGGCGTTCATGAGCAGCGCGCGGGCGATCGCGACGCGTTGACGCTCGCCGCCCGAGAGCAGCGCTCCCCCGTCGCCGACGGGTGAGTCGAGGCCGTGGGCCACGAGGTCGGCGGCATGGGCACGCTCGAGGGCGGCGGCGAGGTCGTCATCACTCGCCCCGGGCGCGACGAGGCGGAGGTTCTCACGGATCGTGCCCGAGAAGAGCACGGGGTCCTGCGAGACGAGTGCGACGGTTCCGGGTGCCGCATCGCGCGCGGCATGTCCGAGCACGCTGACGCGGCCCTCCTCGGGGTCGCCGAAGCCGAGCACGAGGTTGACGAGGGTCGACTTGCCCGCGCCCGACGGGCCGACGACGGCGACGACCGACCCCCGCGCGATGCGGAGGTCGAACCCGTGAAGGCTCGCCTGCTCGGCGCCGGGGTAGCGGAACGTCACGTCGTCGAACACGATCGCCTCGTCGTCGGGGATGACGCTCGGCGCGTCATCCGTCGTCTGCACCGACCGCGCGCGACCGGGCTCGCCGTCGAGTGCCGCGAGCACCCGACCGCCCGCCGAGACTCCGAGGTAGCCGGCGTGCCAGTGGTTGGCGAGCTCGCGGAACGGGCGGAACGCCTCGAAGGCGAGAAGGGTCACCGTGAACACGCTCGCCGCGGCGAGGTCCCCCGATGCGATGCGTACGACGGCGGCGAGGAGCGCGGCAGCCGGACCGGCGATGAGGAGGAAGCCGGTCAGACCGGATTCGAGGAGCGAGAGTCGCAGCTGCCCGAGCGTCGCGTGCAGCAGCCGCGCGCTCGACTCGGTGAGGGTGCGACGGCGATCGGTCGTCGCGCCGAGGAGCTTGAGGGTCTCCATGCCGCGGAGGCTGTCGGCGACGTCGGCGTTCATGTCGGAGTAGGCCGACCAGTGGTCGTCACCGCGGGCCTGGAGCGCGCGGTCCCAGAGGCGCGGAACGAACGGCACCGTCGCGGCGATGATCGCGGTCACGAGGCCGACGACGGGGTCGAGGGCAATGAGGATCGTGACGACGGCGACGACCGTCACGGCGGTCACGACGACCTGGGGCACGTAGCGACCGAAGTACGGTTCGAGCCCGTCGACGCCGTCGGTGAGGAGCGACTGCCGGGTGCCCGTGCGGGCGTCGGGCCGAGCGAGGGGGCCGGCGGCGGCCTCGGCGTCGAGGAGTCGGCCGCGCACGGAGCGGGTGACGGCGCCGGCGACGGAGTGTACGGCGAGTTCGCGGAGCGCGACGAACACGGGGCGCACGAGGAGTGCGACGGCGACGACCACCAGGGCGGGAGCGAGGGCGTCGATGGGGGTGCCCGCGACGATGCAGCTGAAGACCGTGGCGAGCGCGAACGCCTGGATGACCGCGAGGGCGCTCAGCACGAGGCCGAGGACCGTGACGACGACGAGCGGTTGACGGGCGCCGCGGCCCAGTCGGATGAGGCGTGAATGGATCACGAGACTCCATGCTAATTTGATATTGATAACCGTTATCAACAAGGTGTAGTCAGTTGTACACCACATCGACCGAGAGGCGCCACCCGTGACGACACTCGCCGCGAGGCCCGCTTCGCTCGCCCGGGCGCGCACCCGACGGGGCACGCTCATCGTCGTGCTCGTCGTCGGGCTCGTGACATCCGTCGTCGTCACCGTCGGGATCGGGCCGGTCTCGATCGCCCCCGACGTCGTCGCTCGCATCATCGCCTTCCACCTCGGCGCACCCGTCGACGTCACGTGGTCGCCGGCCGACGACAACATCGTGTGGCTCATCCGCGTGCCGCGCGTGCTGCTCGGCGTGCTCGTGGGCTCGGCCCTCGCCATGACGGGCGTCGCCGTGCAGTCGCTCGTGCGCAACCCGCTCGCCGACCCCTACCTGCTCGGCATCTCATCGGGCGCATCGGCGGGCGCCGCGGCGAGCATCCTCTTCGGATTCGGCGTCGGCGCGGGAGCGGTCGGGCTCACCGGAAGCGCCTTCCTCGGGGCATCCCTCGCGATCGTGCTCGTCTTCTCGATCGCGCGCATCGGCGGGCGGCTCGTGCCCTCGCGTCTGGTCTTCGCGGGCATCGCCGTGAGCTTCGCGCTCACCGCCCTCACCAACTTCCTCGTCGTCGCGAGCGAATCGCGCGACGGAACCCGCGCCGTGCTGTTCTGGATGCTCGGCTCGCTCGGGCAGGCCCGCTGGGCCTCGGTGCCGATCGCCGCGGGAGCCGTCGCCCTCGCCGCGATCGTGCTCTTCGCCTGGTCGCGGCGCTTCGACGCCATCGCGATCGGCGACGACACGGCACGCGCCCTCGGCACCGACCCGACACGGTTCCGCACCGTCGCGGCCCTGCTCGTGAGCGTCACGATCGCCGCGGCCGTCGCCGTCTCGGGGTCGATCGGCTTCGTCGGGCTCGTCGTGCCCCACATCGCGCGGCGCATGGTCGGCTCGAGCCACCGCCTCACGTTCCCCGTCTCGGCGCTGCTCGGCGGGCTGCTGCTCGTCTGGGCCGATGCCCTCGCCCGCACCGCCTTCGCCCCGCGCGAACTGCCCCTCGGCGTGCTCACCGCGCTCATCGGCACGCCGATGCTCATCGTGCTCGTGCGCCGCATGTTCGCCCGCTGACCTGCCACCCCGTCACACCGCACCACCCATCAGAAGAGAGAAGAACCATGACCACAGCACCCACCCGTCTCGCGTTCGCGGCCGTCGCCGCGGTCGCCGCGATCGGCCTCGCCGGCTGCTCGACGCCCGGCGACGCCTCGGCGGAGAGCGCCGGCGCCTACCCGCTCACGATCGACAACTGCGGCACCGAGCTCACGATCGAGAGCGAGCCCGAGACGATCCTCACGATCGGCACGTCGGCGGTCTCGCTGCTCGACGCCGCGGGCGCCTCCGACCGCATCATCGCGCGCTCGGGCGAGTTCGGCGCCGAGCTTCCCGACGGCCTCGAGAACCCGCCGACCGACGCCGAGATCGTCGACCCGTCCGACCCGACGACCGAGAAGATCGTCGGTGCGGGCGCCGACATCGTCGTGGGCTACGGCCTCTTCAACTCGACCGACGACGACCTCGCCGCGGCGGGCATCACGAACATCGTCATCGACGGCGAGTGCAGCCACGACGCCGCGCTCAGCGACCCGACCGACTTCGACGCGATCTTCGCCGACGTCGAGCGTCTCGCGACGGTCTTCGGCACGACGGATGCCGCCGACGCGCGTCTCACCGAGCTCCGAGCCGAACTCACCGAGCTCGAGTCATCCGTTCCCGCCGATGCCGAGCGTGAGACGGCCGCCGTCGTCTACTACTTCTCGTCGTCGTCGACCCTCTCGGCCCGTGGCGGCCAGGGCATCGCGAACGACATCCTCGATCGCGCCGGCTTCGACAACGTCTACGGCGACGAGCCGTCGGTGTACCTCGAGGCGAACATCGAGACGCTGCTCGCGGCCGACCCCGACACGATCGTGATCGCCTACGGCCTCTACGGCGAGACGTTCGACGAGGCGAAGGCGCACTTCCTCAGCGAGCCCGGTGCGGCCGAACTGAGTGCCGTCGTCAACGACCGCGTCGTCGGCGTGCTCGGCGGCGACCTCTCGCCCGACCCCGACGCCGTGCGCGGATTCCGCGCCGTGCTCGAGGCCACCGGCAGAATCTCGGAATGATCCGCGTCGATGACCTGGCCGTGCGCTACGGCCAGGTCCTCGCCGCGTCCGACGTGGCGCTCACCGCCGAGGACGGCACGACGCTCGGTCTCATCGGGCCGAACGGCTCGGGCAAGTCGTCGGTGCTGCGCTCGGTGCTCGGCGCGATCCGGCGCGCGGGCGGCACCGTGCTCATCGACGGTGACGACGCCGACGGCCTGCACGACACCGAGCGGGCGAAGCGGCTGGCATCCGTCGCGCAGGAGGAGCCGAGCGGACTACCGCTCACCGCGTGGGAATCGGTACTGCTCGGGCGGAGCGTGCACGTCTCGGGCTGGAGCCGCTATCGCCCCGGCGACGAGTCGATCGCCGAGGAGGCGCTCGAACTCGCCGGCGTGCTGCATCTCGCCGATCGCTCGGTCGACGACCTCTCGGGCGGCGAACGGCAGCGGGTGCTCATCGCGCGGGCGCTCGCCCAACAGGCCCGTCACGTGCTGCTCGACGAACCGACGAACCACCTCGACGTGCGGTACCAGCATGAGATCCTGACGCTCGTGCGCTCGCTGCCGTTCACGACGATCGTCGTGCTGCACGACCTCAACCTCGCCGCGCGCTACTGCGACGACCTCGTGCTGCTCGAGGCGGGGCGCGTCGTGGCCCGCGGCACGCCGTCGGAGGTCCTCGAACCGTCGATCATCGAACGGGTCTACGGCATCGGCGTCGAGCGCACCGAACTCGACGGGCTACCCCAGCTGCTCTTCACGCCTCTCGGGGCGCGGCGGGCGTAGGGCGATCACCGAGAGGTCGATTCACGGGGGTGCCGTGTGCCCTCCTCCCGCCGAAAGGTCAATCCACCCTGGTGCAGGGCACTCCACACCCCGCGCGATCGACCTCTGGATCGATTCACCCGACCGTGCAGCCGCACGGAGGGTAAGGTTCGGGGCGGCGCGAGAAGAGCGCGCGCGAGCGGCACGGGGAAAGAAACGCGCGAGGGGCGCCCTAGACGGATGCCTCGATGAGCGCGAGCGCGGCCTGGCCGTAGGCCTCGGCGGGTTCGGGGTGCTCGAAGACGCGCGTCTCGCCCGCGATGACGACCTCGACCTCGAAGGCGTCGTCGAGGCGGCGGAGCGCCCGGAAGGTCGCGCGCAGGAGCTCACGCAGCTGGTCCTCACGCGGCAGCCACACGGCGTCGCTCTGCGCGACCGAGTCGAGCGCCCACTCGGTCGTGCCGTTGAACGCGAGGATCGTTCCCGTCGCGTACTGCTTCGGCTCGATCGTCATCTCGCTCACCGTGAAGACGTCGGCGTCGAGGTCGGGCAGGTCGATCTGGAAGCGGTCGCCCGACGAGGGATGCCAGACGAGACCGGCATCACGCAGGGCGGCGGCCAACTCGCGGGAGATCACGGTGCACCCCCGCTGCCGTCGAGCTCCGCGAAACGCGCGCCCGCGGCATCCGTCAATTCGCGCCACACGCGGCGCGCGATGACCGGGTCGGTCGAGGTGCGCGTCGGCGTGAGCCGAGCGGGCCGACCGCGCGTGAAGAAGCGCGGGCCCCAGTACTCGCCGCCTTCGATGCTCGGGTCGAGCGTCGCGCGCACCTGCGACCACGCGCCCGACTCCTTGCCCTGGGCGAGGAAGAACAGGGCGTTGTCGCCGATGCGCTTCGTCCACGACGGCTCGTTGACCCCCTCGACGCGGCGCGTGCGCCCGCCGATCGAGTACCCGGGCTCGGCGACGATCGACGCGACGGGCGAACCGATCGCGCGCAGACGCCGGTCGAGTTCGAAGCCGAAGACCTGCATCGCGATCTTCGACTGCGAGTACGCCGTCGCGAAATCGTACGAGCGCTCGAGCTGCAGATCGGTGAGGTCGGAGTCGCGGAGCCGCGTCACGATACTGCCGAGCCACACGAATCGCGCGGCTCCGTGCTCGGCGGCGGTGCGTTCGAGGAGCGGCAGCGTGAGGTCGGCGAGGGCGACGTGACCGATGACGTTCGTCGCGAGCACGAGTTCGTGGCCGTCGACGCTCAGGGTGCGGTCGCGCGGCGGGTGCACGATGCCGGCGTTCAGCACGACCGCGTCGAGGCGGCCGCCGAGCGTCGCCGCACCGGCGCGCACCGAGTCGAGGTCGGCGACGTCGATGACGAGCGTGTCGATATCGGCGCTCGGCACCGCGCGGCGCACGGCGGTGGCCGCCGCGGCGAGCTTCGCCGGGTTCCGACCCGACAGGATGACACGGGCGCCCGCACGAGCGAGCTGTTCGCTCGTGAAGTAACCGAGACCCGCGTTCGCGCCCGTCACCAGCACGGTCGTGCCGCGCTGTGCGGGGAGGAGCTGCGGGTTCCAGGTCATGCGTCGCCCGCGGCGAGCACCTCGTGGTGGTGGATGACCTCGGCGACGACGAAGTTGAACCACTTCTCGGCGAACGCGGGGTCGAGGTTCGCGTCGATCGCGAGGGCACGGAGGCGGTCGATCTGGCGCGCCTCGCGGGCCGGGTCGGATGCCGGCAGACCGTGCGTGGCCTTCAGATGGCCGACCTGCTGGGTGAACTTGAAACGTTCGGCGAGCAGGTGCACGAGGGCGGCGTCGATGTTGTCGATCGATCCGCGGATCGCGATGAGCTGGTCGAGAGCGTCACGGTCTTCTGCCATTCCTCGACCCTAACCGCCCGCGCCTGCGTGTTGCCCCCTTCTCCGCCCCAAAAGTCTCGGCGTCACGACACGCTGGCTAAAACCCTCTTACCCAGCGTGTCGTGACGCCGAAACGGACGAGCGTTTCGGCGTCACGTTTGTGCTGTTCGGAGGGGTCGAAGAGCACATTCGTGACGCCGAGACGGGTGGGGGGGTGCGGGCGGGTGGGGTGGGTGCGGGTCAGGCTTGGGCGACGCGGGTGAGCACGGGGCGGGTCGCGCGGAGGCCGAGCCAGACGAGGGCGAGGCCCGCGGCGAGCACGCCGGCGATGACGGCGAGCGAGAGCGGAGCGATGATGAGCGCGAGACCCGTGAGCGGGAACACCACGACCGCGGCGCACACCGCCGAACCGAGCGCCGTGATGCGCAGCGGCGACATGACGGAACGCCGGCGAGCGGCATCCATCGTCTCGATCGCCATGCCGAAGCGCGACAGGCTCGCGTACAGGTCGCGCCGGTCGAGGATCTCGGCCGACTGGTTGACCCCGACCGAGCACGCGACCATGAGGAACGACGCGACGACCGTGATGAGCACGCCCGTGCGGATGTCGGCGAAGAGGTACGCCGTCTCGGAGTCGAGATCCTCGGAGCCCGCGACATCCGTCAGCGCGATGCCGACCCCGGCGAAGACGGCCATGAAGCTCGTCATCGCCACCCCCGAGACCTGCCGCCACGCGGCCTTCGGCGACTCGGCCGTCGCCCGCGCCGCGAGGAGCCGCACGGCCGTCTTCGCCCGGCGCGCCTGCGAGCGCGCGACGAGCCCGATCACCCACGGACCGACGAGACCGAGCAGGGCGAGGGTCGCGCCGAACGCGACGCCGATGACAGCGATGATCGCGATGAGCGAGCCCGCGACCTGCAGCATGTTGAGGAGGCCCACCGCAGCCGCGAAGCCGACGACCGCGACGACGACGCGCAGCCAGTGCATCCGGGGCGCGTTCTGCCGCGTGCGCACTCCGAGCGGCGAGATCACGACCGAGCGCAGGCCGAGGAGAGCTGAGATCGCGGCGAGCAGGACGATCCCAGCCGCGACACCCGCGACAAGCGCGGGCTGCAGCAGCACGGCACCGGCGCCGAGCGCCTCGCCGCGGAACGGGATGAGGCCCACGAGCGGCACGAGCGCGAGATAGCCGAGGATGCCGGTGATGACGCCGACCAGGGCGAGAACGACCGACTCGAGCACGGTGACGCCCGTGACCGTCGCGGTCGTCGCCCCGAGCAAGCGCAGCGTCGCGAGTCGGTCGTCGCGGCGCCGGGCCGAGAGCCGCGCGGCCGATCCGCCGAGGCTCGTGAGCGGAACGACGAGCAGCACGAGGGCGACGACCGCGAGGAACTGATACGCCCCGGCGATGTCGCCGCGCCACGACCAGAACGACTGCGCGCCGCCGAGCACCGTGAGGAGCAGTGCCGTGACGACGCCGAACGCGATGATCGGCAGCACGAGGGCGGCGACGCCCGTCGTGCCCGGTCGGGCGAGGAGCCACGCGATGCGGAACGTCATGCGGCCACCTGCGTCTCGATGATGCGACCGTCGCGCATGCGCAGGGTGCGCGAGCAGCGGGCGGCGACCTCGGCGTCGTGCGTGACGACGATGAGGGTGCGGCCCTGACCGACGGTCGAGCCGAGCAGCGCATCCATGACCTCGCTCGACGTGTGCGAGTCGAGAGCGCCCGTCGGCTCGTCGGCGAACACGACCGCGGCACCCGTGACCTGCGCCCGGGCGATCGCGACTCGTTGGGCCTGGCCGCCCGAAAGCTGACCGATGCGCCGCGACTCGAGTCCCGCGAGACCGAGCGAGGCGAGCCATCCCGCCGCGCGCTCCTCGGCGAGCGCACGCGGCGCACCCGTGAGCATGAGGGCGAGGGCGACGTTCTCGATCGCCGTGAGCTCGGGGATCAGGAGGCCCTGCTGGAACACGAAGCCGAACGCCTCGCGGCGGAGCCTCGCACGCTCGCGGTCGCTCAGCTCCGACACGGAGACAGGGCCGCCCGGCCCGCGGAAGACGACGCTCCCGGCATCCGGCGCGACGACGCCCGACAGCACGTGCAGCAGGGTCGTCTTGCCCGACCCCGACGCGCCCATGATCGCGAGCGACTCCCCCGCGCGCACCGCGAGATCGACTCCCGCGAGGGCGTGCGTCGGGCCGAACGACTTCTGCAGACCGGTGGATTCGATGATGAAAGACGACATGATTCCAGCGTCGTCGGGGGATGCCGCGGGCGCATCGACCTCGCGGATGACGGACGCCCGCCCGAGTCATCCGCTCGGTGTATTTCGGGCGCGACCCTCGATTGCCGAATCGGCACGGAGGTTTGCGGCCCCGGCGACCGAGCGGCAGGGTGGCGTCATGACTACTGAAGGACCGACAGCAGCCGAGTACTGGGAAAACCGGTACCGCGAGGGCGGACGCTCGTGGAGCGGGGACGTCAACGCCGCACTGGCACGTGAGGTCGACGGCCTCGCGCCCGGCACCGCGCTCGACCTGGGCAGCGGCGAGGGCGGCGACGCGCTGTGGCTCGCCCGACACGGCTGGCGGGTCACGGCCGTCGACATCTCTCCGACCGCGCTCGCCGTGGGGGCCGCAGCCCAACTTCCCGGCGATGACATCACGTGGGTCGCCGCCGACCTCTCCGACTGGCAGCCGCCCACGTCGTACGACCTCGTCAGCTCGTGCTTCCTGCACTCGCTCGTCGAGCTCCCCCGCGAGCGCATCTTGCGTCGAGCCGCGACGGCGGTCGCGCCCGGCGGCACGCTCGTCATCGTCGGGCACTTCGGAGTGCCGCACTGGGCGACGCCGGCGGAGCACGCCCACGCCCACGATGCGCTCCCGGGCCCCGACGAGATGCGCGCCGCGCTCTTCGCCGACAACCCCGACCTGATCGAGGCCGAGTGGGAGGTCGTGACGAGCGCGCTCATCGAGCGGCCGTTCACCGCTCCCGACGGGTCGGCCGGCACGATCAGCGACAGCGTCCTCCGCATGCGCCGGCTCGCCTGACCCCTCGCCCGCGCCCGCGTCATCCCCTCGCCCTCGCACCCCGCACCCCGCCCCTTCCGTCTCGGCGTCACGTTTGTGCTGCTTGCGAGCCGCGAGCAGCACAAACATGACGCCGAAACCGGTTGAGAGACCTGGGCGGGTGACGCGGGGGTGAGTGCGCGAGGCCCCGGGGATGATTTCGCGGGGGATTTGCCACCCCATCAGGACCACTCTGAGACCGCCGTCAGTAGCGTGACCAGGGTCGAAGCACGTCAATGGGGAGAGGTGGATTCAGTGCATTACAGCAGTGGAAACTACGAGGCATTCGCGCGGCCACGGAAGCCTGAGGGGGTGGATGAGAAGTCGGCGTGGCTCGTCGGAGCGGGGCTCGCGAGCATGGCGGCGGCGATCTTCCTCATCCGAGATGGACAGATGAGCGGTGATCGCATCACGATCCTGGAGGAGCTCACCCTGCCCGGCGGTGCCCTCGACGGCATCAAGTACCCCGAGAAGGGGTTCGTCATTCGCGGCGGACGCGAACTCGAAGACCACATGGAATGCCTGTGGGATCTCATGCGCACGGTGCCGTCGCTCGAGATCGAGGGCGCGAGCGTGCTCGACGAGTTCTACTGGCTCAACAAGGACGACCCCAACTTCTCGAAGCGTCGCGTCACCGAGAAGCAGGGTCAGGATGCCGGTACCAACTTCACGTTCGGACTGAGCGAGAAGACCCAGAAAGAGATCGTGCACGTCTTCCTCGCGAGCCGCGAGGACATGGAGAACAAGCGGATCGACGAGGTCTTCAGCCCGGAGTTCCTCGCGACCAACTTCTGGCTGTACTGGCGCACGATGTTCGCCTTCGAGGAGTGGCACTCCGCCCTCGAGATGAAGCTGTACCTGCACCGTTTCGTGCACCAGCTCGGCGGGTTCCCCGACATGTCGTCCCTCAAGTTCACGAAGTACAACCAGTACGAGTCGTTCGTGCTGCCGATGTACACCTACCTGCTCGAACAGGGCGTGAAGTTCGAATTCAGCACGACGGTGACGGACGTGCAGTTCGACATCACCGACGGCGCGAAGCGCGCCACGCGCATCGAGTGGGAGCGGAAGGGCGAGCGCGGAGGCGTCGACCTGAGCGACAACGACCTGGCGTTCATGACGATCGGCTCGCTGACCGAGAATTCCGACGACGGCGACCAGCACACGGCCGCGCGCCTCCTCGACGGCCCCGCACCCGCGTGGGATCTGTGGAAGCGCATCGCCCGCCGCTCGCCGAGCTTCGGTCGGCCCGAGGTCTTCTGCGGTGACATCGAGAAGACGAAGTGGGAGTCGGCGACGATCACGACGCTCGACGAGCGCATCCCGGCGTACATCGAGAAGATCGCCGAGCGCGACCCGTTCGCCGGGAAGGTCGTCACCGGCGGAATCGTGACGGCGCGCGACTCGCCCTGGCTCATGAGCTGGACGGTCAACCGCCAGCCGCACTTCACAGCGCAGAAGCCGACGGAGATCGTCGTCTGGGTCTACAGCCTCTTCGTCGACGTGCCCGGCGCATACGTGAAGAAGGCCATGCAGGACTGCACGGGCGAGGAAATCACGCAGGAATGGCTCTACCAGATGGGTGTGCCCGAAGCCGACATCCCCGAGCTCGCCGCGACCGCTGCGAAGACGGTGCCCGTCATGATGCCGTACGTCACGGCGTTCTTCATGCCGCGCCAGGCCGGCGACCGCCCCGCGGTCGTGCCGGAGGAAAGCGTGAACTTCGCGTTCCTCGGCCAGTTCGCCGAGACGACGCGCGACTGCATCTTCACGACGGAGTACTCGGTGCGGACGGCCATGGAGTCGACGTACCAACTGCTCGGAATCGAACGCGGTGTGCCGGAGGTTTTCAACTCGACCTACGACATCCGGTTCTTGCTGCACGCGACCAACATCCTGCGCGACAAGGAGCCGGTGAAGGTTCCCGGCGGGCACTTCGCCGAGAAGCACCTCGTGCACCGCTTCCTGAACAACGAACTCGGGCAGCTCGTCACCGACTTCGGCCTCATTCCCGCCGTCGGAGACCTGCGCGCCCACCCGCGCACCGACGACGCGATCCCCTGATCGGGTAGACCTCACCGTCTCGGCGTCACGACACGCTGGCTATCGCACCGATGGCCAGCGTGTCGTGACGCCGAGACCGGGTTAAGCGGCGGGAGCGGGGCGGCGGCGGCGCAGGCGATTCTGGGCGAGCAGGATGCCGACGACGACGAGGATCGCACCGAGCGGCTCGTGCCACGAGAAGCGTTCGTGCAGCAGGACGACCCCGAGGATGACGCCGACGACGGGTGTCACATAGGTCACCGTCGACGTGTTCGTCGGCCCCCAGGCGCGCAGCACGTTGATGTTCCAGATGTAGCAGAGGCCCGTTCCGACCGTGCCGAGCACGAGCAGCGACCCGACGATCAGTGGGTCGAGTTCGAGCGCACCGAGCGCGACGACCGGTGTCAGCACGAGCATGACGAGGGCGCCCGTGCCGATGTTGAGGAACGCGAACGTCACGCCGTGGATCGGCCGGCCGCTCAGGAACTTCCGCGTGTACCCGAACATCACGCCGTAGCAGAGCGGGGCCGCGACGCACGCGATCTGCCCCGCGAGCGAACCGGTCAGCGCCGCGTACTGCCAGGGGCCGATGATGACGAGCACGCCGAGGATTCCGACGACGACGCCCGCCCACTGCATTCGACCGAGCTTCTCGACGCGGAAGGCGAGGGTCGCGAGCAGGGCGGTCGCGATGGGCGTCGTCGCGTTGTAGATCGACGCGAGGCTCGACGAGACGTACTGCTCGGCCCACGCGTAGAGCAGGAACGGCACGACGCATCCGCTGAGCGTGACGACGAGGAAGTGCAGGTAGACGATCGGCTCCCGCGGCAGGATCGGGCCGAGCACCCCGCCCGGGCCGGCGACGCGGGGCCGCATCACGAGCATGATGACCGCGAGGGTGAGGGCGCCGAGCACGAGCCGCGACCAGGCCACCTGCCCGAAGGCGACGCCCTCGAGGGCGACCTTCATGAAGAGGAAGCTCGCTCCCCACACGACGCCCATCGCGATGAACTGCGCCCAGATCGAGAGGCGCCCGGGCGTCGCGGTCGGGGTGGGGGCGGATGTCGTGGAGCTCGTCACTCGAGAACCGTATGCCCCGCGCGTGCACTGCGCCGACCATTCCGACGACGCTGTCCGTTTCCCGCCGAACGTCGGCAGGAGTCATCCCCTCTGCCCGCGCCCCTCCTACCCCGCCCGCCCTCCCGTCTCGGCGTCACGACACGCTGGCCAAAGCTCACTAAGCCAGCGTGTCGTGACGCCGAGACAAAAAGAGGAGGCAGAGGAAGAAGGGAGAGAGGGGGTACTTCGACGGGGCCCGGGCAGGCGATGCCGGCCCCGTCGAAGTTGTGCACCGGCGGCGGACCCAGTTCCGCCGCCGGTGGTCTAGTGGTCGACGGCCTTCTCGGCGCCGATGCCGGTGAGCGAGCGCACCTCCATCTCGGCCTGCTTCACCGGGTCTTCCTTTCGGGTGTCGACGAGCGTCACGATCCAGCCGAGCAGGAACGCGAGCGGGATCGACACGATGCCGGGGTTCGAGAGCGGGAAGATCGCGAAGTCGACGCCCTTGATCATGGCCGTCTCGCTTCCCGACACGACGGGCGAGAGCGCGATGAGCACGATCGCCGAGATGAGCCCGCCGTACATGCTCCAGAGCGCGCCGCGCGTCGTGAACCGCTTCCAGAACAGCGAGTAGATGATCGTCGGCAGGTTCGCCGACGCGGCGACGGCGAAGGCGAGTGCGACGAGGAACGCGACGTTCTGACCGTTCGCCCCGATACCGCCGACGATCGCCACGAGGCCGATGACGACGACCGTGCGGCGCGCGACCTTCACCTCGGCGCCCGCCTCGGGCTTGCCCTTCTTGACGACCGACGCGTAGATGTCGTGCGCGAACGAGGCCGCGGCCGTGATCGTGAGGCCGGCGACGACCGCGAGGATCGTCGCGAACGCGATCGCCGCGATGAGTCCGAGCAGCACGGGCCCGCCGAGTTCGAACGCGAGCAGCGGTGCCGCCGAGTTCGCCCCGCCGGGAGCGGCGGCGATGACCTCGGGGCCGATGAGCGCCGCGGCGCCGAAGCCGAGCACGAGGGTGAAGACGTAGAAGATGCCGATGAGCCAGATCGCCCAGACGACCGACTTCCGCGCCTCCTTCGCCGTCGGCACCGTGTAGAAGCGCATGAGAACGTGCGGCAGGGCCGCCGTTCCGAGCACGAGGGCGAGGCCGAGCGAGAGGAAGTCGATCTTCGAGATGTCGTTGACGCCGTACTTGAGGCCCGGGTCGAGGATCGCGGGGTTGTTCGCCGTCGCGACCGCCTGGTCGAGCAGCGCCGAGAAGTCGAAGCCGTGGATCGCGAGCACCCACACGGTCATCACGCCGGCGCCCGCGATGAGCAGCACGGCCTTGATGATCTGCACCCACGTCGTGCCCTTCATGCCGCCGACGAGCACGTAGAGGATCATGAGCGCACCGACGACGGTGATGACGACCGACTGGCCGACGGCGTCGCCGATGCCGAGCAGCAGCGACACGAGTCCGCCCGCTCCGGCCATCTGCGCGAGCAGGTAGAAGAAGCACACGACGAGGGTCGTCGTCGCGGCGGCGATGCGCACGGGCTTCTGCTTCAGCCGGAACGACAGCACGTCGGCCATCGTGTACTTGCCGGTGTTGCGCAGCAGCTCGGCGACGAGCAGCAGGGCGACGAGCCACGCGACGAGGAAGCCGATCGAGTACAGGAACCCGTCATAGCCCGTGATCGCGATCGCCCCGACGATGCCGAGGAACGACGCCGCCGAGAGGTAGTCGCCGGCGATCGCCGATCCGTTCTGGCCTCCCGTGAAGGAGCGCCCGGCCGCGTAGTAGTCGGCCGCGGTCTTGTTGTTCCGGCTCGCGCGGAACACGATGATCATCGTGATGGCGACGAACGCGCCGAAGATCGCGATGTTGAGCCAGGGGTCACCCGGCGACGACGAACTCTCTGCGAAGCGCAGCATCAGCTGTTCCCCCGTTCGGTCGCCGCGTCATCCGCTCGGAAGTCGCCCGCCTCGATCTCGCCGCGGATGTCGGCGGCGATCGGGTCGAGCCGGCGGTTCGCGAAGCTCACGTACCAGGTCGTGACGGCGAACGTCGTGACGACCTGCGCGAGGCCGAGCAAGATCGCGACGTTGATCGATCCGAAGACGGGCGTCGACATGAAGTCGTGCGCGTAGCCGGCGAGCAGCACGTAGGCGAGGTACCAGACGAGACACGCCCCCAGCACGGGGAAGACGAATCTGCGGTGGCGGGATCGGAGGGTCTGGAACTCCTCCGACCGTTGGACGGCGGGGAAGTCGATCGTGTCGGTTCCTGCACTTCGGGCGTCGTTGCCCATGGCGTCTCCTCGGGGGTGGCGGGCATCGTCGCCCGGCTCGATTCGGTGGGGCAACTCTGACAAAACGGATGCCGGTGCGGGGCGTTCGACCGCTTACCGTCGGTGAGCGGCGCGGATCGTGCGTCGAGCGGCACGCCGAGCGGGTGTCGGGCGGTCGGTCTAGGGTGAACGCGTGTCCGAATCGGTGGTGATCGCGATCGTCGCGGGCGTCGTCGTGGGTCTCGCGAGCGTCGCCGTGCTGCTCGTCGCGCGCCGGCTCGTGCTCGGTTCGCGCGAACTCGGCACGGATGCCGAACAGGCGACGTACACGACGCTGCACCTCGCCTCGCGCGCTGCGACGCACCTGCGCGGCGGGCTCGACTCCCCCGAGGTCGCGCGCGCCGCGAAGCACCTCCGCGCCCTGCTCGGCTGCACGACCCTCGCGATCGCCGACGAGAACGGTGTCGTCGCGATCGACGGCGGAACCGAGGAGCACGCGGCGACCGCCGAGCGCTGCGCCGCCGCGGCCCTCGTCGCCTCACGCCCCGAGATCATGCGCTCGCCCGACGGCTTCGACGCCGTCGTCGCGCCGATCCGCTCGGGCGGCCGCCCCGTCGGCGCGATCGTCGCGTTCGAGTCGCCCGTGCGCGCGGGCCTCGTGCGCGCGACGGGCGAGGTCGCCGAGTGGGTCGCCGCCCAGGTCGACCTCGGCGAACTGGATGCCTCGCGCGCCGCCCTCGCGGAGGCCGAGGTGCGAGCACTCCGCGCGCAGATCAGCCCGCACTTCATCTACAACGCGCTCAACGCGATCGCGTCGTTCATCAACACCGACCCTGCGAAGGCGCGCGAGCTCGTGCTCGAGTTCGCCGACTTCACGCGGTACTCGTTCCGCCGCCACGGCGACTTCACGACCGTCGCGGAAGAGCTGCGCTCGATCCACTCGTACCTGCAGCTCGAGCACGCGCGCTTCGGCGAGCGCCTCACCGTCACGTTGCAGGTCGCCCCTGAGGTGCTGTCGACCGTCATCCCGTTCCTCAGCGTGCAGCCGCTCGTCGAGAACGCCGTGCGCCACGGGCTCGAGGCGCGCGAGAACGGCGGCACGATCACGATCATCGCGCGCGACCTCGGCAGCATCACCGAGATCTCGGTCGAGGACGACGGCGTCGGCATCGACCCCGAGGTGGCCAGGTCGATCCTCGCGGGGGCCCCGAACGCCGAGCACGTGGGTCTCAGGAACGTCGACGCGCGCCTGCGTCAGGTCTACGGCGAAGGTCACGGCCTCGTCGTCGAGACGAACGTCGGGTCGGGAACCCTCGTGCGTCTCCGCGTGCCGAAGTCGCAACCCCGGCCGGTGTGAGTGCTCCGTGGAAGACTGTCGGCATGATCTCCGTACTCATCGCCGACGATGAGAAACCCGCACTCGACGAGCTCGCCTTCCTGCTCGGCCACGACGAGCGCGTCGGAACGGTGCACCGGGCGTCGTCGGGCACGGAGGCCATCCGCATCCTGACGCACGAGCACGTCGACGCGGCGTTCCTCGACATCCACATGCCCGGGCTCAGCGGCTTCGACCTCGCGCGGGCCCTCGCCCGTTTCGAGAAGCGTCCGGCCCTCGTCTTCGTCACCGCCGACGAGGAGGGCGCGCTCGAGGCGTTCGAACTCGCGGCCGTCGACTACCTGCTGAAACCCGTGCGCACCGAGCGGCTCGAACGCTCGCTCACGCGTGTCATCGAATCACTGCAGACCGCGCCCGCGGCATCCCCCGCCCCGCGCCCCGAGATGATCGCCGTGTCGATCGGCGGCACGACGCGGATGATCCGGCAGAGCGACGTGCGCTACGTGCAAGCCCAGGGCGACTACGCGCGGCTGCACACCGACGAGGCGAGCTTCCTCGTGCGCGTTCCGATGTCCGACCTCGAGCGGCGCTGGGCGGATGACGGTTTCGTGCGCATCCACCGCTCGTACCTCGTCTCCCTCGCGCACCTCTCTCGGCTGCGGCTCGGTGCAGCGATGCCGAGTGTGACCGTCGGCGGGGCCGAACTGCCCGTGAGCCGGCGGCTGCTGCCCGCGCTCCGCGAACTGCTCGACGCGAATCGGATCCGGCCGGGGTCGTGAGCGAGCCCGCCCCGCTTCCGCGCGTTCGCGTCACCGCACCCGTGCGCGGAGCGGGTGCACCGCGTGCGGCGCGCGTCGAACCTCCGCCGAGCGAGGCCGAGAACCTGTTCGTGCGTTCGCTCATCCGCTCGCAGCTGAGGCTCGCCCTCGCGTGCGCGTTCGGATTCGTCGCCCTGCTCGCCCTCTTCACGATCGTGCTCGGCGTGCTGCCCGAGCTCGATGCGATCGTCATCGCGGGGGTTCCGCTGTCGTGGCTGCTGCTCGGATTCGGCGTGTACCCGCTCATCGTGCTCGTCGGTGCGCTGTACGTTCGCGTCGCGGGGCGCAACGAAGCGCGCTACCGCTCGCTGACGGATGACTCGTGAACCCCGCTCTCGGATACATCTCGATCGCCGCGGTGTCGATCGCGACGGCGCTCGTCGGCTTCTACGGATTGCGCGTCTCACGCACGACGAGCGACTTCTACGTCGCGAGCCGCACCGTGCGTCCGTGGTGGAACGCGTCGGCGATCGGCGGCGAGTACCTCTCGGCGGCGTCGTTCCTCGGCATCGCGGGGCTCATCCTCCTGAGCGGATCGGACGCCTTCTGGTTCCCCATCGGCTACGCGGCGGGCTTCCTCATGCTGCTGCTCTTCGTCGCGGCACCGCTCCGCCGCTCGGGCGCGTACACGCTGCCCGACTTCGTCGAGGCGCGGCTCGAATCGCTCACCGCTCGGCGCATCTCGAGCGCCCTCGTCATCATCGTCGGCTGGTTCTACATCGTGCCGCAGCTGCAGGGCGCGGCACTCACGGTGCGCATCACGACGGGGCTGCCGCCGTGGGTCGGGTCGGTCGCCGTCGCGGTCATCGTCGCCGTCATCGTCGCGGCCGGCGGCATGCGCTCGATCACGTTCGTGCAGGCGTTCCAGTACTGGCTGAAGCTCACCGCGATCGCCGTGCCCGTGATCTTCCTCGCGCTCATCACCTCCGACGGCTCGACGCCCGCGCTCGACCCCGCGGCGGCGTTCCCCGCGAGCGACCGGCCCGGCTCGCTCGACGCGTACCGCACGATCTCGCTCATGATCGGTCTGCTGCTCGGCACCCTCGGTCTGCCGCACGTGCTCGTGCGTTTCTACACGAACTCCGACGGGGTCGCCGCGCGTCGCACGACCGTCATCGTCATCGCGCTCATCTCGGTGTTCTACGCGTTCCCCACGGCCTTCGGCCTGCTCGGACGCATGTTCGCCCCCGACCTTGCCGAACCGGGCACCGCCGAATCGGTCGTGCTCCTGCTGCCCGATCGCCTCGTGCCCGGGCCTCTCGGCGACGCCCTCACGGCGCTCATCATCGGCGGGGCGTTCGCCGCGTTCCTCTCGACGAGCTCGGGTCTCGTGGTGTCGCTCGCGGGCGTCATCAGTCAGGAGCTGCTCGGCGGAAGCGTGCGCGGATTCCGCATCGCCGCGATCGCCTCGTCGCTCGTACCGCTCGCCGTCGCGCTGCTGACGCAGGCGGCGGGTCTCGCGGGGAGCGTCGGCCTCGTGTTCGCCTTCGCCGCGTCGACCCTCGGGCCTGTGCTGCTGCTCGGCGTCTGGTGGCGCGGACTCACGGCGCGCGGCGCGAGCGCGGGCATGATCACGGGCGGGCTCCTCTGCGGAGGGGCGATCCTCGTCGGTGCACCCATCGCGCAAGCCGTGCCGGCGCTCGCCGCGCTGCTCGAACAGCCCGCGGCGTGGACGGTGCCGATCGCGGCGGGCGTCACCGTGCTCGTGTCACGCGCGACCCGCGACCGGGCGCCCGCCGGCGTCGACCGCTTCCTCGCGCGCCTGCACGTGCCCGAGCGCTGAGCGCGCGCCCGCGACATCCCGGGTCTCGCGCTCACCCACCACCGCACCCACCACCCGGGGAATCACACCGCACCCACCCGCCGGAGTACCGCTCGCGCGCCAAAGTGCCGCACGAACGGCACTCGCGCGCAGGAACGGCACTCCCGCGAGGCATCCCCCTCCTCACACGATGTCCGCTCGCCCGCGACATCCTGGGTCTCGCGCTCACCCACCACCGCATCCACCACCCGGGAAATCTCACCGCACCCACCCGCCGGAGTACCGCTCACGCGCCAGAGTGCCGCACGAACGGCACTTGCGCGCCGGAACGGCACTCCGTCGGTGAAGTGCAGAGGGAGAGGTGCGGGAGGAAGAGGCCCGGGAGGAAGAGGTGCGCGAGGAAGAAGGTGCGCGCAAGGGAGAGGCACACCAGCGGATGACGCGGGCGCACGCACCTCAGAAGGCGGCGACGCGCTCCTCGAGGCCGGCGCGCACGCGGGGCCACTCGTCGACGAGCACGGAGTACACCGCGGTGTCACGCCACGTGCCGTCGGCGCGCGGGCGATCGCGGCGGAGCACTCCCTCGAACATCGCCCCGAGTTTCAGGATCGCCGCGCGGGAGCGGTCGTTGATGGCATCCGCCTGCAGCTTCACTCGGCCGAAGCCGGAGTCGAACGCGCGCCCGAGCAACAGCAGCTTCGTCTCGGGGTTGACCGCGGTGCCCCAGACGATCGGGTCGTATGCCGTCCAGCCAAGGTGCACGGCCTCGTTCTCGAGCTCGACGTCGCCGAGGGTCGAGGTGCCGACGAGTCGTCCGTCGTCGATGCGACGGATCGCCCACGTCACCCCGCGGTCACGCCACGGGTAGTAGGCGCGCGCGAAGTCGGCGAACGCCTCGTCGTCGGCCGGCAGGGCAGCCGGACCGCCGCCGTAGCCGACGGCGAAGACCTCGGGATGACGGAGAGCCCGCGACAGCTCGGGAAGATCGGCCTCGACGAGGGGATCGACGCGCACGAAGCGGCCGATGAGCGGTTCGGTCGGCAGGGGCGTCGCGGTCATGCGAGCGAGCTGAGCACGAGGGAGTACGTCACTCCGAGCACGGCCGAGATGAGGTGCGCGGCACCCAGCCCGAGTCCGACTCCCGCCGCAGCACGGGGGCGATCGCGCGCCGCGAGACCCGCGATGCCGAGGATCGTCGCCGTGAGGCCGAGCACGACCGCGACCGTGAGGCTCACCGCCGAGAGCAGCCCGACGAGTGCGTAGTCGCCCTGCAGGATCGCGCCGATCGGAGCGAAGGTCGACACCGCGCCGAGCAGCACGCCGATCACGCCGACGGCGAGCGCCGCGACACCGACGGCGTTGCGTCGGCGGGCCGGGGTGGCGTCCGATGCGGCATCCGGTGCTGCCGTCTCGAAGGGGTTCTGTTCGCTCATGTCGTGCACCTCTCGATCGTCCCCACCCACTGTAGGGGCCCCGTCGACCATGAACCCGACCTGTTGCGCCGGGCGTCGCGGGCGTAGGGTGACGTCCACCACCTCACAACGGAGTAGGAAGGCGGACGGACCATGGCCGGACTGGATGACGTCACGAAGAAGGCTCAGGAGTTCCTGAACAGCGACAAGGTCAAGGATGCGCTGAAGAGCGAGAAGGCCGAGGACGTCAGCGACAAGCTCCTCGACGGAGTCGCCGGCATCGCGAACAAGGTCACGGGCGGCAAGTACGAGCAGCAGATCGGCGACGCACGCGACACGGCCGACAAGCACGTCGGCAACGAGTAGCGCTCAGTCGCGCGTACCCGCTTCGGGCAGCACGAGTCGAGCGCGGGCGAGCGCCTCCTCACGCGTGCTCACGCCGAGCTTCCGATACAGGCTGCGGCGCTGCGACTTGACCGTGTTGACCGAGACGACGAGCGTCGCGGCGATCTCGGTGACGCTCGACGTCGTGAAGAGGGCGCGCAACACGACACGCTCGCGCTCGGTGAGGGCCGGGATGGCCGACCGGTGCACGACGTCGGGCATCACGACGGCGAGGTAGTCGGCGCGTCGCGCGCGCGTCGCCGGGTCGAGGCCTCCGAGCAGGAGCTCGCGGTCTTCCGTGGGAAGCAGCACGAGAGGCGATCGCAGACCGTTCTCGGCGAGTGCGTCGATGAGCGCACGCGCGCCGCCCTCGGGCGCATCGCGCACGCCGCGCGCGACGAGCGCGGCGGCGATCGCGTCGATCTCGAGGCCGATGCGGGTGGAGTGCGGCGCGGCCGAGACCCGGGCGAGAGCGGATGCCGCGCGCTCGACGTCTCCGGAGACGAGAGCCGCGCGTGCGATGGCCGTCGCGACGCGTGGGTCGCGTGAGGAGTTCGCGAGCACGTCGAGGGCGGGCCCCGGGCGACCCGAGGCGAGGAGGAGGTTCGACTCGGCGACCTCCAGGGCCGTCCGCATGAGGGCACTCGTCTGCCGCCGCCCACGCCGGCGACGACGCTCCGCCCGGATGTACTCGAGCGTCTCAGACGCCGACCCGTCATGGACCGCGACCATGGCGCGCACGCAGAGGATCGCCGCCCAGTGCTCGGTCGTCGCGAGCTCGCCGTCGAGCAGGTCGAGGATCTCGCGCGCCTCCCGCGCATCACCTCGCTCGAGGGCGATCCAGGCGCGCGCGAGTTGGAGGAACGTTCCCGAGTAGCCGACGAACGCGTCATCCGGCCAGTCGTGGGCGAGCGCCGCGCTCACCGCCCGCTCCGCCGCGGGCATGTCGCCGCCGAAGGCGACGGCCCCCGCGTCGAGCGAGAGACCGTGGAGCATCGAGAGCGAATCGTGGACGACGGGCAGGCTCGCCGACAGCCGGAACGCCTCGAGCGCGTGCTCGACATCGCCCGCGTAGTAGAGCGTGATGCCGATCTGCGCGAGGACCATCGGCAGTTGGGCGGAGAAACGCCCGGCCGCGCCATCCTCGATGGCGATGATCGCGGCGAGGGCTTCGCGCGCCGACTTCGCCCCACGCTCGGGAGCCCCGATGACGCGGTAGCCGACGGCTTCGAGCGAGCGGATCGCGATGCGGTCGGCGGGCGACGATGAACGTCGCATGCGATGGGCGCCGAGCACCGCCCGCACGAGCAGTTCGACGGCGCGAGCGCGGTGCTCGTGGCGCGCATTGAAGATCACGGCGAGCAGGAGGCTCAGCAAGGGGTGTGCGCCGAGCGCCCCGGCGGGCAGCGCGGAGAGCAGGTCTCGCACCTCGCGCGGATGACCGAGCATGAGCTGTCGGAAGTCGTCGCGCGCGATGTCGGAGGCGAGATCGAGGTCTCCGATCTCGATCGCGAGGCGGAAGGCGCCGAGCGTGCGTTCATGTTCGAGCGCCCAGTCGATCGCGAGGAGCTTCCTCCGGTGCGCGCCCTCGGCGTCGCGCGCCTCGGCGTCGAGAGAGAGCCGCGCGCCGAGCGCGAAGCGGAAGACGGGCGATTCGCTCGTCGACTCCCACCAGCCGAGCCCCGCGGCGACCGCCCGGTCGAGGAGCTCGGCGGCGAGATCGGTGTCGAGGTCGATCGACGCCTCGGCGGCGAGCGCGACGGCGAGGCGCGCGTCGAGCTGCTCGGAGGCGGCCGCCGCACGGAGGAACGGCAGGAGGTCGGTCGCCGAATCGACGAACTCCGCGGGGAAGAGGGTCGATCGCACGCTACGCGCGACGTGTGCGCCGAGGTCGCGGGCCGTGCGCGGCGGCGCCGCGCTCTCGAGAGCGCGCATCGCCGCGAAGACCTCGAGCGCGCTGCCCGCGGTCACGGTCTGCACGAGGGAGGCGACACCGCGCGCACCGGGCACTCCCGCGGCGAGGAGGTAGGCCTCGGTCTCCTCGTCCGTGAACCGCAGCACCGACGGGTCGATCTCGACGGCGTCGAAACGCAGCAGACGGTCGGGCTCGTCGAACGGCGAGCGCGACCGCGACGCCACGACGAAGCGCGTTCCGGGTGAGGCGGCGAGCGCCGCGAGCAGGATGTCGGCGGCATCCTCTCCGACGGCGTCGGCGTCGTCGATCACGACGTCGAGGTCGGGGCCGGCAGCGGTGAACGCCTGGGCGAGTTCGTGCGGCGAAGCGCTCGTCACGCTCCGCCCGGTCAGCCGGGCGAGGACGTCGCGATCGCTGTGCGCGTCACCGGCGACCCACAGCACCGCCCGACGGGGCTGCACCGAGCGCGCCCACTCGCCGAGCAACGCGGTCTTCCCGAATCCGCGCGGCCCGCGCACGACAGTGAGCGGGCTGTCGTTGTCGAGCAACGCGTGCAGGTGCGGCCGCTCGAGGAAGCGGCGCGGAGCGCGAGGGATGCCGTCACGCACGACGCCCGCCGAGGATTCCGGCACGCGAGAGGCCGCGGGCGACGATGTCGGCGACGACCGCCGCGACGACGAACGATGCGACGCGCACGACGAGGACCGACGCGATGATCCACGGCTGCAGCACGTCGTTGTCGAAGACGGTGAGCGAGAGGATGCCGACGACGAGCCCCGCGACGGCGGCCGCCGCGTGCCAGCGAGCACGCGAGGGGCGCGCGCCCGCGACGAGGTCGACGACGACGGCGGGCACCGCGAGCGCGATGAGCACGAGCGCGCCGAGCGACGTGAACGGCAGAGCGATGAGGCCCATGAGCACGGCGGTGATGCTCGCGCTCCCGGCCCGTGCCGTCCACCGGCGTGCAGCGAGATAGCAGCAGACCGGTACGGCGGCCGCGATCGGATACAGCACGGGCGCCGAGAGCGCGAGGACCGTCGTCAGCGGGGTGAGGGCGACGAGGAGGAGCGCGCCGATGGCAGCGAAGACGGCGCAGCCGAGCAGCGCGCGCGTGGGCCACACCGAACGGCGCGTCAACGGTGAATCGGCACGCACTGTTCGACTCTACGACGACGCAGCGCGCGGCGTCGCCGATTCACCCCCGGCTTCACCCCGGGGCGCGCCGGTTTCAGTCGATGAGGTCGTGCCGCACGATGATCGCGTCGCGCTCGGGGCCGACTCCGATCGCCGAGATGCGCGAGCCGCTCATCGCTTCGAGGGCGAGCACGTAGTCCTGCGCGTTCTTCGGAAGGTCCTCGAACGTGCGCGCGCCCGAGATGTCTTCCGACCAGCCCGGGAACTCCTCGTAGATGGGCATCGCGTGGTGGAAGTCGGACTGCGAGACGGGAACCTCGTCGTGACGGACCCCGTCGACGTCGTACGCGACGCACACGGGGATCGACTCGATGCCCGTGAGCACGTCGAGCTTCGTCAGCACGAAGTCGGTGACGCCGTTGATGCGTGCCGTGTAGCGCGCGATCGGAGCGTCGTACCAGCCGGTGCGACGGCGGCGACCGGTCGTCGTGCCGAACTCGTGACCCTTGTCGGAGAGGAACTCGCCCCACTGGTCGAAGAGCTCGGTCGGGAAGGGGCCCGCGCCGACGCGCGTCGTGTACGCCTTGATGACGGCGATGACGCGATCGATGCTGTTCGGGGCGATGCCCGATCCGGTGACGGCGCCGCCCGAGGTCGCGTTCGACGACGTGACGAAGGGGTACGTGCCGTGGTCGACGTCGAGCATCGTGGCCTGGCCGCCCTCGAAGAGCACGGTGTCGCCGCGTTCGATCGCCTCGTGCAGCAGCAGAGCGGTGTCGGCGACCATGGGGCGCAGACGCTCGGCGTACGAGAGCAGTTCGTTCACGATCTCGTCGACGGCGATCGCCCGACGGTTGTAGACCTTCACAAGCAGGTGGTTCTTCTGGTCGAGGGCGCCCTCGACCTTCTGCCGCAGGATGTTCTCGTCGAACAGATCCTGCATGCGGATGCCGACGCGGTTGATCTTGTCGGCGTACGCCGGCCCGATGCCGCGACCGGTCGTACCGATCTGACGCTTCCCGAGGAAGCGCTCGGTGACCTTGTCGAGCGTGCGGTGGTAGCTCGTGATGACGTGCGCGTTCGCCGAGACCTTGAGGCGCGAGACGTCGAGGCCGCGCGCGATGAGCGCGTCGAGCTCTTCGAAGAGCACCTCGATGTCGACGACGACGCCGTTCGCGATGACCGGCGTCACGCCGGGGGTCAGGATGCCCGACGGCAGGAGGTGCAGGGCGTACTTCTCGTTGCCGATGACGACGGTGTGACCGGCGTTGTTGCCGCCGTTGAACTTCACGACGTAGTCGAGTCGCGATCCGAGCAGGTCGGTCGCCTTGCCCTTGCCCTCGTCGCCCCACTGGGCTCCGATCAGAACGATTGCTGGCACGTCAGTCTCCTCTGTCAGCATCGGGGGATGCCACGGGTGCGGCATCCTCGTCGGGTGATGCGATCACGGCCACGGTCTCGGCGAGGAACGCCGCCTCGAGCTCGGGCGTGATGATCGTGATGACCTGGGTGGGGGTGAACTCCGAGTCGATGCGCGACGAGGCGTCGACGTCGGCCGATTCGAGGTCGGCGGCGAGCGCGGAGGCCGCTCCGGTGAGCCCGAGCGCGACGGCGGCACGACGCGCGGTGTGCAGGGCTCGGTGGTACGGGCGGTTGTGCTCGGTGTTCCAGGCGACGGGTTCGCCCGCGACCCAGCCGTCGGCGGCGAAGCGCTGACGGGCGAGATCGGCGGCGACCGTCGCGTAGGCGTACGCGTCGAGGTGGCGCTGCTCGGAGGAGGCGATGTCGGCCAGCTCGACCCACGCGAGCGGTGAATCGGGGTGCCGCCGCGTCACTTCGGCGACGCCGTCACGGCCCGCTCGACTCAATTCCTCACGGACGGCTTCATCGCCGTCGAGGGACAGCACGTTCTGCGCTTCGGTGTTGTCGGAGGTCACACCCCACCCTATCGCGCGGCCCCCGCCCCGCCCCGGAGCCGCACCGACCATGCAGGATCGCGGGAGTACAGTGTCATTCCTATCGAGAAGGAGAGATACGCATGCAGGTGGAACTCGCCGGCGTGACGAAAGGCGCACGTGGCGCACCTCTCCCTCTCACGAACCTCCGCTTCGAGTCGGGTCGCGCGACGCTCACCCGCGCCGAGACCGAGCGCCGCCCCACCGTCCTCGGTCTCATCGCCTCGGGCCGCATGCGCCCGACGACCGGCTCCGTGACGATCGACGGCGTCGTCGACCACTCGAAGCTCCGTGCCCGCGTCGCGCTCATCGACGCCCCGAGCGTGTCGGACCCGGCGCCCGACATCACCGTCGCGGGCGTCGCCGCCGAAGAGCTCATGTTCGCCGGCATCCCCTCGAATCCGCGCCGGGTCGCGCGCACCCTCGCCGAGTTGGGGTTGACGGATGTCGCGCGCTCGAGCATCGCCGACGTCGATGCCGTCCAGCGGTTGACGTTGCTCTGCGAGCTCGCGATCCGCCGTCCGGGCGTCGAGGGCCTCGTCATCGTGTCGCCCGACCGCCACGGCGGCGACCCCGTCGAGTGGTGGCGTCTCGCGAACGGTTTCGCCGACCGCGGCCTCGCCGTGCTCATGATCGCGGGCGATGCCTCGGCCGCCGCGATCGCCGCGTCGTCGATGCTCGACCGCATGCGCGGCTCGGGGGACGACGAACTCGAACTCTCCGAAGGAGGTCTCGCGTGAAGACCCCGCAGATGATCGCGACCGAGCTCCGCCGTCTGACGGCCACGACGATGTCGCGCATCGCCCTCATCGCGCTCATCGCGGTTCCCGTGCTCTACGGCGGCCTCTACCTGTGGGCCAACCAGGACCCGTACGCGCGCCTCAACCAGGTGCCCGTCGCGATCGTCAACCTCGACACCGGCTCGGGAACGGGCGACTCGGCGCGGAACGTCGCCGATGAGGTCGTCGCGAACCTCGTCGATGCGGGAACCTTCGACTGGCACGTCGTCTCGGAGGCCGACGGCACCGCCGGCGTCGATGACGGCACGTACGACTTCTCGCTCACCTTCCCCGCCGACTTCTCGGAGTCGCTCGCCTCGGCGCAGGGCTCCGACCCCCGCCAGGGCGAGGTCATCCTCACCACGAACGACGCCAACAGCTACCTCGCGACGACCATCGGCGAGCAGGCCGTGAAGACCGTGCAGGCCGAGATCACGCGCACCGTCGGCCGCGAAGCGGCGACGAAGCTCCTCGACGGGCTCTCGACGATCCGCGGCAGCCTCGTCGAGGCCGGCGACGGCGCGAGCACACTGACGGATGCCGTCGGCCAGGCCGGCTCGGGAGCCGGAGAACTCCACGCGGGCGCGGGCACCCTCGCCGACGGCGCAGCGCAACTGGCGGACGGCACCCGGCAGGTCGCCGACGGCGCGCGCCAGGTCGCCGACGGCAACGCCGAACTCGCGGCGTCGGCCGACCGGGTCGCGGCCGCGACGAACGAGGCGGCGGCCGCCGTTCCTCAGGTTCGAGCAGACATCCTCACCCGTCTCGAGCAGTCCGGGCTCGACCCCGCGACGATCACCGACATCATGACGCGCCTCGACGACCTCGGAAGCGACGTGACCGCGGGCAACGACCGCGTGCAGGAGGTCGTCGGGCGCATCGACCAGCTGTCGGCCGGGGCGAACACGCTCGCCGAGGGTGCGGCGAGCGCCGCCGATGGCGCTGCGGCGGCGGCCGGCGGGTCGGCGACGCTCCGTGACGGACTCGGCACCCTCGTCTCCGGCCTCGGCACGATCGATGAGGGCGTTGCGCAGCTGCGCGACGGCCTCGTCGACGGCGCAGCCTCGATCCCCGACACCGATGCCGCGACGCGCGCGAAGCAGGCCGAGACGATCGCCGATCCCATCCGCCTCGAGACGAGTCAGGTGACGGCGGCCGGCACGTACGGCGCGGGCCTCGCCCCGTTCTTCGCGGCACTCGCGGCGTGGATCGGCATCTACGCGCTCTTCCTCATCGTCAAGCCCGTCTCGCGGCGCGCGGTGACGGCGCTGCACTCGCCGATCCGCATCACGCTCGCGGGCTGGCTCACTCCCGCCCTGCTCGGTGCGATCCAGATGGTCGGCCTGTTCCTCGTGCTCGCCCTCGCCCTCGGGTTCTCGATGACGCACCCCGCGGGGGTGATCGGCATCATGCTGCTCGGATCGGCGACGTTCGCGGCGATCATCCTCGCCCTCAACGTCTGGCTCGGCAGCGTCGGGCAGTTCCTCGGGCTCGTGCTCATGGTCGTGCAGCTCGTCACGGCGGGCGGCACCTTCCCGTGGCAGACGCTGCCCGCACCGCTCGCCGCGCTGCACCACGTGCTGCCGATGAGCTTCGTCGTCGACGCGATGCGCCGGTTCATGTACGGCGGCGAGCTCGGTGGCGCGTGGACCGACATCCTCGTGCTCCTCGCGATCCTGCTCGGCGCGTTCGCGGTCGCCGCGATCGGCGTGACGCGGATGACGCATTACCGCACGCTTCGCGACCTGCAACCGAGCCTGATCGGCTGATCGGTAGACTGAATCCATGCGCTCATGGGGGGCCCTCGGGGCCGTATTCACGGCTGCCGTCCTGGTCTCGTCCCTCAGTGCGTGCGCCCCGGGCGAGACCGAGCAGCCGGCCGCCGCAGACGTCGTTCGCGTGCCCGCCGACGCCGCCACGATCACCGAGGCCGTCGACCTCGTCTCCCCCGGCGGACTCGTCCTCATCGAGCCCGGCGTTTACGCCGAGCAAGTGCTCGTCGACAAAGAAGACGTGACCATCCGCGGCGTCGACCGCAACGACACGATCATCGACGGCGAGGGTGTGCGCTCGTACGGCATCGTCGGCATCGCCGACGGCATCCGCGTCGAGAACCTCACCGTGCGCGAGGCGACCTTCTACGGCGTTCTCGTCACGGGCATGCACGACGAGAACGGCCCGACGGCGCACGGCGGCGCGGGGTACACGACGCTCGATCCCGAGAAGTTCCCGCCCGTGCAGCGCTTCGCGATCGACTCGGTCACGGCCTCCAACAACGGGCTCTACGGCATCTACGCGTTCGACGCCCAGCACGGCGTCATCCGCAACTCCTACGCGTCGGGCTCGGCCGACAGCGGCTTCTACGTCGGTCAGTGCCGCGAGTGCGACATCCTCGTCGAGGGCAACGTCGCCGAGCGTAACGCGATCGGCTTCGAGAACGCCAACGCCTCCGACTCGGTCTACCTCGTCGGCAACCGCTTCAGCGGCAACCGCATCGGCATGACCCTCATCTCGAACTACCAGGAGGCGTTCACGCCGCAGCGCGGCAACACCGTCGTCGGCAACGTCGTCGTCGACAACGCGGGCGCCGACTCGCCCTCGCACGCCGACGGCGGCTTCGGTGTGGGCGTCGGCATCGCGGGCGGCCAGGAGAACCTGCTGCGCGCGAATGTCATCGCCGGCAACCCCGCCGCGGGCGTGCTGTTCTCGAACACGGAAGACCTCGCGGCGACGGGCAACACCCTCGCCGACATCCTCTTCGAGGGCAACGGCGTCGACGTCGCGAACGTCTCGGCCGAGCGTGCTCCGGCCTCGCTGAACTGCGTCACGGGCGGCGCGTTCAGCGCGCTTCCCGCGCTCTTCGGCACCGAGTGCGCGGGCACGCAGCCCGCCGACGCCCGCACGGCCCTGCCCGCGGTGACGGTGCCGCCGGGCGTGAGCTTCCTGAAGGTCGCGGCTCCCCCGCGGCTTCCCGGCCTCGACGCCGACGACACGATCCCGTCGCCGTTGCCCGCGACGGTCGACGTGCCCGACCTCGACGCCGTGACGTTGCCCTCGAGCGACCTGCTCGCCGACTGGACCAACTCGTGAGAGCGGCCGCCGCACTCGCCGCGGTCGCGCTCATGCTCGGCCTCGCCGGCTGCACCGGCGGTTCGGGCGACGCTGCGCCGACGCCGAGCGACGATGGGCCGCGCGTGGTCACGACGGCCGAGTCGGAGCTGCTCGCCGTCATCCGTTTCAAGAACTTCGATGCCGGCACGCGATCGGTCGAGGCCGCGTTCGACGATTCCGGCAGCGCCCTGACGCTCGACGGCTGGTTCGACTACGAGACCCACGTCGGCTACGGACTCGTCACAGCCGACGGCAACGGCGGCGACCTCATCCTGTGGGACGGCACGACGCTCGCCGCACTCTCCGCGGCAGGCGCGACGAGCCCGCCGCTGCCCGTGCCCGCGAGCACCGAGGCGTGGAGCCCGGGAGCCGTCGACCCGACCGCGTCGGCCGCACAGGCTGTATTGAGCGTCGTCGCGAGCCTCGGCGCCGACCGACCCGAGAACCCTCTGCTCCTCCGCCAGAACGGCGCGTTGCACCTCACCGACGATGAGATCGACGGCACCGCCGTCTCGGTCTTCACGGGGCCCGCCGAGGGTGCGGTGAGCGGAGACGCCGTCGATCCGGATGCCTCGGGCGTGCGCTACTGGGTCGACGAGACGGGTCTGCTGCTGCGCGTCGAGGCCCGCCTCGGCGGCACGTGGGTCACGATCGACCTCGGCCCCGCCGACGATGTGACGATTCCCGGCCCGATCCCGACCGCGGTGCCGGGCGCATGACCGAACGCACGGATACCCCGCGCCCGAGTCGACGCAGCGTGCTGCTCGGCGCGGGTGCCGGACTCGTCGCCGGCATCGCGGGGACGGTCGGCGCGAACGCCGTCATCAGTGCGGGCGGCTCGGGTACTGCTCCCGCGACGCCGACGGCCGACATCCCCCCGCGCGGAGCCGCCGTCACCGCGACCGGCCGCACGCAGGCCGGCATCGCGCGCCCCGGCACCCCGCAGATGAACTGCCTCGTCGCCGTGTTCGACCTCGACCTCGCGGATGACGCGGTGCGCGGCGCCCTGCCGGCGCGGCTCGAGGCCCTCGGCGCGGCGATCCTCGCGCTCTCCTCGCCCGGCGCGGCGAATCCCGACGGCTCGGGCGACCTGACCGTGACCGTCGGCCTCGGGCCGCGCGTCGTCGCCGCGATCGACCCCGCACTGCCCGGAGCGCTCGCACTCCCCGCCTTCGCGGGCGACGACGCGATCCCCGCGCGGCGGAACGGCGGCGACCTGCTGCTCTCGCTGTCGGCGACCGACGGCGGACTGCTGCACCCCGTGCTCGATGAGCTCGTGCGCGCGCTCGGCGACGTCTCGCCGCGGTGGCGGCAGCGCGGATTCCGTGCCGTCGGCGAGGGCACGATCGCCCGCAACCCGCTCGGGTATCACGACGGCATCATCGTGCCGCACGGACGCGACGAGCTCGACGAGAACGTCTGGATCGCCGACGGTCCTGCTGCGGGTGGCACCGTGTGCGTCATCCGTCGCCTGCTGCTCGACACGAGCGGATTCGGCGCCGAGGCGCCCGAGCGGCGTGACGCGATCATCGGGCGCCGCGAGGGCGACGGCGCACCGCTCTCGGGCGGAGGTCTGCACGACGAGGCCAACCTGCTCGCGAAGACGCCCGACGGCAGCTTCCTCGTGCCCGCGCGCTCGCACGTGCGCGCGGCGCACCCCTCGTTCACGGGCAGTGCGCTCATGCTGCGTCGCGGTTACGCGTTCGATGACGGCGAGACGACGGATGCCGCGGGCGCACCGATCGCCGACAGCGGTCTGCTCTTCGTGTGCTTCCAACGCGACCTCGACACGTTCGTGAAGACGCAGGCGCGACTCGACGAGACCGACGACCTCATGTCGTTTGCGACGCCGACCGCGAGCGCGAGCTTCCTCATCCTCCCCGGCTTCGACGCGACCCGCCCCCTCGGCTCCCCCCTCTTCGCCTGACGCGCCCGCGCCACGCGCGCGCCACTCTTCTCCCCGCGCACGCGCTCCCTCGCCCATCTCACGTGCCCGCGCCCTCCGTTTCGGCGTCACGACACGCTGGCTAAACGCGCGATAGCCAGCGTGTCGTGACGCCGAAACGGAGGGGTTGGGGCGGGTGGGGGCGCGGGGCGGGCGCGAAGTGCAAGCGCTGTCAGTAGAGTGGATGACACGCACATCGTCACGGGGGTTGTCATGTCTTCTGCACGTCGTTCCAGCATTCTCGGCGGGCTCGCCGCTCTCGCTCTGCTCCCCGCCCTCGCGGGATGCACGGGGCCGAGCGAGTCGTCGACGCCGACATCCGCCGCCCCTGACGGCACCGTTCCGGCCGTCGCCGAGGGCGCCTTCCCCGCAGAGGTCCCGCTCATCGAGGGCACGACGGCCGGGTCGGAGATCGTCGACGGCGCCTGGGTCGAGCGCGTCGAGATCGAGAGCCAGGAGGCTGCAGACCCGGTGATCAAGGAGCAGCTCTCGGGCGCGGGCTTCACAGGCGGAGGCGCGACGGCCGGCGGCCAGCGCGTGCTCGGCTACCAGAACGCGTCGTACTCCGTCGAGGTCACCTTCGAAACCGCCGACACCGGCGCCGTCGCGATCTACACGGTGCGCCCGCTGTAGGCCGACACCGCACGAACACGACGATGGGCCCCTGAGGAATCAGGGGCCCATCGTCATGTGTCCCGGTGCGCGGCGGACGAGGCCGCGCACCGGGACGGATCGAGCGGCGATCACCCCAAGATGATCACCGCCCGACCGTCATCGTCGGCGTATCTGCCTCATCGACGCACCACGCGGCGGCGCGAACCGATGACGGCGAGGATGCCGGCCGCCATGAGCAGGAGCGCCAGGATGCCGAGGATCGAACCGCCGAAGCCGGTGACTGCCGTCGCCGGAGCCGGCGTGTAGGCGTTGAACGGGTCGTCGTCGGTCAGGACCCGCGGGTTGCCGTCGCCGTCGACCGCGATCACGGGCGTTCCGTCGGGGTTGAGCGACGGGTTGCCGGTCGGCACGCCGTTCTCATCGACCTCGGGAACCACGACCTCGCTCACGACGGTGACCGTGTCCTGGTGGATCGCGTTCGCGCCGAGCGTCAGCGTGCCCTCGCAGAAGAACGACTGACCCGGGGCGAACAGACCGTTCCAGGCGCCGTCCTTCACGAAGCTGTACGCCCCGCTCGGGCCGCCGACGGGCAGCAGGTCGCAGGTCCAGTCGGACTCGATCGCCGGGCCCGTCGCCGTCACATCGGTGAGGTCGACGCTCGTGAGGAACGTCGGGCCGGTGTTCGTGACGACCCAGCGCACCGCGTTGGCACGATCGGCGACGTACTTCACGGAGTGCTCCGTGTCGTTGGCATCCTGACCGAGGTCGGCGAGCGGCTTGCCCGGCGTGATCCAGTTGCCGTCGGCATCCTTCACGGCCGGGTCGGCGAGGTTGCCGTCGTACTTGATGACCTGGATGTCGGCGGTGAATGCGTTGTACGGGTTCTCATCGGTCACGGTGACGCCCGAGGCGACTCCGGTTCCCGACACCGTGGCGTTGTCGACGTGGACGCCGCCGGCAGCCTCGACCGTGAGCGTCGCGGTGCACGTGAAGCTCACGCCCGGGAGCCAGGTCGCCGGGTTCGAGTCGGCGCTCGACGCCGCCCAGGCGACCGTCCAGCCGCCGTCGGCGAACACACCGTCGGTGCGGTCGCCGTTCGGGAAGACGCACTGCAGAGCCTGCACGTCGGCGCCGGCGATCGTCTGGTCGGTCACGACGACGTCGACGAGAGCCTCGGTGCCCTTGTTGGTCGGGGTGAACACGATCGTGCGCGTCTCGCCCGGCTGGTAGAACTCACCGTCGGCCATCGTGTCGGCGTCGTTGACGATCTCATCGCCCGAGCCCTCGAAGCCGGCATCGCCCTTGACGATCTCGACCGACGGAGTGACGACGTCGTTCGTCAGCACCAGTGCGACGGGCGCCTCGTCTCCGACCGTGATCGTCACGGTGCCGTCGCCGTTGTCGACGACGTCGCCGGCCCACGTGAAGTCGCTCCACTCGACACCCGCGGGAAGACCCGTGAAGGCGACCTCCGAGAGCGTCACGGCCGTGCCGGCGTTGATGCCGGAGAGACCGGCGATCGGAGCGGCAGCGGTCAGTTCGAGCGAGCCCTCGACCGGCGCGCCGTCGACCTCGTAGCCGTAGGCCACCGTCGCCGTCCACGCGGTGCCGGCTTCGGCCGTCGCACGCTTCTCGATCGTGAAGCCGCCGACGAGCGTCGGGTTGGTGGCCACGACCGCGACGGTCGAACCGTCACCGATCGTGAACTCGACGGGCTGCTCGGCGGGGACGCCGTCGACCGTGAAGGTGGGGGACGCCCAGATGGGACCGACGGGCGCGAGCTCGCGCACCTGCACGGTGGACCCGGTCGGCAGAAGCGGCGAGGTCCAGCTGTTCGCGGCACCCGCCGTCACACCGTCGACGCGAACCCAGGCGCCGCCGTCGACCGCGTACTCGAAGGAGAACTCGAAGTCGGGATCGACGACCGCGTCACCCGAGACGATCTTCTCGATCGAGAAGTCGCCCGTGTTCGTCGGGTTCGTGGCTACGACGGCGACGGTCGATCCGTCGCCGATGGTGAATTCGACGGGCTGGTCGGCCGCGACACCATCGACCGTGAACGTCGGGTCGCCCCAGAACGCACCGGTCGGGGCGATCTCTCGCACCTGCACCTCGGTGCCCGTGTTGAACTCGGGCGACGTCCACGTGTTCGCCGAACCGGCGAGAACGCCGTCGACCGGCACCCAGCTGGTGCCACCGTCGGTCGAGTACTCGAACGAGAACCCGAAGTCGGGATCGACCACGACATCGCCGCTCACGATCTTCTCGATCAAGAAGTCGCCCACGAGCGTCGGGTTGGTCACGACGACCGCGACGGTCGAGCCGTCACCGATCGTGAGGACGGCGGGGTCACCCGCGGCGACGCCGTCGACCGTGATGGTCGGCGTGCCCCAGAACGCACCGGTCGGAGCGATCTCGCGCACCTGAACCTCGGTGCCGGTGTTGAACGCCGGCGACGTCCACGCGTTGTCGGCCCCGGCGGTCACGCCGTCGACCGCGACCCACGTCGCACCGCCATCGACCGAGTACTCGAACGAGAACTCGAGATCGGGGTCGACCTCGGCCGAACCCGAGACGACCTTCTCGATCGAGAAGTCGCCCGTCGAGGTCGGGTTCGTCACGACGACCGCGACGGTCGAATCCGCACCGATCGTGAGTTCGACGGGAGCCGTCGTCGCGACGCCGTCGACCGTGAAGGTCGGGTCGCCCCAGAAGGCACCGGCCGGGGCGATCTCGCGCACCTGAACCGTCGTGCCCGCGTTGAACGAGGGCGACGTCCACGCGTTCGCCGCACCGGCGAGCACGCCGTCGACGGGAACCCACGTCGCACCGTCATCCGTCGAGTACTCGAACGAGAACTCGAAGTCGGGGTCGACCACGGCGGAACCCGAGACAATCTTCTCGATCGAGAAGTCGCCCACGAGCGTCGGGTTGGTCACGACGACCGCGACGTTCGAGCCGCCCTCGACGTCGGGATCGTTCTGGATCGTGACGACCGCGGGGTCACCCGCGTCGACACCGTCGACCGTGATGGTCGGCGTGCCCCAGATCGGGCCGCTCGGAGTGACCTCGCGCACCTGGATCTCGGTGCCCACGGTGAACTCAGGCGAGGTCCACGCATTGACCGGGCCCGCGGCGACGTCGCTGACGGCGATCCACGTGGTGCCGCCGTCGGTCGAGTACTCGAAGTCGAACGTCTGCCCCGGATCGACGACGGCATCGCCGGTCACGACCTTCTCGATCGTGAACGTGCCGACCTCGGTCGGGTTGGTGACGACGACGGCGACCGTCGTGCCGCCGCCGACGACGAACGTCGCGGGCTGGCTCGGCTGCGTCACGCCATCGATCGTGATGACGGGCGTGCCCCAGAACGCACCGGTCGGTGCAACTTCACGCACCGCGATGACGGAGCCCTGGTTGAACTCGGGCGAGGTCCACGCGTTGGCGGCTCCTGCGAGCACGTCGTCGACCGCGACCCACGCGCCGCCGTCGACCGAGTACTCGAACGAGAAGCCGAAGTCGGGGTCGACGACCGCCGAGCCGGAGATGACCTTTTCGATCGTGAAGTCGCCCGTGCCGGTCGGGTTCGTGACGACGACCGCGACGGTCGAGCTCTCGCCGATCACGAAGCTCGCGTCTCCCGACTGGGTGACGCCGTCGACGGTGATCGACGGTTCGCCCCAGAATGCTCCGACGGGCTGGATCTCACGGACGAGCACGGGGGTGCCCGTGTTGAACTCGGGAGAGGTCCAGGCGTTGGCGGCACCAGCGAGAACGCCGTCGACAGCGACCCACGTCGCACCTGCATCGACCGAGTACTCGAACGAGAACTCGAAGTCGGGGTCGACCTCGGCGGAGCCGGTCACGATCTTCTCGATCGTGAAGTCGCCGACCGTCGTCGGGTTCGTCACGACGACGGCGACCGTCGAGTCGTCTCCGATCGTGAGGGCGGCGGGGGATGCCACGGGCACACCATCGACCGTGAAGGTCGGGTCGCTCCAGAAGTCACCGCTCGGCGCGATCTCGCGCACGAGCACCTCGGTGCCGGTCGGGAGCTCGGGCGACGTCCACGCGCCCGCGGCGCCCGCCGTGACTCCGTCGACGGGGACCCACGTCGCGCCCGCATCGGTCGAGTACTCGAACGAGAACTCGAGATCGGGGTCGACCTCGGCCGAACCCGAGACGACCTTCTCGATCGAGAAGTCGCCGACGAGGGTCGGGTTGGTCACGACGACGGCGACCGAGGTGCCGTCACCGATCGTGAAGGTGACGGGTTCAGCCGAGGCGACGCCGTCGACCGTGAACTCGGGGGCTCCCCAGAAGCTGCCGGTCGGTGCGATCTCGCGCACCTGCACCGTCGTACCCGTGGGAAGCTCGGGCGACGACCATGCGCCGGCGGCACCGGCGGTGACGCCGTCGACGGGGATCCATGTCGCACCCGCGTCGGTCGAGTACTCGAACGAGAACTCGAGATCGGGGTCGACCGGAGCATCGCCCGTGACGACCTTCTCGATCGAGAAGTCGCCGACGAGCTGAGCCGTCGGGTTCTCGAGTGCGACCTGCACGCTCGCACCGTCGGTGATCGTGAACGACGCCGAGCCGTCGGGGTTGACGGTCACACCGGTGCCGCTCCAGACGGGAGTGCCCCACGAGACCTCGGGCGACGGCTGACCGTCGACCGGCTGCACCTCGCTGAGGGTCACGACCGTGCCGAGCGCGAGGTCGGTCACGGAGACCGAGCCGTTCTTCTGCACGGTGAGCTGGGCGGGCGCGGAAGCATCGGCGGGCACGTAGGTGGCATTCACGACGAAGTCGAAGTCGGTGCCGACCGAACCCGCGGCCCCGCCCGTGACGGACTTCGTCAGCTGGAAGCCGTCGACGAGTTCGTCGGCGGGGTTCTCGAGGCCGATCTCGACCTGGGTGTCGGATGCGACGACGAAGGTCGCGCTGCCGTCACCGTTGTCGGTGACTCCCGGGCCGCTGAAGACCGGGGTTCCCCAGCCGACGCTCGGCGGGGCACCGGTTCGCGCACCCTCGACGAGGGTGACGGTGACCCCGGCGGGGATGTCGTCGGAGACGTCGACCGGCGAGCCCTTCGTAACGGTGAGGCTCTTCGACACGAGTGCGCCGGTGAAGGGGTCAGTGTACGAGTAGTCGACCGTGAACTCGAAGTCGTCGGGCACGGCGGCTGCGCCATCGCCCGTTACGGACTTCGTGAGCTCGAAGCTGCCGGGCAGCAGGAGCCTGTTGGTCGCGATGATCCGGGTCGGGGCATCGACCGTTCCCGAGGCCGTGATCCAGCCGTCGGCGTCGGGCGTGGGGCTCCAGACGACGGAGCCGTCCGCCGTCGGGAAGGGCGCTTCGGTGAACCGCACCTTCGCACCGATCGGCAGGGTGATGGTCTTCGTGACGCCGTCGGCCTGCAGGGTGAAGGCCGCGTCGGAGGGTGCCAGGGTGATCGGGTTTCCGCGGAAGTCGATCGCCTCGGTCGTGAAGGAGAACTCGAAGCCGGGAGGCGAGGGGCCGCCCTCGGTGTCGATCTGCTTCTCGAGCTCGACGGCCGTAACTCCGACGAACCCGGCGTCGATCGAGTGATCGTTCTGTCCGGGCGCGCCGACCGAGACGTCGGCGACGCCGGTCTGCGGGTCGGGGTTGGAGTCGATGAGCGTGTTGCCGCCCTGCTCGGCCTGCGTGAGCGAGAGCTGGCTCCAGTCGACCGTGCCGAAGCGCGGGTCGGTGAGCGCGGTGCCCGAGGTCGGAGCGACGAACTTCACCTGGTAGTCGGCTTTCGGCTCGAAGCCCGGCGTCGTGAGCGACGAGAAGTAGTACTCGCCGTTGGCGTCGGTCGTCGTCGTGCCGAGGAGAGTCGATCCGTCGGCCGAGTACAGCTCGACCGTGACTCCCGCGAGGGCGGGCTCGTCGGCGCCCTGCACGCCGTCCTGGTCGGCGTCGAACCAGACGTAGTTTCCGATCTGCACGGGAGCCGCGTCGACGAGGAACTGCAGATCGCCGAGGCCGCCGGCCTTGCCGAAGGAGGTGAAGTCGGTCGCGCTTCCGCCGGCGCCGGGGACGTTCGGCCAGCAGAGCGTCGCGCCGCAGGCATCCGCTCGGGTCGTGATGTCGTAGGCGCGATCGGTCGCGCCGCTCACCTGGTTGAGCCACTTGAGTCCCGAGCCGAAGAAGTCAGCGGCACGTGAGCCCTGCGTCGAGAAGCCGGTCGTCGGGAACTGCTGCACGCCCTCGAGAGTCGCGAGCGCGCCGAGGGATGACTCGAAGTGGGTGGCCTCCCAGTTGGCCGACATCGATGGGCGGTTGCGGTCGTAGAAGAACTCGCCGCCGCCGGGACCCTGCTGGTTGTTCGTCGCGGCGAGGCCGGGCACCGAGATGCCGGGGTTGTTGTCGACCCACGACGCCGTGCGGTCGCCCGCGATCGAGTCGTACGATCCGGTCTGCTCGAGGAGGTACGTCGCACCCGCGCCCGCGGACTGCTTGCCGGCGACGTACGTGTCGCCCATCGCGAAGGTCCAGTAGAGGTTGGTGTCGTTCGACGTCGGGCTCCACTGGAAGTCGGCGTGCTGGAACGAGAAGCGGTCGGCGAATCCGAGCAGCATGTTGCCGTCGGCGTCGAAGTCGATGCTCGAGAGGATGGGCTGCGGGTAGGCGCAATACCAGCGGTTCTGCTCGTTCTGGTTGCTCGAGCGCAGGCACGTCTTGCCCGGGCCGGCGAGGTTCGAATTGTCGCCCGACGCCCAGCTATCGGTCCACGCGTTCCAGTGCGACGCGTTGTTGCGCTTCGTCGCGTTCCAGAGCGCCTGACCGGCGTTCGTTCCGCCGGCCTCGAACGACCAGTCGGGCATGCCGCGCTGGAAGGTCAGATCGGTGACGTCGATGCGCTGCGTCCACGACGACAGGTCGCTCGTGGGCGCGGAGATGACGCGCGCGCCGAGATCGGAACGCGAGCCCGTGTTGGCCGCGTTGCCCGCGGTCTCGGTCACGCCGACGTAGAGCTGGTTTCGGTAGAGGTGCAGGCCGAAGATGCGCTCGTCGGCGTCGAGGCCGGGAACGTCGATGCTCGTCGGGGTGCCCGCCGAACCGTCGGCATTGATCGGCACGGACACGACGTTGCGCTCGTAGAGGTTCGCGACGTAGAGCGTGCGTCCGGGCTCGTCGACGACCGCGGCACCGAGGCCGACCTTGCCGACGAGGGGGAAGACCGCGGAGTCGTGCACGGCCTGCACGGTGCTCGCGACGAGACCGCGGGCCGAGTTGCGTGCCGAGGCGGATGCCGGGGTGCCGATGCCGAGCGCACCGTCGAGCACCGAGCCGCCGACGTCGATGCCCGCGGCTTCGAGGTCGATCCAGACCGAGGTCGTCTTGCCCGCGACATCCGTCTGGTAGAGACCACCGAGGTTGCCGTCGCCGAATCCGCCGAATCGGCGGAGGAAGGCCGCCGTGTAGGCGTCGCCCGTCGACGAGTCGAACGCGTTGCCCCACACGACGCCCTGAGCGGCGCCGAACGATCCGTTGCCGGGCGTCGCGGCCGAGATCTTGGTCTGGTCGCCCTTCGAGTTGCCCGTCGCCGAGTACTCGACCGAGACGAGACCGCGGGTGTCCTTGCCCGACTGCTGCAGCGGGTTGCCGGGGTTGTGCACGGGCACGAGCAGGTCGGCCGAACCCGTGTTGAAGTCTTCGGGGTTGTTGACGCCGAACGAGACGCCGGTCTGCCCGACGGTCACGAACTGCACGCTCGAGCCGCTCTCGGACGCCCCCGCGTCGAGGACGGCGAACGAGTCGCGGTAGCCCTCGGCGACCTGCTCGGCGCTGAGCTCGAACTCGACGCGCAGCGCGGCCGAGACCGCGTCGACGACGGAGATCGAGTACGAACCGTCGGCCGCCGACGTCGTCGACCCGACAGCGGTGCCCGCGGCGTCGAATGCCGTCGCGGTGACGCCCGCGAAGCCGCGCTCGGCGGGTGTGCCCGTCGGCTGGAAGACCCCGTCGCTGTTGTAGTCGAGGAAGACCGTGCCGGCCACCGTGCCCGACTCGGCCGCCTGCGCCGGAGCGAGGGCGAAGAGCGATCCGAGGGCGAGGGCGGAGCTCACGACGATGCTCGTCGCAGCTCGGGTGCCGAATCGGCGCGGTCGTGACGGGCTGTGGTGCGACATCGGTTATTCCCCCAGGTACTGAGCTGCGTTCGGGCGCGGCGCTCACGAGCGGCGCAGTGGACGCGCACGACTCGAGTCCTCGACGGCACCGGTAGGAGCGATGATCGAGGAAGCCTCAGCGAACAGTACCAACGAGCGACGAGCGGCCGCAAGCGTTTGCACAATGCGACATGACCCCCGATCGGGGCATCGGTAGAGAGGGGTCAGCGAGGCGCGTGCTGGAGCACCCACGCGTACATCGCGACGGCCGCCGCAGCACTCGCGTTCATCGAGCGCGTCGAGCCGTACTGGGTGATCTCGACGATCGACTGCGCCGCCTGCGAGGCCTCGGGCGAGAGCCCCGGGCCCTCCTGACCGAACAGCAGCACGCACGCCTCGGGCCAGTCGAAGGTCTCGATCGGCACCGCCCCCGCGATGTTGTCGACGGCGATGACCGGCAGGGACGCCGCAGCGGCCCACGCGTCGAACGCCGCGATGTCGGGATGGTGCATGACGTGCTGATAGCGATCGGTCACCATCGCGCCACGCTTGTTCCAGCGGCGTCGCCCGACGATGTGCACGGTGTGCGCGCCGAAGGCGTTCGCGCTCCGCACGATCGAGCCGATGTTCATGTCGTGCTGCCAGTTCTCGATCGCGACGTGGAACCCGTGGCGGGCACGGTCGAGGTCGGCGACGATGGCCTCCATCGTCCAGTAGCGGTAGCGGTCGATGACGTTCCGGGTGTCGCCGTTCTCGAGCAGCTCGGCGTCGAAGTGCTCGCCGTTCGGCCACGCGTCGCGCCCTCCGGGCCACGGCCCGACGCCGTGGGTCGAGAGCTCCTGCGAGGCGGCCGGCGTGTCATCCGTCATCTGCTCAGGATAGGTCGCCGCACGCAGCACGAATGCCCGCCACCCGAGGGGAAAGGGGAGGCGGGCATTCGGCTCATACGGTCAGCGCTTCGAGCGTCGGGTGGCCCGGCGCATCAGAGACAGCATGAGCAGTGCCGCTCCTCCGGCGAGGAGGAACGTGCCGAGGAGAATCCAGGCGCCCTCGAATCCCGTCGACACGAGCGGTGCGGGCAGCACATGCGCGTTGAAGGGGTCTTCGTCGACGAGGGTGACGGGTTCACCATCGGGTCCGGTGACGAGCACGGGGTTGCCGTCCTCGTCGACGGACGGCTGGCCCGTGGGCACGCCCTCGTCGTCGACCGCGGGGACGACGGGCACGGCGGTGACCGTGACGGTGTCGTCATGCACGTCGCCGGCGGCGAGGGTGAGCGTTCCGTGGGCGAAGAACGACGCTCCGGGCGGCACGAGACCGTGCCAGGTGCCGCTCTCGACGAAGCTGTACGCACTCGGTCCGCCGAACGGGCTGAGGTCGGCCGTCCAGTCGAGCACGTCCGGCCCGCCGCCCGTCACGTCGGTGAGCGTGAGCTCCGTGAGCCACGTCGTCCCCGTGTTCGTGACGACCCAGCGCACGTGGTTCTGCTCGCCCGCCGTGTACTCGACGGAGTTCGCCCGGTCGTTGGCGTCCTGGCTCGGGTCGACGAGGGGCTTCGTCGGCACGATCCAGTTGCCCGCGGCATCCTTCACCGCGGGGTCGGGGCGGTTGCCGTCGTACTTGATGACCTGGATGCGGGCCGTCAGGCCGTTGTAGTCATCGACGTCGCCGACGGGCTTGCCCGACGCCGCACCCGTCGCGCTGACCGTCGCGCGGTCGACGTGGGGCTCGTCGGAGAGGGCGACCGTGAGGGTCGCGTGCCCCTGGATGACGGCACCCGGCGCCCATCGGGTGCCCGAGAACGAGGCCTCCCAGCGTGCGGTCAGCACCCCGTCGGTCAGAACGGCCTGAGCCGTCGTGCCGTCGGGGAACGTCCACACGAGGCTCGAGACCGACGCACCGGAGAGCGTCTGGTCGGTGAGCACGACGTCGACGAGCTCCTCGTCACCGGTGTTCGTCACCGTGAAGACGATGTCGCGCTTCTCGCCGGGAGCGTAGAAGACGGCATCCGTCATCGAATCGGCGTCGTTCACGATGACACCGTCGGTGCCGTCGCCCTTCTCGATGTCGACGTACGGCCCCACACCGGTCCAGGCGTGGAACGGGTCGTCGTCGGTCACCGTGAACGGCTCGCCGTCGACGATCGCCCGCACGGGCTCGTCGCCCTCGCCGAGCTGCGGCTGGTCCGTCGGCAGGCCGTCGTCACCCGTCGCGGGGACCACGACCGTTCCCACGACCGTCACGGTGTCGGCGTGCACGTCCTCCGCGCCGAGCACGAGGGTGCCCTCCGCGAAGAAGGATGCGCCGGGCGGGAAGAGACCCGACCACGGGCCGTCGTCGACGAACGAGTAGTCGGCGGGTCCGCCGAACGCGCTGAGGTCAGCGGTCCAGTCGTCTCCGACGGCGGGGCCGGTGCCCGTCACGTCGACGAGCGAGAGGTCGGTCAACCACGTCGTACCGGTGTTGGTGACGACCCAGCGCACGGCCTGAGGCGTGTCGACGGGGTACTTCACCGCGGTGTCGGTGGTGTTCGCGTCCTGCAGCGCATCGGCGAGCGGCTTGGCGGGGATGACCCACGCGTCGCCGTCGCGCACGACCGGGTCGGCCTTCTGGCCGTCGTACTTGATGACCTGGATCGCTCCGGTGAACGCGTTGTAGTCGTCGGCGTCATCCACGGGCTTGCCCGAGAACCCGCCCACGGCCGAGACCGACGCGCGGTCCTGGTGCGCACCGGCGGAGGCTCCGACGGTGAGGGTCGCCGATCCGGCGATGACCTCGCCCGGCTGCCACAGCGTCGGGTCGTCGCCGAACGTCGCCGGCCACGTCGCGGTCCACTCGCCGTCGGCGAAGCTCGCCGACTGCACCGAACCGTCGGGGAAGGTCCACGTCAGGTCGTCGATCGCACCACCGGCGAGCGTCACGTCGGAGAGCGAGACGTCGCGCAGCGGCTCGATGCCGTCGTTCACGACCGAGATGACGATCGTGCGCGTCGAGCCCGGCGCGTACGCCTCACCCTCGGCGACCGTGTCGGCGTCGTGCACGATGACGCCGTCGGCGCCGTCGCCCTTCTCGATCGAGACCGAGGGGGTCACGTCGGTCGGGTTGACCACGACGACCTCGATGACGGTGTCGTCGCCGATCGTGAACTGGGCACCGTTGACGGCCGTCTCACCGTCGATCGTGAGCGTCGGGACGCCCCACTCGGCGGCGTCGGGCAGACCGGTCGTCGGAGCGACCTCGGTCACCGTCACGACGGTGCCCGTCGGGATCGACTCGGACGAGAACGGCACGCCCGGCTCGAGGTCGACGGTCTCGACGACGTCGCCGTAGCGGTACTCGACGGCGAAGCGGGTCGCGGGGTCGAGGAACGTCGCTCCCGGACCGGTCACCGACTTCGTGAGAGTGAACTGGCCATTGCGCGGCGTCGTCGGGTTGTCGAGGCCGAGGGCCACGACTCCCGTCTCACCGATGACGAGGCTCGCGGGTTCGCCCGCCTCGCCCGGCGTCACGCCGACGCCCGAGAACGCGGGAGTACCCCACTCGACGTCGTCGAACGCGGGCTGGTCGGCCTCGCGCAGCAGCACGGTCGTGCCGAGCGGGAGGTCGTCGGGGCCCGCGACGGTGCCGCCGGCGACGACGGGGTCGAGTCCGACCCACGTGGTGCCGCCGTCGACGCTGTACTCGACGTCGAACTCGGTGTCGGCGGGCACGCGGTCGGCACCATCACCGGTCACGGCCTTCGTGATGCTGAAGCCACCGACCAGCAGGTTCGCCGGGTTCGTGAGTTCGAGCGCGAGGTCGGTGCCGTCGCCGATCGTGATGATCGCCGTTCCGTCGGCCTGGTCGCCCTCGCTCCACGACGGCTGGTCCCAGCCGACGTAGACGGGTGCGCCCTCGATGGTCGCCTCCGAGACGGTGACCTCGGTGCCGAACGGCAGCTCGATCGAGGTCGCGCTCCAGTCGTTGTCGGCGTTCAGCACGATGCTCTCGCTGCCGCCCTCGAACGAGTAGGCGACCGTGAACTCCGTGTCGGCGAAGGCCGGGTCGGTCAGGTCGAAGTCGCCGGTGACGACCTTCGAGACCGTGAACGTACCGGGTTCGACGAGGGTGTTCGTCACGGTGAACGCGAAGGCGCCACCGCCGAGAAGGGCGTAGAAGCCGTCGGCGTCGGGCGTCACACCCGTGGGGCCGACGATGTCGACGGAGCGATAGCTCGCGGCATCCGGTTCGGAGACCGCGACGCGGCTGCCCACGGGCACCGTGATCGGAGCGCTCGTCTCGTCGCCCGTCAGGGACAGCGGCGAGTCGGCGAGGGCGATCGCGTCACCGCGGAAGTCGCGGGCGTCGGCGACGATCGTGAACTGCTGACCCGAGGCCGCCTCGGCGCCGTCCTCGCCGATCTGCTTCGTAATCGTGAACTCGGTGTTCGCGATGAAGCCCGCGTCGATCGTGTGGTCGTTCTCGCCGGGTCCGCCCGCCGTGTAGACGTACTCACCGGTCGCCGGGTCGGCGTTCGAGTCGGTGGCACGCGACTCACCCGCACCGGGAACGGTGAAGGATGCATCGACCCAGTCGATCTCGCCGAAGGCGTCGGCGTTCGGCCCGCTGAGGCTCAGCTGACCCTCGCCGGGCTGCACGAAGCGCACCGTGTAGTCGCCTCCGCCGGGCGTGAACGCGCCGCCGAGGTCGTCATCGGTCGAACGGAACGAGTAGGTGCCGTCGGGGCCCGTCGTGCGGGTGCCGATGACCTCTCCGTCGCGCAGCAGCTCGACGACGACTCCCTCGATGGCGGGCTCATCGGCGGCCTGCACGCCGTCCTGGTCGGCGTCGAACCAGACGCGGTCGCCGATCTCGAGGGGTGCGGCGTTCACGAGCGACTCGATGTCGCCGAGGCCACCGGCCTTCTGGAAGGAACCGTTGGTCAGGTTGGGCGGCGCTCCACCGTCATCCGTGTGCTGGAAGCCCTTGGTGAGCGAGCCGTCGACCGTGCTGAACCAGGCGTTGCCCGCGACGCGGATGCTGAAGGTCGGGTCGAAGGCGGTGGCGACGACCTCGTCGACGCCGGGGACCGTCGTGAGGGCGCCGAGGGCGATCTCGAAGTGCGACGGGTTGTCGGCCATGGCGTTGCGGTCGTCGAAGAACTCGCGGCCGCCGGGGCCTTCGTTGGCTCCACCGGTCGAGGTCGAGCGGCCGTCGACGACGCCGTCGTTCTCGAGCGTGTATGACCCCGAGCCGTTCGGCGAGGCGATGAGGATGTCGCCGAGCGAGACGGTCTCGAAGGTCGTCGTGGCCTGTCCGGTCGGAGCCCAGTTGCGGTTACCGGCCTGGAGCGAGAAGCGGTCCTGGAGGCCGAGGATGAGCTCGCCATCGGTCGTGAACTGCAGGTCGCTGAGGATCGGCTGCGCCCACGAGACGCCGGGCCAGCCGGCGAACTCGAAGAGGCCGCGGTCCCAGACGTTCGTCCAGGGGTGCCACGAGCGGAAGCGCTCGGCCGCACCCGTGTAGACGGCGCCGCGCTGGTAGTCGAGGGGAGCCTCGAAGACGGTGTTCGCGGGGTCGCCGAGAGCGCTGAGGTCGGCCTCGCTCGCGACGCGGACGCTCATGCTCGTGCCCTCGGAACGGGTCGCGGTCGTGGGGGCGAGACCGCCCGCGGTCGACTCGGCCGTGTCGACGATGCCGACGTACACGGAGCCGCGGTGGACCGTCACGGCCCAGGGGCGTTCGTCGGCCTCGAGGCCGAGCGGGAACACCGACGTCGTCTCGGCGGTCGGGTTCGCGACGTCGATGCGCACGAGGGTGCGGTCGGCGAGGTTCACCGCGTAGAGGAATCGGCCGTCGACGCTCGAGGCGATGCCACCGAGACCGACGGTTCCGACGGCGTTGTAGGCGAGCGCATCGCGCGTCGGCTGGGTGGGCTGGCTGAGGCCTCGGCTCGACTCGTCGAACGATCCGACGTCGATGCCGAGGTCGGTGACGTCGAGCCATGACTCGACCGCGCCGTGCGACGCGTTGATCGAGCCGTCCGCGGTCAGGGCGTCGGCGACGCGGTAGATGCCGCCGAGGCCGAGCGGACCGAGCTCGGAGTGACGACGGAGCGAGGCCGCGGCGTACACGTCGCCCGAGACGCGATCGAACGACGTGCCCCAGAGCGAACCCGTCTCGGGTGCGGTCGCGAGCGTCGTGCGCTGCGAGTAGTCGCCGCGGTTGTTGCCGATCTCGTTGCGCGGAACCGACCACGGCACCGAGGTCAGCGACGGCACTCCCGGGTTGAGTGCGCGGAGTCCGGCGGACTGGATGGCCGTGACGAGGGGCGCGTTGCCCTGCGAGTAGTCCTCGGGGGCGTTGACGCCGAAGTCGACGTCGGTCGCGCCGGCCTCGACGAACTGCACGCTCGAGCCGTTGTCGTCGCCGAGGAACGACGGGAAGTAGCCGTCGGGCAGGGCGGTGAACTCGACGCGCACGGGGGTGCCGTCGGGTACGGCGGCCGTGTCGAGCCAGTACTCGCCGTCGGCGTCGGTCGTCGTGGTCGCGATGGTCGTTCCCGCACCGGTGCTCGCCGTGACGGTCACGCCCGCGAGGCCGGTGTCGTTCGGGATGCCGCTCGATGCGGGGTTGCCCGAGTCGAAGCGGCCGTCGGAGCCGAAGTCGCGGAACACGGTTCCCGAGATCGCACCTCCCGCAGCTGCGGCGGGCGGGGCGATGACGACGAGCCCGCCGAGAGCGAGGGCTGAAGCGGTCAGGAAGGCGGCGAAACGTCCGGCGCCGAAGCGCGGCGTGCGGGATCGCGGCCGATCAGTAGGGATCACGGCGGGGCACTCCAAGGTGCGGGGGTAAGCGGCAACGGGCGTTCGGCAGCGCGTTACCCCCCATCGGACGCGCTCGCCACAGAGAGCCAACGGTCGGCAAGCGTTTGCAGGTCGCCGGGGTGGTCTGATTTCACCCCGAGATTCACCCCGAGCGCTCGCATTCACCCCCGAGCGCGGGCCATCTGCAGGCCGTGCCCGACCGTTGCGGCGGACCCGCGGCCGACACGCCGACGAGCGGATGACGGTCGCCGGCGCGTCGCGCAGAGTTCCGCCACAACGGTCAGGCGGCCCTTTAGGCGCACCTCAATCTCTGCTAATTTTTCGGTGTGCCTAAATCTCTTCGACTCGCTGCCGCCCTCGCCCTGAGCGCTCTGCTCGCGGGATGCGCGGGCACGCCGTCATCCGCCCCCGACGACGATCGACCGGTCGTGCTCACGACCTTCACGGTGCTCCAGGACATCGCCCAGAACGTCGCCGGCGAGCACGTGCGCGTCGAGTCGATCACGAAGATCGGGGCCGAGATCCACGGCTACGAGCCGACGCCCGGCGACATCCGCCGCGCGAGCGACGCCGACCTCATCCTCGACAACGGGCTCGGCCTCGAGGCGTGGTTCGAACGGTTCGTGGCCGACCTCGACGTGCCGCACGTCGTCGTGAGCGACGGCGTCGACGTCATCCCGATCGCCGAGGACGCCTATGCGGGTCTCGCCAATCCGCACGCGTGGATGTCGCCCGTCAACGCTCAGATCTACGTCGACAACATCGTGCGCGCGCTCTCCGACCTCGACCCGGAGAACGCCGCCGACTTCGCCACGAACGGCGACGCCTACCGGGCCGAGCTGCAGGCCGTGAACGACGAGCTCGTCGCCGAACTCGACACCCTGCCGGCCAACGAACGCGCACTCGTCACGTGCGAGGGCGCCTTCTCCTACCTGGCCCGCGACACCGGCCTCACCGAGCAGTACCTGTGGGCCGTCAACGCCGAGCAGCAGGCGACGCCGCAGCAGATCGCGCGCACGATCGAGTTCGTCGACGACAACCAGGTGCCCGCCGTGTTCTGCGAGTCGACCGTCTCCGACAAGCCCATGCAGCAGGTCGTGCAGGCGACGGATGCCGCGTTCGGGGGCGTGCTCTACGTCGACTCCCTCTCGGAAGAGGACGGCCCCGTGCCGACCTACCTCGATCTGCTGCGTCACGACGCCGCCGTCATCCTCTCGGGGCTCACGGGCGGTGAGGGATGACGGCCGAGCCCGCTCTCGACGTGCGGAACGTCACCGTGCACTACGGCGACGTGCTCGCCCTCGACGACGCGAGCCTCCGCCTCGAGTGGGGAACCGTGTGCGGGCTCATCGGCATGAACGGGTCGGGCAAGTCGACCCTGTTCAAGTCGATCATGGGCACCGTGCGACCCGATCGCGGAACGGCGCTCATCGCGGGGGTCGCACCGCGTGTCGCCCGACGACGGGGGATCGTCGGCTACGTGCCGCAGAGCGAGGACGTCGACTGGTCGTTCCCCCTCTCGGTGCGCGACGTCGTGATGATGGGGCGCTACGGGTTCCAGGGCTTCACGCGTCGGGCATCGCGCACCGACCGCGAGGCCGTCGACCGGGCCCTCGAGCGCGTCGAGCTGACCGACCTCGCTGACCGGCGCATCGGCGCCCTCTCGGGCGGCCAGCGGAAGCGTGCCTTCGTCGCCCGCGGCCTCGCCCAGGGCGCTCGCGTGCTGCTGCTCGACGAACCGTTCGCCGGGGTCGACACCCCGAGCGAGGCGACGATCACCGGAGTGCTGCGCGAACTCGCCGACGACGGCGCGACGATCCTCGTGTCGACCCACGACCTCGGCGCCCTGCCGCGTCTCGCCGACGAGGCCGTGCTGCTCATGCGCCGCGTGCTGCTGCACGACTCCCCCGACGTCGTGCTGCGCCCCGAGAACCTCGCCCGCGCCTTCGGACTCGAGGCCCCCGCATGATCGACTGGCTCATCGAACCGCTCGGCTACGACTTCATGCAGCGGGCGTTCGCCGTGACGATGACGGCCGCGATCGTCTGCGGCGTGCTGAGCTGCTGGCTCGTGCTCATCGGGTGGTCGCTCATGGGCGACGCCGTCTCGCACGCCGTGCTGCCGGGCGTCGTCATCGCCTACCTGCTCGGCACGCCGTTCGCGCTCGGCGCCCTCGTCTTCGGGCTCGCCGCCGTCGCCCTCATCGGACTCGTGCGCTCGACGAGCCGGGTGAAAGAGGATGCCGCGATCGGCGTCGTCTTCACGACGCTGTTCGCCCTCGGGATCGTGCTCATCTCGATCTTCCCGAGCCAGACCGATCTCAGCCACATCCTCTTCGGCAACCTCCTCGGCGTGAGCATCGGCGACCTCGTGCAGGTGCTCGTGCTCGGCGCGATCGCCCTCACTCTGCTCGTGCTGAAGCGCCGCGACCTCACGCTCTACGCGTTCGACCCGAGCCACGCGAACGCGATCGGCATCAACCCGAAGGTTCTCGGCGGGCTGCTGCTCGGCCTGCTCGCGCTGACCGTCGTCGTGTCGCTGCAGGCCGTGGGAGTCATCCTCGTCGTCGCGATGCTCATCATCCCGGGAGCCACGGCGTACCTCCTGACCGACCGCTTCGGGCGCATGCTCGTCATCTCGCCCGCGATCGCCGCGGTGTGCTCGGTCATCGGCCTGTACGCGAGCTACTACATCGACGCGTCGTCGGGCGGAATGGTCGTGCTCACGATGGGCTGCGCTTTCGCCCTCGCGTACCTCTTCGCGCCACGCCACGGCGTCATCGGGTCACGCCTCGCCGCGCGTCGTCGCGCGCGCACCGTCATCCCCTCGGCGTGAGCCGCGCGCCCCTACCCCTGCATTGAGAGTCGCCGTTTGTGTCGAGAATCGCCGCTGCAGCGGGTCAACTCGACACAAACGGCGATTCTCGGCGGGGGATGCCGCGTCGCGGCGTCAGCGACGGAAGGTCTTCGACCACTCCTTCGTCGGGCCGTCCTTCATCGTGTAGCCGTACTTCGGCACGGCGACGACGGTGACCTCGCGTTCGGTGACCTTCACGAGCGTCTTCGTCGCGAGCACGCCGTTGACGTAGTAGTCGACGGTCTTCGACGGCGGCACGATCACCCGGTCGAGCTTCTTACCCGGCAGGTCGATGAACACGGGCTTCACCGCGCGCGTCTCGGTGACGTGCAGGGGAACGCTCGACCAGTCGACGTCCGAGGCGAAGTAGAACCCGGGGTAGGCCGGCTGGTTGTACGTCGTGTTCTGACGGGCGATCTCGGCGCGGTACTGGATGTCGTGCATGAGCGTGTACATCTTGCGCTCGGTCGGCTCGGTGCTCGAGTACATGCGGAGGGCCGTCGAGTCGGCCGTGCGCACGATGACCTCTTCGCGCCAGTCTCCCGTGACGTCGGCGACGAGACCCGCGGTGCCCTTCGTGTAGTTGTTCGTGAGGGTGCCCTCGAGAGTCACGAGGGTGCCGCGCGTCCAGTCGTCGATCGTCGGCGTCTGGTCGATGCTGCCGTTCAGCAATTGGGTCGTGCCGTCGCCGGCCCAGCGCACGCTCTGGTTCGTGCCGGGCGTCGTCGTCTCGAGCTGTTCGCCCGTCGCCGAGAGCAGGCCGCTGCCGAGCGATCCGTCGGGCATGCTCGCCCAGACCTCCATGCCGGGCACGTCGGGGCGCACGTCGCCGATCATGCCGCGGCCGGTGTCGCGGCCCGAGTAGGCGCCGTAGTGCACCTCGCCGGTCGCCGCGTCGCGGAGCGCCGATCCGTAGGGAGCGTAGGCGCCGCCCTCGTGCACCGTCCAGATCTCGAGGCCGGGGCGGCTGGGGTCGATGTCGGCGACGTGCATCGCGTCACCGTGTCCGAGGCGGGCCTCCTCGCCGGGTGTCGCGCTGCCCTCGGGCATCGTCGCGAACGAGCTGTACAGCAGGCTGCCGTCGTCGTCGATCGTCGCCGATCCGTAGACGATCTCGTGCTTGCCGTCGCCGTCGACGTCGGCCGCGCTGAGCGAGTGGAAACCCTGCGTCGTGATCGTGCCGAACTCGGGGTCGGTGCCGTCGCGCCCGTGCGGGCCGTCGTTGAACGGGTTCGTCATGGGCACGTGGCCGCTGTCGACGAACCAGCGCTGCGAGAGCGAGGTTCCGTCCCAGTCGTAGGCGGCGATCGTCGAGCGCGTGTAGTAGCCGCGGGCGAAGATCGCAGAGGGGTGCGAGCCATCGAGATAGGCCACTCCCGCGAGGAACCGGTCGACCCGGTTACCGGGCTCGATGCGTGACATCGCGTAGTCGCCCCACAGCAGACCGTCGTCGCCGCGGCCGGGCTCGTAGTGCACGGTCTGCAGCTCACGCCCCGTCGACCCCTCGAAGACCGTGAGGTACTCGGGCCCGTCGACGATGAAGCCCTCGAACGCCGAGAGCACGTTGCGGGCACTACGGCCCGGCGCGTAGACGTCGATGAAGTACGAGACGAGCTCATCGGCGCTCTCGCGCGAGAGCGGGTACTCGTGGGCGACCTCGATGCCGAACGCCTCCTCGAGGGTCGCGGGCCAGTTGCCGGCGGCGACCTCGGGGTGCTCGGTCCAGCCGAGGAACATCTGCACGAGGTGCTCGCGGTAGTCGGCGGCGCTCATGCGGTAGTCGTCGTCGTGCGTGTAGCCCGCGTCGACGTCTTCCTGCGGCATCGTCACGTAGCTCTCGGCGACGACGGAACCGTCGGGCGCGAACTGCGTCGTCTTCGTGCCGGGTGCCGTCTTCAGCATCATCTCGGCGCGGCCGTCGCCGTCGAAGTCGTAGAGCATGAACTGCGTGTAGTGCGCGCCCGAGCGGATGTTCACGCCGAGGTCGATTCGGCTGAGCAGCGTTCCGTCGAACTCGTAGGTGTCGAGGTAGGTGCCTCCCGTGTAGCCGACCTGGGAGACATCCTTGCTGTTCGAGGGCTCCCACTTGACGACGATCTCGTAGGCGCCGTCGCCGTCGACATCGCCGACGCTCAGGTCGTTCGCCGTGTAGGTGTAGGCCTCTCCGGCGGGCGTCACACCGTCATCCGGCTTCTGCAGGGGGATGTCGAGCCAGCCGTCACTCCACGGGGCGACGGCGTCACTCGGCTCGCCCTCGATGCCGCCGCGCAGGGTCGCGACGCGATACTGGGCATCAGCGGGCGCCTCGGCGTCGAGGAACGTCGTCGAGTCGGTGACGGTGGCGATCGCCTCGTCGCCGCGGTAGACGACGAAGTCGGTGCCCGTGAGTCCGGTCTCGCTCGCGCCCGTGGCTTCGCCCGAGAGAAGGCGCCAACTGAGGTAGACGCCCTCGTCGGTCGGCACGGCGACGAGGCCCCGATCAAGCGCTTCGACCTGTGGAGACGCGGGCGGCGAACCGTGATGGTGACCGGGTGTGGCGAATGCGGCGGGGGCCGCGCTCACGACGAGGGCTCCGGTCGCGATGCTCGCGAGCGCGACGCGGAATGAACGGCGGTGATTCATCATCGAATCCTTCGGTCGTCGGAGGAGAGCGGGATAGCGCTTTCCGAGGGCGCTTAAACCGTACCCCGAACGGGGTACACGGTCAAGGATGCGCGCTCGCCGTGCGCCGCCCGTGAGGGGTCAGCAGTTCGCCTTTCCGGGCGCGAATAGCCCGATCTACTGCCCCCTCACGGGGGGACAGGTGTGGGGGAAAGGTGGAGCGTGGCCCTAGTCTGGAGCGGATGGCGAACACGAGCCCGGCGATCGAGGACTACCTCAAGACCGTCTATGCGCACACCGAATGGCAGCCCGACGCCATCACCCCGTCGGCGCTCGCGGGCCGCCTCGGCATCGCCCCCTCGTCCGTCACCGAGATGGTCAAGAAGCTCGCCGCGGCCGGCCTCGTCATCCACGTGCCCTACGGCGCCGTGCGCCTCACCCCGCTCGGCACCGACCGCGCCCGGCAGGTCGTACGCCGACACCGCCTCATCGAGACGTGGCTCGTGCGCGAGATGGGCTACGGCTGGGACGAGGTGCACGACGAGGCCGAGGTGCTCGAGCACTCGGTGAGCGATCGACTGCTCGAAGCCATCGACGAGCGGCTCGGCCGACCCACCCGCGACCCTCACGGCGACCCCATCCCCCTCGCCGACGGATCGATCGTCGTGCCCGACGCCGTCAACCTCGCCATCGCGACGCCCGGCCACACGGGCCGCATCGTGCGCATCAGCGACCGCGACCCCGCCGTACTCCGCTCGCTCGACGAGGCATCCGCCGGTCTCGACACGGCGCTCTCGGTGACGGATGTCGGTGCCGACGTCATCCGCATCGACCTCGCCGGTCGCACCCACGCGCTCACGCGCGCCGCGGCCGAGGCCATCTGGGTCGAGGCCTGACCGAGCGCTCCCGAGTCGCTCGACAGCCGTGTTCCGAGGCGCGGTCGACCTCACCCGTGCCCGAGGCCTCGACGCTGCATCTCGGCGAGGGCGCCGTCGCGCGAGTTGACCCCGAGCTTGCGGTAGATCGACCGCAACTGCGACTTGACGGTGTTGGGCGACACGACGAGGGCGCGCGCGATCTCCTCGATCGACGCGCTCTCGACGAGGCGGGCGAGCACGACCCGCTCGCGCTTGCTCAACGTGTCAGGCGACGCGGGCTGCGGGTACGGCACCGCGGCCGCGACGGCCCGGAGCGACTCGGGGTCGCGCTCCGAGGCGCCGATCGCGAGCGGCACGTTCGCGCTGAGCCACCACAGGCGGTTCCGCACGATGACGAGGTCGACCTCGCGGCCCACCCGCTCCGCTTCCGCGTGATCGCCCGCGGCGAGAGCCGTGCGCATCGTGAGGATCTGCGCCTCGACCTGATCGACCAGCGGGAAGCCCTCGGGCTGCGTCAGAATCGCGGCGGCGGCGTCCCTCGTCGTCCCGCCGCGATACACCTGGGCGCGCGCGTACGGCAGCGACAGCAGCGTGTGCGACGCGGCGTCGACGCCCGCACGGGCCGCCGCGCGCACGATCGTCTGGAGCGCCTGCACGTGCCGTCCGAGCGCGACGAGCGCCTCACTGCGTGCGACGGCGAGCGCGAGGGGAGGCACGGCGGCCTGCTCACCCATCGCCTGACGCGCGACGGCCGCGTCGAGTTCGGAAAGAGCGACGATCGGCGCCCCGCGACGGATGCGCCGTCGAGCGAGCGCGAGCTGTACGAACGGCCAGATCTCGAGTTCGGCGCCCGCGAGATCGTCGATCGAGACGGATGACGGGCTCGTCGTCATCCGCTCGGCATCGAGCAGGGCGAGCGCGACGAGCGCCGGTGCGCGCACCGGCAGGTCAAACCAGGGATGACAGCGGCGACCGGCGGCGTCGGCCATCCAGCGTTCGGCCTCGGCCGGCGACCCTCCGACCGCTTCGATGAGCGCGAGCTGGCTGGCGGCGTTGACGACGATGTGCTCGCCGTCGATGCCGGCGAGGCGAGCGGCGCGATGCGCTGCGGCCGTCGAGAGGCGCGCCCGGTCGATGCGCGAGACGAGCAGGTACGTCAAGCCGCACTGGAGGTGCGACCACGCCGCGATCGGAGCGTCGACGCCGGCAGCGCTGCGCCCTCGTTCGGCGATCTCGACCTCGACGCGTTCGGCGATCTGCGCAGCGCGATCGGTGCGCCCGCGCGTGCGCTCGCTGATCATCGCGCCCACTATGACGTTGAGGGCGGCGTTCGCCGACCACTCGCTCAGGTCGCTCGACAGCAGGCCGGCGGCGCGCGCACTGGCCGCCTCGATGACCGCCCTCCGCGCGGGACCGTCGGCCTCGTGCACGGCGCGATCGAAGATCACGGACGCCATGGTGAGGAACGGGTACGCCTCGAGCACACTCAACGGCAGCCGCGAGTAGGCGTCGAAGGCGACCGCGTCGGCTCGGGCGATGAGGCCGAGCCCGTGTCGACCCCACAGGTCGACGAGCACGGGCCAGGCCTCGGACCGGCGTGCGTGGAACAGGGCCGAGATGATCTCGGAGTCTCCGCCATCGTCGGCCAGCCGCAGGGCGAGGTCGTGATGGATCGCACGCGTGCGGGCGTCGACGGCGAGCGGGTCGACGAATCTCTGCATCAGCTCGGCCCTGACCTCGGCGCGCAGCACTCGTCCGCTGCCCGTACCGTCGGCGGGTTCGAAGAGCTCGTCCGTTCCGACCCAGCGCTGCTGCTCGTCGCCCCAGATGCCGGCCGCGGCGAGCACCTCGACGTGCGTGAGGGTGAAGACCGGTGACACGGCGAGCCAGTACCCCGCCACGTGGTCGATGGAGTCGAAGCGCGAGAGCGCGCCACTGAGCGTCATTCGGGTGATGCCCTTCTCGTGGGTTTCATTCGATCGTATCGATCCGCTGTCATCCGTGACGGCGGCCCGCGCATACCCCATCGAGTGGTCGATCGCTCGGGGTGCGGGGCGCCCTGCACCCGGTGGGATCGACCTCTCGACCGGTGGTCAGCGCCGACGGCACGCCACCCCCGCGCCCCGTAGTCTTGAGTCATGGGACACCGGAATGACGTCGAGTGCTGGCTGACCGACATGGATGGCGTGCTCGTGCACGAGAACCATGCGCTTCCGGGAGCCTCCGAGCTCCTCGAGCAGTGGAAGCTGAGCGGCACGCCCTTCCTCGTGCTCACCAACAACTCGATCTTCACCGCGCGCGACCTCTCGGCCCGTCTTCGGGCGAGCGGCCTCGAGGTGCCCGAGGAGTCGATCTGGACGAGCGCCCTCGCGACGGCCGACTTCCTCAAGCAGCAGCTGCCCGGTGGCTCGGCGTTCGTGATCGGTGAGGCCGGCATCCTCACGGCTCTGCACGAGGCCGGCTTCATCATGACCGAGACCGACCCCGACTTCGTGGTCGTCGGCGAGACGCGCAACTACTCGTTCGATGCGATCACCAAGGCGATCCGTCTCATCGGCAACGGCGCACGCTTCATCGTGACGAACCCCGACGCGACCGGCCCCTCGGCCGACGGACCCATGCCCGCGACGGGCGCCATCGCCGCGCTCATCACGAAGGCGACGGGCAAGGAGCCCTACGTCGTCGGCAAGCCGAACCCCATGATGTTCCGCTCGGCGCTCAACAAGATCGGGGCGCACTCCGAGAACACCGCGATGATCGGCGACCGCATGGACACCGACATCGTCGCCGGCATCGAGGCGGGCCTGCACACGATCCTCGTCATGACGGGCATCAGCGACCGCGCCGAGATCGAGCGCTACCCGTTCCGCCCCGACGAGGTGCTCTCGGGCGTGCACGAGCTCGTCGACCGCGAGCCGCGCGAAGTCGAGATGTAGTGCCCGCTCCCCGCTCTGGGGGCACCCGCACCATCGACGCCGGCTCGCTCACGCCGATATTCTGCGCGAGATGACCGAGTCCGCCGCCCCTCCCCCCACGCGCCCCCGGTGGGTGCTTCCCGTGCTCATCGGCACGGTGGTGCTCGTGCTGCTCGCCGGCGCCGCTTTCGCGACGGTCGCGATCACCTCGCTCGCGAGCGCGCCGGGCACAGCGACGGATGACACGGGCCACGTCACGCTGAACGAGCAGTAGTCAGCGAGGAGCTCGGACTAGCCGTACAGCGGGATGACGAGGACGACGGCCAGCACACTGCCGCCGATGACGCCGATGCCGAGGTAGCCGAGCACGAGGCCGGCGAGAGCGAGTCCCCGACCGGCGTCGCCGGAGCGCCGGATCTGACCGAGTGCGACGTGGCCGAAGACGACGGCGAGCACACTGCCGCCGATGACGCCGAAGACGAGCGCAAGGATGGCGAGGACGTTCGTGCGGCGGCTGTACTCGGCTCCCGCGGCCGCGAGCGATTCGGCCGCAGTCTCGCTGCGGACCCGTCTGCTGTGACTGACAGCGAGGGCGACGGCGACGGCCACCACGGGCGCGACGACCTCGGCCGCGATGAGAGGGAGTCCTCCGAGCGCGAAGGACCCGAGGAATCCGACGAGGATGAGGATCAGCCCGGCGCCCAGTCCGAGGTATCCGAGCCCGCGCACGGGGTACGCGACGGCGAAGGCGAGGAACGCGAGGGAGAATCCGACAGCGAGCTCGAACCCTGGGGCGACCATCAGATCGGCGACGCCATCGCCGTACACCCACGCGACGTTGCCGAACGCGACGTCGTTGGCGACCGATACCGCGCCGAACGCGATCGCGAGTCCGACGGCGCCGAGCCTGCGTGCGAGCGTGGGCGCGGCGAGACCCGCGGCCACCGCGAGCAGCGTGGTCTTCAGGAGCCCGAACGTCAGCAGCGTCAGGATGCCTCGGGGAACGTCATCCCACCAGAAGGGCGGCGCGGCGAGGATCACGACCCACTCGAGCACACCGCCCGCCGAGAAGAACGCGAGGGTCACGATCCACAGCACGCGGACGAGGCGGCTGCGCCGCGGCGACGCGGGCCCCGCTGCCGACGCGGCGTTCCGGTCGTCGACGTCGACCGTCATCCGCCGACCTTGCGGGCTGATTGCGGTTCGCGCGTACCCTTCGAACTCTCGTAGCCGTCGACGATCATCGCGATCGCGGTCGTGTGCTCGGAGGTCAGCTTGAGCTCACCGGTGACGACGTCGCGGAGGTCGTGGCGCCCCTCGACGAGCATGCCGAACGCACCGTTTCCGAGGCGGCCGATCACGGCGCCCTCGGGAGCGATCTCGACGAGGCGGCCCGACAGGTCGAGCTCGATCGCATGCGCCGCACCGCGCCCCATGGCCGTGCGGAGGGTCGAGAAGTCCTCGACGCTCACGCGCACCGCGTCATCCCCCTCGGCTCGACGCACCGCGCGAGCGAAGCCCCGACGACCGACGAAGTGCCGGCCCGTCGACTCGTGCACGATCTCGCGACCCCGCTCGGCACGCAGGGCGACGAGCGCGAACGCCGCGCCGACGACGCAGAGGGCGTTGACGAGGGTCGCCGTCTGCGCGCCGAAGAACGTCTCGAACCGCGGCTCGGCCGCACCCCAGTAAAGGAAGGCCACGAGCCTCGCGAGCGAATAGGCGAACTGCAGGCAGGCGAGCACCGCGATGATGCGCATGGCCGGGCGACGACGCATCCGGGCGTCGAGGCAGATCGCGAGGACGGCGAGAGACAGACAGGCGAGCACGCCGAACCGCACGGCGGCTCCGTTCCACATGCCGGACTGGGTGTCGGAGATCGCCGCGATCATCGTCACGGCCGTCGCGATGGCGACGATGACGCCGCCCGAGCGGGCGCCCGCGAACACGCGCAATCCCGACCAGATGAGGCCGAAGCTCAGCGTCGTGGCTCCCGCGGTGAACGGCACGATCCAGTCGACGTTCGGAACCTCGCGGAAGATCACGAGACCGACGACGCCGAAGACGGATGTCACGCACGCGAGGGTCCACAGCAGTGTCGACGAGCGGTGCACCGTGCCCGAATCGCCGATGACGAGGAGGATTCCGGTGACGACGACCGCGGCGCCGGCGATGAGGAACGCCAACGTCATCGCTCACCCCATTCAGTCATCCGCCCGCATGCTCTCGCAAAATGGGCCTTTCGATGCTCCCACGCGAGACGTCGCAGAACCATGGACGACGCGTCCCCAGAACGGGTGTGCTGTGGGTCGATCGACGCATAGGAACCTCGTAGCTCGTTCATGGCCGACGCGTTGACTCCTCAGCGATCCTCGTACTCACCCCGACAGAAGGAGCAATCATGAACAGGATCCCCGAACCCGACCAGACGCCCGAGGGCCCGGCGTACGAAGGCCGCCTCCTCGACCGTGTCGACGAGGAAGTCGTCGACCAGGGCGTCGCGTTCGACATCCGCACCCTCGTCAGCCGTCGTGCCGTGCTGAGTCTGCTCGGCATCGGTGCGGGCACGCTCGCCCTCGCCGCGTGCGCGACCGGTGCGGCCAGCAGTTCCGGGGGCTCGACCGCGTCGTCGACCACGACGTCGACGCCCTCCCCCTCGAGCGGATCGACGGCCACGGTCGCCGGCGAGATCCCCGACGAGACGGCCGGCCCGTACCCCGGCGACGGATCGAACGGCGTCGATGTGCTCGAGCAGTCGGGTATCGTCCGCAGCGACATCCGGTCGAGCCTCGACAACGGCACGACGGCGGCAGGCGTTCCGATGGCTCTCAGCCTCACGATCCTCGACATGCAGAACGGCAACGCGCCGTTCATCGACGTAGCCGTCTACGTGTGGCACTGCGACGCCGAGGGCGGCTACTCGATGTACTCGGAGGGCATCGAGAACGAGACGTACCTGCGGGGAGTGCAGGTCGCGGGAAGCGACGGAACGGTCTCGTTCACGTCGATCTTCCCCGCGTGCTACTCGGGTCGCTGGCCGCACATCCACTTCGAGGTGTACCCGAACGTCGAGTCGATCACCGACGCGACGAACGCGATCGCCACCTCGCAGGTCGCCTTGCCGCAGGACGTCTGCGACACGGTCTACGCCCTCGCGGAGTACTCGGGCTCCTCGCAGAACCTCTCGCAGGTCACCCTCGACTCCGACAACGTCTTCGGCGACGACGGCGGTGCACTCCAGCTGGCGACCGTGACGGGTGACACCACCTCGGGCTACGTGGTCTCCCTCACGGTCGGCGTCGACACCTCGACCACCCCGAGCGTCAGCGAAGCCCCCTCCGGCGGACAGGGCGGCGGCCCCGGCGGAACCCCTCCCGGTCAGTGACCGGATCGATCCCACTCGACCCACGAAAGGACACCCTCATGCTCCAGAACCTCACCGGTTGGCACGCGATCATTGTGCTCGCCGTCATCCTGCTCCTCTTCGGCGCCACCAAGCTGCCCGCCCTCGCCCGGAGCGTCGGGCAGTCGATGCGGATCTTCAAGACGGAGGTCGCCGAGTCGACCCGCGCCGCACCCGAGAACGAACAGACGGACGACACGGAGCCGGCACGATCGACGATGCCCGTTCCGCTCACGCCCGAGAGCGATCGGCGAGTCGCATGAGCGTCGCCGGCGGCGCGCAGCCGATCGCGGCCGGCACGATGACCCTGTCGGCGCACCTCCGCGAGGCGCGTACCAGGATCTTCCGCACGGTCGTCGCCGTGCTCGTCGGCGTCGCGATCGGTTACGTCGTCTCCGGCGCGATCCTCGACGTGCTGCGCGCACCGATCCTCGAGCTCGCCGAGTCGCGCGACGCGAGCCTCAACTACGACAGCGTGAGCGGAGCCTTCGAGCTGAAGCTCACGATCGCGATCTTCGCGGGTCTCGTCATCTCGAGCCCGTACTGGCTCTATCAGGCGTTCGCCTTCTTCGTGCCAGGGCTGACCCGACGTGAACGCCGATACACGTTCGCGTTCTTCTTCTCAGCCGTCCCCCTCTTCGCCGCGGGCTGCACGACGGGCTTCCTCCTCTTCCCGCACATCGTCGAGCTGCTGGCGAGCTTCGCCTCGACCGAGGACAGCACGCTCCTCCAGGCGCGGTACTACGTCGAGTTCGTGATGAAGCTCGTGCTCGCCGTCGGCGTCGCCTTCGTCCTGCCCGTGTTCGTCGTTCTGCTGAACGCGATGGGAGTGCTCTCGGGTGCATCGATCGTGCGGAGCTGGAGAATCGTCCTCACCGGGATCGTCGTCTTCTGCGCACTCGCGACACCCGCCGCGGACATCGCATCGATGTTCCTCCTTGCTCTTCCGATGGTGGTGCTATTCGCCGGGGCCGCGGGCATCGCGCTCCTCCACGACCGATCGGTCGCGCGTCGCGCTCTCGCGACCGCCTCTCGCCCACCATCCCTGCTCGACGCCTGAGGAGGACACCATGTTCGGACTCTCGATCGACAAACTCATCGTCGTCGCCCTCGTCATCGCCGTCATCCTGGGGCCGGAACGGCTACCGCACTACGCGAGCATGCTCGGCCGCGTCGTGCGATCGCTCCGCGCCCTCACCGAGGGAGCGAAGTCACGGATGTCGGAGGAACTCGGCACCGACCTCGACGCCGAGGCGTGGAAACGTCTCGACCCCCGCCGGTACGATCCGCGACAGATCATGCGCGAGGCGCTCGCGGCGCCGGGGGTCGCGGCGGGAGCGCCCGATACGGCGGCGCCGCCGCCCGAGTCGAGCGTACCCGACGAGATCGTCAACGGGGAAGTCCGGGACGACGAGGTCGCGCTCGAGCCGGCGATGCCCGCACCACTCCCGAAGCCGCGGTACTCGTCGAGCGGGCGCGTGATCAGAGAGGAGTGAGGGCTCTCACCGCCGTCAGTTCAGCCGAGCGTCGACGATGGGGCCCACCTCGACGTCGTACGCCGTGCGGAGCGTCGCGATGGCCATATCGAGGGTGTCGAACACCGTATCGGCCGTCGCCTTCCCGCCGCTCAGGTCGAGCACGGCGGCCTTCACGACCGCGTCATCGCCGTCGGCGCGGCCGGAGAAGCGGACGGTCGCCTGCTGCCCCCAGTGCGCGAGCCCCGGGATGAGCTCGATGCCGACCGTGCGCGACGCGATCCAGCGGCCCGCGGAACCCAACTTCACGATGCGCACGCCCGCTTCGCTCGACGTGAGGCGGAAGTGGCCCGCGAGGTACGGGGCGACGAGCGCGTCGAGCACCGCCTCGACCGGGGCGGCGACGACGATCGTGCGCGTCGGTTCGCCCATGTGCTCCGATGCCCTCATGTCACTCCCTGGTGCGCTGGTTCTTGCGGCGGTTCGCCGGAACTTCGACGATTCGCCGGAACAGATCGCCCGATCGATCCGGCGAATCGTCCGACTTCCGGCGAACGTCGTCAGGCGAGGCGCGCGACGGCCGCCTCGACGTCGGCCCAGAAGGCCGCGACATCGAGATCGACGGCGACCCACGCGTTCGGTTCGCGACCGAGGATGCCGTCGAGATCGACACTCGTCGCGCCGAGCGTCTCGGTGCCGGTGAGCTCGACGTCGAGGCGCGTGTGCACGAGAGTGACGGGCGACGGGTCGGTGAGCACCGCGACGGCGACGGGGTCGTGCAGCGGGCCGTCGGGAAGACCGAAGACCTCGTCGTTCGTGCGGCAGAAGAACTCGAGCAGTTCGCCGCCGAAGGCCGCGGTCGCGTTGCCGACGGCCTCGATGCTCGCGCGCACGGCGGGCGTCACGAGGGCGCGGTGGGTGACGTTCAGCCCGACCATCGTGAAGCGCACACCCGAGGCGAGCACCGCGGCGAGGGCGTGCGGGTCGACCCACGAGTTGAACTCGGCGTAGGGCGTGACGTTGCCGCGCTCGGTCGAGCCGCCCATCCAGACGATCTCGCGGATGCGGTCGACCATGTCGGGCCGGTCGCGCAGCAGGATCGCGACGTTCGTGAGCGGTCCGGTCGCGATGATCGCGACGGGTTCGTCGGAGGCGAGCAGCACGTCGGCCATGAGGGTCGTCGCGTCGCGCTCATCGAGCGGCATGGTCGGCTCGGGGAGCTCGGGCCCGCCGAGGCCGTTCTCGCCGTGGATCCACTCGGCCGTCTCGAGCTCGCGCTCGAGCGGACCGGCGGCTCCCGCCGCAACCGGCACGCCGCTGATGCCCGCGACCGTGCACGCGACACGCGCGTTGTACTCGGTGAAGCGCAGCTCGACGTTGCCGCCGACGGTCGTGATCGCACGCAGGTCGAGAGACGGATGACCCGCAGCGAGCCAGATCGCGAAGACGTCGTCGTGACCGGGGTCGCAGTCGAGGATGACGGGGATGCTCATGGGTGGGACTCCGCTCAGGCAGCCGGAGCCGGGCCGGGGCCCGCGACCGTCGCCGAGAGCGGTTCGCCGCTCGAACGGTTGACGAAGCAGTAGTAGTTGCGCTGCCCGTCGGTCCACTGCTCCTCGGTCACCGGGAAGCTGCCCTGCACCTGCAGGTCGGGGTAGCCCGACGCCGCAGCGAGGTCGATGACACCGGCCGCGGTGCACAGCACGTTGATCTGCGAGGCGAGTTCGGCCTCACCGGGGAACGCGGCCTCGGGCGTCTCGTCGAACGCGCCGCGGTACACGAGCTGAGCCGCGTGCGGCGCAGCGCAGTCGACGACGGTGAAGTCCTCGGCCCACGGGGTCAGGAACGGGTCGACGCACTCGCCGCCGAACAGCTGATCCCACGCGTGCACGCCCGCGGGCTGCGGGGCGGTCGGCTCGGGGGTGGCCGTCTCGGTGGGCGGGGCCGACGTCACGACGGGCGCCGGGGCGGAACCGAACCACCCCGGGATGCGCGTCCCGATGAAGAAGAGTCCCGCGAGCACGGCGAGGGCCGCGACGATGGCGATCACGATGATGATCGTGCGACGACGACGCACCGCCGGAGTCGCCGCCTCAGCGCTCACGCGCGGCGGCTTCGGGCCGGGGTCGGCCGTGCGGCGGGGGCCGGGTGCCGGTTCGGCGTCGGCGGCGACCACGGCCGCGGGGATGACGGCGGCGGGCGGAACGACGAGCGGCGTGGGGATGTCGGCTCGATCCATCGCCTCGGTCGGAGCGGGTTCGGCGGCGACGGCCTCGGTCGGCGCTGCATCGGCGGCCGGGGTCGGCACGTCGGCGATGTCCATGAGCTCGGTCGCGGGCGGCTCGTCGGCGACGACGGTCGCGGCAGACACGGGCTCGGCGAACCAGTAACCGAGGTCGTCTCCGACATCGGGATCGTTCGACACGTCGACGGTCTCGGCCGTCTGCTGCGCCTCGGTCTCGGGGTCGACGGCGGGGTCGACAGTGGGCTCAAGCGCAGGCTCGGGCTCCGTGACGACGGGGAGCTCAGGCTCGGCCGGAGGGGTGACGTCGCTCGCGGCATCCGGTGCGGCAGCGCTGACGGGATCGGCGGCCGGCGCCTCGGCGGACGCTGCGGCAGCAGCGACGGCGAGCGCCGGGTCGGGAGCGGTCGGATCGGGGGCGAGGTTCCACGAGAAGCCCGTCGCAGCGGGCGACTCCGACTCGTCGAGCTCGAACGTCGCCTCGGTCGTCGGTTCGGACACCTCGGCGGCGGGTGCCGACTCGGGCACCTCGGGCTCGTCGTGGTCGAGAGGGGCGGGCGGGTCGAAGATCGTGCGCACGCGCGGCGCCTCGGCCGTCTCACCCGTGGTCGGCGCGAACCACTCGGGAACGACCGGTTCGGCGTCCGCGTCGGAGCCCGGCTCTCCTGTCGTGGGTCGCTCCGCGGCATCCTCGGCCTTGCGCCGCGCACGACGCGGGCGATCGCCGCCCAGCTGGTTCAGCAGCCACTCGGAGTCGTTCGGGCCGCCGTTCTCGCCCGTTCCGCCGGTGTCGTCGCTCATCGCGAGAGCCCCAGGTCGTCGAGTCCGATGGCATAGAGGTAGGGGTAGCCCGCGCCCTCGATGACCTCGCGCGCACCGGTGTCACGGTCGACGACGACCGCAACGGCGGCGATGATCGCGCCGACCTTCTCGAGCGCCTCGATGGCCTTGAGCGGCGAACCGCCCGTCGTCGAGGTGTCTTCGAGCACGATCACGCGCTTGCCCTCGAGGTCGGGGCCCTCGACCTGCTTGCCGCGACCGTGGTCCTTCGGCTCCTTGCGCACGACGAACGCGTCGTAGGCGAGGCCGCGCGCGGCGCCCTGGTGCAGGATGGCTGCCGCGACGGGGTCGGCTCCCATCGTCATGCCGCCGACCGCGTCGACGTTCTCGACGCCCGCGATGAGGTCGATCATGACCTGACCGATGAGGGGCGCGACGCGGTGGTCGAGGCTGACCTTCCGCAGATCGACGTAGTACGTCGCCTTCTTGCCGCTCGTCAGCGTGAAGTCGCCGTGGAAGACCGCGTCGGCGGAGATGTGGTCGATGAGCTGCTGACGCACGTCGGCGTCGGCCGGAAGATCGCGAGAGTTCACGACTACACCCTATTGCGAAGGCGTCAGCGACGCCGAAGGCGGGGCACACGAACACCGCGCGTCATCCGCCCCCACCACGCTCTGCCGCCCCGCCCCCCCTTCTCCCTTTCCCCCCCTCCGCGCTCTGCCGCCACGCCCCCTTCTCCCTTTCCCCCCTCCGCGCTCTGCCGCCTCGCCCCGCCGTCTCCCTTTCCGCCCTCCGCGTTTGTAGGGGATACGACGTGAAGTAGGACCAGGGGCGGCCTGATCACCTACGAAGCGGACAAAGGCCTACAAACAGGAGGGGGCTCGGCGCGAGAGGGCACCGCGGGCCGGGGTCGGGGCCGGGGCCGGGTCCGGGTCCGGGGCGGGCTGGGGCCGGGCGGACCGGGCTGGGGCGGCCAGGGCCGGGGCGGACCGAGTCCGGGGCCGGGGCGGACCGGGCTGGGGCGGCCAGGTCCGGAGATCCGACGGCCACGGCAGGGGCAAGGGCACGGGATGACGGCGAGAAGCGGATGACGGGGCCGGCGTCAGCGACGCCGAAGGCGGGGCACACGAAGACCGCGCGTCATCCGCCCCCACCACGTCGACGGCGGGGCCTCGGATGCCGCGTGCGGGAGTTCGATGTGGAAGTCGGCGATCTCGGCGGCACCCTGGCGGGCGAAACGGTAGAGGGCCGTTCCGATGAGCACGCCGAGGGCGATCGACATGACCGTCGTGAGGGCCGAGACGAAATCGGTGAGTCCGGCGTTCGATCCGACGGCTTCGGTGAGCCCGACGAGGCCCGCCGCGCCCGGCACGAGCACCCAGAACGCGGGCAGGAACGTGATCTGCGTCGGAGCGCCCTTCGGCAGCGCGGCGATCGCGTGCACGACGGGCGTCATGGCGAGGGCGCCGATGAATCCGCTGACCTCGGCACCCGCGATGAGCCCGCCCACGAGCTGGGCGCTGTACGCGACGCCGATCGTGAGGAGCACCCACCCGAACGTCGCTGCCGGCGCCGAGAAGTGCAGATAGTTGCCGATCGCGAAGAGCACGAGACCGACGATCGCGACCCACCACGGCAGCGGCGCGCCCGACGACGCCGAGACGGCCGCGTCCACGCCGACGATCTGCGCCGCCGCGAGGATTCCGAACGCGAGGAGGCCGAGTTGCACGAGACCCATGACGAGGCGCGACGCCCCCGCGATCATCTGACCCGCCGCGAGCTCGACCGTCGCCGTCGTGAGCACCCCGCCCGGCAGGAACGTCGCGAGCGGCGCGATGAGCACGTGCAGCGGGTCGCCGATGCCGAACCGATCGGCGAGCACGAACACGACGAGCGCGCAGAAGAACGACGCGAAGACGGGGAACACGAGCTGCAGCGTCGGCGAGCGCACGAGTTTCGCGAAGCCGATGATGAGGCCGAGCACGAACGCGATCGCGAGCCCCTGCCACGAGGGGACGAGGAGGAGCGAGAGACCCGCCGTGAGGATGGCGTGGCCGAGCGTGCGCACGACCCATCCGAACCGCGGCGACATCGAGCCGATCTCGTTCAGTCGACGGATGCCGTCGGCGGGGTCGACCGCCCCCTGCTCGGCGTCGTGCACGAGGCGGTAGAGCGCCGCGATCTGATCGAAGCGGAACGCGCGGTGCGAGCGACTGCGCAGCGACACCTGGCCCGTCGAGCGCCCGCCCGACTGCAGCAGGATGACGGTCGGCAGCACCACGACATCCATCTCGTCGTCGCCGTAGGCGTGCGCCGCGGCGAGCAGCACGCGGTGGATCTCGTCGACGGATTCGTCGGACGCCGTCATCCCCTCGGCCAGACCGAGCAGGAAGCGTCGGAGTACCGCGGGCTCGATCGTCTCGGTCGCTGTGCTCGCCACGCGCCCTACAGTACGACGAACGAGAGCAGCACGCCCACGATGATCGCGGCGCCCATGTAGACGAGGTTCGGCAGCTGGAACGAGTGGTCGAAGACGAAGCGGCCCATCTTCGTCGATCCCGTCTGGTCGAAGGCGACGGTCGCCACCTGGCTGCCGTTCGCCGGGAGAATGTACATGCCCATCGCGCTCGGCCAGAGTCCCGCGATGAGGGGCGCGGGAAGCCCGATCGCGAGGCCGATCGGCACGATCGCGTTCGTCGCGCTCGACTGGCTCGTCGTCAGCATCGCGACCGCGGCGAGCGCGAGGGCGAAGAGCAGGGCACCCCAGAACGCCGACGAACCCGACACGAGTGCGCCGAGGCCCGAGACGATGAGCTCCTGGTTCGCCGCGACGAACGTGTTCGCGAGCCACGCGATACCGAAGAGGGCGATGGCTCCGACGATGCCCGCGGGGAACGTCGACTGCTTCGGGACGTCGGGCGCCTTGACCTTGCACGTCACGAAGATGAGCGCGGCGATGACACCCATGATGACCTCGATGATGATCGTCACCGAGACGCGGATCGGCTCGCCCGCGTCATCCGTTCCGACCACCGGGCGGAGGCCCTCGAAGAGGCCGAAGAGCACGATCACGCCGACGCCGATGAGGAAGATCGACGCCGAGCGCACCGCCGTCTTCGGCAGCTCCTTGGTCGACGCGACCTCGACGGGCGGCTTCACGAGGTGCTCGGCGACGCGGCGCTGGAACTCAGGATCGTCGTCGAGCTCCTTGCCGTGCTTCAGCATGACGAGCGCGGCGAGGCCGAGGCCGACGATCGAGGCCGGCCACATGATGAGGAGCAGCTGGCCGAGGTCGACGCCCTCGGGTCCGATGAGCACGATCATCGACGCCGTCGCCGCAGAGACGGGACTGCAGAGGATGCCGACCTGCGACGCGACAGCCGAGACCGAGAGCGCCCGCTCGGGGCGGATGCGCTGCTGGTACGACACGTCGTAGATGACCGGCAGCAGCGGGTAGAAGATGTTGCCGGTGCCGGCACCGACGGTGAAGAGGAACGACATCGCGGGGGCGAGGAACACGACGCTCTTCGGCCGCCGCGTGATGACCTTCGCCGCGACCGACACCATCCAGTCGATGCCGCCCGCCGCCTGCATGACGGATGCCGCGGTGATGACCGTGATGACGATGAAGACGGCGTCGACGGGGGCGTTGCCCGGGGCGACGCGGAATCCGAACACGAGCACGGCGACGCCGACGAGGCCCCAGACGCCGAGGCCGATCCCGCTCGTGCGGGTGCCCATGAAGATCGCCGCGATGACGACGAGCAGTTGTGCGACGAGCGCGACGACGTCCATGTCAGCTCCCCGCGAGCACGGTCACGGGCAGCGGGGTCTCGACGATCTCGCCGTCGACCGCTTTCACCGTCAGGGCCAGGGCGTCCTCGACGGGGCTGATCGCCGTGACGAACTTGCCTCCGTGGAAGTGCACCGACTGCAGGTTGCCGACGGCGTAGCCCGGGCCGAGCTCCCCCGACTTCAGGGCCGCGTGGTAGATCGGCTGCCGTTGGTCCTCGGCGTCGTAGTGCGGGCTGAAGCTTCCGGGCAGGAACCCGAGGCCGTCGGGCAGCACCAGGAGCGTCGGGCCGAAGCTGTCGGTCGTGCCGCCCTCGAACCAGCAGATGCCGCCCGCCGAGCCGCCCGTGAAGACGACGTTCGACGACTCGTCCTCCCACAGCTCGCGCATGATGTCGTCGAGGCCCTGCCGGCGCCACACGTCGAGCATGTTGGCCGTGTTGCCGCCGCCCACGTGGATGACGTCGAAGCCGCGCACGAACCCCGCGAGGTCGTCGACGGCGCGATGGAAGAGGGGAAGGTGATGCGGCGCGCACCGGTCGGAGTGGTACGTCGTGTAGAAGCTGAGGATGTACGCGGGGTCGTCGCCCGTCGCCGTGCCGACGAAGAGCACGCGCGGGCGCTCCTTGCCGGTCAGACCGAGGATGTAGTCGTGCGTCGGATCGGTCCTCCGATCCATCATGACCTTGCCCGCACCGGTCGCCACCACGTGAGACATCGAAGCCCCCTCGCTCCGAGCGCCGGCTGATCGGCGCCGCCTGCGCTCACGGTAGACCCGCGCGCGGGCCCGTGTCGAGAGATTCTTCCGGCCGTCCCCTCGGCGAGATGCCACGAATGCACCGTGCCGGAGGCGGCGGACGGGGCGTTCGTGGCAATTCGCACGGGGTGGATGCCGCGGGCGCGGGTTAACGAACAGAGCCGCTGTTCCGGGTGTCCCTCCCCGGTTCAGCGGCTCTCTTCGTGCCAGCCGAGATGATCGGCTGCAGTCGGTGGGTCAGATGACGCTCGTGTACGAGCGGGTCTTCTGAGCGCCATAACCGTCACGGGCGGTGACGACGATGGTCGAGACGACGGCCGCGACGGATGCGGCGGCGAGGACGGAGAAGAGAACGATCATGATGAGCCTTTCGAGGGAGTCTGGTATCGACCGCAGCCCCATTGCTCGTATTCGATGTCTTCATTCCACCACCCGTCTTTCGTTAGCACAATCGAATGATTCTTCAATGACTTGTTAGGCTGGCTACATGGACGTCCGTCGACTCGACCTGCTGCGCGAACTCGCCGAACGCGGCAGCATCACGGCCGTCGCGCGGGCAACGCACCGCACGCCGTCGGCTGTCTCGCAGCAGCTCAAGATCCTCGAGCGCGAGGCCGGCATGCCGCTCACCGAACGCTCGGGGCGCGGCATCGTGCTCACGTCGGCAGGGCAGGCGCTCGCCCGGAGTGCGACCGAGGTCGCCGTGGCGCTCGAACGGGCATCCGCTCTGTGGGATGAATTCCGCAACCACCCCAGCGGCGAGGTGTCGGTGCTCACCTTCCCGACGGCCGGCCAGATGCTCATGCCCGGAGTGCTGCAGGACACGGCGCGCATCGACGGACTCGTCGTGACCTGCACCGACCTCGACCCCGAGCTCGCCGAGTTCCCCGACCTCGCGAGCGACTACGACATCGTGCTCGCGCACACCATGCCGGGGCTGCGCCCGTGGGGCGGCCGGGGCCTGCGCGTCGTGCCGCTCATGGTCGAACCGCTCGACGTCGGCCTGCCCGTGGGGCACCGGCTGGCTGAGCGCAGCTACCTCACGGCGAGCGACGTCGTCGACGAGACGTGGATCGGCGTGCCGCCCGGGTTCCCCTTCGAACGCGTGCTGCACGAGCTCGAACAGCAGGCCGGGCGGCGCATCGACATCGCACAACGGCTGAGCGACATGCGCATCATCGAGGCGTTCATCCTCGCGGGGCTCGGCATCGCGTTCCTGCCGCGCTTCACGACGAACGCGCTCACCGAGGGCATCGTGCTGAAGCCCATGCGCGGCCTCGATTCGCGGCGCGAGGTCGTCGCGCTCGTGCGGCCCGACGTCGCCGAGCGCCTCGCGGTGCGCACCGTGCTCGACATCCTCGTCGCCCACGCCGCACGCGTCGAGCGCGCCTACGCCACCTGACCCTCCCGTCTCGGCGTCACGTTTGCGCTCTTCACGCCGCTCGAACAGCCCATTCGTGACGCCGAGACCGGGTGCGTAGGGTGGGCGGATGACGGAGCGACCGCGACTCGGATTCTTCACGCGCCTGCTCGACGACGCGCCCGCCGGCGAACGATACCGACTCGCGTCCGAGCAGATCGAGCACGCCGAGTCGCTCGGGATCCACTCGGCCTGGGTCGCGCAGCACCACTTCTCGGCCGATGAGGGCGGGCTGCCGTCTCCGTTCGTCTTCCTGTCATCCGTCGCCGCGCGCACGAACCGCATCCGCCTCGCGACCGGGATCGTGACGCTGCCCCTCGAAGACCCCGTGCGCACCGCCGAAGACGCCGCCGTGCTCGACGCGCTGAGCGACGGGCGACTCGAGCTCGGGGTGGGATCGGGCGGCACACCGTCATCCTTCGCCGCGTTCTCTCGCGCGAGCGACGACCGGCGCGCGATCTTCGCCGAGCACCTCGCGACCCTGCGCGGTGCGCTGCGCGGCGACGACCTCGCGGGCAGCGGCAACCGGCTCTACCCCGCCGCACCGGGCCTCGACGCGCGCATCTGGCAGGCGACGTTCTCGGCCGAGGGCGGGCGACGGGCCGGCGCTGCGGGCGACGGACTCATGCTGTCGCGCACGCAGCCGCGCCCCGCGGAGGCGCCGCACGCGACTCTCTCCGAACTGCAGCAGCCCATCGTCGACGCATATCTCGCGGCGCTTCCGGCCGGAGCCCGGCCGCGCATCCTCGCCTCGCGCACCGTGTTCGCGGCCGACGACCGCGACCTCGCCCGCTCGCGCGCCGACCGCGGGCTGCGTCGCGCGGCCGATCGCTTCCGCGCGTCGGGGCACGACCTGCCGAGCGACGACCTCGACGACCTGCTCGCCGCCCTCGACACGAACGTCGGAACCGCGGATGACGTGATCGAGCGGCTCGCGGCCGACACGGTGCTGGCATTCGCCACGGATGTCGCGGTGCAGGTTCACTCGGTCGACCCGCCGCACGCCGAGACACTCCGCTCCCTCGAGCTCGTCGCCACGGTCGTCGCGCCCGCCCTCGGCCTGGCCGTCGTCTGACGCTCCCCCGCACCCTCGGTCTCGGCGTCACGAATGTGCTGCTCGCGCACTCTGAGCAGCACATCCGTGACGCCGAGACATCAGGGTTTGGGGGTCACGACACGCTGGCTAAAACGGGTTGAGCCAGCGTGTCGTGACGCCGAGACGGAAAGCAGGGAGGGGAAGGGGGTCAGTCGTGCTCGGGGAAGCCGAGGTTAAGGCCGCCGTGGCTCGGGTCGAGCCAGCGGCTCGTGACCGCCTTCTCGCGCGTGAAGAAGCGCAGACCGTGCGGGCCGTACGCCTTCGCGTCGCCGAAGAGCGAGGCCTTCCAGCCGCCGAACGAGTGGTACGCGACGGGCACGGGGATCGGCACGTTGACGCCGATCATGCCGACCTCGACCTCGCGCTGGAAGCGCCGCGCGGCGCCGCCGTCGTTCGTGAAGATCGCCGTGCCGTTGCCGTACGTGCCCGTGTTGATGATGTTGAGGCCCTCCTCGTAGCCCGACACGCGCACGATCGAGAGCACCGGTCCGAAGATCTCGTCGGTGTAGACGGTCGACGACGTCGGCACATTGTCGATGAGGGTCGGGCCGAGCCAGAACCCGTCGGCCTCGCCGTCGAATTCGCCGTCACGCCCGTCGACGACGACCGTCGCACCGTCGGCGGCCGCGACGTCGATGTACCCGGCGACCTTGTCGCGATGCGCCTCGGTGATGAGCGGGCCCATGTCGCACGAGCGGCGACCGTCACCCGTCTTCAGGGTCGCCATGCGCTCCGAGATCTTCGCGACGAGCTCGTCGGCGATCGAGTCGACCGCGAGCACGACCGAGATCGCCATGCAGCGCTCGCCCGCCGAGCCGAAGCCCGCGTTGACGGCCGAGTCGGCGACGAGGTCGAGGTCGGCGTCGGGCAGCACGAGCATATGGTTCTTCGCGCCGCCGAGCGCCTGCACCCGCTTGCCGTGCTTCGACGCGGTCTCGTAGATGTACTGCGCGATGGGGGTCGAGCCGACGAACGAGATCGAGGCGACGTCGTCGTGCTCGAGCAGCGCGTCGACGGCCTCCTTGTCGCCGTGCACGACGTTCAGCACGCCGTCGGGCAGGCCGGCCTCCTTCATGAGGGCGGCCATCCAGTTCGCCGCCGAGGGGTCCTTCTCCGACGGCTTCAACACGACGGTGTTGCCCGCGGCGATCGCGAGCGGGAAGAACCACAGCGGCACCATGGCGGGGAAGTTGAACGGGCTGATGATGCCGACGACTCCGAGCGGCTGCGTGAGCGTGTAGACGTCGACCCCGGTCGAGACGTTCTCGGAGTAGTCGCCCTTCAGCAGGTGCGTGATGCCGCAGGCGAACTCGACGACCTCGAGTCCGCGAGCGATCTCGCCACCGGCATCCGACAAGACCTTGCCGTGCTCGGCGGTGAGGATCTCGGCGAGCTCGCCGCGGCGCGCGTTGAGCAGTTCGCGGAAGTTGAAGAGCACACCCTGGCGCTTCGCGAGCGAGGCGTCGGCCCACGCGGGGAACGCGGCGCGCGCCGCAGCGACGGCGGCATCGACGTCGGCGACGCTGCCGAGGCGCACCTCCTTCTGCACGATTCCGCGGGCGGGGTCGTAGACGGGTGCGGTGCGGGAGCTCTCGCCCGCGTAGTCCGCTCCGGAGATCCAGTGGTCGAGCACGGTGGTCATGGTGTGTCCTCTCAAGAGAGATCGAGGCTGAAGACCTCGTCATAGGTGGTGAGTGCTTCGGCGACCTCGTCGGCGGTGACGATCGCGGGCGGCACGACGTGGATGCGGTTGTCGGCGGTGAACGGCAGCAGCCCGCGTGCGAGCAGCTCCTTCTTGAGGCGACCGACGACGGCGCCCGAGACGGGCTCGCGCGAGTCGCGGTCGGCGACGAGCTCGAGCGCCCAGAAGACGCCCTCGCCTCGTACCTCGCCGATGATCGAGTGCTTCTCGGCGAGCGCCGCGAGGCCGGGCGCGAGGTGGTCGCGACCGATCGTGGCCGCGTTCTCGACGATGCCCTCGGCGTCCATGGCGTCGAGCGTTCCGACGATGGCGGCCATGGCGAGCGGATGACCGCTGTAGGTGAGACCGCCGGGGAAGACGGTCTCGTCGAAGTCGGCCGCGATCTCGTCGCTGATGATGACACCGCCCGCGGGCACGTACCCCGAGTTGACGCCCTTCGCGAAGGTGATGAGGTCGGGTTCGACGTCGTAGCCGTCGAACGCGAACCAGCGCCCGGTGCGGCCGAAGCCGGCCATGACCTCGTCGAGGATGAGCACGATTCCGTAGCGGTCGGCGAGCGCACGCACGCCCGCGAGGTACCCGGGCGGCGGCACGAGCACACCGGCGGTGCCGGGGATCGTCTCGAGGAGGATCGCCGCGATGCTCGAGGCGCCCTCGCTCTGGATGACGCGCTCGAGGTGTCGCAGGGCGCGCTCCGACTCCTGCTCGGGCGTCGTCGCCCAGAACTCGGAACGGTAGAGGTAGGGCCCGAAGAAGTGCACGTGGCCGCGGGCGTACTCGTTCGGCACGCGGCGCCAGTCACCCGTGGCGACGACGGCGGCGCCGGTGTTGCCGTGGTACGAACGGTACGTCGAGAGCACGGTGTCGCGGCCCGTGTGGAGGCGCGCCATGCGGATGGCGTTCTCGTTGGCATCCGCACCGCCGTTGGTGAAGAAGACCTTGTTGTGCCGGCTCGGGGCGCGCCGCACGATGCGGCGGGCGGCCTCGCCGCGCGTGAGGTTCGCGGCGGCCGGGGCGACGGTCGTGAGGATCTGCGCCTGCTCGGTGATCGCCGAGATCACCGAGGGATGCTGGTGGCCGATGTTCGTGTTGACGAGCTGGCTCGAGAAGTCGAGGTAGGTGTTGCCCGCGTGGTCCCACACGCGAGAGCCGCGGCCGCTCGCGATGACGAGCGGGGCGAGGCCCGCTTGCGCCGACCACGAGTGGAAGACGTGCTCGCGGTCGAGCTGCCGGGCGCGATCGTCGAGCTCGGCGTTCGTGTCGGTCATGGTGTGCTGCCTTTCCTGCTGCAGAGGGTCGACGGGTGGATGCCGCGGGGCATCCACCCGCCCGGGAGCTTAGTTGCCGCCCTCGACCAGTTCGACGTCGATGGGGGCGAAGCCCTCACCGGTGACGTCGACGCCGTCGGCGGTCAACTCGTCGAGTGCCTTCTGGATCCACTCGTTCGACCAGGCCGAGGCCGGGGGCTCTTCCGTGATGGGGGAAGCGCCGGTCTCGTTGACGGCCGAGAGCGCACCCTCGACGGTCTGGTTCCACGCGGCCTCGTCGATCACGCCGATGCCGTCGGGAGCCGGCCAGATGAGCTTGTTGGTCTCGTTGACCATCCACAGCTCGTGGCTCGGGCCCCACCCGCTGCCGGCGGCGATCGTGATGTCGGATGCCGCCTGCGGGTCGTCCGCGGCGAAGATCCAGCCCTTGATGACGGCCTTCAAGAACTTGACCGTCGTCTCCTGGTAGGCCTCGTCGCTCTCGAGGCGCTCGGTGTCGGCCCAGATCGCGTCCTGGAGCATGGCTCCGACCGTGTCCTGGTAGCTGATGACGTTGAAGTCATCCTCGGTGTAGAGCTCGCCCGTGTCGGGGTCGACCGCTTCGAGCAGCTGCGCGTACTCGTTGTAGGTCATCGCCTGTGCCGCGTCGATGTCGCCCTGCAGGAACGCGTTCATGTTGAAGTCCTGCGTGATGATCTCGACGGTCGACGAGTCGAGGCCCTCGGCGGCCATGGCCGCGAAGATCTCCCACTCGTTGCCGAAGCCCCACGAGCCGATCTTCTTGCCCTCGAAGTCGGCGACCGAGTCGATGCCCGAGTCGGCCCAGCTGACCTGGAGCGTGCCCGAGCGCTGGAAGATCTGCGCGATGTTGGTGAGGTTCGCGCCGGCTTCGATCGAACCGAGCACCTTCGGCACCCAGGCGATCGCGTAGTCGACGTCGCCGTTGGCGAGGGCGTCCTGCGGCACGATGTCGCCGCCCGACGGGATGATCTCGACGTCGAGGCCCTCTTCTTCGAAGAAGCCCTGGTCGACGGCAGCGAAGTACCCGGCGAACTGTCCCTGCGGGAGCCACTGGAGCTGGAGCTTGACCGAGGTCAGCTCGTCGCCGCCGCCGCCCGAGGCGTCGTCGGTGCCATCGGCGGGTGCGCTGCAGGCCGAGAGGATGAGTGCCGCCGAGGCCGCGACGGCCCCGAGAGTGGCGAACCGCATTCTGCTGTGTCTCATGTGCGTTCCTTCCGTGCTGTGAGTGGTGCTGGTTTAGGAGGGGGAACCGTGCCGGGTCGCGAGGCGCTCGAGGGCGAGCGTCGCGACGTAGAAGAGCAGACCGAGCACGATGGAGGCGACGACGTAGGCCCACGCGCGCGCATACGCGCTCGAGGCCGCCGACGTCGAGATGAGACCGCCGAGCCCGCCGCGCGGACCTCCGAAGTACTCAGCGACGAGTGCGGAGATCACGGCGAGGGACGAGGCGATGCGGATGCCGGTGAAGATGAAGGGCCGCGCGGTCGGCAGGGTCACGGTGCGGAGCACCTGACCCGAGCTCGCGGCGTACGCGGTCATGAGGTCGCGGTGCACGGCCCGCGTCTGCCGGAACCCGCGCAGGGTGTTGAGGAAGACGGGCACGAACGACGCGAGACCCGCGATGAACTGGCGGCTGAACTGGCTGTCGGCGCCGAACATCGTGTTGAGCACGGGGGCGAGGGCGACGATGGGGATGACGGCGAGCGACGCGACCACGGGAGCCGTCATGCCGTCGATCGGCGACCACCGCGACGCGAGCGCGGCGAGCAGCACACCGATGAGCGAACCCCCGACGAGGCCGATGAGGGCGTTGAGCCCCGTGATTCCCGACGCCTGCACGATCGACGGGAAGAACGCGACGAACTGCTCGGCGATCGAGGCCGGGCTCGGCAGCAGGTACTCGGAGACCCCGACGACCGAGACGAGGAACTGCCACGCGCCGAGCACGATGACGCCGACGGCGAGGGGCGCGACGACCTGCAGCCAGCGCAGGTCGCGCGGGCCGCTGCGCGCGCGAACGGTGACGGCGCTCATCAGCGGGTCTCCACTCCGCGCGTCGTCGGCGCCCCGCCGTGCAGCGCTTCGCGCACGGCCGTGATCATCTCGAAGTAGGAGGTGTCCTCACGCAGCGCATCGGTGCGGTCCTGCGTCTGGTCGAGGCGCATGGGCACGATCTCGCGGATGCGCCCCGGCCGCGGCGACATGACGACGACGCGGTCGGAGAGGTACACGGCCTCGGGGATCGAGTGGGTGACGAAGACGACGGCGGCACCCGTCTCGGCGCAGATGCGCACGAGCTCGGTCTGCATGCGTTCGCGCGTCATCTCGTCGAGGGCGCCGAACGGCTCGTCCATGAGGAGGAGGCTCGGCTTCTCGGCGAGCGAGCGCGCGATGGCGACGCGCTGCTGCATGCCGCCCGAGAGCTGGTCGGGGTACCGGCCGGCGAAGTCGGTGAGGCCGACCATGTCGAGCAGTTCGGCGACGCGCGCCGCGCGCCCGGCGACGCCGTGCAGTTCGAGCGGGAGGCCGACGTTCTGTGCGACGGTGCGCCACGGCAAGAGCCCGGCCTGCTGGAACGCGATGCCGTAGTCCTGGTCGAGACGCGCCTGCTTGGCCGTCTTGCCGAACACCGAGACGGTGCCGGCCGTCGGCTGATCGAGGTCGGCGATGAGACGCATGAGCGTCGACTTGCCGCAGCCCGAGGGGCCGATGAGCGAGACGAACTCGCCCGCCTTCACCTCGAGGTCGATCGCCTCGAGCGCGTGCACGAGGCCCTCGCGCGTCTCGAACGTCTTGTCGACTCCGGCCACGGTCACCGCGGGCGCCGAGAGGGTGTCGCTCATGTGCCCACCTCCACTCGTCGGTAGTTCTTGAGGATCACGCCGAGCAGCGCGACCGATCCGGCGGCCACGAGGCCGAGCACGATGGCTCCGAAGATCGGGCCCCACGCCTTCGCGGGGTCGCCCGACGCCTGGCCGGCGTACTGGATGAGGATGCGTCCGATGCCGCCCTGCAGGCCCGTCGAGACCTCGGCGACGACGGCGCCGATGACGGCGTTCGCCGCACCGAGCCGCAGCGCGGGCAGGAGATAGGGAACGGATGCCGGGAAGCGGAGCCGACCGAGGGTCTTCCACCAGCCGATGCCGTAGGTGTGCATGAGCTCGAGGTGGATCGTGTCGGGCGACTGGAGCCCGCGGAGCGCTCCGATCGCGATGGGGAAGAACGCGAGGTACGACGCGATGAGGGCGACCGACATCCAGTCCTGCCACTCGAACGACCCGATGACAACGCGCGACCCCCAGCTCTTCACGACGGGCGCGAAGGCGATGAGCGGCACCGTCTGGCTCAGCACGATCCAGGGCAGGAGGCCCCACTCGGCGATGCGCCAGCGCAGCATCACGAGCGAGAGCCCGATGCCGACGACGACTCCGACGAGCCACCCGACCGCCGCGATGCCGAGCGTCACGAGGGCCGCCGACGCGACCGCGAGCCAGAGCGGACCCGATGTCTCGGCCCGCGTGACGTTCTCGAAGAGGCGACCCGCCATGTCCCACACGTGCGGCATCGCGAGGTCGCTCGTGCGGGGCAGCACCCGGGCGCCGCCGATGACGACCCCGTCGGCGGGGCCGAGCCACTTGTAGCCCTCCCAGAGGATCGCGAGCACGATGATGCCCGCGACGCCCCACAACCAGGCCCGCGCCGTGCGGGCCCTCATCGCCGTCATCCGCCGCTCGCCGTCACGACTTGGCCACGTACCGATCGGAGAGCGCCGGGATGACGGTCTCGCCGTAGACGCGGAGCGTCTCTTCCTTGTTGTCGTGCTGCAGGTAGCCCGCAAACTGGTCGACCCCGATGGCCTTGAGCTCTTCGAGCTTCCTGATGTGCTCCTCGGCCGTGCCGATGATGCAGAAGCGGTCGACGATCTCGTCGGGCACGAAGTCGACGTGGTCGTTGCCCGTCTTGCCGTGCGAGTTGTAGTCGTAGCCCTCGCGGCCCGCGATGTAGTCGGTGAGCGCCTGCGGCACCGCACCCGATGTGCCGTACTTCGCGACGATGTCGGCGACGTGGTTGCCGACCATCCCGCCGAACCAGCGGCACTGGTCGCGCATGTGCGCGAGCATCGCCGGGTCGGAGGAATCGCCGATGTACATGGGAGCAGCCACGCAGAACGTGATCGAGTCGGGGTCGCGGCCGGCCTTCTCCGCGGCATCCCGGACGGTCGCGATCATCCACTTCGCGATGTCGATGTCGGCGAGCTGCAGGATGAAGCCGTCGCCGACCTCGCCCGTGAGCTTGAGCGCGAGCGGTCCGTAGGCCGCGACCCACACCTCGAGCTCCGACCCGACCGACCACGGGAAGCGCAGGGTCGAGCCGTTGTACTCGACCTCGCGCGAGTTGCCGAGCTCGCGGATGACGTGGATCGACTCGCGCAGCTCCTTGAGAGTCGTCGGCTTGCCGTTCGTGACGCGCACCGCCGAGTCGCCGCGGCCGATGCCGACGACCGTGCGGTTGCCGTACATCTCGTTGAGCGTCGCGAACACGGAGGCCGTGACCGTCCAGTCGCGCGTCGCGGGGTTCGTGACGAACGGGCCGACCTTCACCTTCCGCGTCTCGGCGAGGATCTGCGAGTAGATGACGTACGGCTCCTGCCAGAGCAGGTGCGAGTCGAACGTCCACACGTGGCTGAAGCCGTACTGCTCGGCGAGCTTGGCAAGGTGCACCGTGCGCGAAGCGGGAGGGTTGGTCTGAAGGACGGCACCGAATTCCATGCTGTATCCGTTTCTGAGTCAGTCGTTCAGAGTCAGGTGAGGTACTGCGAGAGCTCGCGCTTGAGGAAGCGGCCGTCGCCCTTCCGCCCGAGGTACTCGCCGCCGTCGACGACGATGCGCCCGCGGGAGATCACGGTGTCGACGCGACCGTCGACCTCGAAGCCCTCCCACGCCGAGTGGTCCATGTTCATGTGGTGCACGCGACCCGTCGGATTGCCCTCGGCGTCGACCGGCATGCCGATCGTCGTGTGGCCGTTCGGGTCGTAGACGACGACGTCCGCGTCGGCGCCCGGGGCGATGACGCCCTTCCGGCCGGCGAGACCGAACATGCGTGCCGGAGTCGTCGAGGTGAGCTCGACCCAGCGTTCGAGGGTCAGCTGCCCCGTCACGACGCCCTGGTACATGAGGTCCATGCGGTGCTCGACCGAGCCGATGCCGTTCGGGATCTTGCGGAAGTCGCCGAGCCCGAGGTCTTTCTGACCCTTCATGCAGAACGGGCAGTGGTCGGTCGAGACCATCTGCACGTCGTTCGTGCGAAGGGCCTGCCACATCGCGTCCTGGTGACCGTGCTCGTGCGACCGGAGCGGCGTCGAGCACACCCACTTCGCCCCCTCGAAGGCACCCCATTCGGCGCTCTTCGCACCGAGCTGCTCTTCGAGGCTCAGGTAGAGGTACTGCGGGCAGGTCTCTCCGAAGACGTTCTGACCGGCATCCCTCGCCGTGGCGAGCTGTTCGACGGCCTGCTTCGCGCTCACGTGCACGACGTAGAGCGGGGCTCCCGTGAGCTTCGCGAGCATGATCGCTCGGTGCGTCGCCTCCTCCTCCATCTCCCACGCACGGGCGATGCCGTGGAAGTAGGGATCGGTCTTGCCCTCGGCGACGAGCTGCTCGGCGAGCACGTCGATGACGGGGCCGTTCTCGGCGTGCATCATCGTGAGCAGGCCCGTGTCGCGAGCGACCTGCATGGCGCGGAGGATCTGCGCGTCATCCGAGTAGAAGACGCCCGGGTAGGCCATGAAGAGCTTGAAACTCGAGATGCCCTCGTCGATGAGACCCGGCATCGCGGCGAGCGCGTCGGCGTCGACGCCACCGATGATCTGGTGGAAGCCGTAGTCGATCGCGCACTCGCCCGCGGCCTTCTCGTGCCACGCCGCGAGGCCGTCCTGAATGCGTTCGCCGTACTTCTGCACGGCGAAGTCGATGATCGAGGTCGTGCCGCCGTGGGCCGCGGCCCGGGTGCCCGTCTCGAACGTGTCGCTCGCCGCGGTGCCACCGAAGGGCAGCTCCATGTGGGTGTGGGCGTCGATGCCGCCGGGGATGACGTACTTGCCCGTCGCATCGACGACCGTGTCGACCGACGAGGCGAGGTCGGTTCCGAGCAGCACGCTGCCCGGCTCGATGAGGGCCGCGATGCGCTCCCCGTCGAGGAGCACGTCGGCCCGGCTCCGGCCCGTCGCGCTCACGACGGTACCGCCGGTGATGAGTGTGGTGGCCATGGGGAGCCTCCTTACGGCTTCGGGATCGAGGTGTACGACTCGGGCCGGCGGTCGCGGTAGAACTGCCAGTTGTTGCGCACCTCGCGGATGAGGTCGAGGTCGAGGTCGCGCACGACGATCTCCTCCTCGGTCTGCGAGCCGTACTCGCCGATGATGTTGCCGCGCGGGTCGACGAACTGGCTCGATCCGTAGAAGTCGACGGCGAGGTCGCCGTACTCGTTGTCTTCGCGGCCGACGCGGTTCGCCGCGGCGACGAAGTAGCCGTTCGCGGCTGCCGCTGCGGGCTGCTCGATCTCCCACAGGCGGTTCGAGAGGCCGGGCTTCGTCGCATTCGGGTTGAACACGATCTGCGCACCGTTGAGGCCGAGCTCGCGCCATCCCTCGGGGAAGTGCCGGTCGTAGCAGATGTAGACGCCGATCGGACCGACGGCGGTCTTGAAGACCGGGTAGCCGAGGTTGCCGGGGCGGAAGTAGAACTTCTCCCAGAACCGGTCGAGGTTCGGGATGTGGTGCTTGCGGTACGAGCCGAGGATCGTTCCGTCGGAGTCGACCACGACGGCGGTGTTGTAGTAGACGCCCGGCTGCTCCTCTTCATAGATCGGCAGCACCATGACCATGTCGAGCTCCTTCGCAAGCGCGGCGAAGCGCTGCACGATGGGGCCGTCGGCCGGTTCGGCGTAGTCGTAGTACTTCGGGTCTTCGGTGATGCCGAAGTAAGGGCCGTAGAACAGCTCCTGGAAGCAGATGATCTGCGCGCCCTGCTCCTTCGCATCCCGCGCGAACTGCTCGTGCTTCACGATCATGGACTCTTTGTCGCCCGTCCAGGTCGTCTGGGTGATCGCCGCTCGGACGATGTTCGAACCTTCGTTTGCCATGCCTAGTGCCTCCTTGACTCGATCTGTCTTGATCAGCGGCCGGCAGTGGCGGTGGTGCCGTCACGACCGGCGGGAGCCGAACAGGACTTCGTCGTCCGTTCTGTTATTGTTCGGCGTGAACATTTCTTTTTTGTTTCACTCTGTGACACACGCGTTAATCATCTTGTTGCTATCGGGTCGGGTTGGCAAGAGTCGGGAAGGCTGAGAGCCGATGTTCGAGCAGTTGACCGAGAGAAGCCCCGACGCGATCGCGGGCTACCTGGCGCGCCTCATCTCGACGGGCGAACTCGCCCCCGGCGACCGCCTGCCGACCGTCCGCGAAGCGGCCTCGGCACTCGGCGTGAGCCCCGCGACCGTCAGCCAGTCCTGGCAGGCGCTGTCGCGCGCAGGCCTCATCACCTCCCGCGGACGGGCGGGCAGTTTCGTGAGCGCCGAACGCCGCGAATGGCTGCCGCCGCGCACCCTCTGGCTCGCCGGGCACGGTGAACCCGCGCGTCTCGACCTCTCGCGCGGCGCCCCCGACCCGTCGCTCCTCCCGTCGCTCACGCGCGCCCTCGGTCGCGTCTCGGCTCGCGCCGAGACGACGAGCTACCACGAGGCCCCCGTGCTCCCCGAGCTCGGTCGGGTGCTGCAGGAGCGCTGGCCCGCGGCATCCGAATCGCTCACGGTCGTCGATGGGGCGATGGATGCCGTGAGCCGGAGCCTCGAAGCCGTCGCGCGCTTCGGCGACCGGGTCATCGTCGAGTCGCCCGCGTTCCCGCCGTTCTTCGACCTGCTTGAGACGCTCGGTCTCGAACGCGTTCCCGTCGGGCTCGATGCCGACGGCATCCTGCCCGGCGATCTGCAGGCCGCCCTGCGACTGAAGCCGACCGCGCTTCTGCTGCAGCCGCGCGCGCAGAACCCGACGGGCGCATCGATGACGCCCGAACGCGCCGAAGAGCTCGCGCGTGTCATCTCGACGAGCCGCGACGCCGACGATCTCGTGATCATCGAGGACGACCACTCGGGCGCGATCTCGACGTCGCCCGACGTGAGCCTCGGGCGCTGGCTGCCCGACCGCGTGCTGCACGTGCAGAGCTTCTCGAAGTCGCACGGACCCGATCTTCGCATCGCGGCCCTCGGCGGGCCGGGGCACCTCGTCGATCGTGTCGTCGCGCGCCGCATGCTCGGCCCCGGCTGGACGAGTCGCATGACCCAGGGCATCCTCTTCGAACTGCTCACCGACGGATCGTCGCTCGACGAGGTCGCCGAGGCGCGGCGCCAGTACGACTCGCGCCAGCGGTCGCTGCGTGACGCGCTCGCCGGGTTCGGCGTGACACTGCCGCGCGCCGACGGCATCAACCTGTGGCTGCCCGTCGCCGACGAGCGGTCGGCCCTCGTGCAGCTCGCCGCCGCCGGCATCCGCGTCGCGCCCGGTGCGCCGTTCGTCGCGGGCGACTCGGCGCGCGGCGCCGACCACGTGCGCGTGACGGCCGGCATGGTCGCCGAGGAGGCCCCGGCCGTGGCATCCGCCCTCGCCGCCGCCGCTCTCCCGACCCCCTCCGCCGCCTTCCCCCTCCTGCGTTGACGCTCGCTTCTTTTCGTTTCGGCGTCACGACACGCTGGGATGCGCGCGCTTACCCAGCGTGTCGTGACGCCGAGACGGGTGAATTGCGTGCGCGGCCGCGCGAGCGGGGTGACGGATGACGTGGGCGGGTGTACGCTGAGCGCACGAACGTTCGTATAGCGAACATGGAGTGACATGATCTCGAAGCTCAGCGCAGACACCGAGACGGCGGTGGCCGGCATCCGCGACGGCGACACCGTCATGATCAGCGGTTTCGGCCGCGCCGGTCAGCCCGTCGAACTCATCGACGCCCTGCTGGCCCACGGCGCGACCGACCTCACCGTCGTCAACAACAACGCCGGCAACGGCGACACGGGCCTCGCCGCCCTCCTCGATGCGGGGCGCGTGCGGCGCATCGTCTGCTCGTTCCCGCGCCAGTCGGACTCGTGGGTCTTCGACCGGCTGTACCGCGCCGGCGAGATCGAGCTCGAGCTCGTTCCGCAGGGCAACCTCGCCGAGCGGATTCGTGCCGCCGGGGCCGGCATCGGCGGCTTCTACACACCGACGGGGGTCGGCACCCTGCTCGCCGAGGGCCGCGAGACGCGCGTGATCGACGGGCACGAGTACCTCTTCGAGACTCCCCTCGCCGCCGACGTCGCCCTCGTGAGCGCGCTCCGCGGCGACCGCCTCGGCAACCTCGTCTACCGCAAGACCTCACGCAACTTCGGGCCGATCATGGCGGCCGCCGCGACGACGACGATCGCTCAGGTCGATGAGATCGTCGACGTCGGCGCGCTCGACCCCGAGACGGTCGTCACACCGGGAATCTTCGTCGATCACGTCGTCGCCGTCGGCACCCGCGAATGGCTGCGCGACGGGAGCGCGGCATGAGCACCGGACTCGACCGTGGCCAGCTCGCGGCCCGCATCGCCGCCGACATTCCCGACGGGGCATACGTCAATCTCGGCATCGGCGCACCGACCCTCGTCGCCAATCATCTCGGCGACCGCGAGGTCATCCTGCACACCGAGAACGGCATGCTCGGCATGGGCCCCGAGCCCGATGCCGACCACGTCGATCCCGACCTCATCAACGCCGGCAAACAACCCGTGACCGAGCTGCCCGGGGCCGCGTACTTCCACCACGCCGACTCGTTCGGCATGATGCGCGGCGGGCACCTCGACATCTGCGTGCTCGGCGCCTTCCAGGTCTCGGAGACCGGCGACCTCGCGAACTGGCACACGGGCGGCGACGACGCGATCCCCGCGGTCGGCGGCGCGATGGATCTCGCGATCGGCGCCAAGCAGGTCTTCGTCATGACCGATCTGCTGACCCGCGACGGCACGTCGAAGCTCGTCGCGGCGTGCAGCTATCCGCTCACGGGCCGCGCGTGCGTCGCCCGCGTCTACACCGACCGGGCGATCTTCGACGTGACCGCCGACGGCTTCGCGGTCACCGAACTGTTCGGCGACGCGACCGTCGACTCGCTCGCCGAGCTGACCGGCCTCCGACTGAGCGATGCGACGAGCGCCGCCGACACGACCTCCGAGGAGAACCGATGACCGCCGCCTACGTCTACGACGCCGTCCGCACGCCCTTCGGTCGCTACGGCAAAGCCCTCGCCGAGGTGCGCCCCGACGACCTCGCCGCGGGCACGCTCTCCGCGCTGCTCGAGCGCCACCCCGACCTCGATCCCGCGCGCATCGACGACGTCGTGCTCGGGTGCGCGAACCAGGCGGGCGAAGACAATCGCGACGTCGCACGCATGGCCGTTCTTCTGGCGGGCCTGCCGACATCCGTGCCGGGTGTCACCGTCAACCGCCTCTGCGGGTCGAGCCTCGAGGCCGTCATCGGGGCGGCGCGCGCCGTCGAATCGGGCGATGCCGACCTCGTCGTCGCGGGCGGCGTCGAGTCGATGAGCCGGGCGCCCTGGGTGCTCGCGAAGCCGACGCGCGGGTTCCCGGCGGGCAACGAGACCCTGCATTCGACGACCCTCGGCTGGCGCCTCGTCAACGAACGGATGCCGAAGGACTGGACGATCTCGCTCGGCGAATCGAACGAGCGCCTCGCCGAACGCTTCGGACTGACGCGTGACGAGCAGGACGAGTTCGCGGTGCGGAGCCACCGACGCGCGGCGGATGCCTGGAACGAGGGCGTCTTCGCCAATGAGATCGTGCCCGTCGCGGGTGTCGACCTCGATCGCGACGAGGGCGTGCGCGCCGATACGTCGATGCAAGCGCTCGCCGGTCTCCGCCCCGCGTTCCGGCCGAACGGCACGATCACCGCGGGCAACGCGTCACCGCTCAACGACGGCGCGTCGATGGTGCTCATCGGCAGCGAGCGCGCGGGCCTCGCCGCCGAACCGCTCGCGCGCATCACGGGTCGCGGCGTCGCCGCACTCGACCCCGACATCTTCGGCCTCGGCCCCGTCGAGGCCGCCGAACGTGCGCTCGCTCGGGCCGGGCGCACGTGGGCCGACGTCGACCTCGTCGAGTTGAACGAGGCGTTCGCCGCCCAGAGCCTCGCGTGCCTGCGGTCGTGGCCCGACCTCGACCCGTCGATCGTCAATGTTCACGGAGGGGCGATCGCCATCGGTCATCCGCTCGGCGCTTCGGGGGGCCGCGTGATCGCGCGGGCCGCCCACGAACTCGCCCGCCGAGGCGGCGGCGTCGCCCTCGTCGCGGTGTGCATCGGCGTCGGGCAGGGCCTCGCCGTCGTGCTCGAGCGGTAGCCTGGCTCCGTGCAGACCGAGCCGAGCAGCGAGTTCATCCAGTCGCTCGCCCGCGGTCTCGACGTCATCACGGCGTTCTCGGCCGAACGGCCCGAGATGACGCTGAGCGATGTCGCGCAGGCGACGGGCCTCACGCGCGCGAGTGCCCGGCGCTTCCTCCTCACCCTCACGACCCTCGGCTACATGCAGACCGACGGCCGACTGTTCTCGCTGACCCCGCACGTGCTGCGCCTCGGCTTCAGCTACCTCTCGGCGCTCTCGCTGCCCGACGTCGCGCGCCCGCACCTCGAACGCCTCTCACAGAGGCTCGGCGAATCGACGTCGGCCTCGGTGCTCGACGGCGACGACATCGTCTACGTCGCGCGCGTTCCCGTGCGGCGCATCATGGCCGTCGGCATCACGATCGGCACGCGGTTCCCCGCCGTGACGACGTCGATGGGGCGCGTGCTGCTCGCCGCCCTTCCGCCCGCCGAGACGGATGCCGCAATCGAGCACTCCCCTCAGATCGACCGTGACGCGGTGCGACGCGCCGTCGCCGACGCGGGCACTCAGGGCTGGTGCATCGTCGACCAGGAGCTCGAGGTCGGGCTGCGCTCGGCCGCCGCGCCGCTCCGCCGCGCGGGCTCCGTCGTCGGGGCGATCAACGTCTCGACCTCGACGGCGACGACGACGCTCGAGCGCCTGCGCGACGAGTTCGTGCCCGCGCTCGTCGAGACGGCCGCCGCGATCTCGAGCGATCTCGAGCGCACGGGGTCGTAGTCAGGTCCGCGTCGGCCGATAACGCAGCCACACCCCGCCCGAGGCGAAGCGGTACTCGTTGAGCAATTCGAGCGCGAGGGTCGTGCCCGCCGGGAAGAACGGGGTGCCGCCGCCCGCGACGACCGGCCCGACGATCGGCTGGAACTCGTCGACGATTCCGGCGCGAATCGCCTGCGCGGCGAGTTCCGGCCCATCGATCGTGACGTCGAGATCGGATGCGGTCACGAATGCGCGCACCTCCTCGGGCTCGAACGACCTCTCGATGCGGGTGCGTTCGCTCGCGACATCCTCGAGGGTTCTCGAATACACGACCTTGTCGATCGCCTGCCATGCCCGGGCGAAGTCGGCGATGAACGGCGGGTAGTCGGGATCGAGGTGCGCGGTCTCCCAGAACAGCATGGTCTCGTACATGCGGCGGCCGTAGAGGAAGGTGCCGAACGAGGTCATCTGCTGGGCGAAGAAGTCGTGCGCCTCCTGGTCGACGTCGAGGAACTCCGAGCTTCCGTCGGGGCCGATCGCGTACCCGTCGAGCGACGTGATCATGGAGTAGATGAGTGAGCCCATGCGAGCCTCCCGCGTCGCACCCTCGGCGACCTGCGACGAGGCTAGCCCCGCCCACACACCCCGACAACCCTCCCCACCCCGGGTCTCGGCGTCACGAATGTGCTGTTCAGGCGTCCTGAACAGCACATTCGTGACGCCGAGACGGAAGAGGGACGCCGAGACGGGAAAGGGGCGAAGAGTAGGAGGGGAGGTCAGTGGCGGTGCTGCTCGGTGAGCTTGAAGGCGAGGCGGCCGTGGGCGTAGCCGCCGCCCGCGCGGATCGCCGTCGCGACCCAGGCCGCCTCGGCGATCTCGGCGTCGCTCGCTCCCGCCTTCACGCACGCCTCGGTGTGGAAGTCGATGCAGTACGCGCACTGCGTCGTGAGGCCCACGGCGAGCGCCATGAGTTCGCGGTACTTGAGCGGGATCTCCCGCCCCTCGGGCGCGAACACGGCGTCGTCGAACGCTCCGAACGCCGCGAGGATGTCGGGCGTGTGCTTCTTGTAGACCTTCGTGTAGCGCGCATCGTCGCGCTCGAAGTAGTCGGTCATGTCGCTTCCTTTCCGGCCGGGGCGGCCGTCTCGTGGCGGAGGGCCTGCAGCCTGAGTAGTTGTTCGTCGCGCCAGCGCACGCGCTCGTTCCACTCGTCGAGGGGCAGGATGTCGCGTCGCTCGGCCACCACACGGGCCACGAGGTCGGGCGTCCACGAGTCGCGCTGCCCGCGCTCGGCTCCCATGCGTTCGTAGGCGGGGCCCATGCGTTCGGCGTGCGCCGCGATGCCCCCGCGCGTGTTGAGGTCGACGGTCTCGAACGGGCCCATGAAGCTCCAGCGCAGACCGAGCCCGCTGCGGACGACCTCGTCGACGTCATCCGCCGACGCCACGCCGTCGCGCACGAGGCAGTACGCCTCGCGCAGCAGTGCGCCCTGCAGCCGGTTGAAGACGAAGCCCTCGACCTCGCGCCGCACGAGCACGGTGCGAAGGCCCGCCGACCGGTAGACGTCGACGGCGAGATCGACGGCTTCGGCACGCGTGGCGGGCGTCGGCACGACCTCGATGACGGGCAGCAGGTACGGCGGGTTGCCCGGGTGACCGACGATCACGCGATCGGCGATCGACGAAGGAAGCTCGGCGGCGATCGCACTCGGCACGATCGCCGAGCTCGAACTCGCGATGACGGCGTCGGCGTCGGCCGCCTCGCCGATCCGGGCGACGAGGTCGCGCTTCAGGTCGAGGCGTTCGGGGGCGCACTCCTGCACGAGCACGGCTCCCGCGACGCCTGCGGCCAGGTCGGCCGTGAAACCGATTCGAGCGGTTACGACGGCGATGCTCTCGGCGAGGAGCCCGTGCTCGTCGAGGAGAGCGAGACGTTCGGCGACGTCGACCGCGGCCCGGTCGAGCGCGCCGTCGACGGGGTCGATCAGGCGAACGGCACGGCCGGCCCGCGCGAACAGCACCGCGAAGGCGACACCGATCGACCCGGCGCCGACGATCGCCACCGGGCGAGCATCGCCCGCGGCATCCGTCACTCCGACCACCACGACCGGTCGTCGGCGTAACCGCGCTCGAGGATCTCGAGGATCGCCTCCCGCGTCAGCTCGCGCGGGTTGTTCGCCGTCAACCGCACCGCGAGCAGCGCCTGGTCGGCGACGAACTCGAAGTCGCTCGGCGAGAGCCCGAGGGTCTTGAGGTCGAGCGGGGCACCGAGCGCCGCGAGGATCTCCTCGATGCGGAGGATGCCGGCGTGGGCCTGCTCGATCTCGGGGCGGGTCGGGTCGGCCGCCCCGAGCAGTCGCCCGATCTCGGCGAACTCGGGCACACGAGCGGGCAGGTTGAAGCGCATGACGGCGGGCAGCAGGGCGCTCACGCCGAAGCCGTGCGGTGTGTGCGTGAGAGCACCGATCGGCGACTGGATCGCGTGCACCCCCGCCGTTCCCGCCGTGTTGATCGACATGCCCGCGCAATACGCCGCGAACATCGTGTCGGAGCGCGCCTCGAGATCGTCGGGGCGCAGGGCGATGCGCTCGAGCGAGGTGCCGAGCAACTGGATGCCGGTGCGGCAGTAGACGTCGGTGAGCACGTTCTTGCCGACATAGAGCGTGCCGGCGATCTCGGCGGATGACGGGTTCTTGGCGCGATCGGTGAACGACTCGATGAGGTGCGAGAAGGCGTCGGCACCCGTCGCCGCGGTGAGACCGGGCGGGCACGTGAGCGTGAGCTCGGGGTCGATGACGGCGGCCGTCGCCTGCAGGTGCGGGCTTGCGACGCCGACCTTCATGCCGCGCTCGCTGTCGTAGACGACCGAGATGCACGTGACCTCGGCGCCCGTGCCGCCCGTCGTCGGAACCGTGACGACGGGGACGCCCGGCCCGGGCACGAGGAACTGCCCGTAGAAGTCGCGCACGTCGGTGTCGTGGGCGAGCACGACGGCGACGACCTTGGCGAGGTCGAGGCACGAGCCTCCCCCGATGCCGACGATCGAGTCGAGCTGAGCGCCGCCGAAGCGCGACACGACGTCGACGATGTTCTCGCGCGGCAGGTCGGGCTCGGTCTCGGCGTACACCTCGACGGCGACTCCTGCCGCCTCGATGCCGTCGACGATCTCGCGGAACGGCTCGCTCTCCGACATCCGTGCGTCGGTCACGACGAGGGTGCGGGGACCGAGCCCGGCGACGATCGCCGCGACCTGTCGGCGCTGGCCCGGGCCGAAGAGCACCGTGCCGGGCTGGCGGAGGAGGCCGAGCCCGAGGTCGTTCTCGGTGCGCACGGGTGCCGGAAGCGTGCGGGCGACGGCGCTCACGAGGCGAGCCCCGCGCTCTCGTCGACGGTGATCGCGAGGTATCGCGGTTCGAGGAACTCCGAGATGCCGTCGTGACCGCCCTCGCGCCCGAGGCCCGACGACTTGATGCCACCGAAGGCCGCGGCCGGGTCGGCCATGATGCCGCGGTTGATGCCGACCATGCCGAACTCGAGTCGCTCGGCGACGGCGATCGCCCGCGAGAGATCGCGCGTGAAGACGTACGCGGCGAGACCGTAGGTCGTGTCGTTCGCGAAGGCGAGCGCCTCGGCCGTCGACCCGACGCGGTAGATCGTCGCGATGGGGGCGAAGAGTTCGCGGTTGCAGAGGTCGCCGATCTCGGTGTCGACGCGGAAGACGGTGGGCTCGAAGAAGAACCCGTCGCCCGCGACCTTGCCGCCGCCGGCGAGCAGCTCGGCGCCCGCGTCGGTGAACTCGGCGACGAGCCGGGCGACGGTGTCGCGCTGCCGTTCGGAGATGAGCGGGCCGACGTCGACGCCGTCGGTGAACCCGTCACCGACCGTGAGTTCGCGCGTGAGGGCGAGGAAGCGCTCGGTGAACTCGTCGGCGATCGACTCGTGCACGATGATGCGGTTCGCCGCGACGCACGCCTGACCGGCGTTCCGGAACTTGCAGACGACGGCCTGCTGGGCGGCGAGTTCGACGTCGGCGTCGGCGAGCACGACGAACGGGCCGTCGCCGCCGAGCTCCATCGACGCGTTGACGATGCCCGGCGCGGCCTGGCCGAGGAGGGTCGTTCCGACCCCCGTCGAGCCAGTGAAGCTCACCTTCCGCAGACGCGAGTCGGCCATGACGGCGGATGACACGTCGGCCGACGTCGTCGTGTGCACGAGGTTGACGACACCCGGCGGGAAGCCCGCATCGTGGAGCGTCTCGACGAAGAGGGCGCACGTGAGCGGGGTCTCCTTCGCCGACTTCACGACGACGGTGCAGCCCGCGGCGAGCGCCGCTCCGGCCTTCCGGGCGATCATGAGCAGTGGGAAGTTCCACGGCGTGATGAGGAGGCTCGGGCCGACGGGCTGGTGCGTCGTGACGATGCGGTAGCCGCCGTTCGAGCCACTCGCGTAGGTGCCGTGGAGGTGCGCGATCTGTTCCGTGTACCAGAGGAAGAAGTCGGCCGAGAGGGCGAACTCGGCGCGCGCCTCGGCGAGCGGCTTGCCGCTCTCGAGGGTCATGATCGCGGCGATCGCCTCGCCGCGTTCGAGCAGCAGGGCGTGCGCCCGGGCGAAGAGGCGGGCGCGAGCGCGGGGCGCGACGTCGCGCCACGCGGCCTGCGCGCGGTCGGCGGCGTCGAGCGCATCGAGCGCGTCGGAGGCTCCCCCGTCGACGACGCGAGCGATCTCGGCGCCGGTGGCCGGGTTCACGACGCCGAAGTCCATCGAGCCCGAACGCCAGGCGCCGTCGATGTAGAGGTCGAGGGGCACACGGTGCCCTCGTAGATCGGCCGTCACCGGGGAACTCGCGAGCATCGTCATCGGGGCTGTCCTTCCGCCCACCGCTTCGTGGGCTCGATCGGATAATCTGGTATTACGGTACGACCACCTGGCCCTCGCTCGGCCGGTTGTATCGAAGTGAGACAGTGCCGACAGGAGCATGATGGACACGAAGATCGAACGCCATGCGGCGCCGCTGCGACAGCAGGTGCTCCGACTGCTCCGGGAGGACATCCTCGAGGGTCGTCTGGCCCCCGGCGAGCGCCTGACGGAGTCGGCGCTGTGCGAGTCGTACGGGGTCTCCCGCACGGTCGTCCGCGAGACCCTGCGGCAGCTCGAGAGCGAGAGCCTCATCACCGTCATCCCGAACCGCGGGCCCATCGTGACGGTGCTCTCGCGGCACGACATCGCCGCGCTCTACGAGGTGCGCCGCGTGCTCGAAGGCCTCCTCGGCGAGCTCTTCGCCCTCAACGCGACCGACGCGCAAGCCGTGTCGTTGCGGGCCCACATGATCGAGATGGAGGAGAGCTACCTGCGCGGAACGGTCGAATCGCGCGAGGCCGCCAAGGAGCGTTTCTACGCCCTCCTCCTCGCCGGATCGGGCAACGACGTGCTGGCCTCGAGCCTGCGCGGCATCCACACGCGCATCGGCATCTTCCGCCGCTACGCCTTCCTCGACGACGAGCGCGTGGCGTCGTCGATGCGGGAGCTCAGGGTCATCGTCGCGGCGGCCGCCGAGGAGCGCGACCCGGTGGCCGCGCGCGCCGCGTGCGAACACCACATCGGCCTCGCGGGCGAGCTCGCGATCGTCGAGTACGAACGCCGACTGGCGGCCGACGCGAGCGCATAACGCTCGCGCATCGCAGTACCAACCTCGACCGTAATACGGTATTCTGCACACACCGATCCGTTCGCGGATCGACCCGAACACCTCCCCGCGCTCGACGAAGAGACGCCTGCGCCGTCGACCTCGCCGACCGTTCGACGCAAGGAGCACACCGTGGGTTCATCCCTCCCCGCTGCGCGTATCGAAGATGTCAAAGCCGACTTCCTCGCCGCGGCGTCGCACGCGAACGTGCGACCCGACCTCCTCGACTCCTGGCGCCGCTCGCACGATGCGATCGGCGTGCCCGAGAACGTCCGCGACGTGTCGCACGTCGACGAGGCCGTGCTCGACCACCACCTCCTCGACATGTTCCACGCACCGCTCACGCGCGTCTCCGACGACCTCGACGGCACGGGCCTCGGCCTCCTGCTCGCCGACGCGCAGGGGCGCATCCTGCAGCGCTGGTCGCACGACCGCGCGGCCCTCGCCCACCTCGATCGCCTCGGCACCGTGCGCGGAGCCGTGCTCGCCGAGAACCTCGTCGGCACGAACGGCGTCGGCACGGTGGCCGCGACGGGTGAGAGCGTGCAGATCTCGGGCGCCGAGCACTTCGCCGACTTCTACCGCGGCGCCGTCTGCACCGGATCGCCCGTGCGGCACCCGCTCACCGGCAAGCTCCTCGCCGTCGTCACGATCTCGAGCGACCTCTCGGAGCGGAGCGGGCTGCTCCGCCCCCTCACCCACTCGGTCGCGATGCAGCTCGAGCAGCAGGTGCTCGACGTCGAACGGCCCTCGTCGCGCATCATGCTCGGCGCCTTCCTCGAGGCGTCGCAGTCGCACACCGGCCCCGTCGTCGCGTTCGGCCCGCAGGGTCTCGTCATGCAGAGCCAGCGCGCGAGCCGCCTGACGCCGACCGACCTCGCCCTGCTGCGCCAGGTGTGCGTCGAGCAGGTCGGCGACGGCCGCCTCTCGATCGAGCTCGCGAACGGCACCGTCGAGGCGACGATCACGCCGCTCCGGCACGGCGCGGGAGCCGTCGTCGCGCTCGACCGCGAGCGCCGCACGACGACGACGAGCATCGGGCCCGCACGGCCTCAGCTCGCCGGCCGCGCGTCGACGTGGCTCGCCGCGGCGCACCAGATCTCGCGTCACCGCGAGCTGCGTCATCCGCTCGTCATCGCCGGCGAGGCCGGCACCGGCAAGACCTCGCTCGCCCTCGGCCTGCCCTTCCGGCCCGGCAGCACCGTGCGCACGGCCCTCGTGACGGATGCCGCGGAGCGCCACATCTCGGGAAGCCGGAAGTGGCTGCAGCGCCTCGCCGAACGCATCGCCGCCTCGGCCCCCGTCGTCATCCGCGGCATCGAGACGCTCGACACGCCGACCCTCGCGGGTGTGCGCTCGCTCGTCGAGTCGACGCCCGGCCGCGGCGCCGTGCTCCTCACGATGTCGACGACGTCGGCGGCCGACGCCGAAGCCCTCGGCGGCCGTATCGGCATGCCGACCCTGTGGGTACCGCCGCTGCGTGAGCGTTCGGCCGACATCCCCCTGCTCTGGCAGACCTTCGCCGAGACGCTCGCTCCGGGCGCGGCGCTCGAGCTCACCCCCGAGGCGTCCGAGATCGTGCGCACCTACCGCTGGCCCGGCAACGTCACCGAGCTGCGCGGCGTCATCGAGCAGCTCGTCATCTCGGGCAAGCGCGGCGCCGTGCACCCGGGCGACCTGCCCGCCGCCCTCCGCGGCACGCGCATGCTCTCGATGATCGAACGCGCCGAGCTCGAAGCCATTCAGCGCGCCCTGCAGGAGGCCCACGGAAACCGCTCGAAGGCCGCCGAGATCCTCGGCCTCTCGCGCGCGACGGTCTACCGCAAGATGAAGGCCTATCGGCTCACCGCCTGATCCGCCTCCCTCGCCGCTCGACGCGCGGCGCGGCGGCGGGCGATCACGGGGATGAACTCGCGCAGCAGCACGACCCCGATGAGCACGACCGATTGGGCGATGAGCTGCAGGGCGTCCTGCCAGCCGACGGAGCGCAACAGCTGCCCGAGCTGGGTGAGGAAGAGCGCGGCGATGCCCGTCGAGACGACGGAGGCGAGACCGCCCGTGAGCGCCGTGCCGCCGAGCACGACGGCGGCGACGGTCGGCAGGAGGTACGAGTCGCCGAGGAAGAGCGGCGGCGTCTTCGTGTAGCCCGCGAGCAGCACGCCGCCCGCGCCGTAGCAGAGGCCCGCGAAGCCGTAGGCGAAGACCTTGTACTGCGTCACTCGCACGCCGATGGCCGCGGCGGCCCGCTCGCTCACGCCGACCCCCGTGAGGCGGCGACCGACGATCGAGCGCTGCGTCACGATGCCCGCGATGACGACCACGACGATCGCGATGAGCAGGGTGTTCGGGATGCCGATGGTGCGCGCCAACGCGAAGCGGTTGAGCGCATCGGCGGCGCCGGACGGAGTGCCGTCGGCGATGAAGAACACCGTGCCGAGGAGCACGGCGTTCATTCCGAGCGTCGCGACGAGCGGCATGACGCCGAGGCGGGCGACGAGCAGGCCGTTGACGAGACCCACGGCGCCCGGCGCCACGATGCCCGCGATGACCGCGGCCCACAGCGGCCAGCCGTACGACTGCGGCAGGGCCGTGACGAGCACCGCCGCGAGGGCGATCATGCCGGGCACCGAGAGGTCGAGGCCGCGCTGCTGCACGACGAGGGTCTGCCCCGCGGCGACGATCGCGAGCACGGCGGCGAACGGCAGCATCGAGAGGAGCGGTGCCGCGTCGAGGCTGCCCGGCGCGATGATCGGGCTCACCGCGAAGAGCGCGAGCGTGGCGACGGTGATGCCGACCCAGCTGCCCGAGAGCGACCGGCGCCAGAACTCGACGGCGGCGTTCGGCGGGGTCGGTGCCGGTGGGGCGGAGACGGTCTCCTGCGTGAGGGTCATGCGGGGCTCCCTGCGATGGCGGCGGGACGGGATGCGGCACGGCGACGACGGCCGGTGCTGCGGAGGAGCGCGTAGAGCACGGCCGCCGCGAGCGTGATGAGCCCGGGGAGCCAGTACGACCACGCCTGCGAGAGGCCGAGGAACGGCGAGACGTTGAGCACCTGCTGCACGAGGAACGCCGCAGCGAGCACTCCGATGAAGGAGCCACGGCCGCCGAAGATGCTCGCACCCGCGAGCACGACGACGGTGACCGAAGCGAGCGTGTACGAGAGCGACGGGCGACCGTCGCCGATGCCGATCTGGGCCATCATGATGACGCCCGCGGGCAGCACGAGCAGCGAGCACGACACGTACGAGAAGAAACGCACCCGGCCGACGCGGATGCCGAGTCGGGCAGCAGCATCGGCGCGCGAGCCGACGCCGCGCAGCTCGATGCCCCAGCGCGTGCGGCGGAGGGCGACCTCGAGGCCGATCACGACGACGAGCGCCGCGATGGTCGCGACGGGCACGATGCCGACGCGCGCCTGCACGAGGTCGGCGACGCCGCCGAAGATGACGCCGCCGGGCGTCGAGCGGAGGCTCAGGTAGATGCCCTGCAGCGCCATGTACATCGCGAGCGTCACGACGACGGGATTGATCGCGAAGCGCGTGACGAGGAAGCCGTTCACGACCCCCACCCCGACGGCGCCCGCGAGCATGAGCCCGAGGCCGACGTAGAGGTTGCCGCCGTCGACGATCCAGTACGACGCGAGCACGACGAGAAGGCCCATGAGCGGCCCGACCGAGAGATCGAAGCCCGAGCCCATGACGACGACTTGCTGGGCGGCGCCGACGAAGAGCAGCGGGGCGACCATGAAGAGCAGATTGTTGATGTTGAAGGCCGACAGGTAGGCGGGGTTCGCGACCGACACGAGCATGCCGAGGGCGAGGAAGACCGCGCCGAGCACGACGGCGGGCGACTGATCGCCGCGCAGCCACCGGCGGAACCTCAGGCCCCGCTCCGAGTGCTCGCTCTCGCGCGCCCGCACCGTCGTCGCGGTGAGCGCCGCGCGGGTGATCGCCGCCTCCGAGATCTCGTCGCCCTCGAGCTCCTGCACGACCTCGCCGCGCGACATGATGAGCACGCGATCGCAGAGGCCCTCGAGCTCGACGCCGTCGGACGAGAGGATGACGACGGCCGCACCGGCATCCGCCGCATCCCGGAGGATCCGGTAGATGTCGACGCGCGCTCCCGCGTCGACGCCCTGCGTGGGCTCCTCGGCGAGCAGCACGCGCGGTTCGGCGAGGAGCGTGCGGGCGAGCACGGCCTTCTGCTGGTTGCCGCCCGAGAGCGAGGCGATCGGGGTGTGCGCGCTCGGCGTCTTGATGCGGAGCGCGCGGATCTGCTCGGCGGCACGGGCGAGCACGCGGCGCTCGCTCACGAGACCCGCCGTCGACACGGCGGGCAGCGTCGCCGATGAGATATTCTCGGCGACGCTCAGCGGCGGGAAGATGCCCTCGCCGTGACGGTCGGCCGGCACGTAGACGATGCCGGCCGCGGCCGCGGCGGCCGAGCCCGACCGCACGCGTCGACCCGCGACCGTGATGTCGCCCGAGACCGACTCGAGGCCCGCGAGCGCCCGGATGAGCGCCGCCTGCCCGTTGCCCTGCACGCCCGCGAGGCCGACGATCTCGCCCGCGCGCACCGTGAGGTCGATGTCGTGGAACGCGTCGCCGTCGAGCCCGCGCACGACGAGACGGTCGTCGCCCGTCGCGGTGCCCGGCTTGTCGGGGAAGACGGCGTCGAGCGTGCGGCCGATGACGCGCTCGATGATCTGAGCCTCGTCGACGTCATCCGCTGCGAACGTACCGCGCACCCGGCCGTCGCGGAGGACGGTGATGCGATCGGCGATCTGCTTGACCTCGGGGATGCGGTGCGAGATGTAGACGATCGCCGTGCCCGCGGCCGCGAGGGCGCGCACCGTGCGGAAGAGCCGCTGCACCTCCTCGAGGCTCAGGTGCTCGGTCGGCTCGTCGAGGATGAGCACGGTCGGTTCGAGCGCGAGGGCCTTCGCGATCTCGACGATGAAGCGCTGCTCGACCGAGAGCTCGGAGACCCGCGTGCGGGCGTCGATGCCCATCTCCCACGGGTCGAGCCTCGCCTGCGCCCACGCGACCGCCCGGCCGAGACCGCCGACGCGGCGATAGCCCACGCCGACGGCCATGTTCTCGGCCACGGTCAGATCGGGCAGGAGCGCCGGGTCCTGACGGACGATGCCGAGCCCGTGCTCGCGCGCCTCGTCGGGATCGGCCCCCGAGAGCACGTGACCGTCGATCGACACCGTGCCCGCGTCGGCGGCGAGGGCGCCCGAGGCGACCGCCATGAGCGTCGACTTGCCGGCGCCGTTCTCGCCGACGAGCGCGTGCACCTCACCGGCGCGCACGTCGAGGGTGACCTCGGCGAGCGCGCGCACCCCGGGGAACCACTTGTCGATTCCGTCGAGGCGCAGGCGCTCGCCCGCGGGGGTGCTCGGCGCCTCGGGCTCGCGGTCGAGCTCGGTCGTCGTGCGGGGGATGTCGGTCACGGTGACTCCTGGGGGTGAGAGGTGCCCGTTACTGGGCGAGGTATCCGCCGTCGATGACGAGCTCGGAACCGGTGACGAAGCTCGCCTCGTCGGAGGCGAGGAAGAGGATGCCGTTGGCGATCTCGCTCGGCTGGCCCGCGCGACCCATGGGGGTCTGCGAGACGACGAACTCGTTGATCTCGGGCGCCTGCGCGTCGGTGAGCGGCGTGACGATGAAGCCCGGGTGCACCGAGTTCACGCGCACGTTCTCCTTCGCGTAGGTGATGGCGGCGCTCTTCGACATGTTCCGCACGGCGCCCTTCGTCGCGTGGTAGGCGTGCGCACCGGCGACGGCGACCGAACCCCAGATCGACGAGATGTTGATGATCGAGCCGCCGCCCTGGGCGATCATGTGCGGGATGACCTCGCGCATGCCGAGCCACGTGCCGGTCTGGTTCGTCGCGACGACCGTGTTCCAGTCCTCGACGGTGAGCTCGTGGAGGGTCTCGTACGCGATGATGCCGGCGTTGTTGACGAGCACGTCGATGTGGCCGTACTGGTCGACGACCTCGGCGACGACGCGCTTCCAGTCGGCCTCCTTCGCGACGTCGAGGGTGCGGTAGTCGATGTCGCCGAACGAGGCGTCCTCGGCGGCACGGCCGGTCGCGATCGTGACGGCGCCCTCACGGGCGAAGGTCTCCGCGATGGCACGGCCGATGCCGCGCCCGGCGCCGGTGACGATGGCGACTTTTCCGTCGAGTCGATTCATGGTTTCGGTACTCCGCTTCTGTGGGGCGTTGATGAGAGGCGGTGCCGGGCCGATCGGGCCCGGCACCGGTGGATCACTTGAACAGTTCGGTGAGCTGGTCGACCGTCAGGCCGGACGACAGGATGGCGTCGGCGGGCAGGTCGGGCTCGCACGTGGGCATCTTGTCGGGGTCGGTCGAGTCCTCGATGATCTCGAGGTTGTACGTCGACGGCTCGTCGTTCGGCAGGCCGTTCGTCGCGGCGAGGCCCTTGTGCAGGGCGGCCACGACGACCCAGTTGCGCGACGACTCGGTCGCGATCTGGTACGTCGGCTGGGCGTCCTTGTACTCGTACCAGAGGCACGCGAACTCGTTCGAGTCGTTGGCCGACCAGACCGGCAGGGGCTTGCCCGCCGCTTCGAAGGCTCGGATGCCGCCGACGGAACCTCCGCCGTAGTCGGCGACGATGCCGTCGATGTCTCCGTACTTCGTGATGAGACCCGCGACGACCTGCTGCGTCTTGCCGGGCTCCCAGTCGGTCGCGACCGGGCCGTCCTCGTTGAGGAGCGTGATGCCCGGGTTCGCCTCGACGGCCGACATGACGCCGTCGTAGACGGCCTGCGAGTACGAGTTGCCCGCGATGCCGCCGAGCATGACGAGGTTGCCCTCTCCGCCCATCGTCTCGATCGTCCACTCGGCGAGGTTCTTGCCGTAGGTCGCGATGTCCTCCGAGACGAAGTCGACGTAGTCGACGCCGGGCTCGCCGCCGGGCGAACCGACGAACGGCACGACCGAGACGCCGGCCTCGGTCGCCTTCTGGATCGTCGGCAGCAGCGCCTCGCCGCCGTCGACGAACGTCACGATGACGTCGACGCCCTGGGCGACGAGCGAGTTGATGTCGGAGATGGCCTTCTGGGTGTCGCCCTGCGCGTCGGTGTAGAGCACCTTCGTGATGTTCGGGCACTTCGCGGCCTCGGCCTCGAAGAGGGCGCGGGTGATCTTGCGCCACGAGTTGCCGCCGAAGCCGTCGGCGAGAGCGACCGTGATGTCCTCGTCGCCGCAGAACGCGGAGATGTCTTGGATGTCGGCCTGGACGCCGACCGTTCCGACCGTGATGTCGCCGCTCGCCTCCGAGCCGGACTCCGCGGCCGGGGCATCGCTCGAGAGCGACCCCGTCGAACAGGCTGTGAGGGCGAAGAGCGCGGCGGTGGCCAGCACGGCCCCGAACGTCTTCCGGGTGGTGAGCATGTGAATGTCCTGCTTTCTCTTCATCGAGGAGGATCGGCACCGTCGCTCTCGTGGAGGCGTGCACCGAGTCCGAGCCAGGTGTTCCTCACAGTCTTCGGCTCGCCCAGCCGGGCGATCGGCTCACCCTGAGACAGCGGTGTGTCATTGTGCGACAGCCCCTCCGCACGGCTCCCCCGCGGAGCGATCCTGAGACGGAAGCGCCCATGCCGTCCACGATGAAGAGGAGCACGCATGTCACACCATGGACCGACCGACCCCCTCGGCCAGATCTACGCTGAGTGGACCGTCGAGTTCGCCGCCCACCCCGAGATGTCCCTCCCGCTCATGCGCTGGGTCTTCGAGGACTGGCAGCGGGCGACGGCCGAGCCCGAGGGAGTGACGTACCGATCGACCGAGATCGGCGGCGTGCCCGGCATCCTCGTGCATCCGCTCGACGCCGACCCGACGCAGGTGCTGCTCGTGCTGCACGGCGGCGGCTTCGCCCTCGGCTCGTCGGCGAGCCACCGCAAGATGGCCGGTCACCTCGCGAAGGCGTGCGGCGCCGATGCGTTCGTCGCCGACTTCCGTCTCGCCCCGGAGCACCCGTTCCCCGCGCAGCTCGACGACGCGTCATCCGTCTTCGCCGCGCTCGTCGCGAGCGGTATCGCCCCCCGCGACATCACGCCCGTCGGCGACTCGGCCGGGGCGAGCATCGCGATCGCGACGACGCTCCGTCAGATCGACCGCGGGGAGGACCACGCGGCGCAGGTCATCACGATCTCGCCGTGGGTCGACATGGAGAACTCGGGCGAGACGATCGAGACGAACGACGCGACCGACTTCCTCATCGCGCGCGAGGGACTGCAGGGCAACATCGACCGTTACCTCTCGGGCGGTGCGAGTGCGACCGACCCGCTCGCGAACCCGCTCTACGCCGACTTCTCGGGGTTCCCGCGCCTCTACATCACGGCCTCCGACGCCGAGTCGCTCTACGCCGACGCCGTGCGCCTCGACGAACGCGCCCGCTCCGCCGGGGTCGACGTCACGTTCGACGTCGCGCACGGCCACCAGCACGTCTTCCCGCTGCAAGCGGGCATCCTTCCCGCCGCCGACGACGCGATCGACACGATCGCCGCCTGGTACCGCGCGGGCCGAACCTCCACCACTTCTGCGTCTGCCTGAAAGGACCACTCATGACCACCGACACCACACGCGACTACGACGCCATCGTCATCGGCGCCGGCTTCTCGGGCCTCGCGATCCTGCACCACCTCCGCGAGATCGGCCTCAACACCCTCGTCGTCGACGGCGAAGACGGACTCGGCGGCACCTGGTGGGTGAACCGCTACCCGGGCGTCCGCACCGACAGCGAGTACAGCTACTACTCGTTCTCGTTCTCGAAGGAGGTGCGCGAGGAGTGGACCTGGACCCAGCGCTACCCCGCCGGCGATGAAGTGCTCGCCTACCTGAACTTCGTGGCCGACCGGCTCGACCTCCGCCGCGACATCCGTCTCAACGCGCGCGTCGACTCGGCCGTCTACGACGAGGACGCGAACCGCTGGACGGTGAACTTCGCCGACGGCTCGTCGCTCACGACGAAGTACCTCATCAGCGGCATGGGCGTGCTCTCGCAGGCGATCTACCCCGACGTGCCCGGTATCGACACGTTCCAGGGCGAGAAGTACCACACGGCGCACTGGCCGCGTTCGGGCGTCGACCTCACGGGCAAGCGCGTCGGCCTCATCGGTCTCGGCGCGTCCGGCATCCAGCTCGTGCCGACCATCGCGCCCGAGGTGGGCGAGTTCTTCGTCTTCCAGCGCACCCCGAACTTCGTCGTCGAGACGAACAACGACAAGGTCTCCGACGAAGAGATGGCGTGGCTGCGCGAGAACTACGACGCCGTCTACGAGAAGGCCGCGAACCACCCCTTCGGCGTCGCCATGGAGCCCGCCGAGCACAGTGCCCTCGAGGTGTCGCCCGAGGAACGTCAGCGCATCTTCGAGAGCAAGTGGAACGAGGGCGGCTTCCACTTCGCGAACGAGTGCTTCACCGACCTCGCGACGAACCACGAGGCGAGCGAGCTGGCCTCCGAGTTCATCCGCTCGAAGATCCGCGAGATCGTGAAGGATCCGGCGACCGCCGAACTGCTCTCGCCCCGCACCTACTCGTTCAACGGCAAGCGCGTGCCGACGGGCCACGGGTACTACAACACCTTCAACCTCGAGCACGTGCACCTCATCGACACGAGCGAGGATGCGATCGAGGAGATCACCCCGACCGGCATCCGCGTCGGCGACACCGAGTACGAGCTCGACGTCATCATCTTCGCGACGGGCTTCGACGCCATGACGGGCACGCTCACGAACATCGACATCACGGGCCGCGGCGGCATCACGCTGCGCGACAAGTGGAACGAGGAGGGCCTGCGCTCGAACCTCGGCATCAACGCCCACGGCTTCCCGAACTTCTTCATGTCGCTCGGGCCGCAGACGCCGTACTCGAACCTCATCGTGCCGATCCAGCTCGGCGCGCAGTGGCTGCAGCGGGCGCTCAAGTGGGCCGAGGAGAACGGCGTCGAACGCTTCGAGGCGACGCCCGAGTCGGAGGAGTGGTGGCGACAGGAGACCGAACGCACGGGACGTATGACGGTCATGTACACCGAGGGCAAGAAGGCCAAGGCGTGGTTCCTCGGCGAGAACGTGCCGGGCAAGCCCGAGGAGTTCCAGGTCTACATGGGCGGCGGCCAGGTCTACCAGCAGCACTGCCGCGACGTCGAGGAGTCGGGCTACGCGTCGTTCCTCGCGAGCGACCGCGCCACTGAGCCGGCGACGGCCTGAGGGGGATGACGATGGGTCGGCTCGACGGCAAAGTCGCGATCATCACGGGAGCGGCCTCCGGCATGGGGCGCGCGACGGCCGAGCTCTTCGCCGCGGAGGGTGCCCGTGTGGCGGTCACCGACTTCGACGAGGAGCGCGGCCGGGAGGTCGCCGACGCCATCACGGCGGCCGGCGGCTCGGCGCGGTTCCACCGCATGGACGTCTCGCAGGAGGAGAGCGTCGCGGCGGTCGTCGAGGCCGCCGCGCGCGACTTCGGCGGCCTCGACATCCTCGTGAACTGCGCGGGCATCATCGGCGTCGACAAGCCGACGCACGAGGTGACCGAGGCGGAGTGGGACGCGCTCTTCGCCGTCGACGTGAAGGGCGTGTTCTTCGCGACGAAGCACGTCGTGCCGCACCTCATCGAGCGCGGCGGCGGGTCGATCGTGAACTTCTCGTCGATCTACGGTCTCGTCGGCAACGACGAGTTCACGCCGTACCACGTCGCCAAGGGCGCGGTCACGATGCAGACCCGCCAGGATGCCGCGACGTACGGACGCTACGGGATCCGCGTGAACTCGGTGCACCCGAGCACGGTGCTCACGCCGCTCGTCGAGGGCATCGCCGCGGAGTTCGACGGCGGCCTGCCGGCGTACGAGGCGATGATGACGGCGAACCAGTCGATCCGGCGTCTCGGCCGGCCGATCGAGGTCGCGTACGGCGTGCTCTACCTGGCCTCGGACGAGTCGGCGTGGGTCACGGGCGTCGCCCTCCCCATCGACGGCGGCTACACCGCCCGCTGACGCCCAGCCCGTCATCCCGCCCTCCCCTCTCTCCCCTCGGTCACCCCCGGCCCGACCCCCGTCTCGGCGTCACGAATGTGCTGTTCAGGAGTCCTGAACAGCACATTCGTGACGCCGAGACTTCTTAAGGGGGGCGCGCGGGAGGGCAGGTGGGGGGCTCAGCGGAGGAGCCAGCCTCCGTCGACGACGAGGGTGTGGCCGTGCACGTAGTCGGCGGCGGGCGAGCACAGGAAGCTGATCGCGCCCGCGACGTCCTCCGGCTCGCCGAGCCGTAGGGCCGGGATCTTCGCCTCGGCGCCCGCGAGCTTCTCGGGCGAATCGAGCAGGTCGCGCGTGAGCGTCGTCGCGATCGTTCCGGGAGCGACGGCGTTGACGTGGATGCCCTCGCCCGCGAGCTCGGCGGCGGCCGAGACGGTCAGCTGACGGATGCCGGCCTTCGAGACGTCGTACGCGGCGACGGGCTGCGTCGACGACACGAACGCCGACGTCGACGCGACGTTCACGATCCAGCCCTCGCCCACGGCACGCATGCCCGGCAGCACGGCCTGCATCGCGAGGAGCGGCCCGCGCAGGTTCACGGCGAGCTGCAGATCCCACTCGTCGACGGTGTACTCGCCGAGCGGACGCGCGATCGCGATGCCCGCGTTGTTGACGAGGATGTCGATCGTGCCCGCCCACTCGGCGGCCTCGACGCCGAGCGCTGCCACCGACGCCGGGTCGGCCATGTCGACGATGATCGCTCGCGCATCGCCTCCCGCGGCCGTGATCTCGGCGACGACGGTTTCGGCCGCCGCGGCGTCGAGGTCGGCGACGACGACGCTCGCGCCGCGCTCGGCGAGGAGGAGCGCGGTCGCCCGGCCGATGCCGCTGCCGGCGCCCGTGACGATCGCCGCGCGGCCCGCGTGGATGCCTCCGCCGTGGATTCCGCTCGCCCGCACGGTGTTCATCGGGCGGCCGGGATCGGTCCGCTCGCGGCATCCACGAGGTCGACGTCGGCGCGATCGCCGAGGATCTCCCACCGGTGCAGCGAGAAGGGCAGGTTGCCGTTCGTCCAGACGCGGTCGTGCAGCTCGCGGAGCGAGAAGTCGGCCCCCCGCGCGACGACGGCGTCGGTCACGAGCCGCAGGAACTGCTGCTTGCCGACGTGGTACGACATCGCGAGGCCGGGTGTCGCGAGGTACATGGCGCACTCCTCACGGGCGGTCTCGACGTCCATCGGGACGAGTCGCACGAAGAAGTCGACGGCCTCCTCGAGGCTGAACGCGCCCGTCGCGAGGCTCACGTCGACGACGACGCGGAGGCTCCGCAGGCGGTTGAAGTTGTGCACGACCTCCTGCGAGTGCGGGGCGTCGTCGAAAAGGCCGGCGAGCAGCATGAGCTCTTCGTTGTAGAACGCGATGCCCTCGTTGGCGACCGAGTCGACGTAGCGGCGCCGCACGGGGTCGGGGTTCGCCCACGAGAGCGCGAGCTGCTTGTAGTGCGCCCCCTCGTGGATGATGCCGAGCCGCGGGTCGCGCGCGTTCGCCGCGTAGAAGTACGGCAGGTCGGGGCGGGGGTCGGGCATGTACGAGACGCTGTCGGTGCCGAGACGGTCTTCGTCGGTGAGGTCGTCGGTGACGCCGAGGAAGCGCACGGGGTCGAGATAGGCGGGTGTCGCGGCCACGTGGTAGCGGCGGAGCGTCACGGGCTGCGACAGCAGACCCTCGCTCTCGGAGAACGCACGTACCTCGGCCTCCTGCTGCGCCTGGCGCTCGACCTGCGCCTCGATCGTCGACGCGATCGGGTCGGTCGGCACGTCGCGGAATCGGTTCTTCGTGACGACCTCGGCGAGCACCGCGCGGCGGTAGTCCTGCAGGGCCGCGCGCACGAGCTCTTCCGGCTCTTCGGCGATGAGTGCGACGTTCCGCAGGAACCACACGAAGCGCTCGCGACCGACGGGCACCGACGGCGCGAAGCCGTCGGCTGCGCTCGCGAGCCAGAGACCGAAGTCGTCGAGCGCGGCACCGGCGGCGGGCGCGAGAGCCCGCAGCTCCTCGAGCGTCCCGTCGGAGACGACTCCCGCGAGCCCCTCGACCGAGGCGACGAAACGTTCGCGCATGTTCTCGAGTTCGAGCGCTGCGACGCGCGCGAGGTCGGCGACACCCGCACGCTCGAGGTTCGCCCGCGCGGCATCGACCCGCTCGGGGATCGACGCGGCGATCACGACGAGTCCGCGCTCGACGCCGTCGGCGAACGGCGGCACGGGGAGCAGGATGTCGAACCACGGCCCGAGGATCTGCCCGACGAGGAACACCGCGTCGCGCTCCCAGTTGCGGAGCACATCGAGGTCCCACTCGACGCGGTTGAGCACCGAGGTCAGCAGCCGACGATCGACCTGCGACGCGACATCCGTCTCGTCGATCTCGAGCCCCGCGAGCCGCTCGCGGAACCCGGCGAGCGCCTCGCGGCGCTCGTCGATCGACGCGGGCGTGAAGTCCGGCAGCCACTCGGGGTCGCGGCGGAGACGCGGGATGTCGTCGGACGACCGGAACGCCGCGACCTGGGCCCAGCGCTCGATGTCGTTCGACAGGTCGATGAGAGGGGTGCTCATGCTGATCTCCTGAGTTCGGGGAGCACGCTCTGACCGAGCAGTTCGATCGCTCCGACGGGGTCGGGGCCGAGGGGCGGCCCGAATGAGAGGTGGGTCGCGCCGAGCTCCTGCAGGCGGCGGCAGCGACGGATGACGGTCTCGGGGTCACCCGAGATGCCGAGGGAGAGCATCTGCGGCGTGATCGACGCGATCGCGCGCTCCTCGTCGCCGTCGCGGAGCGCGTCGAGCGCGGGCTGGAAGTCGGCCGTCTCGAGGCCCGCGCGGGCGAGCAGGTACGGCGAGAACGCCCCGCCGTAGTAGGCGAGCTTGAGGGCGAGCGCGCGGTCGGCCTTTTCGCGGTCGTCGTCGAGGGCGAGCCATACGCACGCGGGCATGTCGACGTCGGCGAGCGTGCGCCCCGCACTCTCGGCACCCGTCGCGACGAGCGCGGACGCCGTCTCGAAGTGCTCGGGCGGGAAGAGCAGTGCGAGAACGCCGTCGGCCTCGGCTCCGGCGAACTCGAGCATCTTGGGGCTCATCGCGCCGATGTAGATGGGCACGTGCACGGGGTCGAGGCGGAGGTACGCGTCGCGCGTCCAGCCTGCTCCCGCACCTTCGACGTCGACCGGTCGCTCGCCCGCGAGCAGTGCACGGATGGCACGGAGCGCCTCACGCGTCGCGGTGAGCGGCTTCTGCTGGTCGATGCCGACCCACGAGAGGAACTCCCCCGACCCGGCGGCGAGACCCAGGTTGAAGCGCCCGCCCGACATCTCGGCGAGGGTCGCCGCGGTCATCGCGAGCTCGGCGGGATGCACCGAGAAGGGGTTCATGATGCCGATGCCGAGCTCGATGCGGCTCGTCTTCTGGAAGAGCGCGCCGAGCAGGGCCGGAGCCGATCGCATCATGAGGTCGTTCGAGACCCAGAGCTGATCGATGCCGGCGTCCTCGGCGGCGACCGCGAGACCCGTGAGGGTCGGCAGGTCGAGGTCGTTGTTGACCCGCAGACTGAACCGCGTCATGCGCCCGCCACGAGTCGCGTGCGGAGCTCGGCGAGCTGATCGATCGACTGCCGCGTGATCTCGTCGGAGATGATCGGGTACTTCGAGCGGAACATGAGGTGCAGGTTCTCGCCGACGATCTCGCGCACTTCGAGCAGCACGGGCAGCACGTCGTCGACGCTACCGAGCAGCAGTTCGCTACGACGCTGGGCGATCTCGTCGGGTGAGAGCAGGTCGGGGTACCACGAGCTGTAGCTCTCGGGCGGCAGGCCGTACCAGTCGCCGTAGACGCGGCGCGTGAGCAGGTAGGCGTCGGCGATGGCGTCCCACGCGGCATCCGCTCCATCAGGGTGCAGGAGGCCGCCGACGTTGAGGGAGAGCGCGGGCGCCGAGTCATCCTTGCCGTGCTTCCGCAGGGCCTCCCGGTAGAGGCGCGTCACGCCCGCGACGCGCTCGACGAGGGCCCGGTTGCGGCCCTCGCCCGATTCGTAGGCCTCGGAGTCGGTTCCCGCGTCCATGCAGAAGCGGTCGGCGATGCGCGCAGCGCGATCGATCGCGTTCGGGTGGTGACCGCCCATCATGATCGGCGGGCCGCCGGGCGTCACGGGAACGGGGCTGACCCGCAGCCCGGTGCGCGTGAAGTGCTTGCCGACGTGCTCGATCGTCTCGCCCGTCCACGCCTGGCGGCAGATGTCGACGAGTTCGACGGTGCGGCCGACGCGGTTCTTGCTCGTCGTCTCGAAACCCTCGAACTCGATGTCGCGGTAGCCGAGGCCGATGCCCATGACGAAGCGGCCGCCCGAGAGCGTGTCGAGGAACGCGGCGTCCTCGGCCATGCGGATCGGGTCGTGCAGCGGCGCGAGCGCGAGCCCGTAGCCGACGGTGATGCGCTCGGTGGCCTGCACCATCGCGCCGCAGTACGCCGCGAGCGAGCCGACGAAGTGCGCGTCGTGGAAGTGGTGCTCACTCACCCACACGCTGTCGAGGCCGACCTCTTCGGCGTAGCGCACCTGCTCGATCGACTCGACCAGCGTCTGCCGGTGGTCGAGCCCCGTGCCCTCGTGCCATTCGCCCGAGAAGACCCCGAGCCCGACTTCGATCGCCATGTCGCCTCCTCAGACCGTCAGGCTATCGGTGCCGGCCGACACCAACCGGTCGGCGGTCTCGCGCCAGGTCAGGAAGCGCGCGAGCCCGTCGCGGATGCCCTCCTCCGACGTCGCGAGCGACACGCGCAGGTGGTGCGGGGCGTTCCGGCCGAAGGCCGAGCCGGGGGCGAACGAGACGCCGGCCTCGACGAGTTCGAGCGCGGCGAGCCGCGAATCGACGCCGTCGGGCAGGGGGAGCATCAGGTAGAACGCGCCCTCGGGCTTCACGACGGGGATGCCGGCTCCGGTGAGGATCGACATCGCGACGTCGCGGCGCGAGCGGTAGGCGTCGCGCATCTCGGCGACGACCTCCTGCGGGCCCGTCACGGCGGCGAGCGCCGCGGCCTGGGTGACACTCGACACGCACGACGACTCGAGTTCGAGGATGCGCGTCACGGTGTCGGCGAGCCACGCGGGAAGCAGGGCGTAGCCGACGCGCCACCCCGTCATCGCGTAGGTCTTCGAGAAGCTGAAGACCGAGGCGACGTGATCGGGCGCGAGCGCCGCAGCGCTCACGTGACGACCCTCGAAGACGATCTCGTCGTAGACCTCGTCGCTGATGACGAGGACGTCGTTCTCGACGGCGAGGGCGACGATCGCGGCGAGCGTCTCGGGCGGCATGACCGCACCGGTCGGATTGTTCGGCGAGTTCAGCACGATCGCGCGGGTGCGCGGGGTGATGAGGGAGCGGATCTCGGCGACATCCGGTTGGAAGGCGTCGGCCGCGCGGAGGCCGTAGTGCACGGGGGTCGCGCCCAGCAGGATCGCCTGCATCTCGTAGTTCGGCCACGCGGGGTCGGGGATGAGCACCTCGTCGCCCGCCGTCACGACGGCCGACATGATCGCGTCGACGGCCTGCACGGCACCGTGCGTGATGACGACACGTTCGAGGGGTGCGGCGACTCCGTAGTCGCGCGTGAGTCGTGCTCCGACCGCTTCGCGGAGGGCGGGGATGCCGGCGGTCTGCACATAGGAGGAGCGGATGCGAGCGGCGGCGAACGCCGACTCGACGACGTGGGCGGGGGTCGAGAAATCGGGCTCGCCGATCTCGAGACGAACGATCGGGCGAGTCGAGGCGAGAGCGAGGTCGACGATCTCGCGGATGCCCGAGTGCGGCAACCGGCTCGCGGGTGTGGTGGCGTGCGGCATGTGGTCCTTCTGACGAGAGGCGCCAACGATGAGGTGGCGATTCAATTGTTCGCTCAGGGTCGTTACGGTAGATCTGTTTGTAAGTTACGTTCGTGTTTCATCTTGTCTATCGACAAGCCAACACGCCACTACACTAAACGATTGTGAGTTCAGACGCACCGAGAACCGTACAGATCGGCGGGTGGTCGATGCTCGGCAGCCCCGCCGCCGCCTCCCTCATGGCGCACATCGGCGCCGATTGGCTGCTGCTCGACGGCCAACACGGTCTCTACGACGACGCGAGCATCATCGCGTCGCTCGCGACGGCGCCCACCGAGACCGTCGTCTACGTGCGGGTTCCCACCAACTCGGCCGCGCTCATCGGGCGTGCGCTCGACGCCGGCGCCGCGGGTGTCGTCGTGCCGATGGTGCAGGACGCCGCCGAAGCCGCCGCCGCGGCAGCCGCCACGCGGTACGCGCCCGAGGGGTCACGCTCGTGGGGTCCGCTCGCGGCCTACCGCGGCGCACCCGTCACTCCCGCCGCCGAGGCCAACCGCCTCGTCTCGTGCGCCGTCATGGTCGAGACGGATGTCGCGGTCGGCAACGTCGACGCGATCGCCGCGACGCCCGGCGTCGACATGGTGCTCGTCGGTCCCTTCGACCTCTCGATCGCCCTCGGCCTGACCCTCGGCGAGCTCCTCGCCGACCACTCCCCCGGCAACCCGCTCGACACCGTCGTCGCCGCGTGCCGCGCCGCCGGCACCACGGCCGGCGCCTTCGCCGGCAGCCTCGACGTCGCGCGCGAGCTGATCGGCCGCGGGTTCACGTCCGTCGCCGTCGCCGTCGACAGCCAGCTCATCACCGCCGCGGGCACGGCACTCGTCGCCGAAGCCCGAGCCCTCGCCGGCTCCGATTCGGAGGACCCCGCATGACCGATTCCGTCCGCCGTATCGCCGACGAGTACGTCGCCGCCCTCGCCGCCCACGAACCCGCCGCAGCCCAGGCACTCGAGACGACGAGCCCCCGGGCGCTCGCCGACCTCTCGCCCGAGTGGCTCGAGGAGCGATACGCCCTGCAGGGCCGCGTGCTCGACCGCCTCGCCGCCCTGCCCGCCGACGCCGACGACCACGTGCTGCGCGCCGCCCTCGTCGAGCGACTCTCGAGCGATCGCGCCTTCTTCGACACGGGCTTCACGACGCGCCTCGTCGCGGGGCTCGCGAGCCCCGTGCACCTCATCCTCGAGAGCATCGAAGGGCTCGAGATCGGGGCGGATGACGCGGGCGAATCGGTCCTCGCACGCCTCGAGGCCGCACCCGAGGCGATCGACGAGTACATCCGCACGCTGCGCTACTCGCGCGACCTCGGCGCCGCCGGCCGATTCACGGGAACGGGCGTCGCGGCCGTGCGCCAGATCGACCTCCTCGCCGGTCAGGTCGAGGGCTGGGTCGACACCGACTACTTCGGGCGTCTGCCGCGGAGTGCCGACCTCTCCGCGTCATCCGCCGCCCGTGCCGATGCCGCGGCCGTCGCGACCAACGCCGCCCTCACCCGCCTCGTCGCCGTGCTGCGCGACGAGCTGCGCCCCGATGCTCCGACCGACGACGCCATGGGCGTCGACGTGTACGCGACCATGGTGTCGAGCATGCTCGGCACCCCCATCGACCTCGCCGAGACGTACGCGTTCGGCTGGAGCGAGCTCGACCGGCTCGTCGCGGAAGCGCGATCGATCGCGACCGAGCTCGGCGGCACGGGCGACGACCCCGTGCGCTCCGCGGCCGACCTGCTCGACGCCGACGCGCGCTACCGCCTCGAGGGCGTCGAGAACATCACGCGCTGGCTCGAGGAGCGCGTCGCCGAGACGACCGTCGTGCTCGGCGCTGAGGCCTTCGAGCTGCCCGCGACGATCGCCGACGTCGATTGCGTCGTCTCGCAGGCCTCGTCGGGCGTCGTGTACTACACGCCCGCTCCGCCGGACGGCTCGGTGCACAGCCGGATCGTGTGGACGATCCCGAGCGGTGTGCCCGTCGCGGCGACGTGGCAGGAGGTGACGAGCGTGCACCACGAGGGGCTGCCCGGGCACCACCTCGAGCACACCGTCAACCGCGCGAACCGCGACCTGCACCCGTGGCAGCGCTACCTCTGCGAGGTGCACGGGTACGCCGAGGGCTGGGCGCACTACGCCGAGCAGCTCTCCGACGAGCTCGGCCTCATCCGCGACCCCGCCGAGCGTCTCGGCATGATCCTCGGTCAGATCTGGCGCTCGGTGCGCATCGTCGCCGACATCGGCATGCACACCGGATGGCCCCTGCCCAAGACGACGCTCACGACCGAGCGCACCTGGACCCCCGAGCTCGCGCGCGACTTCCTCGTCGACTTCGCGCTCTGCGAGCCCGCCCTCGCGACGTTCGAGGTCGACCGCTACCTCGGCATCCCCGGCCAGGCGCTCGCCTTCAAGGTCGGCGCGAAGCTCTGGATGGAGGCCCGGGCCGCGTGGAAGGCCGAGCGCGGCGACGACTTCTCGCTCGCCGCGTTCCACCGCGAGGCCCTCGCCTTCGGCCCCATGGGCCTCGGGCCGCTCCGCACGCTCCTGCTCGCGGGCTGACGCCCGCGCGCGTCATCCGCCCGCCCCCTTTCTCCCGCCCCGCGAGTTGCCACTTTCGGCCCGTTACGGGCGCCCCACACGGGCCGAAGTTGGCAACTCACGGGATGACGGGGCCGACGCCGAACACCCGCCCATGTTGCCACTCGTGGTGGGTACCGAGGCCTCCGCACCCACCACGAATGGCAACACGACCCCGCGCGCGGGGAGGGGGCGCGAGTTGCCAACAATGGCCCGTTACGGGCGCCCCGCACGGGCCATTTGTGGCAACTCGCGGGCTACTCCGCGGCGGCGTCGGCCGTCGGCTCGATGGAGCCGGAGCCCTCGAGGAGCTCCTGCACGCTGCGCTCGCGCACGACCTCGCCGAGGCTGAGGAACGTCTCGATGCGCTGGAGCCCGCGGATCGGCCAGATGCGGTCGAGCAGCAGCGCCTGCAGGTGCGCGTGGTCGCGGATGCGGAAGCGCGCGATCATGTCGTAGCTGCCCGTGACGACGACGAGTTCGGTGAGCTCGGCGATGGCGCGCAGCTCGGCGAGGATCTCGGTGAGGTCGGCGTCGGCCGCGAGCGTCATGGGGATGTAGACGAGGCCGGGGTATCCGAGCGCCGACCAGTCGACGACGGTCGTGTAGCCGCGGATGAGTTCCTGACGCTCGAGGCGCGCGATGCGCTCGCCGACGGCGGGCGGCGACATGCCGACCTCGCGCGCGAGCTGACGCTGCGAGACGCGCGGGTCTTCGCACAGCAGGTAGAGCAGCTTGCGGTCGATGTCGTCGAGCTCGACGACGGGGCGCGGCTTCTCGACCTCGCGCGTCATGTTCGACATCGGCGAGCGCGGAGGGCGAGGGGGGCGAGCGTCCTGCGGTTCCCGCTCCGAAGCTGATCGAGCCATGTCACATCCTGTCTGATCGAGGGGTGGAGAGATCGTCCGCCGCGTCGGCCACGCTCGGATCGAGCATACGGTCGTCGGCGACGGTCGCGACGGCGCCGCGCACCGCGACGTTCACGCGTGCACCCGTGCGGGGTGCGTCGGTCGAGGCGACGGCGAGCGCCGTGCCCTCGTCGAGTTCGACGTGCACGAGTTCGTCGCGGCCTTGGAACACGACCCGCACGACGCGCGCCGGCACGCCGAGACCGTCGCCGACGAACGCGAGCGATTCGGGTCGGAGCACCGCGAGACGCGGCCCCGAGGCGGGCTCGTCGGCGAGCGCGAGCGCACCGAGCGCGCTCTCGGCCGTGTGTCGCCCCGTGACGCGCACGGGCACGAGGGCGGCCCGGCCGAGGAACTCGGCGACGAACCGATCGGCGGGATGACGGTAGACCTCGCGCGGCGCCCCCGACTGGTGAATCCGGCCGGCACGCATGACGAGCACGCGATCGGCGACGGCGAGCGCCTCGGCCTGGTCGTGGGTGACGAGCAGCGCCGAGCTCTCGGTGCGTTCGAGCGCGAGCAGCATGTCGCCGCGCACCTGCTCGCGGAGGTTCGCGTCGAGGTGCGAGAAGGGTTCGTCGAGCAGCACGAGACCGGGGCTCGCGGCGAGAGTGCGCGCGAGAGCGGTGCGCTGCTGCTCTCCTCCGGAGATCTCGTGCGGCATCCGGTCGGCGAGGCGCGCGAGTCCGAGCAGGTCGATCATGCGCGCGACCGTTCCGGCGCGGTCTCCCCGACGGATGCCGTAGCCGACGTTGCCCGCGACGCTGAGGTGGGGGAAGAGCACGTTGTCCTGGAACACGAGACCGACGCCGCGCGCCTCGGGCGGCACCGGTCGGCGACCACCAGTCACGCGCGTGCCGTCGATGTCGATCGTGCCCTCGCCGTCGGTGTCGAGGCCCGCGATGAGGCGCAGCGTCGTCGACTTGCCGCAGCCCGACGGCCCGAGCAGCGCGACGAGTTCGCCCGGCTCGACGCTGACGTCGGCGTGGTCGACGGCGGTGACGGGCCCGAAGCGGCGCACGAGCCCGCGCGCGTCGAGGGCGAGGGCGGCGCTCATGCCGCGACCGCCGCTCGCAGGGAGGCGCGCTCGTGCAACGCGAGGAGCGGAACGCTGAGCGCGACGAGCAGCAGCGCCGCGATGCTCGCCGTCGTGTACTGACCCTCGACGACGGCGCCCCACACGCGGATCGCGAGCGTCTCGGAGCCGGTCGGGCGCAGCAGCAGCGTGACGGGCAGTTCGTGCACGGCGGCGAAGAAGACGAGGACCGCACCCGCGAGCACGGCCCGACGAGTGAGAGGGGCGACGACGCGCACGGCCGTCGACGCCGACGAATGCCCGAGCGACCGCGACACCTCGAGGAGGCGCGGGTCGATCTGACGCAGCGCGACGAGGATCGCACCGACGGCGAGCGGCACGAAGACGACGGCGTAGGCGAGCGTCAGGGTCGTCACCGATTGGTAGAAGAACGCGGGGCCGGCGATCGAGAGCACGAGGATCGCGAGGCCGATGGCGAGGTGCGGCAGCGAGTGCGTCACCCACGGCACACCCTCGATCGCGCGGGCGAGTGCACCGCGCCGCCGGGCGGCGAGCGCGATGGGGATGGCGATCGCGGTCGTCACGAGCGCCGCGAGCAACGCGAAGAGCAACGCGTTGACGGCCTCGGCGATGACGGGCCCGGGCTGCGCTCCGCTGGCGAGCCCGCGCGCCGTCCATGTCGCGAGCGTCGCGACGGGCAGCACGGTCGAGCCGAGCACGACGAGACCGAGGAAGACCGTGCCCGCGAGCCGGCCGGCGGGCCCGAGCGGCACGGGGCGCGGGGGACGGGCCCGGGCGGCGACGGCGAGCTCCCGCCCGCGCAGCACGACCTGGCCGACGATGAGCGCAGCCGCGACGAGCACGAGCACGGCGCACAGCGCGAACGCGGGAGCGAGGTCGACCCGGCCGCGGAACTGCGCGTAGATCGCGCGCGTGAAGGTGTCGTACCGCAGCATCGACACCGCCCCGAAGTCCGAGATCACGTAGAGCGACACGACGCATGCCGCGAGCGCGAGCGTACCGCGCAACTGCGGGAGCACGACGCGCCGGATGACGCGGGCGGGCCGATCGCCGAGCAGCCGGGCGCTCTCGTCGAGGGCGGGATCCAGGCGGGCGAGCGCCGTCGCGACGAGCGTGTGCACGATCGGAACGCTCACGATCGTGAGGCACGCCGTCGCGGCCCACAGGCCCGTGGCGGGCGGCAGCCGGTCGATGCCGAACGGCGCGAGCCACGACGTCACGACCCCGCCGCCGCCGATCATGCCCGAGAGCGCGACGGCGAAGACGTACGCGGGCAGCACGAGCGGCACGGCGACGACCACGGCCCACACGCGCCGCCCGGGCAGCGTCGTGCGCTGCGTCAGCAGGGCCGTCGCCGTGCCGATGACCGAGGAGGCCACGACGACGAGCAGCGCGAGCAGGAGGGTGTTGCCGAGCAGTTCGACGAGCCGCGCGGGCGTGACGGTCTGCGCCTCGCGCCCGAGGTACGCCTGCACGACGAGGACGACGATCGGCGGCACGCTGAGCGCCGCGACCAGCAGCACGGCGAGTGCCGTGACGAGTCGTCCGGGCGTCGTCACGCGTCGCCTAGATCAGTCCGGAACGCGCGATGAGGTCGGTGGCGATGTCGAGGTTGCCGGCGACGACGGGCAGGTTCATGCCGCTGATGAGCGACGGGTCGAGCGGCCGCTCGCCCTCGGGCGTGCCGACGCCGTTGACGAGAGGGTACTCGCCCACCTCGTCGAGGAAGTGGCGCTGCGACTCGTCCGAGAGGAGGAATCGGACGAAGTCGAGCGCCGCCTCCTCGTGCACGGTCGAGGCGAGCATGCCGATCGTCGTCGGCATGAGCACGTCGCCCGGGTCGCCCGCATCGAACGAGTGGTTCTTCACGGGGAACGCGGGGTCCTCGGCGAGCAGGCGGTGCACGTAGTAGTGGTTCACGAGCCCGACGTCGAGGTCGCCCGCGGCGATCGCGCGCAGCTGCTCCTCGTTGCCGTCGAAGATCTGCGGGTCGTTCGCGGCGATGCCCTCGAGCCACGCGAGCGTCTCGTCCTCGCCCCGGATCGCGACCATGGCCGCGACGAACGACACGAACGAGCTGTGCGTTGGTGCGAGGCCCACGCGTCCCGACCACGCGGGGTCGGTGAGCTCGAAGACCGAGCCGGGTAGACCCGCCTCGGGGGTCGTCGCGGGGTCGTACGCGAGCACGCGACGGCGAGCGGTGACACCCACCCAGTCGTCCTCCGCGCCCGAGATGCCCTCGGGCACGAGGTCGATGATGTCGGCGGGCAGCGGTGCGAGCAGCCCGGGCTCCGAGATCGCCCCGATGTACGCCGGGTCCTGCGTGAAGAACAGGTCGGCGGGCGACGAGTCGCCCTCCTGCAGGATCGTCGTCGCGAGCTCGCCCGTGCTGCCGTATCGCGCGTCGACGCTGAGACCCGTCTCCTCCTCGAAGCGCTCGACGAGCGGGCGCACGTGGTCTTCGTTGCGTCCGACGTAGATCACGAGGTCGGTTCCGCCGCCCGACGCACCCTCACCGGCATCCGCTTTCGGGGTGGTGGAGGGTCCCGTCGCGCAGCCGGTGAGGGCGAGCGCGGCGGCGAGGGCGACGACGGCGAGGCGGGGAAGGCGCATGAGGGGTGGGGGCTCCGTTCGAGGGATCAGGCGGTGATGAGGGGGATGCCGGTGTCGGCGCGAACGGCCGATTCGATGGCGGGGATGTCGGTCTCGCGCACACTCTCGAGGCGATCGAGTGCCGCGTCGGCCTCGGCCGAGAACCGGTCGAGCACCTCGTAGACGCCCGGCACGGGACGCGTGTCGGAGAGTTCGACGACGATCTCGGGCAGCAGCACGATCTTCTGGTCGAGGCCGGCGGGCATCTTGAGCGCGTCGTTGTGGTTCTGCAGGTCGGGGTTCGTGAGCACACGGCGAACGGCGTCGATCTCGGTCATCGCCGCATCGACGCGCTCGCCGAGGTCGCCGTCGCCGAGCTTCGGTCGCAGCGCCTCGAGCGCGGCATGGGCCGACTCGCTCCAGCCGATGCCGTCGGCGACGCGCTGCAGCAGGTCGCGGATGCGCACGAGCAGCGCGAACTGCTCGGCGAGGTCGGCGTCGTCGGCGATGCCGCGCGGGTCACGCAGCACCTCGACCTCGCGGCTGACGGAGGTGGTGCCGTCGTCGAGGGTCACCGTGTACCGGCCGGGAGCCACGCGCGGCCCGGGGAACAGCACGTCGCGCTTCGCTCCGCCGCGCGGCGACGTGAGCGAGGGTTCGATGCGGAGGTCCCAGAGGAACGCGTGGGTGCCGGCCGACGTCGGGAGGATCTCTGCGGGGCCGAGATCGCGGTCGTCGGGGGCGACCGACGCGTAGGTGCGGAGCACGTCGCCCGCGTCATCCGTCACGGTGAGCGTCACCCGCTCGGCCTCGGAGGCGAGTCGGTAGACGAGCTGCAGTCCGTTCGGCGGGTTCTTCCCGCCGTCGAGCCACACCGATTCGACGGTGCCGTCGGGGTTCTTCTTCCGTGTGAACGTCGCGCCGCCGAGCGGCACGCCGGGGAAGCCGCCGACCCACGAGCCCTCACCGGGCATGTCGAAGCCGTCGGGCGTCGGGTAGCGGTAGGCGACGGGCGGCGTGAAAAGGGTCGTCGCACTCGTGCCGAGGGTCGCGATCTCGCGGAGCGGGGCGAGGTCGTCGAGGATCCAGAACGCACGGCCGTGCGTACCCGCGACGAGCTCGTTGGCGCGCACCTTGATGTCGTAGACGGGAACCGACGGCATGTTGCCGCGGAGGCTCGCCCACGTCTCACCGCGGTCGACCGAGAACCACACGCGACGCTCGGTGCCGAGGAGCAGCAGGTCGGGCTGCTCGGGGTCTTCCCGCACGCTCCGCGCCCACTCGTTCTCGGGCAGGCCGTCGACGATCGGGGTCCACGTCGCGCCGAAGTCGTCGGTGCGATAGACGTGGGGCTTCGAGTCCTGCAGGCGGTAGGCGTGCGCCGCGAGGTAGGCCGTGCCGGCGCGGTGCGCCGACGGCTCGATGCGCGCGACCGTCGCCCACTCGGGCAGGCCGGGCACGAACACCTCGGTCCACTCCCCACCGCCATCGCGGGAGACGTGCACGCGCCCGTCGTCGGTTCCGACCCACAGTTCCCCCGGTGTGAGCGGCGATTCGGCGAAGGCGTAGATGGTGCAGTAGACCTCGGCTCCCGTCGAGTCGCCCGAGATCGGACCACCCGTCGGCAGCTGTTTCGTGGGGTCGTTGCGGGTGAGGTCGGGGCTGATCGAGGCCCACGTGATGCCGCCATCGGGCGACCGGAACACGCGCTCGCCGCCGACGTAGAGCACGCCGGGCTCGTGGGGCGAGAACTCGATCGGGTAGGTCCAGCCGAAGCGGTGCTTCATCTCGCTCGCACCGATGCCCATGAAGTACTCGGGCCACACGGCGACGTCGCGCGCCTGCTCCGTCACCTGGTCGAAGCGCAGCAGCGGGCCGGGGTGGCCGAAACCCGCCCCGCCGAGCATGACGAATCGCGGATCGGAGCGGTCGAGCGCGACATCCCCCGCCTCGGCCTCGCCGAGCTCGACGCAGTCGGGCCAGCGCAGGGCACCCTTCCACGAGCGGGAGGGGGCGCGGATGCCCGAGTTGTCCTGCTGGGTCGCGTAGAGGTCGAAGGGGAAGCGGTGGTCGATGTCGAAGCGGTAGAACTGCGCCGTCGCCTGGTTGTAGATCGACGACCACGTCATGCCCGCGTTGACGCTCACCGCGGCGCCGCCGTCGTTGCCGTTGATCATGCGGCGCGGGTCGGCGGGGTCGATCCACAGGTCGTGGTTGTCGCCGTGGGGCGTCTGCACCTGCTGGAACGTGCGCCCGCCGTCGCGCGAGCGCCACGCCCACGTGTTCATGCTCCACACGGTGTCGGGCTCGGTCGGGTGGGCGATGATGTGGCTGTAGTACCAGGGGCGACCCTGCACCGAGCGCTCGCGCGAGACGTGCTCCCACGAGAGGCCGAAGTCCTCCGAGCGGTACACGCCGCCCTCGTCACCGATGGCCTCGACGAGCGCCCACACGCGGCCGGCCTTCGCGGGGCTCACGGCGACGCCGATGCGGCCGAGCAGGCCCGTGGCGAATCCGGGGTGGTCGGAGACGCGCTCCCACGTGTCGCCGCCGTCGATCGAACGCCAGAGGCCCGAGTCCTCGCCGCCCGAGATGATGTTCCACGGGTGGCGCACCATCTGCCAGATCGACGCGAAGATGATGCGCGGGTTCGACGGGTCGATCGAGAGGTCGGCGGCGCCCGCCTTGTCGGAGACGTGCAGCACGAGCTCCCACGACTGACCGCCGTCGAGGGTGCGGTACACGCCGCGCTCGGCGCTCGGTCCGAAGACGTCGCCCGTCGCCGCGACGAAGGCGATGTCGGCGTCCTTCGGGTGCACGCGCACCTTGGCGATGTGCTTCGTCGCGTCGAGGCCGAGGTGCTGCCACGTGCGACCGCCGTCGACCGTGCGGTAGACGCCGTCGCCCGGAACGACGTTGTTGCGGGCGAAGGACTCGCCCGTGCCGACCCAGACGACGTTCGGGTCGGACTCGGCGACCGCGATCGCGCCGATCGAGGCCGTGTCGAGGAACCCGTCGCTCATCGGGCGCCAGTACTGACCGGCGTCATCCGTCATCCACACGCCGCCCGAGCACGCACCCATCCAGAACCGCGAGTGGTCGGTCGGGTCGCCGGCGACGGCGACCACGCGGCCACCGCGCGCGGGGCCGACGCTCCGCCAGCGGATGACGGCGTCGCCGAGTTCGTTCGCGAGGTCCTGGGTGCTCTGGCTCATGCTGTCTCCTCGACTACGCGACGGGCTTGATCTTGCAGATGACTCGTTCGCTCTCGATCTGCTCGGGCTTGTACGGCCGCCCGAAGTACAGCTCCGAGAGCTCGTCAATGTGGGCCCGGGCTGCGTCGCCGCCGATGAATTCGACGACTTCGCCGCGCACCTCAGCGTACGAGTACGGGTTCTCCTGGTCGATGATGAGCACCGTGACGCGGGGGTCGCGCTTCATGTGCTTGTACTTCAGCCGGTGCACCTCGGTGTTGATGAGGATGTGCTCGTCGTCGCAATCGACCCACATGACCTGGGCGGTCGGCGAGCCGTCCTTCCTGAGCGTCGTGAGCGAGGCGAAGTTCTTACCCTTCGCGAGAGTGCGCGCGGCGTCACTGAGCACAGGGGGCCTTTCTGTCGAGGTCACTTGACTCGCACGCGCGAGTCGAGCAGGGCGTACACGATGTCGACGAGGATCGACGAGATCACGACGAAGAGCGAGGCGAGCAGCATCGTTCCGATGATGACGGGCTGGTCGCCACGGTTGACCGATTGGATCGCGAGTCGGCCGATGCCGTTGATGCCGAAGATCTGCTCGGTGACGACGAGACCGCCCATGAGCACGGCGATGTCGAGGCTCACCTGCGTGACGACGGGCGTGAGGGCGCTCCGCATGCCGTGCTTGTAGACGACCTTGCCCTCGGTGAGGCCCTTGGCGCGAGCGGTGCGGATGTAGTCCTCGCCGAGCACGCCCGCGAGCTGGCTGCGGGTGAGCCTCGCGTAGGTCGCGGCCGAGACGAAGCCGACCGTGATCCACGGCAGCAGCAGGTGTCGCGCCCACTCGAACGGGTTCGTCGCGAAGTCGACGTATCCCGCGGCGGGGAAGATCGGCAGGCCGAGCACCGTGAGCTGGTAGAAGAGCAGGTAGAGCAGGAGGAGGCCGACGACGAAGGTCGGCACGCTCAGCCCGCTCAGCACGAAGACGGTGCTGAAGCGGTCGCGGATCGAGCCGGGCCGACGGGCGGCGCCGATTCCGATCGTCACGCCGAGCGCGAGGGCGAGGGTGAGTCCGCCGATCGCGATCGACGCCGTCTGCGGCAGTCGCTGGAGGATCGAGTCGAGCACCGGCTGCTGGTTGTAGAACGAGTAGCCGAGGTCGCCCTGCAGCAGCCCGCCCATGTAGAGGAAGTAGCGGTCGATGACGGGGAGGTTGAGCCCCAGGCGCTCGCGCACGAGCTCGACCTGCTCGTTCGTCGCCTGCACGCCCGCGATGGTGCGCGCGGGGTCGTTGGGGGCGACGTAGAAGAGCAGGAACATGATCGCGCTGATCGCGATGAGGGTGAGGATGCCGGAGATCACCCTCCTGCTGAGAAAGCGGATCATGCGCTCGCCTTCCTGCGTGCTGCGCGCTTCGCGGCGCGGTTGCGGGCCAACCGGCGGCGGCCGGCGAAGAGTGTCTGACGGGGGTCGAGAGCGTCGCGGATCGAGTCGCCGAGCAGGTTGAACGCGAGCGTCACGGCGAGGAGCGCGGCCGACGGGAAGATCACGAGCCACGGGGCGATCGTGTAGAGCGAGCCCGTCGACGCGACCGAGAGCATGTTGCCCCACGTCGCCGTCGGCGGCAGCACGCCGAGCCCGAGGAACGAGAGCGTCGCCTCGAAGACGATCGCCTGCGGGATGAGCAGCGTGCCGTAGACGAGGATCGGCACGAGGAGGTTCGGCAGCACGTCGACGCGCATGATGCGCCAGTTCGAGGCGCCGAGCGACCGGGCGGCCTCGACGAACTCGCGTTCGCGGAGCGAGAGCACCTGACCGCGGACGACGCGGGCGATGGGCGCCCACGAGAAGAGCACGATGACGATGACCGTCGTGCCGAGCGACGGCCCGACGAGGGCGACGAGCGAGATCGCGAAGAGCAGCTGCGGCAGGCTCAGCGTCGTGTCCATGAGCCACGTGAGCACTGTGTCGACCCAGCCGCGCATGAAGCCCGCGACGAGTCCGACGAGCGTTCCGATGCCGAGGGCGCCGAGGGTCGCGGCGAACGCGACGATGAGGCTGATCTGCGCGCCGTAGACGAGCCGCACGAGCACGTCGCGGCCCAGGTTGTCGGTTCCGAGCAGGAACTGCGAGTTCGGCCCGACGGGCGTTCCGAACTCGGTGAGGCCGTCGTCACGGAACTGCTCGTTGGGCCCGTGCCCGATGAGCGAGGCGACGAGCGGCGCCGCGAGGGCGGCGATGATGACGAGCAGGATGACGGCGGCGGAGATCATCGCGGTGGGATCGCGGCGGAGCCTCGCCCAGACGAGCTGCAGCGGGCTGCGCGCCGCGACGGCGGCCTGCTGGGTCTGGCCCGGGACGGCGACGGCCTCGATCTCTTCGGCCACCGCCTCCTCGTGGGCCTCGGTGGCCTTCGGATCGGTCATGCGCTGGCCTCCCGGGGCGTGAAGCGGCTCTCGGCGGCCGAGGCCGTGTCGACGTGGGGCGCCGCCGCGAGCAGGGTGCGGGTGTACTCCTCGCGCGGCGACGAGTAGATCTCGTCGACCGTGCCGTACTCGACGACCTTGCCGCGGTACATGACGGCGACGGTGTCGGCGATGTGCTCGACGACGGCGAGGTCGTGGGCGATGAAGACGTAGGTGAGCCCGAGCTCCGACTGCAGCGAGCCGAGGAGGTTGAGGATCTGCGCCTGGATCGAGACGTCGAGCGCCGAGACGGGCTCGTCGCACACGATGAGCTTGGGGTTGAGCGCGAGCGCGCGGGCGATGCCGATGCGCTGCCGCTGACCGCCCGAGAACTCGGCGGGGAAGCGGTTGTAGTGCTCGGGGTTGAGTCCCACGAGTTCCATGAGCTCCTGCACGCGGGCGCGGAGGCCCTGCGGTCCCGCGGCGTCGTGGATGACGAGGGGGTCGGCGATGATCGAGCCGACGCGTCGCTGCTGGTTGAGCGAACCGTACGGGTCTTGGAAGACCATCTGCACGTCGCGGCGGAGCGCGCGGCGCTCGTCGCGGCGCAGGCTCGAGATGTCGCGGCCCTCGAACTCGACCGTGCCGCCCGAGAGCGGGATGAGCCCCGTGAGCGCGCGGGCGAGCGTCGACTTGCCCGAGCCCGATTCGCCGACGATGCCGAGCGTGCCGCCGCGGGGGATATCGAGGCTCACGCCGTCGACGGCGACGACCGTGTCTTTCTTCAGGCCGAGGGCACCCTTGCGGGCGCCGTCGAACGTGATGCGCACGTCGTCGATGCGCGCGAGCAGGTCGCGCTCGGCGGCGGCGACGGCGGCGACCGGGGCGTGCACGGGCAGGATGACGGGGCCGGCCTCCGACGCCGGCAGCACGCACGCCGAGCGATGCCCTGCACCGATCTGCTTCTCGTCGGGGAATCCGTCGAGGCACGCGTCGTGGACGAGGGCGCAGCGCGAGGCGAACGGGCAGCCGGGCTGCTCGACGAGGAGGCTCGGCGGGTTGCCGGGGATCGACTGCAGCACGGTGCGCTGCGAACCGACGCGCGGAACGGAAGCGAGCAGGCCGCGCGTATAGGGGTGGTGCGGCCGCACGAGCACGTCGGCGCGTGAGCCGCGCTCGACGATGCGACCGCCGTACATGGTCATGACGCGGTCGGCGACGCCCGCGACGACGCCGAGGTCGTGCGTGATCATGAGGATCGCCGTGCCGTGCTCGCGCTGCAGGTCGTTCATGAGCTCGAGCAGCTGAGCCTGCACGGTGACGTCGAGCGCCGTCGTCGGTTCATCGGCGACGAGGAGCGCGGGCCGCAGGGCGAGCGCGAGACCGATCATGACGCGCTGACGCATACCGCCCGAGAACTGGTGCGGGTAGTCGTCGATGCGCTTCTCGGGGTTCGGGATGCCGACCTCGGCGAGCACGTCGACGACGCGGGAGCGGAGCAGCTTCGGCGACGACTTCTCGTGCACCCGGATCGCCTCGGCGATCTGCGCGCCGATGCGGAACTGGGGGTGGAGCGAGGAGAGCGGGTCCTGGAAGACCATGCCGATCTCCTTGCCCCGGACGGAGCGGAGGTCCGCTTCGCCCATCGTGAGCAGGTCGCGGCCCTGGAAGACGGCGCTCCCCGAGACGATGGCCCCTCCCGAGAGACCGACCATCGCCTGGGTGCTGACCGACTTGCCCGAACCGGACTCGCCCACGACGCCGAGGGTCTGCCCCCGATCGAGTTCGAAGGAGATGCCACGCACGGCATGTAGTCGTCCGTCGCCCGTGTCGAACGAGACGTCGAGATCAGTGACGCTGAGCAGCACGTGGCACCTCCTTCATTGTTGTGTGTATCGACTACCGCGAGCGGTTAGCCGGTGATCCAGACGTTGGTCACGTCGCCGTTCTTGGTCCAGGCCAGGTACTCGAATCCGCCGACGCGGCTCGAGTGGAAGACCGGGGTACGGGCGAACGTGATCGGAATCCAGGCGGCGTCCTCGGTCGCGACGGCATCGGCCGCGATCCAGAAGTCGTTCGCCTCTTCGGGCGTCTCCGCCGCGAGGGCCTGGTCGACGAGCGAGTTGAACTCGTCGTTGTTCCAGCCGCCGAAGTTCGGCGAGCCCGCCGCGTAGCCGCGACCGTCGAGCATCGGCACGAGGTAGGGGCGTCCACCGAAGTAGTCGGCGCTCCACGCGGCGATGGCGATGTCCCACTCGCCGGCCTCGGTGATGTCCTGGTTGAGGAGGAACTCGCTGTAGAACGCGTTCTGGGTCGTGACCTTCATCTCGACCTGGAAGCCCGCGGCCTGGAGGTCCTGCTGCATGGCTGCGGCGATCGATGCGTAGGGCTCGGTCTCGCGGTAGAGGAGTCGAACCGGAACGCCGTCGGGGTAGCCGGCGTCGGCGAGCATCTGCTTCGCGACCTCGGGGTCGCCCTCTTCGGGAACGTCGAGCACGTTGGCCTGCGGGTCGCCGAGCACCTCGGGGGGCAGGATCTGCGTGGCGACGGCCGCGAGGCCGGGTCCGCCGAGGATCTGCTGGACGGCCGAGCGGTCGACGGCGAAGTTGAGCGCCTGACGGACCTCGGTCTTTCCGAAGGCGCCATCGGCGTTCGGGCTCAGCGTGTTGATGACGACGTAGGGACGGATCGCGCCGTCGCCACCGATGACGAGTCGCTCGTCGTTCGAGGCGAGGAGTGCGGGCACCGATGCCGTGGGGGTCACGGTGTCGGCCCACTGCATGTCGACCGTTCCGGCCTCGAGCTGCTGCTGGACCGCTGCGGCGTCCTGGCCCATGGCGATCTCGATCGCGTCGACGTTGGCCGTGCGCACGGGGTCGAGGTCGGCCTTCCACACGGGGTTCCGCTCGAGCGAGTAGCTCTGGTCGGGCGTGTACGACGTGATGCGGTACGGGCCGCTCGAGATGATGTTCTGGCGCAGCTCGGGCGAGTCGGGCAGGTAGTCGAGGTACTCGACGGGCTGCGGCGCGAGGAACACGCCGAGGGCCATGATATCGATGAAGTCGGCCGCGGGCTGCGTGATCGTGAACTGCACGGTGCGCTCGTCGATCGCCTGGACTCCGGCGATGTCGTTGCCCTCGACGTAGGCGCGGATGGCCTCGACGGTCGGCTCGACGGTCGAGAAGCCCGTGCAGTAGTCGGCGAGGCCGACGATCGTGTCGGTGAAGTACGAGAGCGCGTTCGACGGCGCCACCGGGTTGCAGATGCGCTTCGCGGCGAGCACGACGTCGTCGGCGACGATCTCGCGGGCGCCGTCGGGGGCGTCGAACTCGACACCCTCCTGCAGCTCGACGGTGTAGACGGTGCCGTCCTCGGAGATGCCGCCGTTCTCGCGCGTCGGGATCTCGAGCGCGAGGTCGGGCACGATCTCGGTCGCGTCGGAGTCGCCCTCGCCGGGGATCTGCGCGAAGAGCGTGCGGGTGAGCGCGCGGTGGATCTGGTAGTCGGGCGCCGAGTACGAGGCGGCGGGGTCGAGGTAGAGCACGTCGGAGTTGCCGGCGAGCTTCAGGGTGCCACCCGTGGTGGCGTCGCCACCGGCGTCTCCACCGCCGTCGGCGGGGGGTGTGCAAGCGGTGAGGAGGAGTGCGGGCAGTGCGATGGCGGTGACCGCCAGGCCCACTCGTGATCGGTGACGCATGGTGTTTCCTCTCGTGCGGTGAGGTGATGTCCGTCCGCTCGGCAGAGCGCAGGGCGGGTGCTACTTCGACTGTCCCTCGGCGCTGTTTCTCCGCAAGGTCATTTAGGTTACAAACTTGCTAACGAATACTCGGCGCTGAGTCTTAGTTTAGTTTTGCAAAGTTATTGACGTAGTTTACCTGTCAATCGATATCGAGTGCATCACGATTCGACGACACGGTCCGCGGCGGGTTGAATCCGGGCTCGCCCGCATCCGATCCGGCGATGCCGGGCCAGCGCGCGGGCCACCGCGACTCGGCGATGATGCGCGGGAAGACGGGCATCGCCGCCTCGGGCACGAGGTAGCGGGCGACGTGCTGTTCGATCGCGCCGGCATCCGCGTGCTCGAGGGAGACGAGCGCGATCGACGCGCCCGACGCGACGGCGTCGTGGATCGCCCGGCGATCGTCGTCGAGCGCACCGCTGAGCGGCAGCAGCACGGGCGCGGGTCGGTGCCGGTCGACGGATGCCGGGTCGAGGCCGGTCTCGCCGAGCCGAGGCAACCCCGTGGCGCCCGCGAGTTCCTCCGCGGCCGAGCCGCGCAGCCACACGGGCACCTCGAGCTGCGCGGGCGAGGGCGTCACGGCGATCGCCTCGGGCGACGACTCGCCGTGGAGCCTTGCGGGCACCGTCCAGCGCGGTCCGTCGTGGGTGATCCAGCGCGACGACCACGCCTCGCGCAGCAGTCCGAGGTCTTCGGCCGCCTCCGCAGCGGAGAGTCCTGCCGTGTCGACGAGCGCGATGACCCGCCCGCCCGAGAGCTGGTCGATGACGGCGATCTCCTCGGCGAGGGTCACGGGGTGCTCCGAGCCGAGCAACACGGGAACGATGAGGCGCGTGTACGTCGTGAGCGCGGCGACCTCGGCGGCGAGGGCCGCCGACGAATCACCGGCGTCGACGAGGACGGCGGCGAGACCCGCGGCGTCCGCGGCGCGAGCGAGGGCGACGGCGTCGCGCTCGGGAAGGACGAGTCCGATCCTCATGCGGCCACCCCCGCGAGCTGCGGCACGACCTTGTCGGCGAGACCGGCGAGCACCGAACGAACGGCTTCGGTCGGCGCTCCCTCGAGCACGACGCGGAAGATCGTCATGTCGACGCCCGCCGCGGCGACGGCCTCGAGACCGTCGATGACCTCGGCCGCATCTCCCGCGATCGTCGTCGCGACGGCGTCCTCGATCGCGCGATCGGTGTCGCGGAGGAAGTCCATCGTGGGGGTCGAGTCACGAGCAGCGACGCTCCAGCCGAGACCGGCGTAGAGCACGTAGCTCGCGCGCTGCCAGTCGAGGGCCGCGGCGCGCTCGTGCGGATCGCTCGTGAGCCAGACGTTCCGGAGCGCGGCGACGGGAGGCTTGACCCCTCCGGGCCGACCGGCCGACTCCCACCCCTCGGCGTGCGCCGCGGCGAGCTCGGCGACGAGCGGCAGCGGGTTCGCGCCGCTCAGCACGATGCCGAGGCCCTTCGAGCCGAGACGGGCCGCTCCCTTCGGGGTGGCCGAACCGCCCCAGAGCGCCGCGCCCGCGGGAACGGCGAGCTCCGACATCCGCTCGATGCCCGCGCCGAGCCGCGCCACCCGGTCGCGGCGCGAGAGCCCCTTGCCGTCGAACTCGATGTCGCGGTAGCCGAGGCCCATGCCGACATCGAGGCGGCCGTGGTGGCGCTCGGCGATGCCGGCGGCGACGCGCGCCGCACGGTCGGCGTCCTGCAGCGGCATGAGCATCATGCCCGTGCCGACGCGGAGCGTCGACGTCGCCGCGAGCACGGCCGACGCGACGGGAAGCAGCGACGGGCAGTAGCCGTCGTAGAAGAAGTGGTGCTCCGAGAGCCACAGCGACTCGTAGCCGCACTGCTCGAGGTGCCGCGCGTCATCCAGCAGGGTCGCGTAGGCCCGACCGTGCGGCCGAGGGGCCGTCGCGGTCGCTTGGAGGCACCAGAGGCCGGCACCGAATCTCATGTCGCTCCTCAGCGAGTCGTCGGAAGGTGGTGCTGTCGGGGCGCCGCAGGAGGGCAGCGCCCCGACAGGTCAGTTGGCGACGAGGTCGTTGGAGTGCTCGTTGATCGACGCACACCCCGTCTCCGAGAGCAGGAAGACGTCTTCGACACGCACGCCCACGCGGCCCGGCCAGAAGACCGAGGGCTCGATCGTGAAGAGCATGCCCGCCTCGAGAGGAGTCGTGTCCTCTTCCGAGATGTAGGGCAGCTCGTGCACGTCGAGGCCGATGCAGTGGCCCGTGCGGTGACGGAACCAGTCGCCGTAGCCGGCCTCCTCGATGACGGCGCGCGCCGCGCGGTGCACGTCTCCGCCGGTCGCACCGACGACGGCCGCCGATCGGCCGGCCTCCTGGGCGGCCATGACGATGTCGTAGACGGCGAGGTACTCGTCGTTCGGCTCGCCGATGTGGATCGTGCGGCCGAAGTCGGAGCAGTACCCACGCGTGATCGCCCCGAAGTCGAAGCTCACGCCCGAGCCCGCTCCGAGCTCGTTGCCCGAGACGCGCACCGAGGCGTCGCGGCCGAGGGCCGGACCCATCGCCCAGACGCCCGTGTCGAACGAGGCGCCGGGCGAACCGAGCTTCCGCATGCGGAGGTCGACCTCGGCGGCGAGGTCGAGCTCGGTGATGCCTGCGGTGACGTGCGGGGTGACGGCGGCCATGACGGCGTCGACGATCGCGGCGGATTCGCGCATGAGCGCGATCTCCTGCTCGTCCTTGATGCGGCGGATGCCGTTCGTGATCGTGTCGGCGACGATGAGTTCGGCGTCGGGTCGGTGGTTGCGCAGCTCGATCGTCGTCTCGGCCCACGAGCGGCTCGCGAGGGCGATGCGCTCCGACATCCCCTTCTCGTGCTCGCAGTGCTCTTCGTTCGGGCGGGCGCCGATCGCGACGCGCTTCGCCCGGGCGCGGTACGAGTCGAAGGCGCGACGGAAGACCTCGCCGCCGTCATCCGTCTCGGTCGCCGTGATGACGTCGCCGGCGACGCCCTCGGGCAGGTCGAACTCCTGGAAGTGGCGGGTCAGCACGAAGAGCGGCGCCTCGCCCGGGCTGATGAAGGCACCCGAGATCCAGTGGTTGGTGTAGCCGATCTCGCCGAACGAGGGCGCGCGGCGGGAGACGCCCGTGAAGTACTCGAGGTCGGACTGCGAAGCGGGCAGGAACAGCACGTCGACGCCGGCGGTGTCGAGGGCGCCCCACAGCTTCTGCTGGCGCGCGGCGAAGTCGAAGGGTGCCTCGAGGGCGGCGCGGAGGTTCGGTTGCCTGTCGGAGGTGAGCATGGCGTCCAGTCTGCCTCATTCGACCGATCGTCGCTACGCATTCGTTAGCTCAAATTGTTACAGTCTTGCTAAATGAAAGCTTTAAGAGTGACTTTGCCTTACCTCTGAATCAGCTTTCGCACCCCACTCCGTACACCGCTAGGCGTCGGTGAGCACCGCGGCACCGCGCACGCGCGGCAGTACCTCACGGCCGAGCAACGCGATGCCCTCGGCCTCGTCGATGCCGTGCGGAGTGCCGAACTCGATGCGATCGACCCCCGCGTCGATGAGCCGCTGAGCGTGCGCCGCGATGTCGTCGGGGTCGCCCGAGAAGGCGAAACGGTCGAGGATGTCGTCGGGGATCGATCGCCCGGCGTCGGGGTCGTTCTCGCGCAGTCGCTCGCGCACGTGATCGAGCAGACCCTCGGGCAGGTCGACCGTCGGATCGAGTTCGGCGACGACGTCGAGGTACATCGCGACCTCGCGGCGCGCGGCCTCCCGCGCGCGGGCCCGATCGCGGTCGACGACCGTGACGGCGCCGAGCACGATGCCGACGTCGTCGGCCGAGCGCCCCGCGGCCTCGGCACCGACGCGCACGCGTTCGCGCGTGACGGCGATCATGTCGGGGTTCGCGCTGCCGCCGATCTTGATCTCGTCGGCGACCGCTCCGGCGAGCGCCGCGCCCCGCGGTCCCCACGAGCCGAGCAGCACCGGTAGGCGCCGCGACGGCGTCGCGAGCCGCACGCCCTCGGCGAGCCGGAACCGCGTGCCGTCGTAGCCCGCACCCTCACCCGCGAGGAGCGCGTCGATGAAGCCGACGGCGTCGCGCAGGTGCTCGACGGGCCGCGTGGGGTTCACGCCGATGTCGCCGAGCCACGAACCGCGCGCGAGGCCGACGTAGGCGCGGCCGTCGCTGTAGGCGTCGAGGGCCGCGGCCTGGCCCGCGATCTCGTACGGGTGCAGCGTGAAGGGGTTCCAGCACGCGCAGCCGAGGCGGAGACGCCGTGTCGCTCGCGCCATCTCGATGAGGGCGACGATCGAGGGCTGGTACAGCAGGTCGGAGAAGACGCTCACGCCCGAGAAGCCGAGGTCTTCGGCGAGCAGCGCGAGCTCGGCGTAGGCGCCGGGCGCCTTGTCGGTCTGCAGACCCAGGGTGATCGGTACGCCGTCGACGCTCACGTGAGGTCCTCCGAGCGCAGTCGCGTGATGCCCGTGCGTTCGATGCGCATGATGAGGCGCTCCTCGGGGTCGGGGCACGCGACCTCGCTGTCGCGCTCGAGCCAGTCGCCCGCGGGCAGCGAGCGCTGCTTCGCGGGGATGAGCGGAACCGCGGCGCTCAGCGCATAGAAGCAGAAGTGCTTGCCGTCGGGCAGGCGCAGCTCGTTGCTGTCGGTCACGGTGAACTCGTCGCCGACGTGCATGCCGCACACCGATCGCCCCTCGATGCGGTCGACCACGACGCGCAGGTCGTAGAGCTCCATGTCGGTTCCGTCGTGCGTCATCGCACTCTCCCCTCGTCGCGGACGACGACGCCGTCCTTCATCACGAAATCGATCGTCCGCAGTGCGCTCGGCGACTGCAGCGGGTTCTCGGGCAGGGCGATGACGTCGGCCCACTTACCGACCTCGATGCTGCCCGCGTTCGCCTCGATGCCGAGCCAGCGCGCGGGGCCGAGCGTTCCCGCGCGGAGCGTCGACGGGGCGTCGAGCCCCGCGGCGTGCATGTGCTCGAGCTCACGCACGGCGGCCGTCGTTCCCTCGAAGGGCCAGAACGGCGGCATGTCACTGCCGAGGAGCACGTCGACACCGGCATCCAGTGCCGCTCGGTACGACTCGAGGTGCCGCTCGCCCGCGCCGAGCGAGCGCTCCTGCATCCACGCGGGAACGCCGAGCTCGTCGAAGAACGCGCCCGCGCGCGTCACGATGAGGGTCGGTACGAGCGACGTGCCGTTCTCGGCCATCGCCCGGCACACCTCGGGGGTCAGCTCGTAGCCGTGCTCGACGCAGTCGAGGCCGAGCTTCACGGCCTCGGCGATGACGTCGGCCGGGCCGGCGTGCGCCGTGACCTTCCGGCCCCACGCGTGCGCCGTCGAGATCGCCGCCGCCATCTCGTCGACCGTCAGCTGCGGCGTCGAGATGGTCTCGTGCTCCCCCGCGATACCGCCTGAGATCATGAGCTTGATGAGGTCGGCGCCCGCCTTGATCTGCGTGCGCACTCCGCGGGCGAAGTCGTCGGCGCCGTCGCACTCGAGCGTGTCGTCCGAGCCGTGGCCGTGGCCGCCCGTGCACGCGAGCGCGCGGCCCGCCGTGTAGATTCGCGGACCCTCGACGCGACCCGTCTCGATCGCGCGGCGCAGCGCGAAGTCGGCGTGCCCCTTCTCGGCGACGCAGCGCACCGTCGTGATGCCGTTGTGCAGCGTACGACGCGCTCCGTCTGCCATGTAGAGCGCGAGGCCCGCGGCATCCATCGCCTCGAGTTCGGCGCCGACCGGCCCCGGAAGTGAGAGCGAGAAGTGCGTGTGCATGTTGATGAGGCCGGGGGCGAGGTACGCCCCGCCGAGATCGAGGGCCGGATGACGCGCATCGAGGCCTCCGTCATCCGCCGTGATCTCGCTGATCACCCCGCCCTGCACGTGCACGGCGACCCCCGTGTGCACGGCACCGTCGACGACGTCGACGAGGTTCAGGTTGTGGAGCGTGACGCTCCCGGCGGTCGGGAAGCCCGTGATGACGCCCATTCGCGCCCCTCTCGTTGTGGTTCTGTCTCTCTGACGCGTCAGGACGCGACGAGCGCCTCGGCGGCCACGACGTGGCCGGGGCCGCACTCGACGAGCCGTGCGTCGTCGTCGCCCACGACGACCGTTTCGCGCCGCGGCGGCTCGGCGGGCATCTGCGCGTCGCGGCCGAGCCGCGGGATCGCACCGATGAGCGCGCGCGTGTAGGGATGCCGCGGGTTCGACCACACGGCGTCGGTCGGGCCGACCTCGACGATGCGACCGAAGTACATGACGGCGATGCGATCGGCGATGACGCGGAGGCCCGAGAGGTCGTGCGAGATCATGAGCAGCGCGACGCCCTGGGCCGTCGCCGTCTCCGAGAGGAGGCCGGCGACCTGCAGGCGCGTCGAGGCGTCGAGCGCCGAGACGGGTTCGTCGGCGACGATGACGCGCGGCTCCGACGCGAGGGCCCGCGCGATCGCGATGCGCTGGCGCTGGCCGCCCGAGAACTGGTGCGGGAAGCGCGCGGCGGCCGATGCCGGCAGGCCGACCGATTCGAGCAGTTCGGCGACGCGCGCCGCCCCGCCGCGACCGGCGATCGCGTCCTGGATCTGACGCCCCACCCGACGGCGCGGGTTGAGCGAGGAGTACGGGTCCTGGAAGACCATCTGCACGGCGCGATCGGCGACGGGGCGTGCGCGGCGACCGAGCGGCGAGATCGGGCGGCCGTCGATGAGCACGCGGCCCGAGTCGAGCGGGTTGAGACCGACGATCGCACGGCCGAGCGACGACTTTCCGCAGCCCGATTCGCCGACGAGGCCGACGACCTCGCCCGCGGCGACCGTGAGCGAGACGCCCGCGACGGCGCGCACGCTCGGCTTTCCGGGCACGCGGTACTCGACCACGGCGTCCTCGACCTCGAGCGGATTCATGCCGAGACCTCCGTATCGGGCAGCGCGTCGACGAGCGAGCGCGTGTACTCGTGCTGCGGGTCGGCGAGCACGTCGCGCGTCGCGCCCGACTCGACGACCTTGCCCGTCTTCATGACGTAGAGCCGGTCGGAGACGACGTTCATGACGGCGAGGTCGTGGGTGATGAAGAGCATCGCCATGCCGAGTTCGGTGCGCAGACCGTCGAGGAGGCGGAGGATGCCGGCCTGCACCGTCACGTCGAGGGCCGTCGTGACCTCGTCGGCGATGAGCAGCTCGGGCTCGCACGCGAGGGCCGAGGCGATCGCGATGCGCTGACGCATGCCGCCCGAGAACCGGTGCGGGTACGAGCGGATCGCGAGGTGCGGGTCGGGGATGCGCACGCGGTCGAGCAGTTCGATCGCGCGTTCCTTGGCCTGCTTCTTGGTGAGCGACCGGTGCACGCGCTGGTGTTCGGTGAGCTGGCGTTCGATCGTGAGCATGGGGTGCAGCGCCGTCATCGGGTCCTGGAAGACGACGGCGACGCGGTCGCCGCGGAGCGCGCGCAGGTCGCGGGACGAGAGGTCGAGCACGTTCCGCCCGTCGAAGAGCACCTCGCCCGTCGCCGTCGCGCCGCTCGGCACGAAGCCGAGCGCGGTGAGGGCCGAGAGCGTCTTGCCGCTGCCGCTCTCACCCGCGAGGCCGACGACCTCGCCCGGGGCGACGGTGATGTCGACGCCGTCGACGAGGTTGCGCCCGCCGAGAGCGAGACGCAGGTCACGGATGTCGAGGAGGTTCGTCATCAGAGCTCCATCGCCTGCACGGCACGCGAGGTGCGCGGGTCGAGGGCGTCGCGCAGCGAGTCGCCGATGAAGTTGAAGGCGAGCACGACGCTCAGGATCGCGAGACCCGGGAAGAGCGCGACCCAGTAGTTGTAGAACACGCGCGAGCCCTCCGAGACCATGGCGCCCCACTCCGGCGTCGGCGGCACGGCGCCGAGTCCGAGGTAGCTGAGGCCGCTGAGCAGGAGGATCGCGTTGCCGAGTTCGAGCGTCGAGATGACCGCGATCGGGCCGAGGATGTTGGGCGCGATGTCACGCCCGAGCGTGCGCGCCGACGAGGCACCGATAAGGCGCGACGCGGCGATGAAGTTCGCGTCGCGGAGGCCGAGCACGAGCGATCTCGTGACGCGCGCGTACGCCGGCCACGACACGACGACGATCGCGAGCACGGCGTTCACGAGCGACGGGCCGAGGGCCGCCGACACGGCCATCGCGAGGATGATCGCGGGGAAGGCGAAGAAGAGGTCGACGATGCGCATGAGCACGGCGTCGACGACGCCGCCGAAGTAGCCGGCGATCGCCCCGACGGTCGCGCCGACGATGAGCGAAAGCACGACGAGCATGACCGCGATGGGAATCGAGATCTGCGCGCCGTAGATGACGCGTGAGAGCACGTCGCGGCCGACGCCGTCCGTACCGAACGGATGGGCGAGCGACGGCGGCAGGAACCGCGCCGAGTCCTGCGCGAGCGGATCGTACGGCGCGAGGAGCGGCGCGAAGACGATGACGAACGCCCAGAAGGCGATGATGATGATGCCGACGACGGCGAGCGGGCGACGCCACGCGGCGGGGAGCCTCCACCGCGGCATCCATCGCCGACCGTCGGCCGCGCTGATCGGATCGACCGTGTCGAGGGCCTTCTCGGTGGTGTTCATGCGCGTCGGATCCTCGGGTCGATGATTCCGTACAGGATGTCGGTGGCGAGGTTCACGAGGATGTAGATGAGGGCGACGAAGATCGTCACGCCCACGATCGCCGAGAGGTCGAGCGTCGACGCCGCGCGATACGCGTACGAACCGATGCCCGGCCACGCGAAGATCTGCTCGACGAGCACCGTGCCGGCGAGGAGCGACGCGAAGGCCGTGCCCACGACGGTGATGACGGGCACGAGGGCGCCGCGCAGCACGTGACCGAAGACGACCGACGGGCCGCTCAGGCCCTTCGCCTCGGCGGCGCGGATGTACTCCTGCCCGAGCACGTCGAGCACCGACGCCCGCGTGAAGCGCATGAGGAGGCCCACCATGGGGGCCGAGAGCACGATCGCGGGGAGGATCAGGTGCCCGACCGCTTCGGCGAAGAGTGGGAGGTTGCCCGCGAGGAGCGAGTCGATCGTGTAAAAACCGGTGACGCGCGGCGGCGGTATCGCTCCCGCGTCGAGGCGGCCCGACGAGGGGAACCACCGCAACTGCGTCGAGAAGATCGCCGTCGCGATGAGCGCGAGCCAGAAGATCGGCACCGAGACGCCGCCGAGGCTCACCGCGCGCAGCACGTTGTCGATGGGGCGGTTGGCGCGGAGGGCCGCGATGATACCGAGACCGCCGCCGACGACGACCGCGATGATCGTCGCCGTGAGCGCGAGCTCCGCCGACGCGGGGCCGAAGAGCTGCAGGTCGGTCAGCACCGCGCGCGACGTCTGCACCGACTGACCGAGGTCGCCCTGGAAGAGGTTGCCGAGGTAGATGGCGAACTGCTCGTAGAGCGGCCGGTCGAGCCCCATGCTCTCGCGCATCGCGGCGACGATCGCGGGGTCGGCCGCGGCACGCTCGCCGAGACGGGCCGTCGCGGCGTCGCCCGGCAGCACCGCGGTGAGCAGGAACGCCACGAGCACCGTGCCGATGACGAGGAGGAGCGCGGCGCCGAGGCGCTTGGCGATGAACAGTGCCACGCGTCATCCTCTCTGTCGGGTCGGTCGGGCGGGGTTCTGCGGAAGCGAAGTGCCGCTCCGGGGAGGGTACCCCTCCCCGGAGCGACTGTCGTGGATCAGCGCCCGATGGCCGCGATGTCGAGCGAGAACACCGGGTCGTAGAGCACCTCGCCGACCGCGGAGGTCGAGACGACGGATGCCGCGGGCTGGAAGAGGGGGATGATGACGCCCGCTTCGTTGTGGAGCTTCTGGAACTCCTGGTAGAGCTCTTCACGCGTGGCGGCGTCGGTCTCGGTCGAGACCTCGGCCATGACCGCTTCGAGCTCGGGGTCGCTACCGGCGGCCCAGCCGGCGCGGAGTCCGACGATCTCGCCGGGTCCGAAGGCGAGGTAGTCGGCGGAGTCCGGGTAGTCCGGGTTCCAGAGCCAGAGGCCCATCTGCTCGGTGCCCGCGCGGTAGCTCTCGAGCGTCGTGGCGATGGGGCCGGGCGTGAGGTTCACCGTGATGCCGACCTCGGCGAGCTGGGCGGCGATGCGCTCGGCGAACGGTCCCATGCTGAGGCCGTTGCTCGAGAAGTCGCTCGCGTACTCGAGGTTGATCGTCGGGTTCGGTCCGAGCTTCGCGGCCGCAGCGGTCGCCCGCTCGACGTCGCGCTCGGTCGCACCGTCGGCGCCGAGGGCTCCGAGGTAGGACGAGGGCACGATGCCGTAGGCGCGCTCGGCGCCCTCACCGGCGAGCTCGAGGATGCCGTCGTAGTCGAGTCCGTACTTGACGGCCTCGCGGAAGTCGGGCGACGACGTGATCTCGGAGACACCCGAGTTGGCGTTCGCGAAGAGGAAGAAGATCGTCGGCGACGAGCTCGTGCTGACGATCGTGTCGCCCGAGAGTCCGGCGATCTGGTCGGAGCCGAGGTCGAGCGCGACGTGCGCCGTTCCGCTCTGGATGTCCATGAGCTGGGCCTCGGCCGTCGTGTTGCGGAGCACGACGCGGTCGTAGACGGGAGCCTCGCCCCAGTACTCGGGGTTCGCGACGAGCACCGTCTCGGTCGTCGTGTCGAACGACTCGAGCATGTACGGGCCGCTGCCGGCCGACGTCTCGTTGAGGAACGCCTCGGCCGTGTCGGAGTCGGCTGCACCCTCGGCATCCGTTCCGCCGTTCTCGGTCACGAGAGCGCTGTTGACGATGCCGAGCGTGGGGCTCGTGACGATCGCGGGCACGGCCGTGTTCGGGGTCTCGGAGGTGATGACGACGGTCGACTCGTCGGGCGAGGCGACCGAGAGGCCGTCGAGCAGGAACGAGCCGTTGCCCTGGATGTTCTTGACGCGGTCGAGCGAGTAGACGACGTCGGCCGCGGTGAGCGGCGTGCCGTCGGAGAACGTGATGCCGTCGCGGATGGTGAAGGTGTACTCGGTCGCGTCGGCGTTCACCTCCCATTCGGAGGCGACGCTCGGGAGCGGCTCCTCGGCGTTGCCGTCGGCGAAGGTGAGGAGGCTGTCGTAGACGGCGTGGAGGACGATGCCGCCCGTCGTCTCGAACATGCGGGCCGGATCGGCCGTCACGAGGTCGAACGACTTGTCGATGACGAGGGATTCGACGGCGGGGGCGTCGGCGTCGTCCGCGGGAGCGGAACAGGCGCTGAAGACGAGTGCGGCTGCGGCAGTGACTGCTGCCGCTCCGACCAACCTGGCAGAGCGCTTCACGGTGGATCCTCTTTCTCGGGGCTGTGTATCGGGGGGATGTGGGTGGTGCGGGTACTACTCGGGCAGGACGTCCTCATGGTTGTGCACCATGAGCCAGCGACCGTCGCGGCGCTGCCAGACACCGGTGTTGCGCACCCGCTCGGGGCGGGCCTCCGGATCGACGAATCGTACGGTGAACGTGTGACGTGCGAGGGCGATGTCGCCCCAGACGTCGACGACCGGATCGGTCGTGACGTCGACACCGGCGACGGAGGCGACGCTCCCCGCCGGTCGGCTGTCGCGCAGGTCGTTGAGACCGGAGAGGCCGTAGACGAGAGGCTCGTGCTCGGTGTCCCAGAGGGTGACGTCGTCGGCGATGTAGCTGTTGGCCCGCTCGCGGTCGGACTCCATGTACGCGTCGTACATGTCGTAGACGGCTTGACGAATCCATGCGGCATCCGTCGTCGACTGATCTACCTCGGCCATCAGGCCTCCTCACTGCGTTGTGTGGAACACTACCGACTGAACGTCACATGAAAAGTCTCAATATGTTACAACCATGTTTTAACAAACTGAGACTGTCTCTGGATTTACATTTGCTATTAAATCCTCACACCACCCTGACAACCGCGCAACCGCCTCCCCTCCCCGCCCCCTCCTGCCGTCTCGGCGTCACGAATGTGCTGTTCGACGTCGCCGAGCAGCACATTCGTGACGCCGAGACGGGGGAAACGGGGGCGGGGCCGGGCCAGGGACGGAGGCGGGCGCGGCGCTAGCGGAAGGAGCGCTCGGGAACCGTGCCGTTCAGCAGATAGTCGCCGATCGCGGCCTTCCGAAAGATCGCCGGGTTGTGCGAGGCGATCGTGCGGGCGTTGCGCCAGTGCCGGTCGAGCCCGCTCTCGGAGAGCACGGCCGACGCACCGCCGACCTCGAAGAGCTCGGTCGTGACCTTCAGGATGTCGGAGACGGCGATCTGCTGCGCCTCGAACTGGCGCACCTGCAGTCGCACGTAGTCGGCCTCGCGTTCCTCCGGCGTCGCGTGCTCCCGGTCGCGCACGTCGGCGTAGTCGCGTGCCACGTCGCGGACGAGCGCGACGACCGAGGAGACACGGCTCGAGAGCTCGCCGATCACCGTCTGCACGCGCGGATCCTCGCGCGGGCTGCTCTCGCCGGGTACTCCGAATGCCCGCGAGCGGGCCCTCACGAAGGCGATCGTGTCGCGGAGCGCCGCGATCCCGATGCCCGCCATCGTCGCCTGCAGCAGGAGGTGCAGGAAGACCCGATAGTCGACGGGGTACCACGCGGGCTCCTCATCGATGCGATACACCTGATCGGCCGCGAGGAGCACGTCGTCGAAGACCGTCGTGCCGCTGCCGGTGAGCTTCTGCCCGAAGCCCGACCAATCATCGATCACCATGACGCCTGCGGCATCCGTCGCGACGAGCGCGCCGTACTTCTCGCCCGTCGCATCGACCGCACCCGTCCAGGTCCACGATCCGTAGAGGGTGCCCGTCGTGTAGAACTTCCGCCCCGTGAGCCGCCAGTCGTCGCCGTCGCGCTCGAGCCTCGTGTCGGTCGCCGTCGCCGCACCCTTCTCGGCCTGCGAGTTGCCGACGAGCGCGCCGTCGACGACACGTCGCAGCCACTCGTGATCGCGGGCGGTGTCGCCGACGAGCAGGCGCTCGACGAGAGCGAAGTGCCCGCGGAGCGCCTGGGGCAGGTTGGCGTCGGCCGCTCCGAGCTCGATGAGCAGGTCGAACACGTCGGGCAGCGTGGCCCCTCCGCCGCCGAACTCGCGCGGTACGCGCACGGCGGTGAAGCCGGCCGCGACGAGCTCGGCGATCTCGTCGGTGAGCAGCGTGCGCTCGCGGTCACGCGCACCCGACCCCTCGGCGATCGTCGCGAAGAGCGCGAGGAAACGCTCGCGGTCGGCGGCGGCGAGAGTCACGCGCCGTCCTCATCGCTGCGGAACGCCCCGCGCCACGCGCGCCCGGGGTGACCGTCGGGAAGCTGATCATGACCGAAGAGCTTCCGCCGCAGCGTGCCCTCGTCGTACTCGCGCTGAGCGAGGCCGCGCTCCTGCAGCACGGGGATCACGTCGTCGACGAACTCCTCGAAGCTGTCGGGGAGGATCCAGTTCATGACGTTGATGCCGGTCACACCGGCATCCCGCCACTCCTCGAGACGGTCCGCGATCTGTTCGGGCGTGCCGACGACGCGCCCGCGGAGCTTCGCGGCCAGGGTCGCCAGATCGCGCACCTTCGGGTCGGGGTCGGGCGAGAGTTCACGCATCCACTGCAGGTGCGAGACGTTCGTGCCGGTCGAGAGCTGGGAGAGCGGCGTATCGGGGTCGAGCGCCTCGCCCGTCTTCGGGTCGAAGCCGAGATTGGAGTGCAGCAGGAATCCGTCGCTTGAGAGGTACTCATCGAGCTCGGCCTCCTTGCGCTTCGCCTCCTCCTCGGTGCCGCCGACGACGAACGACTGACCGAGGAAGAACGACAGGTCGTGCGGGTCTCGCCCGGTCGCCGCGACCTGCGCACGCGTCGACTCGATGAGCGCGCGCGTCTTGTCGAGTCCCGACGTGAGGATGAACTGCCCCTCGGCATGACGTGAGGCGAAGGCCTGCCCCGCGGGCGACGATCCTGCCTGGAAGATCACCGGTGTGCGCTGAGGCGACGGCGCGGAGAGATGGGGGCCGGCGACGTCGTAGCGCGGCCCGTGGTGGTCGATGCGGTGGATGCCGCGGGCGTCGGCGTACACGGATCGCGACGGATCGTTCACGAGCGCGTCGTCGTCCCACGAGCCCTCCCAGAGCTTGTAGACGACTTCGAGGTACTCCTCGGCCCACCGGTAGCGCTCGTCGTGCTCTTCGAGCCCGTCGAAGCCGAAGTTGCGAGCGGCGCTCTCTTGCGCGCTCGTCACGACGTTCCAGCCGACACGGCCGCCCGAGAGGTGGTCGAGCGTCGATACCCGCCGCGCGAACTCGAACGGGTGAGCCTGCAGCACCGACGACGTGAACACGAGCCCGAGGTGCTCCGTCACAGCGGTGAGTGCGCCGAGCAGCACCGACGGGTCGTTGTTCGGGAACTGCAGACCTTCGCGCGCATTGACCGTGTAGTCGCCGTCGCCCGGCCCGTAGAGGCCGAGCACGTCGGCGAAGAAGATCGCGTCGAAGCGCCCTCGCTCGAGTGTCTTCGCGAGGTCGGTCCACAGCGAGAGCGACGTGAACTCGCTCTGGCGAGCCGCCGGGTGCCGCCACAGTCCGTGCTGGATGTGCGAGTTCGTGTTCATCACGAAGGCGGCGAAATGCAGTCGGCGGGGCTCGGAACTCACGACGGGGTTACCTCCTGGTCGGTGTCGGCGGATGTCAGGTGCAGGCGCCGCGCGCCCGGCACGGCGGCGATGAGTGCGCGCACGTACTCGGTCTGCGGAGCGTCGAAGATCTGGGCGGTCTCGCCCTGCTCGACGACGCGGCCGTCCTGCATGACGACGATGCGGTGCGCGATGCGCCGCACGACCGAGAGGTCGTGCGAGATGAAGACGAACGACACGCCGAGCGTGCCCTGCACCCGGGCGAGGAGGTCGATGACGCTCTCCTGGGTGATGACGTCGAGTGCGCTCAGGGCCTCGTCGAGGACGACGACGGACGACTCGGGCGCGAGTGCTCGCGCGATCGCGACGCGCTGCCGCTGCCCGCCCGAGAGAGCGCCCGGGCGCTTCGCCGCGGTGCCGGGCGGGAGCGCGACGGCGTCGAGGACGGCGGCGACGCGGTCCTGGATGCCTCGGCGATCCAGCGCTCCCGCGGTGCGAAGCGGTTCGGCGACGATGCGCTGCACCGTCCAGCGCGGATCGAGTGCGGCATCCGGGTTCTGATAGACCATCTGGACGTCCCGCCAGTAAGCGCGGCGCCGACGCCCCGAGACGGTCGTGACGTCGTCACGCGAGAACAGGACCGAGCCGCCGGTCGGCTCCTCGAGCCGCAGGATCATGCGTGCGGTCGTCGACTTGCCCGAACCCGATTCGCCGACGAGGGCGAGCGTCTCGCCGCGACCGAGCGTGAATGAGACGTCGTCGACGGCGGTGTGCGGCGCCCCTCCACCGGCACCCGCGAAGACCTTCGTGAGGTTCCGCACCTCGAGCAGCGGCTCGCCGTCGTCGACGCGCGGCGCCGCGGTGCTCTCCGTCGCGCGGGCGTGGTGGAGGAGCTCGGCCGTGTACTCCGTCTTCGGCGCCCGGAGCACGTCGTCGACGGGGGCGTCCTCGACGAGCCGGCCGCCTCGCATGACGAGGACGCGGGAGGCGTGGTCGGTGGCGACGGCGAGGTCGTGCGTGACGAAGAGCACGCTCGTGCCGTGATCGGCGGCGAGTCGGTCGAAGGTGCGGAGGATCTGCTTCTGCACCGTGACGTCGAGCGCCGAGGTGGGCTCGTCGGCGACGAGGAGTTCGGGGTTCAGGCCGAACGCGATCGCGATGAGGATGCGTTGCTTGAGGCCGCCCGAGAGCTCGTGCGGGTACTGGTCGAGACGCTGCGGCGCCCGCGATACCTCGGCCGCCTCGAGCAACTCGATCGCCCGAGCCCGGCGCTCGGCTCGGCCGAGGCGCTCGCCGCGGATGGCGGCGATCTCGTCGATCTGGCGACCGATCGTCGTCACCGGCGTGAGGCTCTGGCCGGGGTCTTGCGGGATGAGTCCGACGCGGCGCCCGCGCAACCGGCTCCACGCCCGCTCGCGAAGCGCGGTCGTCTCGATCCCGCTGAGCGCGATCTCGCCGCCCGTGATGCGCGCCTCCGGCGGCAGCAGGCCCGTCACCGCGCCGACGAGCGTCGACTTGCCCGAGCCCGATTCACCCACGACGGCGGCGAACTCGCCACGGCCGATCGTGAACGAGACGTCGTCGAGCGCGGGGACGCGAACGCGATCGACCTGATACTCGACGGCGAGCGAACGGATGACGAGGGGAGCGGTGGTCTGTTCAGACACGCGAGGCCTTCCCGACGTAGCGGCCGAGCACACCGAGCGCGATGACGACGAGCAGGATGAAGATTCCGGGCAGCGTCGTCATCCACCACGCGTTGGCGAGGTAGTTGCGCCCCTCGGCGACGATGAGGCCCCACTCGGGCGTCGGCGGCGGCGTGCCGAAGCCGAGGTAGCCGAGAGCGGAGACGGCGAGCACGGCCGCGCCGAAGTCGACGACGGCGAGCGCCAGCACCGAACCGGAGATGTGGGGCACGATGTGACCGGTGAGCACGCGCCAGTACCCCGCGCCGGCGAGCTGACTGGCCTCGATGAAGTCGAGGGCGCGCACCCGGAGCACCTCGGCGCGGGTGACGCGCGCGAACAGCACGATCGAGCCGATTCCGACGCCGATGCCGAGCGAGAGCGGCCCCGCACCGTAGAGCGAGACGACGAGCAGAGCCACCATGAACGACGGCAGAGCGATGAGCGCATCGACGACGCGCATCGAGACGGCGTCGGCCGCTGGCCCGAGCGTCGCCGACGCGATGCCGACGATCACTCCGAGGACGAGGCCCACGACGACGGCGAGGCCTGCCGTGAGCGCCGTCTGCGTCGTGCCGTAGATGACGCGCGCGAGCACGTCACGGCCGAGGTGGTCGGTTCCGAACGGGTGCGCGAGCTGCGGCGGCTGGAACACCTGCGCGGAGTCGCCCGTGATGGGGCTGTACCCCGTGAAGAGCGAGGGCCAGACGAGCCACGCGAGGACGAGCGCGATGAGCGCCGCCGAGACGATCGTCGCGAGACCGAGGCGCGGCAGGCGCGCCCGCGCGGTGATCGGGGCGGATGACGCGGTCGGAGCGACATCGGTCGCGAGAGCATCATGAGGCAAGGCGAGGCACCCCCGGGCTGAGACGTCCGCGAAGCACCCTCGGGTCGATCACGGGAAGCAGGACGTCGACGATGAGCGAGACGATCACGACGACGAGGGTCGAGAGGAAGACGAGTCCCTGCACGAGCGGGATGTCCTGCGCGACGACGGCCTTCAGCAGCACCGAGCCGAGGCCCGGTCGTGCGAACACGGTCTCGGTGATGACGGCTCCGGCGACGAGCACGCCGATCGCCGTCGACACGACGGTGACGGCCGGGCCGAGCGAGGAGCGCAGCACGTGCGAGCGGAACACCCGACCGGGCGCCGCTCCCTTCGCACGCGCCGTCTTCACGAACGGCAGCTCGGCCGACTGCTCGCCGCTCGTGACGAGGACCTGTGCGATCGGCGCCGACACGGGGATCGCGAGGACGGCGGCGGGGATGACGAGGGAGAGGAACGAGCCGTCGGGGAAGAGCGACAGCACGCGCAACTGGAACGAGAAGAAGCCAAGCGCGATGATTCCGAGCCAGAACACGGGAACCGCCGAGAAGAACGACGGGATGGCGACGATCGTGCCGTGGATGCGGCGCGAACGCAGCAGGTAGGCGCCTGCGGCGATGAGCAGCGAGAAGATGATCGCGATGAGCAGCGCTGTTCCCGCGAGAGCGAGTGTGCTGCCGATGACGTCGCCGATCCGCTCGAGCACGGGCTGCCCGCTCGAGAGCGAGAACCCGAAGTCGCCGCGCAGCAGGTTGCCGAGCTGAACCGCGTACTGCTCGTACCAGGGCCGGTCATAGCCGTAGTAGCTGCGCAGTTGTTCGATGAGCTCGGGGTCGCCGCCGGCGTCGGTCGCCAGGTAGATCGTGACGGGGTCGGAGGGCAGGCTCGCGATCGCGAGGAACACGATCGTGAAGGTCACCCAGAGCACGAGGATCGCTTGCGCGAACCTCAGCACGAGGTATCGGGCGAGCTTCATGCGCGCCTCCCTTCAGTGACCGTACGGTCTACTCGGAAACCCACGACTCCTGAAGAACGGGGGCCGTGCCGCCGTCGACGACGAGGTGCACGCCCGGTGCGACCGCGTGGACCTGGACCTCGTCCCACAGCGGGATGAGGAGGTTGGTGCCGAGCACGAGTCGACGCTGCTCGTCGCCGAGGATCTCGGCGCGCTCGGCGGGATCGGTCGCCGCACGGTCGGCGGCGAAGAGCTCGTTGAGCTCGGGGTCGGTGAAGTACGTGTTCGTGTTGCCCTCGGCGCTGAAAAGCGGGGCAAGACCGCCCAGGTAGAACTGACGCGACCCGACGGCGGGATAGGTGGGCTCACCGAGCGCGGTCGCGAAGATCGTGCTGTCGCCCGCGTTGTTCGTCAGGGCGACGCCGAGCTTGCGCCACTCCGACTCGATGAACTCGAAGGCGGGCTTGATGACGACGCTGCGCGAGCTCGCCGCGACCGAGATCGCCAGCTTCTCGCCGTCCTTCTCGCGGATGCCGTCGGAGCCGACGACCCAGCCCGCTTCGTCGAGGAGCGCCGCGGCCTCGTCGGCGTCGTACGCGATGTCGTCGGACAGGTCGACGAAGCCGGGAGCCGACCGGTTGAGGACCGACCCTGACAGCGGGTAGCTGTCACTCAGCACGGTCGCCTTGAGCGCATCTCGATCGAAGCCGATCTGGAGGGCGCGGCGCACGTTCTGGTCGTCGACGATGGGGGCGTTGCCGCGGAAGGCGAGCCAGTTCGCGGTGAGTTCGGGCGCCTCGGCGACGAGGAGCTCCACGCCCGACGACGCAGCGACGGCTTCATCGGTCGGCTGGATGCCGCGCGCGACATCCGCTTGGCCCGACGCGACCGCGCCGACCCGCAGGCCGACCTCGGGGATGGCGCGGAAGACGATCTCGTCGAGGTAGGCGGCACCCTGGTTCGTCGAGTTCGCCGGCGCCCAGGCGTAGTCGTCGCGCTTCGTGAAGACGAGCTCCTGGTCGGGCACCTGGGACTCGAAGACGAACGGGCCGGAACCGACGACCTTCGAGATGTCGGCCTGACCCGCGTAGTCGAGAGCGAGGGTCGAGAGGCTCACGAGGCTCGAGGTCGCTGCAGCCGTGGCCTTGAGGAAGTCGGCGTTCGGCTGGTCGAGCGTGACGACGACGGTGTCGCCGCCGACGACTTCGGAGGAGACGTAGCCGACGAAGTCACGGTTCTTGACGATCTGCGCGTCGGGCTTTCCGAGACCGAGCTGGTCGAGGTTGGCCTTGACCGCCTCGGCATCGAGCGGCGTGCCGTCGGAGAAGGTGACGTCGGGCCGGATGACGAAGGTGAACTGCGTGTTGTCACCGTTGGCGCTGAACTCGCTCGCGATCCACGGCACGAGCTCGCCCGACGTCGGGTCGAACGCCGTCAGACGGTCGAAGACGTTGCGGAAGACGTTCGACTGCGTGTAGTTGAAGCCCTTCTGCACCTGGAAGTCGGACTGCGTCTCGATGTCGGCGAAGATGAGCGTTCCGCCCTCGACGGGCGACGACGACGTCGCGGTCTCGGCGGCCGGCTGAGCGGCGGCGCATCCCGTGAACGCGATGAGGCCGACGGCTGCGGCTGCGACGCCGATGAGGACTCGGCGGCGAGTGGATGACGAGGTCACGATGCTCCTGCACGTTGAGTGGCGGTGATCGTGACGACGCTAACCACTTCGTTACGAACATCCGAAACGGCCCGTAACCTGACGCCACATCGCTAGAATCGTTGCGACCGCCGGTTGGTTCTGACCGGGCAGGGCGGCTCCGATCTGGGCCGTGGGTCTTCCCACGTTCGCCCTGCCACCGGAGGTTCCATGTTCCGCCGTCGTCTCCTCACGACATCCCTCGCCGCTCTCGGCATCGTCGCCCTCGCCGGCTGCGCCGGATCGCCCGCCGCCGCGCCCTCGCCGACGCCCACCGCTGACGCCGAACCGGCGCGCACGAGCTATCCGCTCACGATCGACAACTGCGGCACCGAGGTGACCTTCGAGTCGGCGCCCGAGCGCGTGCTCACGATCAAGTCGACGACGACCGAGCTGCTGCTGGCACTCGGCCTCTCCGAGAAAATGGTCGGCGCGGCCTTCCTCGACTCGCCGCTGCCCGAGTTCGCGCCACCCGTCGAGATCGTCTCCGACAAGGTGCCCGGCCAGGAGGCGACGCTCGCCCTCGAACCTGACCTCGTCTTCGCCGGTTGGGAGTCGAACCTCACGGCCGAGGGCGCGGGCGACCGCGACCTGCTCGCCTCACTCGGCGTCAACACCTACGTCGCCCCGTCGGCCTGCAAGGAGCCCGGCTACCAGCCCGACCCGCTCACGTTCGAGGCCCTCTTCGAGGAGTTCGACGAGGTCGGCGCCATCTTCGACCTGAGCGACGTCACGAACGTCATCGTCGAGGACCAGCAGGCGATGCTCGACGCGATCACGCCGCTCGAGGGCGCGCCGACCGCGCTCTGGTACAGCTCGGGAACTGACACCCCCTACGTCGGAGCCGGCATCGGCGCCCCGCAGATGATGCTCGACGCCGCGGGCCTCGAGAACATCGCGGCCGACGTCGACGACACGTGGTCGGCCCTCAGCTGGGAGGCCGTCGTCGACGCCGACCCCGACGTCATCGTGCTCATCGATGCCGCCTGGAACACGGCCGACTCGAAGATCGCGCTCCTCGAGTCGAACCCCGCGACCGCGGCCCTGCCCGCCGTGCAGCAGAAGCGCTACATCGTGGTGCCGTTCGCGGCGGGCGAGGCCGGAATCCGCAACGTCGAGGCCGTCCAGTCGATCGTCGATCAGGCGACATCCCTCGGCTTCTGATGCCCACCACCCGGGGCCGCATCGGCGGGCGGGCGTGGGCCATCGGGCTCACGCTCGGCGCCGTGCTCGTCGCGTCGATCGTCGTCGCGATCGCGATCGGGCCGGCGGGGCTCTCCCCCGCCGAGGTGTGGTCGTCGGTGCTCGCGCGCTTCGGCATCGGCGAGTCTCCGCTGTCGCCGCTGCGCGACGGCATCGTGTGGGAGCTCCGGATGCCGCGGGTGCTGACCGCCTCGGCCGTCGGAGCGGGCCTCGCCCTCTGCGGCGCGATCCTCCAGGCGCTCACGCGTAACCCGCTCGCGGACCCCTATCTCTTGGGGCTCTCGGCGGGCGCATCGCTCGGCGCCTCGGCCGTACTCGTGCTCGGCATCGCGATCGCCCTGCCCGTCGCGGCCTTCGCGGGCGGCCTCGCAGCCCTCGTGCTGACGCTCGCCCTCGCCGGGGCGGGCGGTCGCCTGACCCCGACGCGCACGGTTCTCGCGGGTCTCGCCGTCGCTGCGGCGTTCGGAGCGCTGACGAGTCTCGTCATCTTCTGGAGCGCGACGGGCGACAGCTACCGCGAGATCCTCGGCTGGCTGCTCGGCTCGCTCGCGGGCGCCGACTGGCCGGCGGTGCTCCTCGCGGGAGGGGCACTCATCGTCATCGGCCTGCCGCTGCTCGCGAGCGCGCGCACCCTCGACGCCTTCGCGTTCGGCGACACGACGGCGGCGACGCTCGGCGTGCACGTCGGTCGCACGCGTTGGCTGCTGCTCGGCGCAACGGCCCTGCTCACGAGCGCGCTCGTCGCGGTGAGCGGTGCGATCGGCTTCGTCGGCCTGATCCTGCCGCACGCCGTGCGCCTGCTCGTCGGTCCCGGTCACCGCGCACTGCTCCCGCTCTCCGCCCTCGCGGGAGCCGTCTTCCTCGTCTGGGCCGACACCGCGGCGCGTACGGTCTTCGACCCGCGCGAGCTGCCCGTCGGCATCATCACGGCCCTCATCGGGGCCCCCGTCTTCGCCGTCATCCTCTTCAGGAATCGGAGCCTCACATGACCCTCTCGCTCTCTCGCGTGGCGTTCTCGCGCGACGACCGCCTCATCATCGACGGAGTCGACTGCACGGCACCCACGGGCGCCGTCACCGCTCTCGTCGGGCCGAACGGCGCCGGCAAGTCGACGCTCCTGCACCTCATCGCGGGCGTGCTCGGCGGAGAGGGCGACGTCACGTTCGGCCCCGCCGACCTGAAGCGGATGCCGCGTCGAGCGCGAGCACGCACCCTGGCGCTCGTCGAGCAGCAGGCCGACACCGAGCTCGACCTCACCGCGGCCGACGTCGTCGCGCTCGGCCGCACGCCCCACCTCGGAGCCTTCGCCGCCGCGGGCCCGCGCGACGTCAGCATCGTGCGATCGGCCCTCGAGGCCGCGGGCGTCACGGCCCTCGCCGACCGGCGGTTCCGCTCGCTCTCGGGCGGTGAACGCCAACGCGTCGCCCTCGCCCGCGCCCTCGCGCAGGAGCCCGCGCTCCTCCTGCTCGACGAACCCACGAACCACCTCGACGTTCGCGCCCAGCTCGACACCCTCGCCCTCATCAACGAGCTCGCACGGGGAGGCCTCACCGTCATCGCGGCCCTCCACGACCTCGGTCACGCCGCCGCGCACGCCGACCACGTCATCGTGCTCGCCGAGGGCCGCGTCGTCGCGGCGGGCGACCCCGCCGTCGTGCTGACGCCCGAACTCATCGAGACGGTGTACGGCGTGCGCGCCGCGCTCGTGTCGAACCCCCTCACGGGCCGCCCGATCCTCGCATTCGCCGCGGCCCTCCCAGTTCCCTCCCCCGCCCCCGCCAAGGCACACGCATGAGCGCGGCTCCGCACATTGTCGTGCTCTCGGGCGGCGTCGGCGGCGCGCGCTTCACGCGCGGCCTGCTGCACCACCTGCACGCGGCCTACCCCGACGGCGTCGGCGGCACGGCCGCCCGGATGACGGTCATCGCGAACACGGGCGACGACGCGTGGGTCGCGGGCGTGCGCGTCTGCCCCGACCTCGACTCGATCACGTATACGCTCGCGGGAATCTCCGACGACGAGCGCGGCTGGGGCCGTCGCGACGAGTCCGAGCGCGTGAGCGCCGAGCTCGCGGCGTACGGCGTCGGCTGGCCGTGGTTCACGCTCGGCGACCTCGATCTCGGCACGTGCATCGCCCGCGCGGCCTGGCTGCGCGAGGGAGTCGGCCTCGGAGAGATCACCCGCCGCATCACCGACCGCTGGGGCGTCGACATTCAGTTGCTGCCCGCGACCGAGCACGAGGCCGAGACGCTCGTGCGACTCGACGATGACACCGAGATTCACTTCGAGGAGTGGTGGGTGCGCTACCGCGCGAAGCGCCCCGCGCTCGCATTCCGTCAGGAGAATATCGACGAGGCGACGCCCGCCCCGGGCGTGCTCGACGCCATCGCGAACGCCGACACGATCATCATCGCGCCCTCGAACCCCGTCGTCTCCATCGGAACGATCACGGGCTTCAGCGGCCCGGGCGGCAGTGTTCCGGGAATCCCCGGAATCCGCGATGCCGTGCTCGCGTCATCCGCCGCCGTCGTCGGTGTCGCCCCCATCATCGGAGGTGCCGCCGTGCGCGGAATGGCCGAGGCGTGCCTCGCCCCGCTGGGAGTCGAGACGAGCGCGGCCGCCGTCGCACGCGCACACGGTTCGCGGCTGAGCGGCGGTCTGCTCGACGCGTGGCTCGTCGACGATGCGGATGCCGCGTCGGCGGGCGACACCGGCGTGCCGACGCGCGCTCGCCCGCTGTGGTTCACGAGCGTCGACGAGACCGCGGCGATCGCCGCCGACGCGCTCGAACTCGCGGAGTCAGTCCGCCGCTGACGCGCGGAAGACGTGCGCCATCCACCACCAGGTGAACGCGCCGACCGCAGCCGTCACAGCGAGCGAGAGCAATCCCGACAGGGTCGTCACGGCGATCGCGACACCGGGGTCGACCCACGCGACCCAGCCGAACATCGACCCGATGAGTCCGCCGAGCGAGCCGACGATCGACCCCGCGACGAGGGCGATGCCGATGCTCGACCACGTCACGGCGGTCGGCCGGTTCACGCGTCCGCCGCGCAGGATGCCCTGGCTCACGAAGAACCCGACGATGAGCAGGATCGACGCGAGCAGGAACCCGCCGACGATGACCCATCCCACGATCGACCCGTCGATGCCCTCGACCCACTGCACGAACCGCAGCGTGCCGCGATCGACGGGGCCCTGACGCGCGAGGCCCACGACGAAGCTGAAGATCGCGACGAGCACCGTCGCGATCGCGCTGAACGCCAGGAGTGCGAGGCCCCACGAGAATACCGAGAAGCCCACCGCGCCCGCGACGAGCGCACCCGTGCGCTGCGCCCGGGTGAGCGGAGGTCGTTTCGGAGGTGCGGGAGGGACGGCGTACGGCTGCCAGCTCATGCGTTCGAGCCTAGAGCGCTCGCAGTCGGGGTGCGAGGTCGCGCTCGAAGAGCTCGAGGAAGCGGCGCTGGTCGTGTCCGGGGGCGTGGAAGACGAGGTGGTTGAAGCCCGCGTCGACGTACTTCGCGATCTCGGCGACGGTCTCGTCGGGGTCGGTTCCGACGATCCAGCGCTTCGCGATCTGCTCGATCGGCAGGGCGTCGGCCGCCTTCTCCATCTCGACGGGGTCGGTGATGTCGTGCTTCTGCTCCTTCGAGAGCGAGAGCGGCGACCAGAAGCGCGTGTTCTCGAGCGCGGCCTCGGTGGTCTCCTCGTACGAGAGCTTGATCTCGATCATGCGGTCGACCGAGTCGTAGTCGCGCGAGCCCGCTTCGGCGCCGGCCTTCACGGCGGGGATGAGCTGCTCGGTGTAGAGGTCCCAGCCCTTGCCCGACGTGCAGATGAAGCCGTCGCCCGCGCGGCCCGCGTACTTCGCGACGACGGGTCCGCCTGCCGCGATGTAGACCGGCACGCCGCCCTCAGGCACGTCGTAGATCGAGGCGTCGTGCGTCGAGTAGTACTCGCCCTCGAACGAGACGCGCTCGCCCGTCCACAGCTCGCGCATGAGGCGCACCGACTCGCGGAGGCGCGCGAAGCGCTCCTTGAACTCGGGCCAGTCCTGCTCGCCCGCGCCGCGGAAGCCCGTCGCGATCTCGTTGAGCGCCTCACCCGTGCCGAAGCCCGCGATGACGCGCCCCGGGTAGAGGCAGCCGAGCGTTGCGAACGCCTGCGCGAGAACGGCCGGGTTGTAGCGGAACGTCGGCGTCATGACGCTCGTGCCGAGCTTGATGTGCTCGGTGCGCTCGCCCACCGCGGAGATCCACGACAGCGAGAAGGGAGCGTGGCCGCCCTCGTGGCGCCACGGCTGGAAGTGATCAGAGGCGAACGCCGATTCGAAGCCCCGTCGCTCCGCTTCGACGGCGAGTTCGACGAGCTCGCGCGGCCCGAACTGTTCGGCGCTGGCCTTGTATCCGAGTGTCAGAGAAGTCATGGTTCGATCCTTTCATGCGACAGGGGCACGAGGGCCGATGCCAGCCGATTGGTGCTAATTGAGAGCCCGAGCATGGCGGCGTCACGCAGCGCGTCGACGCCGTCGACGTCGCGGCGGGCCCGCGGGGGCGCGTCGCCTGAGATGTCCACGGCCCCGGCCGCGAGGTGCGCCGCGGCCGACGGACCGCCGAACACGGGCACGTAGTCGACCCCGGGCTGCACGGCGAGGGTCGTCGTGCCCTCGCCATCGGCATCGCGAACGAACGCGAGCGGATGACGGTGGGCAGCGGTCAACACGGCATCGAGGTCGTCGCCGCGGAGCGCGGGCAGGTCGCCGAGCAGCACCGCGACAGGAGAGTCGGGGTGCTGCTCGCGCACGACGGCGAGACCGTAGGCGAGCGCGGGGTTGAGCCCGTCGGGCGCGCCGCCGAGCACACGGACGCGCGCGTCAGAGAGAGCGAACTCGTCACTGACGACGTGCACGGCCTCGACGAGCGTCGCCTCGGCGGCGGCACTCACCGTGTCGAGGGCGAAGGCGCGAGCGAGTTGCTCGCGAAGGTCCGGGGCGACGTCGGGGGCGAAGCGCGACTTACCCGCTGCCGCTCGCTTGACGGGAACGATGACGTGCCACTTCTGCACGACCACTCCTCTCACCGCCCCGCACCATTCTGCCGCCTCAGCGTGCGAGCGAGGTGTACAGCTCGGGCCGGCGATCGCGGAGGAACGGTCGGGTGCGACGCGTGCGTGCGACGAGGTCGCCGTCGATGTCGGCGATGGCGATGCCGTCACCGTCATCCACCTGCGCGAGGATCTCGCCGCTCGGGCCGTAGACCGCGCTCGTGCCGAAGTAGTCCTTCGCGACCTCGAGCCCCGAGCGGTTGGCGCACACGACGTACAGTCCGTTCGCGACGGCCTGGGCGCGCAGCTCGAGCTGGAAGACGTCCTTCATCGGCGCGCTCGCGCACGCGACGGGGACCGCGAGCACGGTGCCCCCGTCGAGGGCGACGGCGCGGCCGAGCTCGGGGAAGTGGCGTTCGTAGCAGATGATCGTGCCGACGCGACCGGCGGTCGTGTCGACGGCGCTCGGCGCCTCGTCCCCCGGGCGGAAGTAGAACTTCTCGGGGAACCCGTTCGAGAACGGCAGGTGCGACTTCCGGTAGACCTGCACGAGCTCGCCGTTCGAGAACGTGCACGCCGTGTTGGCGTAGACGCCCGCGACCTCGCGCTCCTCGAAGATCGACGAGACGACCGTGATGCCGCGCCGCTTCGACACCTCGGCGGCCATCGCGTTCGACGGGCCGTCGAGCTTCTCGGCGTACGCGAAGTAGTCGGGGTCGGGCTCGGGCTGCACGAACGGCGCCGCGAAGATCTCGGGCAGTACGACGAGGCCGGCGCCCTCGTCGGCCGCGCGCTCGATGAGCGACAGCGCGAGCGCGATCGCGTCGGCGGGAGCGTGTCCGACCGACAGCTGGACCGCTGCGGCTCGTGTGGTGACCGTCATCGGCCGTCCTTCCTGCGTGCGTCGGCTGCGCCGATGACCTCATCGAGGATGACGAGGGCGAAGTCGATCTCGTCGTCGGTCACGATGAGCGGCGGCGTGAGCCGGAGCACGTTGTTGTTGGCGCTGATGTAGAGACCACGCTGCCACGCGTCGGCGACGATGCGCTGCATCGGTGCCGCGGCGGCGCCGGTGGCGTTGAACGGCACGAGCATCTCCTTCGTCGTGCGGTCGCGCACGAGCTCGACGCCGTAGAAGAGGCCCTTGCCGCGCACGTCTCCGATGATCTCGTAGCTCTCCGCGATACGGCGCAGACCGGCATCCAGTCGCTGACCCTGCCGACGCACGTTGTCGAGGATGTTCTCCTCCTCCATGATGCGGAGCGAGGCGAGTGCGCTCGCGGCGGCGAGCGGGTGGCCGGCGTACGTCTGGCCGCCCCAGAACTTGTTCTCGACGAGCCAGTCGCGCGAACGCTGGCCCACCGTCATCGCGCCGAGCGGCACATAGCCCGAGTTCAGGCCCTTCGCGCTCGTCACGATGTCGGGCACGACGTTCCAGTGGTTCACGGCGTACCACTCGCCCGTGCGGCCGTACCCGGCCATGACCTCGTCGCAGATGAGGAAGATGCCGTACTTGTCGCAGATGTCGCGCACCGACTGCAGGTAGCCGTCCGGCGGCACGAGGATGCCGTTCGTGCCCGTCACGGTCTCGATGATGATCGCGGCGATCGTCGTCGGGTCTTCGTACTGCAGCACGTCCTCGATGTGGGGAGCGCCGAGGCACACGGGGCACTCGTCGGCCGGCCGGCCCGAGGGCGTGCGGTAGACGTAGGGGTCGTGGAAGCGCACGACTCCGGGCACGCCCGGACCGTTGTGGTGGTGACGCGGGTCGCCCGTGAGGCTCAGGGCCGCCGCCGTCGCGCCGTGGTACGAGCGGTAGCGCGCCATGACCTTCGGCCGACCGGTGATGTGCTGCGCGAGACGCAACGCGTTCTCGTTCGCCTCGGCACCGCCCGTCGTGAAGAAGCTCATGTCGAGGTCGCCCGGCGCGAGCTGGGCGATGCGCTCGCCGAGCTCGCCGCGCACGCGCACAGCGAAACCGGGGCCCATGTACGCCATCTGCCGCACCTGGTCGACGATCGCCTCGACGAGCTTCGGATGCTGGTGCCCGAGGTTCAGGTTGACGAGCTGCGACTGGAAGTCGAGGTACTTGCGCCCGTCGGTGTCCCAGAACCAACTGCCCTCGCCGTGCGAGATGGCGGCCTGGGCGGGCTTGCCCTGCTGCGACCACGAGCGGATGACGTAGCGCTGGTCGGCCTCGAGGATGCGTTCGGTGTCCCAGTCATCCGTCGTGACGACGGGATCGACGAGCGTCACTTCGCCACCTCGGCACCGAAGGTCGCGAGGCGTGCGAGCGGGCGGCCGGCGTTGGCCGCGACGCACGCCACGAGGATCTCGCGGGGGCGGGGCGCGTCGGGCACGACGATCGTGATCGTCTGGTGGTGCGAGCGCGTTTTCGAGTCGAGCTTGTGCTTGAGCGGCACGTCGATCGGGCCGCCCGTGATGCCGACCTTCTCGGCAGCGGGGAGGAGCTCGGTACCGCCCGCAGCGTTGCGGAACTCGTTACCGAAGCGGAGGTTGTGGATGAGCGCGGAACCCTGCTCGAGCTCGCCGCCGAGGCCCACGAGGGCGGCCTTGCCGAAGGCCTCGACGGGCTCGCCGAGCAGTTCGACGCACGCGGGGCCGAGGAGCGCCCCGATCTCCTGACCGATCTCGTCGGCGATCGTGACGAGGTCGGCGACGTACCCCTCGGGGTACGGGTTGTCGATGACCGCGGCGACCCACGCGACGACGTGCGTCGTCGGCACGTCCTGCCCGTTCTCGCGCAGCGTCTCTTCCCGGTGCCGGACGATCTTTCGGACGGTGATGCTCATGGTTACCTCACTTGCTCGATGTGTATGCCTCGGGGCGGCGATCGCCGAGAGGACGGTTGAAGGGGTTGTCGGCGCGATCGGTACGGGAGCCGATCGGGTCGATGACCGCGGTGATGATCGCTTCGGTGGCCGGGGCGGGGCCCGCGAGGAGCCAGCCCTCGTGGTCGACGATGACGCTCGAGCCGATGAACGGCTGGCCCCGTTCGACGCCGACGCGGGAGCTCGCGGCGACGTAGACCTGGTTGGAGTGCGCCGCCGACATCGTCATGATCTGGGCGAGCGAGGGGCCGGGCTGCTGGCGCGGGTTCGGCACCCAGTCGCTCGGCGCGAGCACGAGGTCGGCGCCCTGGAGGGCGAGGCTGCGCACGCTCTCGGGGAACCACGCGTCGTAGCAGATCATCATGCCGATGCGCCCGAGCGGGGTGTCGACGACGCCGAAACCGCGGTCGCCGAGCGTGAAGGCGTCGTTCTCGGTGTTCCAGAGGTGCACCTTGCGGTAGACGGAGGCGACGCCCTCCGGACCGATGAGGGCTGCGCTGTTGAAGACGTGATCGCCGTCGATCTCGCCGAAACCTCCGCACACCCAGACTCCGAGCTCGGCGGCGAGCGACGACCAGGCTTCGATCGTCGGTCCGTCGTCGACGCGCTGAGCGGCGCGGCGCGACTCGTCGATGTCGGTGAAGGCCCAGCCTCCGCTCGCGCACTCGGGGAGGACGACGAGCGAGGCGCCGAGACCGGCCGCCTCCCGGATCGCGCTCTCGGTCATCGCGATGTTCGCGTCGATGTCGCCGATCACCGGATCGGTCTGCGCGCACGCGACCGTGAACGCCGTGCTCTCCGTCATCCGTCTCTCCTTATCGATGTCGAGTGAGCCCGGGACCCCGCACTCGGCGGGGCCCCGGGCAGGGGACTACTTGCCGCCCTCGGTGAGCTCGACCGTGGCCGGAGCCCAGTCGGAGCCGAGCGGGTCGACGCCGCGTTCCTCGAGCAGCGCGAGGGCCGCGTCGTTGAGGTCGGTGCGGTAGGCGCCGTCGTCGGGGGCCGAGGTGAGGACCTCACCCTCGATGGCGGACTCGATGGTCGCGTCCCACGCGGAGGCCTCGAGCGTTCCGATGCCGTTGGTCGACGGCCAGATGAGCTTGTTGACCTCGTTCATCATCCAGGCCTGGTGGCTGCGACCGAGCGCGCTGCCCTTCGAGACCACGAGGTCGACGCACGCGTCGGCGTCATCGCGGCACGAGGCCCAGCCTTCGTAGGTCGCCGCGAGGAACCGCGTCGCGATGTCGGCGTTGTCGCCCTCGTCGAGCCACTCGCCGCGCGCGTAGATGCCGTCTTCGAGCGTTCCGAAGCCGAGCTCCTGGAGGTCGAGCACCGAGAAGTCCTCGGGCGTGTAGAGCTCGCCCGTGTCGGGGTTGATCGTCTCGAGCAGCTGGGCGAACTCGTTGTAGGTCTTCGCCTGCACGCTGTCGGCCTCACGGTTCAGCAGCATCGACATGTCGAACGGCTGCTGGACGACGGTGATGTCGGTCGCGGGGTCGACGCCCGACGCACGCAGCGCCGAGTAGAGCGTCAGCTCGTTGCCTCCGCCCCACGAGCCCATCGTCGTGCCGGCGAGATCGCTCAGTTCGCCGATGCCCGAGTCGGCCCACGAGACCTGGAGGTAGGCGCCGCGCTCGAAGACCTGGCCGATGTTGACGATGTCTGCGCCCTCCTGGCGGGAGGCCATGCTCTTGACGACGTGGCTGACGGCGAACTGGGCGTTGCCCGAGGCGAGCACCTGCTGGGGGACGACGTTCGTGCCGCCCTCCTGGATGGTCACGTCGAGGCAGTAGTCGGCGTAGGTTCCGTTGTCGACGGCGGCGTAGTACCCGGCGAACTGCGCCTGGGTGACCCACTGCAGGACGACCGTGACGTCGTCGACGGTCTCACAGTTCTCGTTGACGGCGGCGGGCTCGGTGGCCTCACCCATTCCGCCGCACGCGGTGAGTGAGAGGGCGACGCCGGCTGCTGCGAGGGCTGCGGCCGAGCGGCGCATCGTGAAGTGCTTGTGCATGAGACTCCTCGGGGGGTGATGTGTGGTGAGCAGGGGTGGAGCGTTCAGGAACGAGCGGCGAAGCGCCAGGGCGCCACGATCCGCTCGAGGAGGGTGACGGCGCCGTAGATCGCGAGTCCGAGAAGACTCGCGACGACGACACCAGCCCAGGTGTCGGCGAACTTCGAGAGCGCCGCGGTGTTGGCGATGTACACGCCGAGCGCGTTCGTCGTGCCGCCGAAGTACTCGGAGACGATGACGCCGATGACCGAGAGGGTCGCGCCGATGCGCAGACCATCGAACAGCGAGGGCACGGCGCCGGGTACGCGGAACCAGATCATGAGCTGCACGCGGGAGCCCGAGAGCGACTGCATCAGTTCGCGGTGGAGGGGATCGACCGCGAGGAGGCCGCGCGTGGTGTTCACCATGACAGGGAAGAACACCATGATGCCCGCGACGGCGACCTTCGACGTGAGGTTCGTGCTTCCGAACCACGCGTTGAAGATCGGGGCGAGGGCGACGATCGGTGCACAGCTCAGCACGGCGACGAGGCCGAGCATGACCTGCGCGACGCCTTCGAAGAGGGCGACGACGAAAGCGGCGAGGATGCCGGCGATCCCGCCGAAGATGACGCTGAGCACGACCGCGAGGGCCGTGACCTGGGCGGCCGAGAGGATCGCCGGGGCGCTCTGCACGAGCGCCGCGAGGATCGCCGACGGCGCGGGCAGCAGGTAGCTCTGCACGCCGCCGACCTGCACGACGAGCTCCCACAGCACGATGAAGACGACACCGAACCCGAGGGCGGGGGCGAGCGCACGGACGACGTGGCCGCCCGGGGCGAGGCGCACCGGCGGCAGGGCCGCGACCGGGGGGATCGCTGTCTGCGTCACTGCTGCACCTCGCCCTCGGGCGCGAGCACGGAGTGAAGGATCTCCCTGACTTCGGCCTCTGCACGGTAGAACTCGGGACTGACGCGCGTCTCGTCGACCCGCGGATAGCCGAGGTCGATGGGCACGCGAGCGGCGATGCGGCCGGGTCTCGGCGACATCACGACGACCTCGGTGGAGAGGAAGACGGCTTCGGGAACGCTGTGCGTGACGAAGACGATCGTCGTTCCCGTGCTTCGCCAGATGCGGAGGAGCTCACGCTGCAGGTACTCGCGGTTCATCTCGTCGAGCGCGCCGAGCGGCTCGTCCATGAGGAGGATCTTCGGCTGGATCGCGAGCGCGCGGGCGATGGCGACGCGCTGCTGCATTCCGCCGGAGAGCTGGCGCGGACGGTGGTCGGCGAATGCGGTCAGTCGCACGAGGTCGAGCATCTCGTCGGCGCACTGGCGACGTTCGGCCCGCGGGACGCCGAGTACCTGCATGGGCAGCTCGACGTTGCGGCGGACGGTCCGCCAGTCCATGAGGCCGGGCGCCTGGAACGCCATGCCGTAGTCGCGGGCCTTCCGCGCCTCGGCGGCGGTGCGTCCGCCGACGAGCACCTCGCCGCTCGTCGGCTTGACGAGGTCGCCGATCACGCGGAGCAGGGTCGACTTGCCGCAGCCCGACGGGCCGAGCAGCGACACGAAGCCTCCGGGCTGGATGTCGAGGTCGATGCCGTCGAGGGCGAGCACGGTTCCCGTTCCGGTCTCGAACGCCTTGCTGACGTTCGAGAGCGAGATGGCGGCGGATCCGACGTCGGTGAGAGTGGTCATCGGTTGTTCCTCTTCCTGAGAGCGACCCATTCGAGCGCGGTGATCGCCTGGACGAACAGCACGCCCGCGAGCGAGGCGACGAGAACCGCGGCGAACAGGTTCTCGGGCTGGATGGAGAAGTAGTAGGCGGCGGTGAGGATCGCGCGGCCGATGCCGAGACCCGTTCCCGCCGAGAGTTCACCGACGATGGCGCCGATGACGGATGCCGTGGCTGCAAGGCGCAGGCCCGTGAAGAGGCTCGGCAGCGCGGCGGGCATGCGGACCCGCACGAGCGTGCTCCAGCGCGAGGCGTTGATCGACTGCATGAACTCGATGTGGATCGGGTCGGCCGAGTTGAGGCCCGTGAGCACGTTGACCGTGACGGGGAAGAACGACAGGTAGGCGGCGATGACCGAGACGGCCACCCAGCTCGGGAAGCCGGCGCCGCCGACCCACACGACGATGATCGGCGCGAGGGCGACGAGCGGGATCGTCTGCGAGATGACGAGCCACGGCAGCACACCCCGCATGACGAAGCGCAGCTCCCGCAGCACGACGGCGAGCACGACGCCGATGATCGAGCCGGCGATGAGGCCGTAGGCGGCCTCGCGGAGCGTCACGCTCGTCTGCTCGAGGTAATAGGAGAGGAGCGTCTGGCTGCTCGCGGCGCTCGCGGGTTGGAAGAGCGCCGAGACGATCGTCCAGACGTGCGGCATGGCCGAGTCGGACGTCGAGACCGGCAGGGGGATGTCGGTGAAGGGCCAGACATCGCCCGTCGCCTGACCGAGGGCCTTGTAGCCCTCCCACAGTGCGATGAAGACGACGAGCACGGCGGCGGTGATCCCCGCCACGCGCACGAACGAGACGGTCGAGCGACTGGCGCGTCGGCGGGTCGATGACCGTGGCATGGCGCTCGGCGGTGAGACGCTCCTGCTGACGGTTCCTGAAAGAGCCACGTGTTGCCCTCCTGGTTTGTTGAGTGAACCAGTGTTTCACTCATCGATATGAACATACTCCGCGAAGGGCATTTCGCGGGAGTGCCGGAATTGTTAAAACCGTGTTTCGGGACGAACGGCCCGCACCACGGTCGGTGAAAAAGGGTCGACGAAGCGACCCGTGACGCTTCAGTTCACGCGCTCAGTCGTCAGTGACTGAGGATGCCTGCACCGATCGCGTCGACATCGGCGACTCCGTCTCGGGAGCCGCCCTGCTCGAGCACTCTGCCCAGTCGCGCCGCAGCGTCGCGGAGCTCCGAGGCCGTCTCGAGAACCTGTTCGTCGTTCATGCGATAGCCGGGGCCGCTCACCCAGAGGGCGTACGGCGTTCCGTCGCCGACCCGCACGGGGGCGGCGACAGCGGTGAGCCCGTCTTCGAGCTCGGAGCGCGTCACGGCATAACCGCGCTCACGCACCTCGGCGAGCGAGTCGGCGAACGCCTCGAAGCTCGCGAAGGCCGACACCGGGGGTCGCCCGGCATCGCGTTCGAAATCGGCGCGCACGACTTCGGGGTCACCGAAGGCGAGCAGCGCACGACCGGTCGACGTTCGCCACGCCGACAGACGCCGAGGCACGGGCCGCGGCGCATGACCGATGAGGTGCGGGCCCTGGACCTCGGCGAGCACCATCACCTCCGACTCGGCGAGCCGGTCGATGCCGGCCGTCTCTCGCGTGCTCTGCGTGAGATCACGCAGCACGCGGAAGGTGAAGCGGGCGACCGATCCCTCGGAGATGAGCGACTCCGCCATGAAGACGAGGTCGAGCGAGAGTCGGTAGCGCTTGCCGAGTGGGTCGAGCGCGAGCCATCCCTCTCGTTCGAGCGAACCGAGCACGCGGTGGCACGTCGCCTTCGAGATGTCGACCTCGCGAGCGAGATCGGAGAGCCCGATGCCGTCGGGGTGCGCCGCGACCGCGCGCACGATGGCGACGGTCTTCTGAACCAGGCCGAGATCCCCCGCCATGTCTACCCCTCCGATTTCGTGTCGATGTTAGTGGAACGCTCGGGCGAGCGATTCGATGGTCTCGAGCTTCCGACCGCCGAGCGGGTTGAGCACGGGGACGCGCACCCCCGCCTCGTGGTACTCCTCGAGCTTCTCGACGACATCCGCCGTCGTGCCCGCCGCCGCGACCCGCAGTACAGCCTCGTCGGGAAGCAGCACCATCGCGCGCTTGATGTCGTCGGGTGTCGCGGGCCAGCCCGCGACCTGCTTGATGCGGTCGACGAGCTCGGGCTCGACGCCGCAGTGCTCGGCGATGTGCGGCTGTTGCATGAGGTAGAGCGTGAGGAACGCCTTGCACGCGTCGATCGCGCTGCGCGGGTCGTCGTCGTCGACCGCGACGGCGATCGCCTGGGTGATGTCGATCGAGGTGCGGCCGTCGGCGCGGGCGGCGAGGCCCTTGTCGATCGACGCGCGCGCCGACGTGAGGTAGTCGACGGGCAGCAGGAAGTCGAGGTAGACGCCGTCCATCGTCTCGCCCGCGAGCTGGAGCATGCGGGGGCCCACGGCGCCGGCATAGATGGGGATGTCGACCTCGACATTCTCGGCGTACATGCGGTCGAACCGCACGCCGTCCATGTGAACGAACTCGCCGTCGACCGTGACCTCTTCATTGCGGAAGAACGCCTGCAGCACGCCGACGTACTCGCGCATCGCGACGACGGGCTTCGAGAGCGGCGTTCCGACGCGGCTCGCGAGCGGCTCCCACCACGCGCCGATGCCGAGCACGATGCGGCCGGGCGCGATCTCGTCGAGCGTCTTGAACGTCACGGCCATGAGCGCCGCATTCCTCGACTTGTTGTTGACGACGCCCGAGCCGATGCGCACGGTGTTCGTGCGCTCGGCGAGGAGGGCCATGATGCTGACCGCGTCGCGCGTGAGCCGGCCTTCGGCGACCCACAGCGAATCGAATCCGTGGTTCTCGGCGATCTCGGCCGCCGCCCACGTCTCCTCGAGGGTGAAGCGTTCGCCGAGGTGGATGCCGAGGGGAATACGCACGGTCAGTTGCCCTTTCGTTCGGTGATGGGGAGCGCGGGCAGGGCCTCGCGCTTCCGCCGGAGGTAGGTTCCGCGACCGGCGATGCCGTCGACGGGTTCGCCGTTCTCGGCGATCAGTTCGCCGCGTGAGAAGACGAGCCGGGGTGAGCCCGACACGGTCATCCCCTCGTAGACGCTGTAGTCCGAGCGGCTGTGCGCCGTCGCGACACCGAGGGTGCGCGCGTCGGCCGGGTCCCAGACGAGGATGTCGGCGTCGGCGCCGGGCACGAGCGCGCCCTTCCGGCCCTCGAGGCCGAAGAGGCGCGCGGGGGCCGTCGCGGTGAGCTCGACGAAGCGTTCGGGCGAGAGGCGACCGGATGCCACGCCGGCCTCCCACATGACCATGAGGCGCTCCTCGATACCCGGCACGCCGTTCGGCGCCGCCGTGAAGTTTCCGCGGCCGGAGGCCTTCTGCGGCGGGAGGTCGTCCTGATGCTCGAGCGTGAAGGCCGCGTGGTCGGTGCCGATCGTGTCGATGACGCCGCGCTCGATCGCGTCCCACAGGTCGGCCTGGTTCGAGCGCTCGCGGATCGGCGGCGAGCAGATGTAGCCGACGGCGGGGAAGCCGAGGTCGCGGTAGTCCTCGTAGGCAACCGTGAGGTACTGCGGGCAGGTCTCGGCGAACACGCGGGCGCCGCGGGCGCGGTGCCGGGCGACCTCGCGAGCCGCGGCTCCGGCCGACACGTGCACGATGAAGACGTCGCTGCCGACGCGCTCGGCGAGGAGCACGGCGCGGTTGACCGCCTCCTCCTCGGCGATCGCCGGGTGGGCGGCGAGGTGACGGTGCTCGGCGACGTCGTCGGTGGAGACGAGCTGCTGGATGGCGTCGGCGACGAGGTGGCCGTTCTCGGCGTGCACGATCGGCAGCACGCCCTCTTCACGACCGAGCGCGAAGCCGCGGAGCAGCACGTCGTCGGTGACCATCGAGCCGGGGTAGGCCATGAAGAACTTCCAGCTCGCGACGCCCTCCTCGCGGGCGAGTCGCACGAGCTGGTCGAACGAGTCGTCGTCGGCCGCGGTCGGCGGCACGATCGGGTGGAACGAGAAGTCGACGGCGCTCGCCTCGTCGGCGCGGGCCCGTCGCTCGATGAACGCGTCGTAGATGCCGACACCGGCGGGGGCGCGCACGAAGTCGATGATGCTCGTCGTTCCGCCGCACGCCGCCGCGATCGTGCCCGACTCGAAGTCGTCGGCCGTGCGGGTGTGACCGCTCGCGACGCGGTGCTCGAGGTGGGTGTGGGTGTCGATGCCGCCGGGCAGCAGCAGGCACCCCGTCGCGTCGATGATCTCGGTGTCGGCGAGGTCCCACTCGGCCGAGTCGCCGATCGCGGCGATGACCCCGTCGACGACGAGGATGTCGGCGCGGAAGCGCGCGCTCGCGGTGACGACGTCGCCGTGGAGGAAAGCGCTGCGCATGGGGCCTCGGTTCACTCAATGAACAATTGGTTCACTGAACATACCAGCGTTGCGTTTCGCGCAGGTTTCTTTTTTGCCGGTCGTCCCGGCCGTCATCCCCGCCGGCGGTTCTACGCCTCGGCGCGACCCTCCGAGAAGCCGTCGGCGTACCCCTCGGCATAGCCCGCCTCGCGTCCCTCGGCGATGGCCTCGTCGGTCCCGAGGCGGAACATGTCGCGCTCGGCGGGCCGCACGATGCTCGACGCACCCGGTAGATCGAGCTCCCCGACGATGCGCGCGAGTCCGCGCACGACCGCGACGGGACGACCCGAGGCCTTGCCCTTCACGAGATCGGTCGCGGCCGCGAGCTCGTCGGCGAGGCACGGCTGCGTCACGGCGAGGGGCTTGCCGCTCGCGTCGACCGTGCCGCGCAGGTCGTCGAAGACATGCACTCCCGCGGCGCCGATCGCGACATCCGTCTGCCCCTCGCGCCAGGGCCGGCCGAGGGTGTCGCTCACGATCACGCCGATCTCGCGGCCCGTGAGAGAACGGATGCCGGTCGCGATCTCGCGCGCCGAGGCATCCGGGTCGAGCGGGAGGAGCAGCACGGTGCCCTCGTCGGTGTTCGACGCATCGACGCCCGCCGCGGCGCCCACGACGCCGAGGCGGTTCTCGACGATGCGCGTCACGCCGCCGGGGTACTCGCGGCGCGCGACGAGCCGCACGGTCTCGGCCGTGATCGCGTCCTCGCGATCGGCCGCGGCGACGATGCGCCCCTCGGCCTTCGAGATGATCTTCGACGTGATGACGAGGATGTCGCCGTCGTCGAGCGAGTCGGCGACCGCCGCGCCGATGAGGGCGACGAGATCATCGCCCGCGCGCACCTCGCCGATTCCGTCGAGAGCCCAGATCGAGAGAGTCATCGCACCACCTTCGGAAGCACATCGCGCCCGTACACCTCGATGAACTCACGCTGATTGCGACCCACGTTGTGCACGTGGATGCGATCGACGCCGAGGTCGGCGAAACGCTGCAGATGCGCCCGGTGCGCATCGGGGTCGGACGAGATGAAGACGTTGCCGACGAAGTCGTCGACACGGACCATGCGCGCCATCTGCGCGAAGTCGAAGGGCGAACGGATGTCGGCGGTGGGGAATCGCAGGGCCGCATCGGCACCCTCGGCGAGGGCGTTGCGTGCCGCCTGCTCGTCGGTCTCGGCCCACGACACGGCGACCTGCAACACCTTGGTCCCGGGAGGTCGCCCGGCTTCGCGGCATCCCTCGTCGAAGCGGCGGAAGAGGGCGTCGAGACGTTCGTCGGGGGCCTCGACCGTGACGATGCCGTCGACCGTCTTGCCCGCGCGCTTGGCCGTGACCGGCCCCGACGTCGCGACGAAGAGCGGAGGCGGGGTGGCCGGCATCGTCCACAGGCGTGCCGACTCGAGCGAGAAGTACGGGCCGGCGTGCTTGACGTCGCGGCCCGCGACGCCGCTCGCGAAGAGCTTCTTGATGACGTCGATCGCCTCGAACATGCGCGCGATGCGCTCGGGCGCCTCGGGCCAGTACTGGCCGACGACGTGCTCGTTGATCGCCTCACCGGAGCCGATCGCGAGCCAGTGCCGACCGGGGAACAGTGCGGCGAGCGTCGCCGAGGCCTGAGCGACGACCGCGGGATGCATGCGGTAGCCGGGCGTCGTGATCGCGCCGATGCCGCCCGTCGTCTGGGCGCCGAGGGCTCCGAGCACGCTCCACGCGAACGACGCCTCGCCTTGCGCGGGCACGCGCGGCTGGAAGCGGTCGTTGGCGACGGTGCCGTCGAATCCGTGCTGCTCGGCGAGCACCGCGAGCGCGACCGCTTCGGCCGGGGCGAACTGCTCGAGGCGGGCTGCGTAGCCGATGAAGGGCGTGGTCACCCGTCGATTCTCTCAGCCGTGCGGGTGGGCGCGCCGCCGGATCACCTGAATCACGAGCCCGATGACGATGAGCGCGAAGAACGTCATCGACCCGATGAACACCGCGGGGCTCGGCAGGAAGACGACGGCGAGCGACGCGATCGTGAGCCCGGCGAGCAGACCCACCATCCACCACACCCGACGATTCGACGGGGTGGGCTCAGCTGGTTCGTCGTCCATGTCGCGAGCGTAGCTCCGCGGTGTGACAGGCGGCAGCCCGCGAGATGGGGGTGGCGTCGGCGGTGTCGTCGGTGGTGTCGTCCTAGGCTGGGGCCCATGCGCATCGCCACCTGGAACGTCAACTCGATCCGCACTCGAGTCGGTCGCGTCGTCGACTGGCTCGTCCGCGAGGACATCGACGTGCTCGCCATGCAGGAGATCAAGTGCAAGCCCGAGCAGTTCCCCCTCGAGGCGTTCGAGGAGGCCGGTTACGAGCTCGCGATCCACGGCCTCAACCAGTGGAACGGGGTCGCCATCGCGAGTCGTGAACCGCTCTCCGACATCCAGGTCGACTTCCCCGGCCAGCCCGGATTCCTCAAGGGCCAGGAGGGCCCCGACCTGCCAACCGAGGCGCGCGCGATCGGCGCGACCGCAGGCGGCGTGCGCGTCTGGAGCCTCTACGTGCCGAACGGCCGTGCGCTCGGCGACCCGCATTATGCGTACAAGCTCGACTGGTACCGGGCGCTCACCGACTACACGCGCGCCGAGGTCACCGCGAACCCCGAGCTGCCGTTCGCGCTCGTCGGCGACTTCAACGTCGCGCCGCTCGACGCCGACATGGGCGACCCGAGCTTCGTGCTCGGCGAGTCGACCCACGTGTCGGAGCCCGAGCGCGCGGCGTTCGCCGCCCTCGAAGCGGCTGGCGTCGCGGATGTCGTGCGCCCCCTGGTTCCCGAGGGATACACCTTCTGGGACTACAAGCAGCTGCGCTTCCCCCGCAACGAGGGCATGCGCATCGACTTCGTGCTCGGCTCCCCGGCCTTCGCCGACGCCGTCACCGGGGCGTCCATCCACCGCGAGGAGCGGAAGGGCGATGCGCCGAGCGACCACGTTCCCGTCGTCGTCGACCTCGAGCTCGACGGGGATGACGATGATCGGCCGATGATTTTCTGAGTTGGGTTGCGGCCCCTCTTCCCGAGCTCTCGCCTTCCCTTTCCCTTTCCCCTTCTCCTCCCCTTCCCCTTCCCCTTCCCGTCGGGCAGCCGTGCGCGCGGATGCTGCAGACCGACGCGAACGCCGCGTTTCGCCCGCGACGCGCCGAAGCAGCACTGATTCCGCAGCATCCGTGTACGTGACGGATGTCGATTGAGACCCATCTCCCCCTCAAATCCCCGTGGTTCGGCGAGTTATCCACAGGGGGTCGGCGGGGTCGGTCGGATGTCGGTGGTTCGAACTAGCCTTCTAATGTGATCGAATCGACGGGCGAGGCGGGCGGTGGCCCCGAGGGTGCTGATGGTGCGCTCGATGGCGCCTTGGACAGTGCTTCCGGCGCTCCCGATCATGCGGCTGGCCCGCGGGGCGTGACGATCTCGCAGGCCGAGCTGCTCGACATGGTCATGACCGATGCCGAGCAGTTCGCGTTCGAGACGAACCGCATTGCCGCACGTCGTCTCGCGACGATCGGTCGGGCGATTCGGATGGCGCGGGAGAACCCGAGCATATACGTGCTGCCCGAGTTGCTGTCTCGTGCCGAAGCTCGGGACTGGGCGGTGCGGGCCGCGGCGACCGAGCTGTCGATGCGGTTGCTCATCCCGACAGCGACGGTGTTGAACGAAGCCGCCGAGGCACACACGCTCACGGCACGACTGCCGAAGCTATGGCTCGAGTTCCTCGACGGTGCCACGTCGTACCCGATCGTGCGTGCCGCCGTCGAAGCGATCACCGGGTGGGACGACGACGACGCCGTCGCCCGGTTCGATACCGAGCTCGCCGGAATCGCCGGACGTGTCACCGTCGCATCGTTCCGATCCCGGGCGAAGCGCCTGCGCGACCGCCTCAGCGCCGCAACCCTCGCCGAACGCCACCGGCGTGCGCTCACCGAACGACGGGTCGTGTTCGAGGACGCCCCCGAGGGCATGATGTGGCTCCACGCCCTCATCCCGGCCCTCGACGGAGTCAAGATCCGCACCCGGTTGAACGCGACCGCCAAGCAAGCCTCCCGGGTTACCGGTGAGACCCGCACTCGCGATCAGCTGCGCGCCGACCAGTTCTCCGCCTGGCTCACCGGCGCCGGAACCCCCACTGCCGTGCAGACGCGTGTGCTCGTCACGGTGCCGCTCATCGCGGGACTCCTGGAGAAGCCCGTCCGTGATGCGCGCACCACTCCCACACCGCCACCCACCGCATCAGGTCTGCCCGAGCACCCCTGGCTCGACGTCGCCACGATCGACGGATACGGACCGATCAGCACCGAGACTGCCCGCCAGATCTTCGACACCGCGACCGCGTTCCGTCGCCTCATCGTCGACCCGATCACCGCGGAACCGCTCTACCTCGACCGCACCCAATACCGACCATCACAGGCACAACGCGACTGGCTCACCCTCACCTACCAACGCTGCAGCCGCCCCGGATGCAACAGCTTGGCCGCCACCTCGGATATCGACCACATCCACGACTGGGCTCACGGCGGCAGAACCGACATCGACAACCTGGCACCACTCTGCCCACCCGACCACACGCTCAAACACACCACGTCGCTCGGGCCAGAACAGACACCCGAACCGAGACCCGAACAGGCACCCGAAACGAAGAAGAGCGCCGACGTTCGAGCAACTCTCGAGCACCTCCTCACCTCGAGCGCGCCCCCAGACGGACCCGATTCAGACCGCGCCACCCGCGACTGGCCCGACGAGAACCTCACCCTCGACCCGAAACCGCCCCGCCGCCGCTGGACCAGCCCCACCGGCTACATCAGCGACACCGAACCGCCACCCTTCTGACGCCCGTCGCGCCCGCAGCGCGCCCCCTGCGTACCCACAAGCACGCCGCACCGTTACCAGCGCGTGAACACTCGCACAAGCCCAATCGCGAAATTAGTTAGACGATCTAGTTACTTCTAGTCTCGAAGGGTGCCGACCGCCAGGATGAGAGAGCAGAGAGGCTGACATCCATGAACACTGCAGCGCAGTTCAACACCGACAACGGGTGCTACACCGTGAAGAAGATGAGCGACACCCTCTTCGCCGTCTCTGCCGGAGAGAAGGTGCTCGGCTTCGTCGAGCGCGCGGGCTCCGTCTGGGTCGCCTCGCGCGGACGGTACCTCTCCAAAGCCGTCGAGGTCGCCCAGTCGCCCGACTTCGACCTCGCCTTGCACCGCCTCGAAGCCTGAAGACCAGAAACTCCGAACTCCCGCACCACTCACCTTCCCTCCCCAACGAACGGACCCCCATGACGTCGACCCCCTACCCGCTCGGTGTCACCCTCCGCGAGGACGGCGCGAACGTCGCCGTGTACTCCGAGACGGCAGAGTCGATCACGGTGTGCATCCTCGGCGACGACGGGCAGGAGACCCCGACGGTGCTGCGCCGCCGCACGGGCCACGTGTTCCACGACCACGTGCCGGGTCTCGTTCCGGGCACGCGCTACGGCCTCCGCGTCGACGGCCCGTGGGACCCGGCGAACGGCCTGCGGCACAATCCCGCGAAGCTGCTGCTCGACCCGCACGCGCGTGCGATCACGGGCGAGTACACGTGGGGGCAGGCACCGTTCGCGTACACCCTCGGCGAGCCCGACGAGCGGGATGACACCGACTCCGCGTCATCCGTCGCCCACGCGATCGTGACCGATCCGCACTCCTTCGACTGGGAGGGCGACACGTCGCCCCTCACACCCCTCGCCGACACGATCGTCTACGAGGTGCACGTGAAGGGCTTCTCGCAGCTGAACCCCGACGTGCCCGAGGAGATCCGCGGCACGTACGCGGGGCTCGCGCACCCGGCATCCATCGCCTACCTCAAGGACCTCGGCGTCACGGCGGTCGAGCTGCTGCCCGTGCACCAGTTCGTGCAGGACTCGCACCTCGAGGAGAAGGGCCTCCGCAACTACTGGGGCTACAACTCGATCGGATTCTTCGCGCCCTACGGCCCCTACTCGTCGGCGGGCGACACGGGCGGCCAGGTCGACGAGTTCAAGGCGATGGTCAAGGCGCTCCACGCTGCGGGGCTCGAGGTCATCCTCGACGTCGTCTACAACCACACCGCCGAGGGCAACCACCTCGGCCCCACGCTCTCGTTCAAGGGCATCGACAACGCGTCGTACTACCGTCTCGTCGACGAGGACCGCGAGCACTACTTCGACACGACGGGCACCGGCAACAGCGTCAACGTCGGCCACCCCGCCGCGCTCGGCCTCATCATGGACTCGCTGCGCTACTGGGTCACCGAGATGCACGTCGACGGCTTCCGCTTCGACCTTGCGACGACGCTCACCCGCCAGGACGGCTCGGCCGAGATGCACAGCGCGTTCCTCTCGCTCATCGAGCAGGACCCGACGCTCGCTCCGGTCAAGATGATCGCCGAGCCGTGGGACACCGCGGGCTATCAGGTCGGCGGCTTCCCGGCGAGCTGGTCGGAGTGGAACGGGAAGTTCCGCGACGACGTGCGCGACTTCTGGAACGGCGCCGACAGCGTGCTCGGCACCCTCGCGCAGCGCATCCTCGGCAGCCCCGACGTGTACGAGTCGTCGCGCCGCTCGCCGCTGTCGAGCGTCAACTTCGTCACGGCTCACGACGGGTTCACCCTCGCCGACCTCACCGCCTACTCGCGCAAGCACAACGCCGCGAACGGCGAGGACGGCAACGACGGCGAGAGCGACAACCGCTCGAACAACAACGGCGCCGAAGGGCCGACCGAGGATGCCGCGGTCAACGCCCGACGCGACCGGCAACGTCGCAACCTGCTCGCGAGCCTGCTGCTCTCGGCGGGTGTTCCGATGATCCTCGGCGGCGACGAGATCGCCCGCACCCAGGGCGGCAACAACAACGCCTACTGCCAGGACAACGAGGTGTCGTGGTTCGACTGGGCGAACGCGGATGACGCCCTGCTGGCGTTCACCCGACGGCTGATCGAACTCCGCCGCAGCGAGCGCGCGCTCCGCCCCTCGTGGTTCCGCCAGGGCCCCGAGTCGTCGGCGAAGGCACGCGTCGGTCTCTCGCGCTCCGACGGCGAGGAGTTCGCCGACGAGGACTGGGACAACCCCGACGCCCGCTCGATCGCGTTCGTGTTCGAGCACGACGGGTCGGCCTCGTTCGCGCTGCTCCTCAACGCCGCCGAGAACGGCGTCGAGTTCGCCGTTCCGCCGGCTCCGGGCGAGGCATGGACGTTCGAGCTCTCGAGCGACCCCGAACAGTCGTACGACGAGGCATCGGAGACGACGATCGTGCGCGGGACGTCGTTCACCCTCCTCCGGTCGGCGGCGTGATGGCTGTTCCGACCTCGACCTATCGGCTGCAGATCACGGCCGACTTCACGCTGCACGACGCGGCGGCGACGGTGCCGTACCTCAGCGCACTCGGCGCGGGTGCGGTGTACCTCTCCCCGATCCTCGCGGCGCACGCCGGGTCGACGCACGGGTACGACGTCGTCGACCCGACGCGCATCGACCCCGACCGCGGCGGACCGGAGGGTCTCCGCGCGCTCTCCGAAGCGGCCCACGCGCACGGACTCGCGGTCGTCGTCGACATCGTCCCGAACCACATGGGCGTCGAGGATGCCGGTGAGAACCGTCTCTGGTGGCAGATGCTGCTGCACGGCGAGGGCTCCGATGCCGCGCGCTACTTCGACGTCGAGTGGGATGCCGCCGACGGCCGCATCCGACTGCCCGTCCTCGGCGACGACGACGGGCTCGACGACCTGCGTATCGAGGGCGATGAGCTGCACTACTTCGATCACCGTTTCCCGATCGCTCCGGGCACGGCCGACGACGGAGCCGATGCCCGCACGGTGCACGACCGTCAGCACTACGAGCTCGTCGACTGGCGTCGCGCCGACAGCGAGCTCAACTACCGCCGCTTCTTCGCCGTCACGACGCTCGCCGCACTGCGCGTCGAAGACGAGCACGTGTTCGCCGAGACGCACATCGAGGTCGCGCGCTGGTTCGACGAGGGCCTCGTCGACGCCCTCCGCGTCGACCACCCCGACGGACTCCGCGACCCCGTCGACTACCTCGAACGCCTCCGCACCCTCACGCACGGCGCCCCCGTCTGGATCGAGAAGATCCTCGAACCGGGCGAACGCCTGCCCGTGACCTTCGCGACGGCCGGCACGACGGGCTACGACGCGCTCTCGGCCCTCGACCGCGTCTCGATCGACCCGACCGGGCTCGGCACCCTCGCCGAGGCGACGGGCTCTGCGGCGAGCGCCGACGACTGGCACGAGCAGACGCGCGATTCCCGTCGAGTCGTCGCCTCCGGCATCCTGCGCTCCGAGGTCAATCGACTCGCCCGCCTGCTCCCCGACGAACCGGGCATGACCGAGGCGCTCATTGAGACGCTCGCGTCGTTCGGCGTGTACCGCTCCTACCTCCCGATCGGTGCGCAGTACCTGCGGGCCGCGCTCGAGGCGGCTGCGACGTCGCGCCCCGATCTGACGCGCGCGCTCGGCATCCTCGGCCCGCTCCTCGGCGATGCCGAGCACCCCGCGGCGATCCGCTTCCAGCAGACGTCGGGCATGGTGATGGCGAAGGGCATCGAGGATGCCGCGTTCTACCGTTTCGCCGCGCCCGCCTCACTCGCCGAGGTCGGGGCCGACCCCGCCGACATCGGGGGTGTCGACGCCTTCCACGAGGCGCAGCGCGAGCGCCTGACCTCGTGGCCCGACGCCATGACAACGCTCAGTACCCACGACACGAAGCGCAGCGAAGACGTGCGCGCACGCATCAACGCGCTGAGCGAGAGCCCTGAGATCTGGCTCGATGCCGCGGCATCCCTCGGCACCGAACTCGGCGCGGGCGACGTCACGCTCGCGGCGCTCATCGGCCAGTCGCTGATCGGAGCGTGGCCGCTCTCGCGCACCCGCGCCCAGGACTATGCGCTCAAGGCCGCGCGCGAGGGCGGCGTCGTCACCTCGTGGACCGACGCCGACGAGGCCGCAGAGGCACGCATCTGCGCCGCCGTCGACGCCCTGTTCGACGACGACGCGCACCGCGCCGCGCTCGAGACCGCGGTCGACTCCGTCGTCACGGCCGGCCGCATCACGAGTCTCGTCGCCAAGGCCCTGCAGCTCGCCTCCCCCGGTGTGCCCGACGTCTACCAGGGCAGCGAGCTCTGGGATCTCTCGCTCGTCGACCCCGACAACCGACGACCGGTCGACTTCGCGGCGCGCATCGACCTGCTCGAACGGCTCGATTCCGGCTGGCTTCCGGATGTCTCCGACGACGGTGCGGCGAAGCTGCTCGTCGTCTCGCGACTGCTCCGGCTGCGCCGCGATCGGCCCGAGGCGTTCACGGGCTACGAACCGTTGCACGCCACCGGAAGCGCGGCCGACCACGTCATCGCCTTCTCCCGCGGCGGCGTCACGATCGTCGCGGCGCGGCTTCCGCTCGGGCTTGCCCGACAGGGCGGCTGGGGCGACACCGTCATCGCTCTTCCCGGTGCGGGTCGCGCCGACATCCTCACGGGCGAAGCCGTGCCGGACGGCGAGGTGCTCGTCGCCGACCTGCTCGCGCGCTACCCCGTCGCGGTGATCGCATGAGCGGCGTCTTCTCGGTCTGGGCACCGCACGCGAGCGTCGTCGAGCTCGACCGCGGCGGCGACCGGTCGGTGCTCGCGCGCGACCTGACCCGACCCGGATGGTGGCACGCACCGCACCTCATCGCCGAACACGGCGACGAGTACGCCTTCGTCGTCGACGGGCAGGGTCCGTTCGCCGACCCGCGCTCGCGGCGTCAGCCGCACGGCGTGCACGGTGCGTCTCGCATCGAACGCTCCGAGCCCGCGAGCGACACCGACTGGGCCGGGCGCGATCTCGTCGGAGCCGTCGGCTACGAGCTGCACATCGGCACGTTCACGCCGGGCGGCACGCTCGATTCGGCGATCGAGCGGCTCGACCACCTCGCCGGCCTCGGCGTCGACTATGTCGAGCTCCTTCCCGTCAACGCCTTCAACGGCGATCGCGGCTGGGGCTACGACGGCGTGTTCTGGTTCGCCGTGCACGAGGTCTACGGAGGCCCCGACGCCTACCGGCGCTTCGTCGCCGCGTGCCACGAGCGCGGACTCGCCGTCGTGCAGGACGTCGTCTACAACCACCTCGGCCCGAGCGGCAATGTGCTCGGCCGGTTCGGCCCGTACCTCTCCGACGGCGACGGCCCGTGGGGCTCGGGCGTCAACCTCGACGGGCCCGACTCCGACGAGGTGCGCGCCTACATCATCGACAACGCGCTCCTCTGGATCGAGGAGTACGGGGTCGACGGCCTCCGGCTCGACGCCGTGCACGCACTGCACGACTCGCGCGCCGTGCACCTCCTCGAAGAGCTCGCCGAACGCGTCGACGATGCGGCGTCCCGCCTCGGCCGACCCGTGACCCTCATCGCCGAGTCCGACCTCAACGACCCGCGCATGATCACGGCGCGCGAGCCCGGTGGCCGCGGCGGCCATGGCCTCGGAGCGCAGTGGGACGACGACGTTCACCACGCCCTGCACGTGGCCCTCACCGGTGAGACGAGCGGGTATTACGCCGACTTCGCGAGCCTCGACTCGCTCGCGTACGTGCTCGAGAACGGGTTCTTCCACGACGGCTCGTACTCGAGCTTCCGCGGTCGCCACCACGGCCGACCGATCGATCGATCGACGACCCCGCCCTCACGACTCGTGGTCTCGAGCCAGAACCACGATCAGATCGGCAACCGTGCCGCGGGCGACCGCCTCACTGCGACGGTGTCCGAAGGTCGCCTCGCGATCGCCGCAGCACTGACCCTCCTCGGTCCCTTCTCCCCCCTGCTCTTCATGGGTGAGGAGTGGGCGGCGTCGACACCGTGGCAGTACTTCACGTCGCACCCCGAACCCGACCTCGGCCGCGCGGTCGTCGAGGGGCGCACGAACGAGTTCGCGCGCATGGGGTGGGACCCGGCACTCGTGCCCGACCCGCAAGACCCCGAGACGTTCCGTCGTTCGACGCTCGACTGGTCGGAGCCGGGCGGCGAGAATCACGCCCGCATGCTGGACTGGTACCGCCGACTGACCGCGATCCGTCGCGCCGTGCGCACCGCGCCGGGGTTCCGCGACGACTTCGCGGCCGTGCGGGCGGAAGTCGACGCGTCATCCGGTCTCGTCCGCCTCGAGTTCGGCACCGTGCGCGTGCTCGCCCACCTCGGTGACGACGAACTCGCGATCGGCAGTGAGCCCGCGGCATCCATCGAGGAGTTCTTCGGAGCCCACCGCACGGGCGACACCCTCGTGCTCGGCCCCGACGGAGTCGCGATACTGGTCTCATGACCGACAGCACGCCGCGCCGCGATTCGACCGACCTCGTCGCATCGATCCTGCTGCTCGTGGTGCTCGTCACGGCGGCGCTCATCGCCTCGACGTTCGGCCTCTTCCTCGGCTTCGCGAGCGATGCGTGCGGCACGGGCACGTGCGACTACGCGCTCCTCAACGCGGGCGGCGCGCTCGCCCTGTTCGGGCCGCTCGTCGTCGGTCTCGTGGGCATCATCGTCACGATCGTGCGACTCGTGCGTCGCCGCCGCGCGTACTGGGTGCCGCTCGCCGCGATCATCACGATCGCCGCGGTGTGGGGGAGCGGTTTCGGCGTCGTCGAGCTCGCCGTGCAGGGGTCGGTGAGCTGACTCTCGGTGCGCTGACTCTCAGCGCCCCGTGAAGCGCTCCATCGAGCGGTAGACGCCGAGGCCGTTGCCGACGACGCGATCGAAGACGCGCGTCGGCAAGACGGCGCGCAGCACGCGGGAGAGCCCGACGCTCCAGGGCAGCTGCACGAGCGGGGCACCGCGCAGCATGGCCTTCCAGACGCTGTCGACGACGACGTCGGGGTTCAGGATCGGCGCGAGGAACGGCCCGCGCGCACCCTCGAACATGCCCGTGTCGATGTACGACGGCGTCACCGTCGTGACGCGAACGTTCGTGTGCTCGGCCTGCTCGAGCTCGAGCCGGAGCGACTCGCTCCAGCCGATGAGAGCCGCCTTGGATGCCGCGTAGACGGCCATCCGCGGATTGCCGAGCGTTCCCGCGGCCGAGGCGATGTTGACGATGCGCGCCTCGCGGTAGGCATTCGCGAGCATGCCGGGCAGGAACTCGCGCGTGATGTACATGGGCGCGAGCGCGTTGACCTGCATCGTCGGGCGGGTGTCCTCGCCGTTGTCGGTGGCCCAGAAGTACGCGTTGCCGCGCACGATGCCCGCGTTGTTGACGAGGATGTCGGGGTTGCCCACCTCGCGGCGCACCTTCTGCGCCGACTTCGCGATCGCGCCGAGGTCGGCGACGTCGACGACGAACGAGTGGATGCGGGTGCGACCGCGCGACCGCGATCCGAGCTCCTCGACCGTGCGGCCGAGCGACGCGGCATCCCGATCCCAGAGGATGACAGCCGCAGCGCCCTCGTCGATCGCGCGAATCGCATAGAGACGCCCCATGCCGCTCGCCGCGCCCGTGATGAGGACTCGCGCTCCGCGCACTGTTCTGGTCATCCCTCCATTGTCGCAACTCGCGCCAGTGTTACGCCGTGTATCGCCCCGATGTGATGTGTTACGCGCTGCTCGCTACCGTCGTCGTGACGCCCCTACGCTTTGGAGTTTCCATGTCCTCGACCGCCAGCGCGCACGTCGCCACCGCCGATCAGGCGTTCGGCGTGTCCTTCGACGGCGTCGGCCGGGCGTTCCCGTCGGGCAAGGGCGAGAGCCGCACGGTGCTCCGCGACGTCACGATCGACGTCGAGCCGGGCGAGATCCTCGCGATCCTCGGCACGAGCGGCTGCGGCAAGTCGACGCTCCTCCGCATGGTCGGCGGGCTCGACGCGCCGACGGCGGGCTCCGTGCGCATCGACGGATCCGCCGCGGCGACCTACGACGCGCGCTGCGCCGTCGGCTTCCAGGAGCCGCGCCTGCTGCCGTGGCGGTCGATCGCCGAGAACATCGCCCTCGGCCTTCCGAAGCGCACGCCCGCGTCATCCGCTCGCGACACCGTCGCCCGCCTCATCGATCTCGTCGGCCTCTCCGACTTCGCGGGGCACCGCCCCCGCGAGGTGTCGGGCGGCATGGCGCAGCGCACCTCGCTCGCCCGCGCCCTCGCCCGCAACCCCGGCGTGCTCCTGCTCGACGAACCGTTCGGCGCCCTCGACGCCCTCACGCGCCTCAAGATGCAAGACCTGCTGCTCGACGTGCACGCGGCCGCGCCGACGACGGTGCTGCTCGTCACGCACGACGTCGACGAGGCCCTGCAGCTCGCCGATCGCATCATCCTGCTCGGGCGCGAGGGCGACACGGCGGGCGCGACGATCCGCGAGACCATCGTCGTTCCCGGCCACCGGCCCCGCGACCGCGGCTCGGCCGAACTCGCCGAACTGCGCGGGCGTCTGCTCGCCGGTCTCGGCATCGATCGCCACGGTGAGGCCCGCGGCATCGAGAGCACCCGCACCATTCCGCACTACCCCTACTAGTCCCTCCCACCGAGAGAACCGGATTCCATGTCACGCACAGCATTCACGACGGCGCTCGTCGCCGCGACGGCAGCCGCCACCCTCCTCCTGACCGGTTGCGTCGCCGGCGAGAACGCCGCAGCCCCGGCCGCGACCGAAGGCGCCGGAACCGAGAGCGTCGAGGGCCAGTCGCTCACGCTCGACTTCGCGACCTACAACCCGCTGAGCCTCATCATCAAGGACCAGGGCTGGCTCGAGGATGCCGGCGTCGACGTCACCTGGGTGCAGTCGGCCGGCTCGAACAAGGCCAACGAGGCGCTCCGCGCCGGTGCGATCGACGTCGGCTCGACCGCCGGTTCGGCCGCTCTCCTCGCGCGCTCGAACGGTTCGCCCATCCAGGTCATCGACATCTACTCGCAGCCCGAGTGGGCCGCGATCGTCGTCGGGCCCGACTCGACCACGACCGACGTCGCCGAGCTGAAGGGCAAGAAGGTCGCCGCGACGAAGGGCACCGACCCCTACTTCTTCCTGCTCCAGTCGCTCGAAGAGGCGGGCCTCTCGCCCGAGGACGTCACGGTCGAGAACCTGCAGCACGCCGACGGCTGGTCCGCCCTGCAGAGCGGCGCGGTCGACGCGTGGGCCGGACTCGACCCGATCATGGCCGGTGCCGAAGAAGCGGGCGCGAAGCTCATCTACCGCAACGTCGACTTCAACAGCTACGGCTTCCTGAACGCCCGCGAGGACTTCATCGAGTCGAGCCCCGCGCTCGCGCAGCTCGTCGTCGACGCGTACGAGCACGCTCGCGCCTGGGCCGCCGAGAACCCCGAAGAGACCGCGCAGATCCTCGCGGATGTCGCGGGCCTCGAGCTCCCCGTCGCGCAGAAGGTCATCCTCGAGCGCTCGAACCTCGACGTCGACCCGGTTCCCGGCCAGGCGCAGATCGACGTGCTCACGACCATCGGCCCGATCTTCGTCGAGCTCGGTGACGTGCAGACGCAGGAGCAGGTCGACGAAGCCCTCGCGACGATCGTCAACGACTCGTTCGTGACGCAGGCCGACCCGAGCCGCTTCAACTAGCAATCGAGAATCGCCGTTTGTGCTGAGAATCGCCGCTCTACCGGACGATCTCGACACGAACGGCGATTCTCGCCGACACACCGTACGAAAGTGAGTGGTTCACGTGACTGATGGGGATGGCACCGCTGGCCTGCCCGACGGCAGCGTCGACGGTTCGTTCGCGGCTCCCGTCGTCGGGGGTGGGCGGGCCGTCGCCGTGGCGGGCTCGTACGGCCCGTCCGGCATCGGCCCCCTCACCTCACGCCGCTGGTTCCGCATCCTCGGCGGACTCGTCATCCCCGTCATCCTGCTCGTCGTCTGGCAGATCGCCTCGACGAGCGGCGCTGTCCCCATCTCGCAACTGCCGTCGCCCGAGATGGTGTGGCTGTCGGCCGTCGACCTCGCCGAGCGCGGACTGCTCGGCCTCTACATCGCGATCTCGACGCAGCGCGTGCTCATCGGCTTCGCGTTCGGCGCCGTGATCGGTCTCGCGATGGGTGCGATCGTGGGGCTCTCGAAGCTCGGCGACATCTTCTTCTCGCCCATCCTCGGCGGCATCCGCGCCGTTCCGTCGCTCGCGTGGGTGCCGCTCCTGCTGCTCTGGATCGGCATCGGCGAAGACTCGAAGGTCACGCTCATCGCGATCGGCGCGTTCTTCCCCGTCTACACGGTCGTCGCCGCCGCGCTCCGGCACGTCGACCAGCACCTGCTCGAGGCGGGCCGCGCGTTCGGCTACCACGGCCTCTCGCTCTTCACCCGTGTGCAGCTGCCGGCCGTCGTGCCCTCGGTCATCTCGGCCCTCCGCCTCGCCCTCGCGCAGGCGTGGCTCTTCCTCGTCGCCGCCGAGCTCCTCGCCTCGTCGATGGGTCTCGGCTTCCTCCTCCTCGACTCCGGCCAGAACGGCCGCATCGACCGCATCTTCCTCGCGATCATCCTGCTCGCCATCCTCGGCAAGCTGACCGACGCGATCCTCGGACTCTTCGAACGGTGGGCCATCAAGAAATGGGCGTGAACGACTTCGCGAACGACGGAACGATCGCGTCGCTCTCCGACGAGCTGCGGCGCTACCCGGCACCGGCGGGCTTCGACGGCAACGTCGACGCCGACGAGTACGGCATCGCCGCGGCCGACCCCGTCGCCTTCTGGGAGCGTCAGGCCGAGCGCCTCGACTGGGCCGAGCCGTGGCACACGGCCCACACGTGGGAGCCGACGGATGCCGACGGCTCGCGGGTTCCGCGCGCCGAGTGGTTCTCGGGCGGGCGCCTGAACGTCGCCGTCAACTGCGTCGACCGGCACGTGGACGCCGGCCGCGGCGAGAAGGTCGCCTTCCACTTCGAGGGAGAACGGGGCGACCGTCAGAGCCTCACGTACGCCGAACTGCAGCGCGAGGTGTCGAAGGCCGCGAACGCCCTCACGGCCCTCGGCATCGAGGCCGGCGACCGCGTCGTCATCTACCTGCCCGTGCTGCTCGAGACCGTCATCGCGACCCTCGCCGTCGCGCGCATCGGCGCCGTGCACTCCCTCGTCTTCGGCGGCTTCTCTGCTGAGGCGCTGCGCTTCCGCGTCGAAGACACGCGCGCCAAGCTGCTGATCACGACCGACGGGCAGTTCCGCCGCGGCGCAGCCGTCGCCGTGAAAGAAGCGGCCGACGCCGCCGTCGACGGTGTGCCCTCGATCGAGCACGTGCTCGTCATCCGCCGTACGGGTGACGAGACCCCCGACATCCCCTGGACCGACGGTCGCGACGTCTGGTGGCACGACGTCGTCGACACCGCGAGCGACGTCCACACGCCGGAGTACTTCGACGCCGAGCATCCCCTCTTCATCATCTACACGAGCGGCACGACCGGTAAGCCGAAAGGGCTCGTGCACTCGAGCGGCGGCTACCTCACGCACACGTCGTGGAGCCACTGGGCCGTGTTCGACGCGAAGCAGGACGACGTCTACTGGTGCACCGCCGACCTCGCGTGGGTCACGGCGCACTCGTACGTGCTCTACGGACCGCTGTCCAACGGCATCACGAGCGTCATCTACGAGGGCACGCCGAACACCCCGCACGCCGGCCGGCACTTCGAGATCATCGAGCGTTACGGCGTCTCGACGTACTACACGGCGCCGACGCTCATCCGCTCGCTCATGACGTGGTTCCCCGCGGGCGTGCCGTCCGAATACGACCTGTCGAGCATCCGCCTGCTCGGTTCGGTGGGCGAGGCGATCAACCCCGAGGCGTGGGTGTGGTTCCACGAGCAGATCGGCGGGGGCCGCGCCCCGATCGTCGACACGTGGTGGCAGTCGGAGACCGGCGCCGCCGTCATGGCCCCGCTGCCCGGCGTCTCGACCCTCAAGCCCGGCTCGTCGCTCACCGCGCTCCCCGGCCTCCGCACGCGTGTCGTCGACGACAGTGGGCGCCAGGTGCCGCGCGGCTCGGGCGGTTACCTCGTCATCGACGGAACCTGGCCGGGCATGGCGCGCACCGTGTGGGGCAACCCCGAGCGCTACCGCGACTCGTACTGGGCGAAGTTCGCGGCGCAGGGATACTTCTTCTCGGGCGACGGCGCGAAGTACGACGCCGACGGCGACATCTGGCTGCTCGGCCGGGTGGACGACGTCATCAACGTCGCCGGCCACCGCCTGTCGACCATCGAGATCGAATCGGCCCTCGTGTCGCACCCCGCGGTCGGCGAGGCCGGAGTCGTCGGAGTGTCCGACGCGACGACGGGCGAAGCGGTCGCGGCGTTCGTCGTGCTCTCGTCGGAGCCCGACGAGTCGACCATCGCGGCACTCCGCGATCACGTCGCTCACGCGATCGGGCCCATCGCGAAGCCCAAGCGCATCGTGCTCGTGCCCGACCTGCCGAAGACCCGCTCGGGCAAGATCATGCGGCGCCTGCTCGTCGACCTCGCCGAGGGACGCCCGCTCGGCGACACGACTTCCCTGCAGGACGAGTCCGTCCCCGGCCGCATCGCAGAGCTGCTCGTCTAGATCCGCTTGCACCCCGTAGTCTCGGCGTGTGCTGCGGGCACGCGGCGGATGACGCGTGTGCACGGATGACGCGTGTGCGCCGTTGCTGCGAAATGCGCGGCGCGTCGGCGTGTCGAGGCGCTGACGCGGCGTGGCGCGTGGATCTGCAGCATCCGTGTACGCGCGGAGGCCCCGGGCTGCGCGGCGGATAAGGAGATCTCGGGCGACACGCCGGTGCGCGGGTGTCGACACGCCGCTCGGGGCGGGAGATCTCCTCATCCGCCAGCGTCGATCACGGGATGACGCGTGCGTGGGGGTCAGGCCTTGGGGGTGGAGGGGTCCTGGGTGGGGGCGTCAGCGTCGGGCTCGTCTACTGCGGGCTCGGCCACGACGGGGGCGGGGGCGATCGCCTCGGCAACGGCGGGGCGCTCAGCAGTGCGCTCCGCAGGCTTCTCGACCGGCTTCTCAGCGGGCTGCTCGACCGGCTTCTCCGCGAGTTCCTCGTCGAGGTCGTCGACGTCGTCGATGAGGTCGAGCTCATCGAAGACGAACTCCTCCTGCACGGGGGCGCGGAAACCGCCGACACCGGCGAGCACGCCGATCGCGGCGAGGGCGACGATGACTCCGAGGATTCCGGCACCGAGCACGGCGGCGTAGACGACGATGATCGACTGTCCTCCGTAGACGTCGGTCGCCGTCGCGGTGCCCGCGTCGAGTGCGGCGTTGAGCGAGGTCACCGCGGCCGACGTCGAGGTGGCGCCGTAGATCAACGCTCCGAGCGCGACGACGAGCGTGACGAGCGGAACGATGAGCTTCGCGACGGAAATCGGACGGGACGGGCGTGCAGCCATGGAAGGACCTCAATATCTCGTGATTCAGGGACCTCGTCACTGTAGGAACGAACCCTATGGACCAGCCCTGTGCGCACTGTGCAGGCTCTGAGTGAGCGGGTGGACGCTGTCGAGGGATGTCGATAGCGTCGAACGATGATGTTCTACGACTACACCTGGACTCTGCTCATCGTCTTCTATGCGCTGATCCTCGCCGCAGCCGTGGTGGTCGTCGTCATCCTCGTGCGGCTCGCCCTCGCCGGCACGCGTGCGCTCAACGCCTACACCGAGCGCACGAAGATCGAGACGGCGATGATGCTCGCCTTCGACGGGGACGACGCCGAGTCGGGTGACAACGCCGAGCCGGGCGCGACGCCCACCGCCTGACTCAGCGCGGCCCGTGCGTCACGCGGCCGCCGGGCGCCGCCCCGCCGAAGAGCCCCGACACGCTCGCGAAGTCGAACCCGCGACCGCGGAGCCCCGTGATGATCTCGGGCACGGCGGCGACGGTCGACTCGTGGGTGTCGTGCATGAGCACGATGCTGCCCCGGTCGGGGCCGCCGACGGCGCGCTCGACGAGGAGCGCTCGACCGGGATCGGCCCAGTCCTTCGTGTCGATGTCCCATGTGACGAGCGGCATGCCGACGAGAGCGACGATGCGGTCGTCGTAGTCGCCGTAGGGCGGGCGCATCGTCGTCGGCACGACGCCCGAGGCCGCGGCGATGGCCGCCTGAGTGCGCGCGATCTGGTCGACGACGTCGGGGTCGGGCAGGGTCGTGAGCGCGGGGTGCGCCCACGTGTGGTTGCCGAGCTCGTGCCCGAGCTGAGCGGTGCGCAGCACGGTCGCCGGGCGGTTCTCGACGTATCCGCCCTGCAGGTAGAACGTCGCGCGCACGTTCGCGGCGCCGAGCGTGTCGAGCAGGCCGTCGGTGAGGCCCGTCGGCCCGTCGTCGAAGGTGAGCGCGACGCACGCGACGAATCCGCAGTCGACCGCCGTGAGGCCCGCCGTCTGCGGGGCGAGCACAGCGTCGGCGTCGAGGGCCGCGACGATGCGCTCACCGAGATCGCTCAGGATGTCGGCCTCGGCGTCGATCAGGACGGGAACCGCTCGCGTGCCGCGGCCATCGGCGCCCGGTGCGGTCGGCGCGTGCACGAGCAGGTCGCCCGAGGCGAGCACGACGGCATCCGCGAGCAGCACCCCGCGGTTCTCGGGGAGCACCGCGACGAACGGCCCCGTCGGTGCGGTCGGCGCCGGTTCGGGCAGCGGAGTCGGCGCGGCGGATGTCGCGGTCGGGCGTGATCCGCGAGGCACCTTGCCGATCGGCGGCCCGGGCGTCTTCTCGGCATCGACGATCGCCTGGGCGACGAGCATGAGTGCATAGGCCCGCCGACTCGGGTCGATGAGCGCCGTGCCATCGCCGATGACGTTGCCTGCGGCATCCGCGTAGATCGCCGTACGCGTCACGGGCTCGGGCTCGGCGGGCTCGGTGACCGTCCGCACCCCGACGAGGTCGCCGTGCGCGAGCACGAGTTCGCACCCGACCGTGCGCGGAGCCGACGCGATGCTCGGGCACGCTGCTCCCGTGCCGCCCGGTGCGACGTCGACCCCCGGCGCCCATGCGGCTCCGAGCGACGCCGCGAAGGCGTCGGCCGCGGCCCGCGCCCGTGAGGCGAGGAGAGCATTGAGGGCGTTCTCGCCCGGAAGCGTCGCCCAGCGCACGGCGATCGAGGCGTCGCCGACCTTCATCGCGGCAAGGCGCGACTGCAGCACGGCACGCGACGCGTCGGAGATCGCGGGCGCGACGGCCTTCCGGTCGACGCGCGCGGGCAGCGGCGGAGGCGGCGGCTCAACGGTGGGTGTCGACGTGGGCGGGGCGGTGCTCGCCGCGACGGGGTCGAGCGGGTCGAGCCCTCCCCCGTCGGCCCAGAACGGCGGGCCGGAGCACGCCGTCAGGGCGAGCACGACGGAGGCCATCACGAGCGCGCACACAGCACGCTCCCTCCCCCGACTTCCCATGGCGCCAGACTAGGCGAGACGTCCGACGAGACGGCGGCGATGCAGATTTTCGGCGGGTCACCGCGAATGCACGCAAAAAAGCCGCGCACGGCCACAACACATCATCGAGACTGCGCGCATAGCCTGGGATCGACGCCCGACCGGGCGTCACCGCACACGCGGTCGACCCCGGGGACGGAGGTTCCGATGTCACAGATCACTGCACACGCAATCGTGGGAGAACCCGAGGTCCTCGAAGACGAGCTGCACCCCGCGTGGCTCGAGCTGAAGGCCGCCGCGACCGCGATCCAGCCGCTCCAGGCGAAGGACGGCTCGGTGTCCGAGGTCGACCGGCCCGCGGCATCCGCTCTCGTCGACACCATCGTCGGTGCGATCGAATCCCTCGCCCCGCGCTTCCCGCACGACGCCGAGTACCTCGAGGCGCTCGTCGTCGACTTCCGGCGCTGGCAGGATGACGGCCTCGGCGTACCCGACTTCCTCGACTCGCTCATCGCCTTCCAGCCGCAGCGGCACCGGGTCGACGGCCTCCGCCACCTCGTCGTCTTCCCCATGTACACGCAGAACGGCTCGAGTGACCGCCACGTCGAGGCCCTCCTCGTCGAGGTCATCTGGCCCGAGTTCATCGCGGCGCTCGAGGCCGGCGACTACGGCAACACGCTCTTCGTGAGCCTCCGCCTCGTCGACTTCACCCCCGGCTACGACACGAACTCGGCCGTGCTCTTCCCCGAGACGGTCGCGATGCGCGAGATCCCGACGTTCACGTGGGGCGCGATCTTCCAGGACCGCGAGGCGGCGCGCTACCGTCGCGTCGTGCGCACGGCCGCCGCGATCACGAAGCTCGACCTGCCGCCGGCGGCCGCCGCGCTGCTCGACGACCAGGCGCTCGCGGAGCGCACGTTCGTCATGTGGGACATCATCCACGACCGCACCCACATGCGCGGCGACCTGCCCTTCGATCCGTTCATGATCAAGCAGCGCATGCCCTTCTTCCTCTACTCGCTCGAAGAGCTGCGCTGCGACCTCACCGCCTTCCGCGAGTCGGTGAGGATCGAGCGAGCGCTCCGCGCCCGAGCGGATGACGGTGACGAGCTCACTCCGATCGAGGCCGAGACCCTCGACCAGGCGGGGCTCGTGCAGTACGCCGTGATCTTCGACCGCATCTTCCGGTTCGCGATCACGGGCACGCGCGTGCGCAACTACGACGGGCTCGGCGGTCAGCTGCTGTTCGCGTGGCTGCACCAGCGCGGCGTGCTGCACTGGACCGACACGCAGCTCGCCTTCGACTGGGAGGCCGTGCCCGACGCGGTCGTCGCCCTCGGCGACACGATCGACGACCTGTACTGGAAGTCGATCGATCGCCCGAAGACGGCGCACTGGCTCGCCGCGTACGAGCTCGTCGCCTCCGTACTCGCCCCCAACCCGGCATCCGTCTGGGCCGAGGGTCTGCCGCGCGAGGTGCTCGCGGGACCGCCGAAGGGCTACACCGACCTCGTCATGGACGACGAGTTCCCGCTCTCGATGTTCTACGAGGCTCTCGACAAGAAGATGAAGGACGTCATCGCGTCGACCGTCGGCATCGTCGGCTCCGATGACTGACGTCACGGGTCGCACCGTCCTCATCGCCGGGGCGACGAGCAGCGCGGGCCGTGCGGTGGCCCGCGCCCTCGCCGCCGCCGGCGCGCAAGTCGTCTCGGTCGGCTCCAACTCCGAGCGGCTCGCCGAACTCGAAGCCGACGTCCCGGGCATCCTCACCGAGCGGTGCGACCTCACCGACGAGAGCGACGTCGCCGAGCTCGCGCTGCGCGTGCGTGCTCGGGTCGGGCACCTCGACGGCCTCGTGCACCTCGTCGGCGGCTGGCGCGGAGGCGGCGGAATCGCGGGGCAGACCGAGGACGACTTCCGGTTCCTCGAGGGCTCGCTCACGGCGCTCCGCCACGCGACGCGGTTCTTCGTCGACGACCTCGCGGCGTCGGACGCGGGCCGGCTGCTCATCGTCTCGTCGACGAGCGTCGCCCGGCCGACCGCGAGCAACGCCAACTACACGGCGGTCAAGGCCGCGAGCGAAGCGTGGACGCTCGCCGTCGCGCAGGCGTTCTCCGCGAACGAATCGGGCGATGCCGCCGCCGCGATCGTACGGGTGCGCGCCCTCGACGGACTTGAGGACGCCCTCGCCGAGCACGTCGTCGGCCTGTGGTCGACGCCCGCGGCCGACGTCAACGGGCGCATCGCGACGCTCAGCGCGTGAGCGCGTAGCGCGGCGCAGCTCCCCCGTTTCCCCTCGAAAGGTCAATCCCTCGGGGTCCCGCGCGTCGCGGACCCCCTCGGATTGACCTTTCGGCGTGGGGCGGGGCGCCCGGCATCCGTCGTGAGGCGGATGACCGCCCGCACCGCCCCGGGTACCGTGAGGGGATGACCGCAGCGAGCCTCGACGACACCGAATGGGTGCGCCCGAAGCCGGGCCGGGCCGGGTATCGCCACGACGCGATCCTCGCGCTCGTGCTCGCGGTGTGCGCGACGGGCAGCCTCGTGCTGTACCGCACGACGGGCCTCTTCGACGAGTCACCGTTCTGGCACTCGCTCATCTGGGTCGTCGCGATGACGCTGCCGCTCGCGTTCCGGCGACGGTGGCCCGAGATCGCCGGCGTGACGGTGGCTGCGGCCTTCATCGTCGGAGCCGAGCTCGGCATCATGGAGCTGCTCTTCAGCAACATCGCGCTCTTCATCGCCATGTACTCCATCGGCGCATGGAGTCGCAGTCGCCGGCTGGCCACCATCGTGCGCTCGCTCATCGTCGGCGTGATGTTCGCCTGGCTGTTCTGGTCGACGATCGTGCTCTCGAACGTGCAGATCGAGGCGACAGGATTCTCGGCCGACGGCCCGTTCTCGGAGTACGTCGCGTACAGCCTCATCAACGTCATCACGGACCTGCTCTACTTCGGCGGGGCCTGGTTCTTCGGCAGTTCGGCGTACCGCTCGGCGAAGTCCCGTGCCCAGCTCGAGCAGCGCACGGCAGAGCTCGCCGCCGAGCGTGAGCGCACGAAGGCGCAGGCCGTCGCGCTCGAACGCGTGCGCATCGCCCGGGAGCTCCACGACGTCGTCGCCCACCACGTCTCGGTCATGGGCGTGCAGGCCGGTGCCGCCCGCCGCGTGCTGAGCCGCGATCCCGCCGCTGCGGCCGACTCGCTCTCGGCGATCGAGTCGAGCGCGCGCGAGGCCGTCGACGAGCTGCATCGCCTGCTCGGCACCCTGCGATCCGAGAACGGTGAGGATGCCGGTGCCGACGCCCCGGCGGCCGAGGGTGCTTCCACGCGCGGGGTCGCACGACTGCCCGATCTCGCCGCCGACGCGGGGCTGCCCGTCTCGTTCGAGGTCATCGGCGCCGAGCGCACCATCCCGCCGCTCGTGAGCGTGAGTCTCTACCGCATCACGCAGGAGTCCCTCACGAATGTGCGGAAGCACGCGGGTGCCGCGGCGCAGGCCGACATCCGGCTGCGTTACCTCGACTCCGCCGTCGAGCTCGAGGTCACGAACACCGGGTCGGTTCCGGGCACCGCGCGCTCCGGCGGGCTCGGCGTCATCGGCATGCGCGAACGCGTCGCCGCCGTCGGTGGCACGATCGAGATCGGGCCGCGCCCGCGCGGCGGTTTCCGAGTGCGAGCGACGTTCCCGACCTCCCGCGCCGAAGGGGCAGCATGAGCACCAGCACCGACATCCGTGTCCTCGTCGTCGACGACCAAGATCTGGTTCGCGCCGGATTCCGCACCATCCTCGCCTCGGAGCCCGGGATCGTCGTGGTCGGCGAGGCATCCGATGGCGCAGCGGCCGTCACGGCGGCGCGCGACCTCCGCCCCGACGTCGTCTGCATGGACGTGCAGATGCCCGGCATGGACGGCCTCGAGGCGACGCGACTGCTCACGGCCGACCCGTCCGTCGACGCCGCGGTGCTCGTGCTCACGACCTTCAACCGCGAGGACTACCTCTTCACCGCGCTGCAGGCCGGGGCGAGCGGGTTCCTGCTGAAGAACTCGTCACCCGAGAAGCTCATCGAGGCCGTGCAGATCGTCGCGCGCGGCGATGCGCTGCTGTCGCCCGACGTCACGCGACACGTCATCTCCGCGGTCGCCGCGACCCGCGGGCAGGGTGCGGCGAGCGCTCCCCCCGCCGCGCAGAACCCCGAGCTCGACTCGCTCACCGAGCGCGAGCGCGAGGTTCTCGAACTGCTCGCCGAGGGTCTCTCGAACGCCGAGATCGCCGCGCGCATCTACGTCGGCGAGGCGACCGTCAAGACCCACGTGTCGAAGGTGCTCATGAAGCTGGGCTTGCGCGACCGCATCCACGCGGTCGTCTACGCCTACGAGAACGGCGTGGTGCTGCCCGGGGCGTGATCCCCGTCAGGCGACCGCGAAGGGCGGACGTTCGAGCTCGGCGATGAGTACCTCGGCGGCATCCGTGCCTGTCGCGACGATGCGGTTCGACTCGTCGACGTGCACGATGCTCGGCCGGAACGAGCGCGCCTCGGCCTCGTCGAGCTGCGCGTACGAGATGACGATCACGAGGTCGCCCGTGCCGATGAGGTGCGCGGCCGCACCGTTCACGCCGATGACGCCCGACCCGCGCTCGCCCTCGATGACGTAGGTCTCGAGGCGGGCGCCGTTCGTCACGTCGACGACGGCGACCTGTTCGCCCGGCAGCAGGTCGGCGGCGTCCATGAGGTCACGGTCGACCGTCAGCGAGCCGACGTAGTGGAGGTCGGCGTGGGTGACCGTCGCACGGTGGATCTTGCCTTTGAGCATCGTTCGCAGCACCGCACCAGCGTAGCCGGGCGTCCGCCTCGCGGCGGAGAGCGAGGCCGAGAACCAGCCGCACGGCGGATACCGCGCGGCACACGTCGGCAATAGCGTGAAACCATGCTCGAACTCAACGGAATCGACAAGTCGTACGGCACACGAAAAGTGCTCGACGGGGTCACGTTCACGGTCGGAGACGGCCGCATGACCGGCTTCGTCGGCGGTAACGGCGCCGGAAAGACCACGACGATGCGCATCATCCTCGGCGTGCTCTCCTCCGACGCGGGAACCGTCACCCTGCAAGGCTCCCCCATCACCGCGGCCGACCGCCGTCGCTTCGGCTACATGCCCGAAGAGCGTGGCCTGTACCCGAAGATGAAGGTGCTCGAGCAGATCGTCTACTTCGCCCGGCTGCACGGGTGGAAGGCGGATGCCGCGAAGAAGAACGCCACCGAGCTGCTCGAACGCCTCGGCCTCGGCGAGCGCCTGAACGACACCGTCGAGAGCCTCTCGCTCGGCAACCAGCAGCGCGCGCAGATCGCCGCGGCCCTCGTGCACCGCCCCGAGGTGCTCGTGCTCGACGAGCCGTTCTCGGGCCTCGACCCGATCGCCGTCGAGACGGTGCAGTCAGTGCTCACCGACTACGCCGCCGGCGGTGCCCCCGTGCTCTTCTCGTCGCACCAGCTCGACATCGTCGAACGCCTCTGCGACGACCTCGTCATCATCGCGGGCGGCCAGATCCGCGCCTCCGGCTCGCGCGACGAGCTGCGCGACGCGCATGGTTCGACGCGCTACGAGCTGCTTCTCAACGGCGACGCCGGCTGGCTCCGCGAGCAGCCCGGCATCACCGTCATCGACTTCGACGGCGGCTACGCGGTCTTCGAGGCCGACTCCGCCGAGGCGCGCCAGCAGGTGCTGCGCGCCGCCGTCGCCCACGGTGACGTCGTGAGCTTCGGCCGCGAACGCACCACCCTCGCCGAAATCTTCAAGGAGGTCGTCCGATGAGCACCACTGCCCCCGAGCGCCGCACCCCGCGCTTCGCCGACAGCGTCGGACTCGTCGCGGGACGCGAGATCGTCACGCGCGTGCGGTCGAAGTCGTTCATCATCTCGACGATCATCCTCATGGTCGCCGTACTCGCCTCGATCATCCTCGGCAGTGTGCTGAGCGGCACCGGCGAGAGTGCGCCCAAGGTCGCCGCGATCGGGTCGAGCGCGTCATCCGTCGCCGAGAAGGCGGGCTTCGAGCTCGAGACGGCGAGCGATCAGGCCGCCGCCGAGACGATGCTGCGCGACGGCGACATCGACGCGATCATCGTCGACGCGCCGAGCGACCCGACCGGGGTCAGCGTTATCGGCCTCGACTCGACGCCCTCGAACGTCGTGCAGTCGCTCGCGATCGTGCCGAGCGTCGAGCTGCTGAACCCCGACGCTCCGAACCCGTTCCTCATCTACATCGTCGCGCTCGGCTTCGGCATCGTGTTCTTCATGTCGGCGATCACCTTCGGTGGCACGATCGCCCAGTCGGTCGTCGAAGAGAAGCAGACGCGCGTCGTCGAGATCCTGCTGTCGACCGTCTCGGCGCGTTCGCTCCTCACCGGCAAGGTGCTCGGCAACTCGGCGATGGCGTTCGGTCAGATCGTCGCGATCGCGGGTCTCGCTCTCGTCGGCCTCGTCGTGACGGGCCAGCGCGTGCTGCTCGGCGGGCTCGGCTCGTCGGTCATCTGGTTCGTCGTGTTCTTCGCGATCGGCTTCGTGATGCTCGCGGCACTGTTCGCGGCGACCGCGGCCCTCGTCTCGCGCGCCGAAGACGTGCAGTCGGCGACGTCGCCCGTGACGATGCTCGTCATGGCGCCGTACATCCTCATCATCGTCTTCAACAACAACCCGACGGTGCTCTCGATCATGAGCTATGTGCCGTTCTCTGCTCCGGTCGGCATGCCGATGCGTATCTTCCTCGGCACCGCCGAGTGGTGGGAGCCGCTGCTCTCGCTCGCGATCCTCATCGCCACGACGGCCGTCGTGATCCTCATCGGAGAGCGCATCTACTCGAACTCGCTGCTCCGCATGGGTGCACGGGTGAAGCTCTCCGAGGCGATCAAGGGCTAGTCACGCCAACCGGGGAACGACCCGGGTGATGAGGGCGGCGAGCTCGTCGGATGACGGCGGCTCGTCGCCCTCGGCGTACGCCGACGCGAAGCACTGCCCCTGGTGACGGATGACGGCGGTGAGCACACTCGTGATGAGGGCGGCCTCGGCGGCGTCGCTCTCGCCGAACTGCGTGGCGAGGCGTTCTCCGACGATCTCCTGCAGCTCGCTCTCGAGCAGCGTGAACTTCTCCATCTGCCGTGTGAGCAGGGCCGGGTTCGACGCGATCGCGCGCACGCGGTCGACGAAGAGCCGCTCATGATCGGCGAGCGCCGCCTCGTCGAACGAGACGAGGTGCACGGCCTCGGCCAGCAGCGGGCCGGTCGAGGCGACGAACGCGCGGGCGGCCTCGCGGTCGACGTGCGGCACGGCACTGCCGAGGAGCGCCGCCTCCTTCGTCGCGAAGTAGTTGAAGAAGGTGCGCTGCGAGACCCCCGCCGCGTCGGCGATCATGTCGACGGTGACGTTGTCGTAGCCGTGCTCGAGCACGAGCGAGATCGCGGCGGACTCGAGCGCCGCCGCGGTGCGGGCGCGTCCCTGCTTCATCTCAGCCACGCCCCTATCCTGTCACCGACGGGCGTGCCGACTCGGCGCAGAACGAGGGAGGATGGAGGGGTGAACACTCTGCATGACATCGATTCCCGCGGCTTCGCCTCCGACAACTACAGCGGAGTGCACCCCGACGTGCTCGCTGCTCTCGGGGCGGCGAACGGCGGCCACCAGGTCGCGTACGGCGGGGATGTCTACACGGAACGCCTGCAGGAGGTCATGAAGTCGCACTTCGGCGATGCCGCCGAGGCGTTCCCCGTCTTCAACGGAACGGGTGCGAACGTCACGGCGCTGCAGTCGATGCTGCCGCGCTGGGGCGCCGTCGTCGCGGCGTCGACCGCTCACATCAACGTCGACGAGGGCGGCGCGCCCGAGAAGGTCGGCGGGCTCAAGATCCTGAACGTGCCGACGACCGACGGCAAGCTCACCCCCGAACTCATCGACCGCGAGGCCTGGGGCTGGGGCGACGAGCACCGCGCGCAGCCGCTCGTCGTCTCGATCACGCAATCGACCGAACTCGGCACGGTGTACTCGATCGACGAGATCCGGGCGATCGCCGACCACGCCCACGCGAAGGGCATGCGCCTGCACGTCGACGGGGCCCGCCTCTCGAACGCGGCGGCCGCCCTCGACGCCCCCTTGCGGGCATTCACGACGGATGCCGGCGTCGACGTCGTCTCGTTCGGCGGCACCAAGAACGGGCTCATCTTCGGCGAGTCGATCGTCGTGCTCGACCCCGCGGCGGCCGACGGCCTCGTCTACCTCCGCAAGCTCAACATGCAACTCGCGTCGAAGATGCGCTTCGTCTCGGCGCAGATCATCGCGCTCCTCGAGGGCGACCTGTGGCTCGAGAACGCCCGCCACGCGAACGCCATGGCGACGCGTCTGCGCTCGGGCCTCGAGGCGGGCATCGCCGACGGCGGCTTCCCGGGCCTCGGGTTCACGCAGCCCACGCAGGCCAACGCCGTGTTCGCGACCCTGCCCGCCGGTGTCGCCGATCGCGTCCGCGAGCACGTGCGCTTCTACGACTGGGACGCCGCAGCCGGCGAGGTGCGCTGGATGTGCGGCTTCGACACGACGGCAGATGACGTCGACGCGTTCATCAGCGTCATCCGCCGCGAGCTCGGGGAATAGACCGCACGCCGCGACGTTGACTCCCACGGGTCATCGTTGCCCCGCCTCCCTCTGAAATCCTCGAGAAAGCCGCCACGATGACGCTCATCACCGACATCACCTCACGCCGCGCCGAGACCGACGCCGCCCTCATCCCCGCGCTCGTCGAGCGCTTCAGCCCGCGCGCGTACGACCCCGACGCCGTCATCTCCGACGAGACCGTCGCGACGATCCTCGAGGCCGCGCGCTGGGCTCCGTCGGCGAGCAACACGCAGCCGTGGCGCTTCGTCGTCGCACGCCGCGGCACGCCCGAGTTCACCACCGTGCACGACGGACTGCTCGGCTTCAACCAGGCATGGGCCGATTCGGCAGCCCTCCTCATCGTCAACATCATCCAGACGACCGACGCGAACGGCGCCGAGCTGCGCTGGGCCGAGTACGACCTCGGCCAGGCAGTCGCGCACCTCTCGGTGCAGGCTCAGCACGAGGGGCTGCACACCCACCAGATGGGCGGCATCGACGGCGACAAGCTGCGTGCGGCGTTCGGACTCGACGACAGCTTCCGCGTCGTCTCGGTCTCGGCGATCGGCGTGCTCGGCGACATCGACGCGCTCCCCGAGAAGCTGCGCGAGCGCGAGTCCGCGCCGCGCACGCGCCTCTCGCTCGACGAGATCGTCATCGCGGGCGCGTAGCGCTCGGCGCACCCCCAGACACGCGGATGCCGCGGGCGAATGAATCGCCCGCGGCATCCGTTCTCTGTTGCGGTTCTAGCTCTTCGTCTCTCGCGGCAGTGCCGGGACGATGGCCCGGAGCGCCCAGCCGAAGAGGAGGAAGAGGGCTCCGACGCCCGCGGCGAAGACCGCGATGCCGTAGGAGACGACGGACGTGAAGAGGGATGCCCGCAGGAAGGACGCGTTCATCACGGTCGCGCGCACGGGGTCTTCGCGGTCGAGCTCGGCGTAGGTCTTGCCGCCGCTCATCTCGAGCGCGTGGTGGTTGATGATGTCGGCCTGCACATACGCGGTGAGCGGGTCGCCGACGATCTGGCCCTGGAAGGCGATCGCGTCGTCGGGGATGACGATCTCCTCCGCTCGCAGCTGCGACGTGATGGCGATCCAGACGACGAGACCCGTGATGATGAGGAGCACCCCTCCGATGAGACCGGCGAGGCCGACGAGCCTGATCGCCTTCACCTGCCCGCCGCGGAGCACTGCAGTGCCGGTCTCGAATGTCGCGTTGTTCATGGTCGCCAACCCCTTATCTGGATAACTCCTGTGAGAGTTACTCTACAGCGTGTAGAGGAAGTTTCGCTACCACCGTCACCCCGGCACGACGAATCTCACGACCCCCAGGACGGCGCTGCGGGGAACGGCTCCGCCGCCCTCCGACGAGAGCTCGGTGCGCGAATCGTGCGACGCCGCACGGTTGTCGCCGACGAGCCAGAGCGACGAGTCCGGCACCGTGAGGTCGAACGGAATGGACCCGCCCGGGCGCTCGGCGTCGAACACGTAGTCCTCGTCGACCGGCTCCCCGTTGACGAGAAGGCGCAGCGTGCCGACCTCGCAGCACACCACGCGATCGCCGCCCACGGCGATGACGCGCTTCACGAGGTTCGCATCCGACGTCGTCGACCAGTCGGACGGGTCGGCCACGACGACGACATCCCCGCGCTGGGCGGGGAGCAGACGGTCGAAGACGACGGTGTCGCCCGACTCGAGCGTCGGCCGCATCGACTCGTGGTCCACGCGGCCCGTGCCGAACGAGAGGATGACGGCGAGGGCGATGACGGGCGGCGAGAGCGCGGCGATCAGACGCCCGACCCTCACTCGAGAGTCCCCGCGCTCAGGTCGTCGAGCATCGAGCGCATGGCCGTGATCTCGCGGTCCTGCTCGATCATGACGTGCTTGGCCGACGCTCTCGTGAAGAGGTTGTCGCCCTCCCGGACGACGAGCTCGGCCATCTCGAGCGCACCCTCGTGGTGCACGATCATGAGGTCGAGGAAGAGTCTCTGGGCGGCATCCCCCTCGGCGGCGCGCAGCTCGTCGAGCTGCTCGGGGGTGGCCATGCCCTTCATCGCGGAGTGGTCGGCGTGCGAGTCGCAGCCCGTGGGCGCATCGACCGTGACCGTCGTGGTCGACGTGCCGTGACCGGCGTGCGAGCCGGAACCCGCGGCCGGGACGGTGATCGTGCGGTCGGCGGCGACCCATGCGTCGCGCCACGCGAGCATCGCCGTGATCTCGCGCTCCTGGTCGACGATGATGAAGTCGGCGAGCGCGCGGAGGCGATCGCTCACGGCGGGCTCCTCGAGGATGATCTCGCTGAGCAGGAGCGCCTGTTCGTGGTGGGGCACCATGGCGTCGACGTAGCAGTAGTCGGCAGCGGCCGGGAAGGCGGGCGTCGACGCGACCGTACCGGCGCCCGAGGCCTGGACCGACGAGACATCCGGTCCGCCGATCATCGCGCGACCCACGACGACGGCGCTCAGGGCGGCGATCGAGAGGGCGATGACGGCTGCTGCGGCGGCGAGTCGGGGGCGTCGTGCCATGGTGTGCTCCGAGTTCGAAGAAGAGGGGATGCCGCGGGCGGGCGTGGCGGGGGAGGCCACGACCGCCCGCGGCGGATTCATCAGGCGGAGACGGTGGGGCTGTCTGCCTGGCGGCGACGCAGTCCCGCGAAGCCGAGGCCGGCTCCGGCGAGGAGCAGCAGAGCCGCGATCGACGCGAGGATGTTCGCGTTGGTACCCGTGGTGCTGAGCGATCCGATCACTCCCGCGACGGTCGCGCCGACGACGGTGAAGCTGCCCTCGGCGACCGTCGATGACGTCTGACCCGTGAGCACGAGCGAGTGCGAACCGGTCTCGAGCGAGGCGGGAACGACGAACTGGAACACCACGTCGCCGTCTTCATCGGCGATGTAGGTGCCGACGTCGATCGGGTCGGAGTGGAGCACGGCGCTCACCGACTCGCCGGGCGTGAAGCCCGATGCGGTGACCGACTGCGTTCCACCCGCGGTGACCTCCGACTGGCCGAACGAGACGGTTCCGGTCGGCGCGGGCGGCGTCGTCGGAGTGCCGGTGGGCGGCGTCGTCGGGTTGGTCGGGGTGGTCGGACCGCCGGTCGGCGGCGTCGTCGGGGTGTCCGTCGGCGGGGTCGTCGGCGTGCCCGTGGGCGGCGTCGTCGGCTCGGTCGTCGGGGTCGGCGTCGGGGTCGCGGTCGGCGTCGGGGTGACGACGGGGATGTTCGGGTTCGGAACACCACGCATGTCGCCGTTGACCCACTTGCGGCCCTCGGGAACGAGCGGGTTCTGAGCCGTCACGTCACGCGGGTAGAGCTTGAATCCCTGCCAGTGGATCGGCATGGGGCTCTGGTCCTCATCGCGGTTGATGTGGTGGAAGCCCACGTTGACCCAGGCGACGGGCTTCTCGAGGGTCTCGCCATCGGCGATGTAGTCGGTGACGCTCTGGTTCGCCTTCTGGGGAACCAGGTTGTACGACGCGTGGACCTCGTCGGGCTTCGCGCTCGTGAACGCGATGTCGTAGTCGGTCTCCGGGTTCAGGTTGTAGGCCTGGTCGCGGTTCATGATGATCTCGTACGAGCGCTCGTGGCCGTCGGCGTTGAGGCTCGACGGGTTCACGACGCGGTACGTCTCACGGTTCGCGACGAAGACCTTGCCCTCGGTCTCGACGGGGGTGACCGTCGTGTCGAGGATCGGGGTCTTGCCCGTGTCACCCGTCGTTCCGTACTCGCCGGTGAAGTTCGTGGCGAACTTCTCGACACGGTGCGACTCGGCGTTGTCGACGGCGAACTGCACGCGCCAGAAGGCGGAGTGGTAGTGGCTCACCGAGTAGTCGGTCGCCCCTTCGCCGATCGGCCAACCCTGGTTGACGACGTTCGTGTAGTCGTTCGGCGAGAGGTCACCCGTCGCGCCGAGACGCACGTCGATCTCGCCGTCGTCGTGGAAGCGGTACTCGGTGATGTACTCGTACCAGCCGATGCGCGACGTCGAGTGCAGCACGAGATCGGTGCCCTGAGCCGCGTAGAGCGCGTCGTTCGTGATGTTCGAGCGGTACGCGATGCCCGAGTCCTCTTCGCTGATGCAGACGGCGGGGATGACGCCGCGGTTGGCGTCGACCCACGAGGTGCGGATCTCACCGGTGGGGCAGTCGACCTGCTGAAGGGCCTGCAGGCGACGACCGCCGACCTGGTAGGTCGTGACGTCGTTGTACTCGGTGACACCCGTGTCGTAGGGCACGTTGAGCTGTCCGAGCGTGATCGAGTCGAGCACCATCATGGGTGCCGACTCGTCGCGGGGCTGGTAGGCCACCTTGTCGAGGACGAGTCCACGGTAGGTGTCGATGCGCCAGCACATCTCCCACGCGGAGCCGGCGACGAGGGTCTTCTTGACGAGGGAGCCGCCGGAGCACGATGCCTCGGTGACGGTTTGCGCGCTCGCGGCCGTCGGCACCATCAGCAAGCCTGCTGCGGCGACGACGGTCGCCGTGGCGAGCGTGGCGAAACGTTTGATCATTGATGTCTCCTGGGTCATCGGACGGGAAGAACGGTCTGGGTGGACAGGTTGACGACGAACATGCTCGTCGTCAGGTACGGACCGCCGGTCACCTGAGCGAGCACCTGGACGCAGCGGTCGACACCGCACGTCTCGGCGCCGAACGAGGCGGCGTCGGTCGTGAAGGAGTGCGCGGTCAGCTCGACGGCACCGGGGACGTTCGTGAGGGGCGTGCCGGTGACGGCCTCGTACTCGCCACCGAGAGCGGCGGCCGCTTCGGCGTCGGCGAGCATGAGCTCCCACGCGAGGTTCGTCTCGGCGTCGGTCGGAGCGGGCTGCGAGTTCGACCCGCGCTGCACCTCCTCGACCGTTCCGGCCGTGACGTTGACGACGAAGTTGACGAGTTCGTTCGTCGCGTAGTCGTAGTACAGCAGCGTGAGTCGGCGCTGGCCGTCGGAGTAGAACGTCGGGTCGGCGACATCCGTCGAGAGGTACTGGAGGCCCGCTCCACCGAAGACGTCGGCGCCCTCGGTGAAGTCGGTCGTGAGGCTCACGAGGTGACGGACGTACGAGACCTCGTCGCCCGACAGCTGGTCGTAGGCGGCGGGGATCGCGGCGGGGGCCGCGACGCTCTCGACCTTCTCGGGGGCGTTCTCGTCGGTCGACTCGGCGGCGATGACACCCGTGGGTGAACCCTGCCCCGAGTCGCCGGTCGCCTGGACGGCGACCTGCGTGGCGACGGCGAGGATGATGACGGCGCCGGCGGCCGAAGCGGCCGAGGCGATGCCGAGTCCCTTGGCGGTCAATCGCGATCGCGATCGACCCTCGGCCGTTTCGGCGGCCTCGGAACCGGGCGGGGGTTGCTGTGTTCTTCTCACACGGCATCCTTTCGGTGTGGTGCGGGTGGGCGACCGGAAGACCCGGCGATGTGAGGCCCACTCAATCGACGGCGTGTTTCAGGCCGATTGCCGAGCCGGAAAGTTCGTGAACGATTCTGTGGACGCCGTGAGACGAACGGCCGTTCGGTGTATCACCCCGCGTCACACGGCCGAAATACGGGCGACGTGGCACGGCAACGACCTCTCCCTAAGGTGTGGGAACGAGAGAGGAGGGACGCGTGACGGCACTCGAACGGGCCATCGCCGAGCGCACCCCGCTCCCGGGTCTCGCGACCACCTCTCCGCTGCACGGTCTGCGCCGGCGATCCGTCGGGTCGTGGGACGTCGTCGCGCAGTCGGTCGCCGCTGTCGCCCCCGCGGGCGTCGTGCTCGTCAGCCCGGCATCCCTCGGTCAGACCGCCGGCTCGTTCGCCTTCCTCGATCTCGCCGTCACGGTCGTCATCATCGTGCTGCTCGCCGCGACGATCTCGGTCTTCGCGAGGCGCATGGCGAGCACGGGCTCGCTCTACACCTTCGTCTCGCGCGGCCTCGGACCGACGCTCGGCATCATCGCGGGCACGGCCCTCGCGCTCGGCTATGCGGCCATCGCCATCTCGACGCTCGTCGGGGCGTCTCGGCGCACCGTGGGCCTCATCGGTCGAGCGACCGGCGACGCCCCACCGACGTGGATCCTCCCCGTCGTCATCGCCGTCTTCGCGATCCTCATCGGCTCGGTGATCGTGTGCGGTCTGCGCCCCTCGACCCGCATCATGCTCGTCATCGAGATCGCCGCGGTCGCCACGATCCTCGCCCTCTCGATCGTCGTCTTCATCAGTACGGGCTGGAACGTCGGTGCCCTCGTGCCCGACGTGAGCGAACCGTTCAGCGTCAGCACGGTTCTCTCCGGCGTCGGTATCGCCCTCATCGCCTTCGTCGGCTTCGAGAGCGGCACGGCACTCGGCCCCGAGAGCAAGCGCCCGCTCGCGACCATCCCGCGTGCGCTCATGTGGACGGTCATCGCCGTCGGCGTCGTCTATCTCGTCGGCGCCGCGGCCCAGATCTCGGGCGATGCGGCGATCGAGGGTTCGGGGGCCGAGGGCGAACTGCCCCTCGCGCGCCTCGTCGAGTCCGCCGGCTTCGCGGGCGCCGCTCCCCTCATCGACCTCATCATCGCCCTGTCGTTCCTCGCGTGCTCGCTCGCGACGACGACGGCGCTCGTCCGCCTCTGCTTCGCGCTCAGCCGCGAGGGTCTCCTGCCCGACGTCTTCGGTCGCACGTCGATGCGGTTCGGCACACCGGCTCCCGGTGCCGTCATCCTCACGACGGGTGTCGCCGCCGTTCCGCTCGTCTGGATCGTCGTGTCGGGCAGCGCCGACGGCATCCGTTCGTTCACGACTCCCTCGGCGATCGTCGGGTACGTCGGCGCCTACGTGCTCGTGTGCATCGCGACGCCGGTCTTCCTCGTGAAGATCGGTGAGTTCACGTGGCGCGCGGCCCTCCCCGCGATCCTCGCGGGCACGGCTCTCGGTGCGGCCCTCGTCCACGACGTGGCGACGAAGATGACGACGGATGCCACGGGCGCGGTCATCGGTCTGGCCATCGCGATCGTGACGGCGACGATCTGTCTCGTGCGCGTGCGACGCCGCCCCGAGCTGCGTGCCCACCTCGGCCTGTACGACAGCCCCGTGGCCTCGGACTCGATCGGCGGCGTCCCCGCCGCGCCGAAGAAGTGAGCCGGTGATGCCTGCGATCGAGTCCGACAACGCCGCCCCGACGCTTCCCCGCGCAAACAACATCGCCCTCGCGCTCGAGATCCTGGAGCAAGTCGCCCGCTCACGCACGGGGGTATCGGCGAACGACATCTCCCGCGCCCTGTCGGTGCCGCGCGCGACCGTCTACCGCGTCGTCAACTCGCTCGTGCAGGACGAGTTCCTGCTGCGCCGCCCTGATCTGCAGGGGTTCATCCTCGGTGCGCGGGTCGTCGAACTCGCGCACCTCGTGACCGTGCCGACGCAGCCGTCGCGGCGCGAGAGCGTCATCTCCGACCTGCGGCGCACGACGGGCGAGACGATCCACGTCGCGCGTTTCGACGACACCCGCATCCGCATCGTCGACGAAGACCCGGCGCGGCCGCTCTCCGACTCCGAACGCGTCGCGAGCGAGCCCGGCGTCTCGGCCATCGGACACCTCCTCCTCGCCGAGCTCCCCCGTCGCCGTGCGGCGACGCTCGGCCGCCTGCCCGCCGACGAGATCGACGAGATCGCCGCGGCTCTCGCCGTGCGCGACTACACGCAGCAGATCGGCCTGCTCGCCCCCGATCGCGCGTGCATGGCCGTCGCCGTGCGCGAGGGCGACGGCACCCTCATCGGGGCGATCGCCCTCTCGACGAGCGTCGCCCGCATCTCGACCGCCGTACGTCACCTCGCCGCGCTGCGTCAGGCCGCGGCATCCCTCGCGGAGTCCGTGCCGAGTCGGTGAGGCGGGCACGCCATCGTTCTTCATACAGTCTCCGGCGCACGGCGACATGGCTATGCTGTGGAGGATTTCCTACTCCGCCGCAGGGATGTTCGTGCGGCCTTCGCCTGAAAGGTCCCGACGGATGCCTCGATCACGCGCGCTGAGAGTCACGCTGCTCACCGGAACTCTGGCCGCGTTGCTCGTCGCCACAGGCCTGATGCCGATCGCGCCGAGCCCCGCAGAAGCCTCCACGGGCGGGCTCACCATCAGCGGACGCATCGTGGCAGCGCCGTCATCAACGCAGGCCGTCGAGCACTATGACTTCTCTGTCAGCCTGAGAGGTGGCGGCACGGACGAGTACGTCGCGTACGAGCAATTCCGCGGCGCCGACTTCTCGATCAACGCGCCAAGGGCCGGAACATACACTCTCAGAATCGGCTCAGTCTCGACCGACGAACCGTCGCCGTGGGTCGGCGCGTGGTTCGGTGACACCCCGTTCTCCTGGCACGCCACCGCGATCACCGTCGACGGTACGACGCCGGTCACGGGCCTCGTCGTCACCGTCGCCCAGGCGTCGTCGGTGAGCGGCGAGATCACCGCGCCCCCGGCGGGCCTCAACTACGGCCTTACGGCCTCCGCGTACCTGCACGACCCGGTGACAGGCGGATATGAGTTCGTCACCATGGCTCAGCGGGACTTCAACGGCCCCTACACGATCCACGGCCTACCTCGAGGAAAGTACCTGATCCACTTCAGTCACTCCGGCGAGGGAGGTGCCAGCGGTCAGCGGACAGCGTATCCCTCGGAGTTCTACCCCGGGTCGCGGTATCTGGACAAGGCCCGACTCGTCGACGTGGGTGCCGCGAGCGACGTCACGGGCATCGACGGCGCACTCGACTACTGGTCGTTCGATGTCGGGCGCACGGCTGGTGCGACTCGCTACGAGACCGCGGTCCGACTGTCAGCAGCAGAGTTCACACCGGGGGTCGCCGCCGTCTACCTCGCCAGCGGCACCGCCTGGGCCGATGCCCTGAGCGCGGCCCCGGCGGCGGCGCACCGCGACAGCCCTCTTCTCCTGACCGCACCGAACGGTGTGCCGACCGTCGTCCTGTCGGAGCTCGCCCGCCTGAGGCCCGCAGAAGTCGTCGTCGCGGGAGGACCGGGCGCGGTGTCGAACTCGGTGGTGACCTCTCTCCGAGCGGAAGGCTTCGCCGTGCGCCGTGTCGCGGGCGCGGATCGCTATGAGACGTCTCGCAGGCTCGCGGCGGACGCGTTCGCGAACGCGCCGAAGGGCCGGCAGGTGTGGCTCGCGACCGGCCGTGGTTTCGCGGATGCGCTCAGTGCAGCCGCCGATGCCGGCCGTCGTGGCGGCCCACTGGTCCTCGTCGACGGAGAGTCACGGGCCATCGACGCGGCGACGCTGAGCACGCTCACCGATCTCCGCGTCGCCGAGTTGTCGATCGCGGGAGGACCGGCTGCGATCAGCGAGAGATATGCGGCGTCTCTGCCGCCCGCATTCCGCGGTGTATCGGTGCATCGTTACGGAGGCTCGGACCGGTACGAGACGAGCCGCCTCATCGCCGATCAGTCCTTCTCGTCGACCTTCTCGTCTCCCGGGCGCGCGTTCCTCGCCATGGGAACCGACTTCGCTGACGCACTCGCCGCAGCTCCGATCGCGGGTTCGTCGGGCTCGCGTCTCGTGTTGGTTCCCGGAAGCTGCATTCCCGCCGCCACCCGCACGACCCTGATCGAGCGCGGCTCCTACAACATCCGACTCGTCGGCGGCCCGGGCGTCCTGGGCGAGGGCGTGCAGAACATGAGCACGTGCTGAACCGATAGGAGCGAGGGGCGCGTCGTCGGCTCAGCGACCCGCACGACGGCGGCGCGCTCGCGCGGCGAAGGCGTCGAGCGCGGTGAGGATCTCGCTCGCCTGCCAGATGCGGTTGCGGCGCCCGGCGCTCGTCTGAGACAGCACGCCTGCCTCGACGAGTCGCCCGATCGCCGTGTCGGCTGCCTGCTCGCTCACGCCCAACTCGCGCGCGACCCGGCCGACCGTGACGACAGGCTGGCGCAGCAGGAGCCGCTTGAGGCCGTGCGCGGACGAGTCCGCGCGGGCTCGGACGACGGCATCCCAACGCTCGGCGATCGCCGTGATGTCCTTCTCGAGCGCCCGCCCGTTGCCGACCGCCGCGAATGCCGCATCCGAGAGCGCTTCGACGATCGGCGCGGCGTCACCGGCTCGATACGACGTCAGCGCGCCGAAGTACCCCTCGGTATCACCCAACAGGCCCGCCGAGACGGGCACCGTGACGTTCGTCGTCACTCCGGTCGCGCGCAGCATGCCCTGCACGAGCGCACGACCGGTGCGGCCGTTGCCGTCGGGGAACGGATGGATGGTCTCGAACTGAGCGTGCGCGATCGCGATCTGAGCGATGACGGGCAGATCGGCGCGTCGTGCGAACTGCATCACGTCGTCCATCAGAGGCGGAACCCGATCGTGATGCGGAGGGACGAAGACGGCGCCGTGCGGTGAGACGGCGCCGCCGCCGATCCACACCTGCTCGTCTCGCCACCGCCCGACGATCTCGGGTCGGGAGCGTTCGAGCAGCGCTCGGTGCATCGTGAGCACGGCCTGGGTGTCGAGGTCATCCGCGAGCGCGATCGCAGCCTCCATGGCGGCCACGTTGTCGACGACGAGGTTCGCGTTGATCGACGTCGAACCACCGATCTCGGCGAGGGCGACCTGCTTGGCGCTCGAGGTCAGGTTCTCGACCTCGGAGCTCGAGGCGCTCTCACTCCGGAGCAGGATCGGCGCGAACGCTGCGAGCATGGTTCCCGCCTCGGCGTCGAAGCGGGTCAGTTCCCGGCCAGCGTCCTCCGATGCGGCGAGGAGATCAGCGGGCAGCGCAAAGCTGCGCTCGGCGATGAGGGGTGGCACTGCGGCATCGTATGGGCCGGATGCCGCGCGCAACCGCCGACGGGAAGCGACCTCGTCACCGGATCGTTCCCAGGGGCGCGGTTCATACGTGGTCACCGGCCATTCGACGCGCATCTCCGAACGATCAACGTTGTCCATGACTCCTCCATACCCAAGGTTAGCGCTTTATCCTTGGGTATGGACGAGCGGCGGCACCGCTTCGGTGCCGCCGCCCGCGCAGATCACGTGTACCAGGTGGGCTCCGGAACCTCGTTGAGCAACGTGTAGACACCGACCTCGCGCCGCTTGTACGGCAGCGGGTCGTGCAGGCTGTGCGTGCGCAGGTTGCGCCAGTGGATGTCGAGGCCGACGGCGTTCGCCGACGCACGAGCACCCGTCAGTTCGAAGACCTTCGTCGCGAGTTCGAGGCCGTCCTCGATGATGCGCGCCTTCGCCGCGGCGATGCGCACCGCGACATCCCCTCGAGCACGCGCCGTGAGCTCTTCGCGCGGGGCGTGCAGGAGCGCCGAGATCTCGTCGCCGACCTGGTCGATGAGCGCGGCATCGGCCCACAGCTTCGACTGCAGCTGACCGTAGCCCTCGAGGATGTACCACTCGTCGGTCGCGCGCGCCTTGTCGTCGCCGCCGTACGGCCACGCCCGCGTGTTCTCGCGGGTGTACGACGCCGCCCGCTCGAGCGCACCCTCGGCGATGCCCAGGTAGAAGTTCGTGAAGACGAGTTGGATCGCCGGCACGTTGAGCGTGTTGTAGACGAGCGGCTGGAAGACGCGGTCGACGAACCCGGCCGCCGCCTCCCACGGCACGCGCACGCCGCGGATCTCGACCGAGCCCGACTCGGTGAGGCGCTGGCCGAGGCTGTCCCAGTCGTGCCCGAAGACGATGCCCGGCTGATCGGTCGGCACGATCGCGAACACATGCGTCTCGGTGCCGTCGAGCACGCCCTCGAGCACGGTCAGGTCGCTCACCACACCGCCCGTCGAGAACGACTTCGACCCCGTGAAGACGAGCTCGTCGCCGTCTTCGGTGATCACGAGGTCGGAGTCGCGCGGGTTCACCGCGCCGCCGAAGAGCAGGTTCTGCTCGGTGTAGAGCTGCTCGACGGCGCTGATCTGCGCGTCGGTCGCGACGAGCCGCGCGGCCCACGCCCACAGGTAGTGGTACCCGAGCAGCTGCCCGATCGATCCATCGCCGCGCGCGACGATGCGGATGACGCGGTACGCCGTCGCCCAGTCCTGCCCGCCTCCGCCGTGCTCGGTGGGCCCGAGCAGCGTAACGAGACCCGAGGCCTTGAGCAGAGCGACCTCGGCGTGCGGCGGAGCCCCCGCACGGTCGCGCTCGACGGCGTCGGCGGCGAGGATGTCGGAGACCTCCTCCGCGCGCAGGATCCAGCCCGCGCTATCCTGTGGGCGGGTTGCGTCTCGCCAACGGTCGGTGACCGTCTCGGATGTCGCTGATGTCAGAGTCATGATGTTCCTTTCGGTGTCGCTGGCGGGTGATGCTGTCGTCTCGACGGGTCCAGCCGTCGAGCGGGTTCGGTTCTCGCTCACACGGAAGCGGGGCGCAGCCCTTCTCCCGTGCGATCGAGTTCGGCGTCGAGCTCGGCTTCGAGCTCGCGCACGATCGGGATGACGTCGGTGCCGAAGCGCTCCACCTCTTCGATGAAGTGCAGGAATCCGAGGAGGAAGAGGTCGACGCCGCGCTTCTTGTACTCGATGATCCGACGAGCGACCTGCTCGGGGTCGCCGATGAGCTGGGTGCGGAATCCGTCGTTGTACTGCACGAGGTCTTCGAAGGTCGAGTCGGCCCACATGCCCTTCTTGTCGGCCGTCGCCGGCCCGGCCTGCTGCACCGACTTCCGGAACCCTTCGACGGATGCCTCGTCGGCCTGGGCGATGATCTCACGCAGCTGTTCGCGCGCCTCGGCCTCGGAGTCGCGCACGATGGCGAAGCCGTTGAGACCGAACCGGACCGTGCGGCCGTGCTCGGCGGCGACGCTCGTGACGTCGTCGTACTGCTCGGTGAACCCGTCGAAGTCCTTGCCGTTCGAGAAGTACCAGTCGGAATGCGCGCCGCCGTTGAAGCGTGCGGCGGTCGAGTTGCCGCCCTGGAAGATCTCGGGGTGCGGACGACCCTCGACGGAGTAGGGGCCGGGGCGCAGGCTGAAGTCGTTGACGCGGTAGAAGTCGCCGGCGAACTCGAAGTTCTCCTGCGTCCAGAGGCCGCGCAGCACCTCGATGAACTCGGCCGACCGACGGTAGCGCTCGTCGTGCTCGAGCCACGGCAGGCCGAGCTTCGTGTACTCGTCCTTGAACCAGCCCGACACGACGTTGACGGCGGCCCGGCCCTTCGAGAACTGGTCGGCGGTGAGGATGAACTTCGCGAGCACGGCCGGCTCCCACAGGCCGGGGTGCACGGCGGCGATGACCTTGAGCTTCTCGGTCGCGAGCAGCAGGGCGAGGCTGATCGACGTCGACTCGTGCTGCTGGGCGGCACCGTAGCTCGAGAGGTACCGCACCTGGCTGAGGGCGTACTCGAAGCCGACGCGCTCGGCGGTCTGCGCGAGCTTCACGTTGTAGTCGTAGTCCCACGACGTGCGCTGCTCGATGTTCGAGACGACGAGGCCGCCCGAGACATTGGGGACCCAGTAGGCGAACTTCAGGGGTTCGCGCGAGATGCGCGAGGTGGGCGAATCGGACATGAGAGCTCCTCAGGACGAACGACAGTGAGCATCAGCATGAGCGAACGCGCATCGGATCGGAACAGTCGTTACGCGCCATGACTTCTTGTTGCGCGCAACCGCCCGTTCGGGGGCATGACGAGGCGTTCTGCGCGCCAGTACTCTGAAACGTTCTATGCGCCATGGAGGCGTCGTGAGCACATGATTCGGGGAGGAATCCATGGAGTTCTGGAGCGCCGCGGTACTCGCGGCCGGGCTCGCGATAGCGCCGATCGGCGCTGCGCACGACGCCCCCGCAGCAGTAGCCGCAGCCGCCGAGGCCAGCGCGTCGATCGCCGTCACCGCACCCGCGGGCACGACCGAAGCCTGGATCGACATCGACGACACGGCCCTCACCCTGAGCGACGTGCGTCTCGAGGTCACCGACGGTTCGGGCTGGCGCAGTGTGCCGCTCTCGGCGACGGCCTTCGGCGTCGGCGCCGTGACCGGTGCCGCCGAGGGCTCCTTCGAAGCGCGCGTCACGAGCACCGTCGCGACCGACGCCGACGTGGCGATCAGCTTCGCGGCAGCCGGCGAACTGCTCGACGAGTCGAGCGTCCGCCTCGACCTCGTGCCCGGCGAGATCGCCCCGAGCCCGACGCCCGTCGCCCCGGCTGACCCGGATGACTCGGCCACGGCCGGTTCCTCGCGCGATGCGCTCACGAACACCGGCATCCCCGCGCTCTCGATCGCGGCCCTCGCCCTCCTGGTCGCCGCGGCCGGAGCCATCCTCGTCGCCGTTCGTCGTCAGGCGGTGAAGCGATGAGGGCCGCACTCGGCGCCGCCGTCGGCCTCGCCACGACCACGGCTCTCGTCATCGGGCTCGCGTCGCCCGTCGCCGCCGAGCCCGAACCCGGCTTCATCGTCGACATCCCGGATGCCGCGGAGACGAGCATCTCGGTCGGCGGGCTTCCCGAGATCGAGTCGCAGCTCGGCATCGGCGCAGCACTCGGAACCGATCCCGCCGCCGGTCTCGCCGTGCCGGGACTCGACGATGCGACCGCCGCCCTCGTGCGGGTCTCGGTGCTGAGCGCACCGGCCGACCTCACGCTCCTCGCCGCCGGCGCCCCCGCGCTCACGGTCGCCGCGGGCGGTTCGGGATCGACGACCCTGCCGCTGCGGGTCTACTCGGGCCGTCTCGCCCTCGCCGCGACGACGGCGGCGCCCGTGCGCATCGAGGTCCTCGCCGAACTCGAGGGCGACGTCGACGTGCCGGGTTCCGTCGTCGTGCTCGACGAGGTCATCGCCCGTGCCGACACCGCGATCGGCCTCGCCGGACCGACGCTCACCCCGGGCGACGAGCGCCGCATCGGCGTCGTCGGCGGCACCGTCGGCGTGCACGAGCAGGGCCACGACGAGCAGGTCGTCGCGGTCGGCGTTCGTGCGGCGTTCGTGACCGCGACCGTGGACACCGACACCGCGACCGTGCTGCACCTCGACGACCAGACCCTGCCGGTCCCGGCGGGCAGCACGAGCATCACGACGGTCGTCACCCCGTCGGTCGACGGCGACATCGTCGCGTCGCTCCAGGACGGATCGGGCGACCTCCGCCTCGACATCCGCGCCTGGGTGCCCGAGGCGCCCGCGAACGCCGAGTCGACGACGGTCGACGGTGCGTTCGTGCCCCTCTCCCAGGAGGTCGAGCCGCACGCCGTCGCCGTGAGCGACGACACGCGGCCCTCGGCCCCGGTGTCGACGACGGCGGATGCCGAGTACAGCCTCACACTCGTCGATGCACGTCCCACGGGCGAGACGACGGTCATCGACGTCGGCCCCGGCCACGACGGCCGCGGACGCGGAGCCGTCATCGACGCCGAGCGCGGTGCTCAGCCGCAGCTCATGCTGACGGCCGTCGACGGGTCGGAGGCCGTGCTGCAGCTGCGCCGCGGCGAGACGACCGCGCACGTTCAGCCCGTGGGCGACTTCGTCGCCGCGGCGAGCGCCGACGCCCGCTTCTCGGCCTCGGCGGTCGACGACGCGGCCGCGCCGACGATCGACTCCGACGAGGCCTCGGCCGAGATCGCTCTCGACTCGACGGGCACGTTCACCCTCACGGGAACGGCGACGACGCCCGACGTCATGATCGATCGCATCGAGATCCGGGCTCGCGGCGAGAAGTCCGGCGACCAGGGCGTCGTCGGCACCGCGACCGCGCGCTTCGGCGAAGACGGACTGACGTGGGAGTGGGTGTCGAGCGCCCCCGAGAGCGACGACTACACCTTCGAGATCACCCTCGTCGACCTCGCGGGCGCGAAAGCGACGACGATCGTCGAGCGCCGCATCACCCTCGCCGAGGTCGACGACGTGCTCGTGCACGCCGACACCTGGGTCGTCAGCGACCAGGGCTTCGTGCGCGCCTTCGACTCGAGCGTCGTACCCGGCTCCGCCGACACGATCGTCTCGATCGACGCTCGCACCGTCATCCTCGCCGTCCAGCCGCCCTTCGCCCCCGGCGACCTCGTCGTCGTCGATGCCACCGCGGATGCCCCGGAGGGCTTCATCGGACGCGTCGACTCGATCGATCGCGTCGGCGACACGTGGCGTGTGCAGACGATCGACGCCAAGCTCACCGACATCCTGCAGCAAGCCGACATCGACGAGACGCTCACGCTCGACGAGGCTCCGGGGACCGAGGTTCCGGATGCGGCCCCGTCGGCCGAGGACACGGTCGCACCGGGCGAGGGCGACGAGCCGACGGCGACGTTCGTGCCGCTCGACAGCGTCGACCTCTCACCCGTCGACGACGACATCATCGAGGTCATCGACGGCGTCGTGGTCGACGGCATCGACGAGACGTCGGGCGAGCGCCGCGCCGAGACGGCCGTCGCGGTCGGCCCCCGCCCCGCCGCGAGCCGCAGCGAGAGCGTCATGAAGACGTCGAACCTGTACGGCTTCGACTGGGGCTACAAGCAGCAGGAGATCACCGACTCCCCCGGCTTCGAGGACCACTCGGCGAAGAGCGAGCCCGCGAAGAAGGAGTTCCTGCAGAAGGTGGGCGTCGGCGGAGGATTCGCCCTCGCCATCGACTCGGAGATCCGCACCGTCGTCGATGTCGACATCGACGTCGACATCCGCTGGCGGTGGACCGGCCCGCGCATCGTCGTCGAGAAGATGGACCAGATCGTCACGACGACGTCGAAGACGACGAAGAAGTTCACCGTCGGAATGAAGGTCGCCGCGAAGGAGATCCGGGAGAAGAAGCTCTCGAAGACCCTGTACGAGTTCAAGAAGGTGTGGGCGTTCGCCGCCGGCCCGATTCCCGTCGTCATCACCTTCGGGGTCGAGATCGAGGCGAAGGCGAACCTCAGCCTCTCGGGCAGCTTCACGGCCGAGTACCGCACGCAGAACGTCACCGTCCGCGGATACACCTACCGCGAGAACGAGGGGTTCCGCTGGGTCGACCGCTCGACCTCGACCGTCGATACGTCGAAGCTCGGCGCCGGTGACGGCTGGACGGGGGACTCGATCTCGTTCCAGGCGAGCCTCAAGGCCTCGGCCGGCCTGGGACTCGAACTGTCGCTGCTGCTCTACGACGCGGCCGGCGTCGTCGCCGAGGTCAGCCTCAAGCTCGCCTCGGGCCTCACGCGCACGTGGGACGGCGTCGCCCGCGTGAGCAAGTGGAAGGGCAGCCTCGACATCGTGATCGCTGCGGGCATCTCGGCGAAGCTCCGCATCCCCATCATCGGCATGGAGCTCGCGAGCCACGAGATCATCGGGGATGAGAAGAAGGTGCCGCTCTGGAGCGGCGAACACGTCACCCCGTGGGACGACCCCGTGACGACGATCGGCGAGAGGCGCCGCGACGCGGTCATCCTCGCGTGAGGCGAGCGGGCGCGGTCAGGGACGCAGCAGCACCTTGACCGCGCGGCGCTCGTCCATCGCGGCGTAGGCCTCGGCGACCTCCGCGAGAGGAAGTTCGAGGTCGAAGACGGCACCGGGCTCGATCGCGCCCGAGAGCACGTCGGGCAGGAGCTCGGCGATGTAGCCGCGCACGGGGGCGACGCCGCCGTTGACGCCGACGTTGCGGCCGAAGAGAGCGCGCACGGGAAGCTCGGGGCCGCCGTTCGGAACACCGACGTAGCCGACCATGCCGCCGGGGCGCGCCGAGCGGATCGCCTGGTCCATCGATTCCTTCGTGCCGACGCACTCGAGCACGCGGTCGGCACCGATGCCTCCGGTGAGCGCCTGCACGGCCTCGACGCCCTCGTCGCCGCGCTCGGCGACGATGTGGGTCGCGCCGAAACGGCGTGCGAGCTCCTGACGGTCGGCGTGACGCGACATCGCGATGATCGTCGTCGCACCGAGGCGCTTCGCGGCGATCACGGCGCAGAGGCCCACGGCGCCATCACCCACGACGACGACCGAGTCGCCCGGGCCGACACCTGCCGAGACGGCGGCGTGGTGACCGGTGCCCATGACGTCGGAGAGCGTGAGGAGTCCGGGGACGAGTGCATCGTCGACCGGTCCGGGAACGACGAAGAGCGTGCCGTCGGCGAGGGGCACGCGCACACGCTCGCCCTGACCGCCGTCGGCGAAACCGCCCTCACGGTCATCCGCTCCCCACCACCCACCGGTGAGGCACGACGTGCTCACGCCGTTCAGGCAGTTCGCGCACGTGCCGTCGCACACGTAGAACGGCGCGATGACGAAGTCGCCCACGGCGACCTTCTCGACACGATCGCCGACCGCCTCGACGACGCCGACGAACTCGTGCCCGATGCGGTGCGCCTGCTCCGTCTCCGTGACGCCGCGGTACGGCCACAGGTCGGAGCCGCAGACGCACGCCGCGACGACGCGGACGACCGCGTCGACGCCCGACGAGATCACCGGGTCGGCGACCTCCTCGAGTCGGATGTCACGTTCTCCATGGATGACCGTTGCACGCATGCACCGAGCCTACGCTCGCTCGACCGTGAGGCTCTCTCCGTCATCCGCGAGGGCCACCATCACCGTGTCGCCGTCGTGCACGCGACCGCCGAGGATCGCGCGGGCGAGCCGGTCGTCGATCTCGTGCTGCATGAGGCGACGCAGCGGCCGGGCTCCGTAGATCGGGTCGTAGCCGCGCTCGGCGAGCCAGGCGCGCGCGTCGGGCGTGACGCCGAGGTCGAGCCGACGTTCGGCGAGGCGCGCCCCGAGACGATCGATGTAGAGGTTCACGATCTCGCCGAGCTCGTTCTGCGAGAGCGCCGAGAACACGACGATGTCGTCGAGACGGTTGACGAACTCGGGCTTGAACGCCTGCCGCACGGTCGCGAGCACCGCCTGCTCCTTCTCGTCGGCCGAGAGCTTCGGATCGACGAGGTACGCCGAACCGAGGTTCGACGTGAGGATCAGGATGACGTTGCGGAAGTCGACCGTGCGCCCCTGACCGTCGGTCAGCCGACCGTCGTCGAGCACCTGCAGCAGCACGTCGAACACCTCGGGGTGCGCCTTCTCGACCTCGTCGAGGAGGATCACCGAGTACGGCCGGCGACGTACGGCCTCGGTCAGCTGACCGCCCTGCTCGAAGCCGATGTAGCCGGGAGGGGCACCGACGAGACGGGACACCGTGTGCTTCTCGCCGTACTCGGACATGTCGATGCGCACCATGGCGCGCTCGTCGTCGAAGAGGAACTCGGCGAGAGCCTTCGCGAGCTCGGTCTTGCCGACACCCGTCGGGCCGAGGAAGAGGAACGATCCCGTCGGCCGATTCGGGTCGGAGATGCCCGCGCGCGAGCGCCGCACCGAATCGGCGACGGCCGCGACGGCCTTCTTCTGACCGATGAGGCGTCGGCCGAGCTCCGACTCGAGGTGCAGGAGCTTCTCGGTCTCGCCCTGGAGGAGTCGACCGACGGGGATGCCGGTCCACGCGGCGATCACCGCGGCGATGTCTTCGTCGGTGACCTGCTCGTTGACCATGCGGGGCTCATCGGACGTCGCTTCGGCCTGCTCGGCCTCGACGAGGTCGCGCTGCAGCCGGGCGATCGTCTCGTACTCGAGCTTCGACGCCTTCGCGTAGTCGGCCTCGCGCATGGCACGGTCGCGAGCGGTCTTGGCCTCGTCGAGCTGCTTCTTCAGATCGCCGACGCGGGTGAGGCTCTGCCGCTCGCGCTCCCAGCGCACCTGCAGGTCGGCGAGCTCGCGCTCGCGCTCGACGAGGGTCTCGCGGAGCGTGGCGAGTCGCGCCTTCGACGCGTCATCCTTCTCCTTCTTGAGCGCGAGCTCTTCGAGCTTCATGCGGTCGACGGCTCGCTTGAGCTCGTCGATCTCGACGGGCGACGAGTCGATCTCCATCTTGAGGCGACTCATCGCCTCGTCGATCAGGTCGATCGCCTTGTCGGGCAGCTGACGGTTCGAGATGTAGCGATTCGAGAGGGATGCCGCCGAGACGAGCGCCTGGTCGGTGATCGTCACTCCGTGGTGGGCCTCGTAGCGCCCCTTGAGCCCGCGCAGGATCGCGATCGTGTCTTCGACCGACGGCTCGCCGACGTACACCTGCTGGAAGCGGCGTTCGAGGGCGGCATCCTTCTCGATGTACTCGCGGTACTCGTCGAGCGTCGTCGCACCGATGAGGCGCAGTTCGCCGCGCGCGAGCATGGGCTTCAGCATGTTGGAGGCCGCGACCGACCCCTCGCCGCCGCCCGCGCCCATGAGCAGGTGCAGCTCGTCGACGAACGTGATGATCTCGCCCTCGGCCTCGTTGATCTCTTTCAGGACGGCCTTGAGGCGTTCCTCGAACTGGCCGCGGTACATCGCGCCGGCGACGAGGGCCGAGATGTCGAGCGAGACGAGCTGCTTGTTCTTGAGGGACTCGGCGACATCGCCCGCGACGATGCGCTGGGCGAGGCCTTCGACGACGGCGGTCTTTCCGACGCCGGGCTCGCCGATGAGTACGGGGTTGTTCTTGGTGCGGCGCGTGAGCACCTGGCTGACGCGGCGGATTTCGGCGTCGCGGCCGATGACCGGGTCGAGCTTGCCCGCACGGGCGATCTCGGTGAGGTTGACACCGTATTGTTCGAGCGCCGACTTCTGCTCTTCGGTGGAGTTCGGCGCCCCCTGCATGTTGGCCATGGGGGTTCCTTTCAAAGTTGAGTCTATGTAACTCAACTTTACTGCACGCACCCCACTCGCACCATCCCCCACCGCCCCCAAAAACCCGTCTCGGCGTCACGTTTGTGCTGTTCAGCGCGAGCGAACAGCACAAACGTGACGCCGAGACTCGAGACGGAAGAGAAGGGGGCGCGCGGTCAGGTTAGGGGGTCGAAGGTGGAGCGCTTGTTCGAGAAGGCCTCGAGACGCTCGGCGGGAGTCATCCGCTCGAGCACGACACGGGCCGACTCGGGGAAGACCGAGACCTCGGGCGCATCGACGAGCGGCACGGTCGAGTGCACGAGCCGATCGGCGTAGACGTGCACGAGGTCGAACGACTGACCGCCGTCGACGCCCGAGAGCAGGCGGCCCGGCGCCGCGAGGTCGAGCGTGTAGCACGACGCCGACGCGACCGACACGGGAACGCCCGCGAACGTCGAGTGGGTCGAGTAGTGCAGGTGCCCACCGAGGATGCCGCGCACGTCGGTTCCCCGGATGACATCGGCGAGCCGCTCCTGCTCCTGCAGCTCGAGGATCGCCATCGCTTCGAGCAGGGGCGTCGGGATTGGCGGGTGGTGCATCGCGAGGAGCGTGCCATGCGGCGCCTGAGTCTGCAGCTCGTCGGCGAGCCACGCGAGCTGAGCGTCGGAGAACTCGCCGTGGTGGTAGCCCGGCACGGTCGAGTCGAGCGCGATGATGCGGAGCCCGTCGAACTCGTGCACGCGGTCCTGAGGCGCGTCGAGATCGCCGTCGGCGTCGAGCAGCAGTTCGGCGAACGGCGCGCGCTCGTCGTGATTGCCCATGACCCAGACGACCTCGGCGCCGAGCCGACTCGCGACGGGCTCGACGGTCTCGCGCAGACGCACGTACGCGTCGGGCTCACCGAGGTCGGTCAGATCGCCCGTGAAGACGATCGCGGCGGGCCTCACCCCCGTCGCCTCGAGTGTCGCGAGGGTGCGATCGAGGTTGGCGTACTGGTCGACGGCGCCATGCAGCGGCCGCGAGCCGCCGAGGAAATGCGGGTCGCTCAGATGCGCGATGACGTGCGATGCCGGAGGGTGCTGACCGAAGGGGCTCACACGCCCAGCCTAAAGAGCCGCGGTACCCCCCGAAAGTGTGGTTTTCTTGGACGGGGAAGGGAGCAACATGCCACTGGAAGGCGAGTACGCACCGAGCACATCCGAATGGGCTCGTGAGCAGGCTGAAACGTTCGAGGCGACGAACGGTCAAGAGGCCAACACCATGCGCGGTGTGCCGATCATCGTGCTGACGAGCGTCGGCGCCGCGACCGGCAAGCTGCGCAAGACCGCTCTCATGCGTGTCGAGCACGAGGGCCAGTACGTGGTCGTCGCTTCCAAGGGCGGCGCCCCCGAGAACCCCGCGTGGTACCCCAACATCACGAAGAACCCGCACGTCGAGCTGCAGGACGGCGCGGTCAAGCGCGACTACCACGCCCGTGAGCTCGAGGGCGAGGAGCGCGCCCTGTGGCTGGAGCGCGCGGTCGCCGTCTGGCCCGACTACGCGAACTACCAGAAGAAGACCGACCGTCTCATTCCCCTGTTCCTCCTGACTCCGTTCGAGTGAGCTCCGAGCTCCTGCCGTTCCAGGTCGACCTGCGCGGCGTCGTCGATCTGCTGAGCCGACACATCTACTCGAGCCCTCGCGTGTTCCTGCGCGAACTCCTGCAGAACGGTCGCGACGCCCTCACGGCACGCGCCGAGTTCGACGGGGGAGACTCCGCCCGCGGCATCCGGATCACCCCGCTCGACGCGGGTGACGGCGAGTTCGTGCTGCGGGATGACGGCATCGGCCTCACCGCGAGCGAGATGACCGAACTGCTGTCGACGGTCGGCCGCTCGTCGAAGCGCGACATCTTCGACCTGCCGCGCAGCGACTACCTCGGTCAGTTCGGCATCGGCCTGCTCAGCTGCTTCATGGTCGCCGACCGCATCGTCATCCGTTCGCGGAGCGCGCGCGGAGGCGCCGCGGTCGAGTGGGTCGGCCTCGGCGACGGCACGTTCAGCGTGCGCGAGGTGACCGACGAGCTACCGATCGGCACGAGCGTGCACCTGACGCCCCGGTTCGACCAGTCCGATCTGCTGACGACCGCCTCGGTGCTGTCGCTCGCGACGACGTTCGGCGAGTTCCTGCCCGTTCCCGTGCGCGTCGACCTGCCGGGCGGCGGGGTCGAGGTCATCACGCGCGACGCCCCGTTCCTCGGCGGATCGCCCGACGACACGCTCGCGTACGGTCGCGACCTGCTCGGCGCCGAGCCGTTCGACGCGATCGAGATCGATGTGCCGGCGACGGGGACGCGCGGATACGCGTATGTGCTGCCCTTCTCTCCCCCGCCCGGTGCACGGCAGGCGAGCCGCGTCTATCTCGGGCGCATGCTCCTCGGTGAGCGCATCGACGACGTGCTGCCCGAGTGGGCGTTCTTCGTGCGCACCGTGATCGACTCGACGGGCCTCAGCCCCACCGCGAGCCGTGAGTCGCTCGTCGACGACGAATCGCTCGAGTACACGCGCGCCGAGATCGGAGCGACGCTCCGCCGCTGGGTCATGGAGCTCGGCCTGCAGGCCCCGCACCTGCTCTCGCAGTTCGTCGCGACGCACGACATCGCCCTCAAGGCGCTCGTCCTGCACGACGACGAGCTCGCGCGGTTCATCACGAAGTGGCTCTCGGTCGAGACGAGCGCGGGACGCATGACGATCGACACTCTCGTGCGCCGCTTCCCCGAAGTGCGCTACGCCGAGACGGTCGACGAGTTCCGGCAGCTCGCGAGCTTCGCCCGCTCGGACCGACCGATCGTCAACGGCGGCTACGTCTACGACAGCGAGATCGCCCGCCTCCTCCCCACCCTGTTCGAGGGCGTCACCGCGCAGCGCGTGGATGTCGCCGACGAACTCGACCGCCTCGCCGAGCCTCCCCTCGCCGAACGCGACGCCGCCGTCCGGCTCGAAGACCGCGCGACGCTCGCCCTCGCGTCCGTCGAGTGCCGCGCCGTCGTCCGCGGGTACGAGCCGCACGACCTGCCTGCGCTCTACGTCGCCGACGACGCCGTGTTCCGTCGCATCGACCGCTCGCGGGCGCGCGGCGCGAGCAGCGGCCTGTGGGGCGGCGTGCTCAGCCAGGTCGACGACTTCGTGAACGCGTCGCGCGCGGCCGAGAACCGACCCGACGCCGTCGCACGCCTCTGCCTCAACTGGAACACGCCCGTCGTGCGCCAGCTCGCGGCCGTCGACGACGACGCCGTGTTCGCGCGTTCCGTTCACCTCCTCTATGTGCAGGCGCTCCTCGCCGGGCACCGCCCCCTCGCCGTCGCCGACCGCGCCCTCATGACGACGGCGCTCGGCGATCTCATCCAACTGAGCGTGGGCCTCACCGAGCCCGCGCCGTCCCCCGATACAGACAGGCCAGCATGAGCAAGACGACCCGCCGCATCAAAGAGCTCTTCGAGGAGATCGACCAGACGCCGTTCGGCCCTGCCGAGCGCGCCCTCGTCGACGAGGCCATCGCCCTCGCGGTCGAGGCGGGCGACGAGAAGCTCGAGTACCGCGCGCGCATGCGCCTCACGGGCTCGGCAAACCAATCGGGCGACACCGATGCGATGCTCGCGTCGTTCGCGTGGTGCCTCGCGAAGCACGACTCCGATCCCGAGCGGTTCCCCCTCGACATCGGCAACGGCGGCGCCGACCTGCTGTGGCAGTACAAGTGGATGGCGGGCACCCTCGGCGCGTCGCCGATCTTCTCGCGCGAGCAGATCGATGCCGTGCTCCACGACATGCACGAGCACTACTCGCGCGCCGGCGTGAGCCAGAGCGGCGTGATCATGTCGCGCTTCGAGGACGCGTGGGTCAACGGCCGCATCGACGAGGCCGAGAAGTGGCGCGTCGAACTCGCCGGAATGCCGCGCGACGAGTACAGCCACTGCGACGCGTGCGTGCGCAGCCAGTCGAGCGGCTTCTTCATCGAGACGAACCGCGACGCCGAGGCGATCACCCTCGTCGAGGAGATGATCGAGGGCGACTTCAGCTGCGGCGACGAGCCCGAGCACGCCCTCTCGCGCGCGATGCTGCCGTACCTGCGCGCGGGCCGCGATGCCGATGCCAAGCAGGCGCACGTGCGCAGCTACCGACTCGCGCGCGACAACCCCGACAAGCTCGACATCGTCGCGAACCACCTCGTCTTCTGCGCCGTCACGGGCAACGAGGCCCGCGGACTGGCCCTGCTCGAGCGCCACATCGGGTGGCTCGCCCACGACGGACTGAACGCCGCAGGCCACTTCTCGGCGCTCGTCGCGATCGGCGTCCTGCTCGATGCTGTCGAGCGGGCGGGCCACGGCGATGCCGTCGTTCGCGGCGCCGACGCTCCGGGCCTCGTCGCCTTCTTCGGCGAACACGACGGCACGTGGACGGCCGCCGATCTCGGCGTCGCCGCGTGGGCAGCCGCCGCACGGCTCGCTGACGCGTTCGACGCCCGCAACGGCAACGACTACTTCGCCGGGCGCATCTCGGCCGCGAAGGCGCTCGCCGAGACGACCTACGACGTGCCGATCAACACCGACACCTTCCTTCCCGCCCCCGTCTCGCGCCCCGAACCGACGGATGCCGCGGGCTGGACCGATCGCGCCCGCGACCTCGCCATGGCGGGCCTCGGTGTGCCCGCGATCGAGGCCGCTCGCCGTGCACTCGAGGGTGCGACGGGCCGCGACCGCGACGAGATGCACTCGCTCACGATCGGGTACCTCGTGAACTCGGGCGACCTGGAGGCCGCCGAAGCGGCTCTGCCCGCCCGCATCGCGTCACTCCGCGACAACGGGCGCGAGCACCAGGCGGCACTCGAGGAGCGCGTCGGCCTCGCCGTCTTTGGCCGCACCGAGCCGAGTGACCGTGCCGCGCTCGAACACGAACTGGCGAACATCGCACCCGAGACTCCGCCCGACGTCGTCGCCGACATCCGTCTGAGCCTCGCCATGCTCCTCGTCTCGACGGGCGAGCCCGACGGAGCCAAGCGTCTCGCCGGGGCCGCGGCCGACGGGTTCTTCGCGGGCGAGTCGCCGCGTGGCGTGCGCGCCTCCCTGCACTTCCTCGCGCGCTGCGAGGTCGCCGACGACGACATCGAGGCCGCACTCGCGACCCTCGACCAGCTCGATGCGCTCGAGCCGGGCGACGGCGAGCGCGGCCTCTCGCTGCTCACGCGTGCCCGCATCCTCGGCGGCTCGGGCGACTTCGCGTCGGGCGCTCGCGCGGCCGATTCGGCGACGCGCATCTTCACCGAACTCGACATCCGCCCCGCCGTCGTCGACGCGACGGCCCTCGCCGCTGCCCTCTGGACCGATGCCGGCGAGCCCGACGAGGCCGTCAACCGCTTCCGTTTCGCGGTGCGCCAGTCGGAGCTGCTCGACCAGCCGGCGACCGGTCTCGGTTTCGCATTCGGCCGCTCGCTGCTCGGCGCGGGTCACGCGGCCGAGTCGATCGAGGTGCTGCAGGACGTCTACGAGCAGGAGACCGAGGCCGGCATCGAGGCCGCGTCGCGCGGCGAGACGCTGCTGTGGCTCGGTCAGGCGCTGCACGCCGATGAGCAGTACGGCAACGCCGTCGGCGCCTGGGGCGCTGCGGTCGAGCTCTTCACCGAGGGCGGTGATTCACGCGGGGCGGCGCGCGCCGGCGCGATGCAGGGGCGACTGCTCGGCCGCTTCGGCGAGACGGATGACGCGCTCGAATCGCTCTCGGCCGCGGCCACCGCCGCGCGTGAGACGCCCGAGGACGCAGGACTCCTCACCGACGTGCTGCACGGCTACGGCATCGCGCAGGCGAGTGCGGGGCAGGAGGCCGCGCTCGAGACGTTCGACGAGATCGAGCGGATCGCCGCCGAGCACGAGGCGCACTGGCTCATCGCCGACGTGACCGACTCGCGTGCGCGCGCACTCAGTTCGCTCGGCCGCGTCGACGAGGCGATCCCGGTCGCGCTCACCGCGGCCGACCGGTACGCGCAGGCGGGCGACCCGGCGAGTGCGGCGGGCGCCGAGCTCACGGCGGCCCGCATGCTCGCGCAGTCCGATCGCGTCGCCGACGCCGTGCCGATCTACCGTGCGGCGCTCGAGCGCGAGGAGGCGATTCCCGAGTTGCGCGGCGTCGCCGCCCTCGAGCTCGGCGATGCACTCGAGTCGCTCGGTCGCCTCGACGAGGCCGCCGAGGCCCGCGCGATCGCCGAGCAGGCCTGACACGCACCCCTCGCATCGAGAATCGCCGTTCGCGTCGAGATGACCCGATAGAGCGGCGACTCTCGACACGAACGGCGATTCTCGGTGGAGCGACGTACGCTCAGCGATCGTCGAGCAGGCCTGAGCTCTCGGCTCAGCCGAGCAGACGTGCCTTGGCCGCGGCGAACTCCGCGTCATCCAAGAGGCCCTGCTGGTGCAGGGCGCCGAGCTTCTGGAGTTCGGCGACGATGTCGACTCCCCCGGCAGCCGGGGCGGCAGCGGCAGGCGCGGGCGCCTGCGCATACTGCTGCTGCTCGTACGCGGCGGCCTCGGCCTGCTCGGCCGCTCGGCTCTGCTGGCGACGGGCCATGCCGCCCGAGACGGCGGTCGCCGTTCCCGCGACGACGGCGGTGCGGGCCGCGAGGCCGATGAGTCCGGGGCGTCCTACCCTGCGGAAAAGCGGCATCTCAGTCCTCCTGCTCGGCGTCGCTCGCCTCGGCGAGGACGGCGTTGACGATGGGCGCGGGGATGCGCTCGGTGCTCAGCACGACGGCGCCGGACGCGGCGAGCGTCGAGGCGAGCTGCTTCGCCCACACGAGCTCGAGCGCGACGATGGCCGCCGACGATCCCGGTTCGATGAGCGGGGCGACCTCGTCGATGTCCTCCTCGCCGACGAGACCGCCGGCTTCGAGTTCGAGCACCTCGATGTCGACCTCGTCGCCGAGGTCTTCGATCTCGACGACGGTGACGTCGCCCTCCGCGCTCTTGGAGACGATCACGAGATCGAGGAGGCGCACGAGGTCGCCGTCGATGAGGCGTGCCAGCTCGGCGAACGTCGCATCGTCGGGTCTCTCCCCCTCCGTGGCGATGACGTAGATCTCAACAGGTCCGTACTCGAAGTCGGCCATCAGTCGTCCGTTCTCGTGGTGGGGCTCGGGGTCTCTGCGTCGGACGCTAGCACCGGCGGGGCTGGAGCGACAGGGTCGGGCGGGTGAACGTCGACGCGGTCGCCCGACAGCCAGCGCAACCAGCGGGCGTCGGGATCGCCCTCGAGCACGAGCGCGCGCACGAAGAGCGTGAGCGGAATCGAGAGGATGGCGCCGAGCGGGCCGATCACGAACGTCCAGAAGATGACCGAGAAGAAGCTCAGTGTGAGGCTGAGGTTCACGGCGTCGCTCACGAACTTCGGCTGCACGAGGACCTGCAGCACAACGTTCACGACGCAGTAGATCGCGATGACGGCGAGGGCGAGCGGCCACCCGCCGACGACGAGGGCGAGGATGACGGGAGGAACGAGACCCAGCACGAAGCCGATGTTCGGGATGAAGTTGGTGACGAATGCGAGCACGGCCCACACGGCGGGTGCAGGCACACCGATCGCCCAGAGCGCGAGTCCGTCGATGATCGCCACGACGGCGCCGAACGAGGCGTTGACGACGAAGTAGCGGCGTACGCCCGAGTTGAACCGGCCGAAGCGCTCGAGCGTCGGGCGGCGCTCCTCACCGAAGACCTCGCTCGCGCGGTCGTAGCGCGCACCGTCGGCGGCCATGAAGATGACGTAGGCGAGCACGAAGAAGAAGGCCGTCGCGACGGCGAGCACGGCACCGCTGATCGAACTCGCGAGGCCGAGCAGCGTCGAGGGTTGCAACCAGGATGCCGCGGCGTCAGCCCCCTGCTGATCGAAGCCGATCGTCGCGAGCCACGCGATGACGTCGTCGGCGAGACGCTGCAGGTCGTCGACGTAGTCGGCGACGAGGCGGGCGAACTGGAATCCGGCGAAGGCGAGCAGGGCGGCGAGCGCGGCGAGGATGACGTAGGCGACGACGATGACGGCCGTCGTGGCGGCCCAGCGCGGCCAGCCCCGTCGCTCGAGAGGGCGCCGCACGGGGTGCACGATGATGACGATGACCGCGGCGAGCGCGAGCGGCCCGACCACGTCGCGCGCGACGTGCAGACCCGCGAGCGCAACGACCGCGGCCGCGAGGCCGAGCAGGGTGCGGAGCGTCGGCGAGATCAGAAGCTCCCGATGCCCTTGCCGATGACGACGACGCCGATGACGAGCAGCAGCACCGACATCACGGTCGCGTTGTTGTGCACGAGCCAGCCGCGGAGCGACTCGAGGGGCGCCGCCATCTTCTGCGCGGCGACGAGGTAGGCGATGACGGGCAGGGCGACTGAGCTCGCCGCGATGAGCGTGAAGATGACGATCGCCACGGTCGACGCGCCCGCGCTCTCGCCCGCCGACCCGATGACGATGCCCGCCGACGCCGCCATCAGGAGGTTCTTCGGGTTGACCGCCGCGAGGAGGAACGCCAGCAGGAACGCCCGCACCGCCGTCATCGAATCGATCGCCGACATCCATTTCGGAAGGGCGGGTTCGCTGTCACCGTGAGGCCGCGAACGCCACTGCTTGAGCGCGAGGAGCAGGAGGAGGAGACCGAGCACGATCTTGATCGCCCCCGCGATGGGCTTCGACGCGTCGTCGTCGGTCGCGGGGAGGATCGCTCCGAGGAGCGTGAAGACGACGATCGCGACGACGATGCCGATGACCCAGCCGGCGAGGAACCCGACGCTCGTTCCGCGCGCCTTCGGCGAGAGCAGCATGAGGATCGCTGCGATGATCGGGATCGGACTGATCGCGATGCCGAGCGCGAGCGGCAGGATGTCGCCGATGATCGATCCCATGACGTGCCCCCTACGCCGCAAGCGCCGCGAGTGCGGCCCGGTTGGTGTCGTACACGCGTGCGTCACCGCGTAGCCCCAGACTATCGAGACGAGCGAGGGCCTCCGGGCGGACACGGCTGAACGCGAGCGAGATCTGCTGATCGGTGAGCCACCGCGTGAGCGACTCGAACGCCTCGGCACCCGTCACGTCGATGTCGGTGACCGCCTCCATGTCGATGACGAGGTGGTGCACCTGGCCCGCGGGAGCGGCGCCGATCGCGGTCTTCACCGCATCGGAGAAGACCGATCCGTTGGCGAAGAACAGCGGAGCGGCAAGGCGCACGACGATGACGCCGGGTGCCGTCGTCTCACCCGTGGGCGCCTGCTCGAGCAGGGAGTCGCCCGGTTCGCCGTCGCCGCGCAGCACGTCGATCGCGGGGTTCGCCGCGCGCTTCGCGAGGTTGATGAGAGCGAGCACGAACGCGACGACGATGCCGGGGATCGAGCCGACGAAGAGCGTGACGAGGAAGCACACGGCGCCGATCGCGAACTCGAACCGGTCGACGCGCCACAGCATCGCGAAGTCGCGGATTCCGAGGAGCGGCAGGATCGCGACGCCGACGATCGCCCCGATGGCGGGCGAGGGGATGTCGGCGAGGAGCGCCGTTCCGAAGAGCAGGAGCAGCAACGTGCCGACGGCGAGCACGAGCGAGGGCAGCTGCGTGCGGGAGCCCGCCTGGTCCATCGCGGCAGTACGTGAGGTCGACGAGCCGACGGCGAACGAACCGCTCGCACCCGCCGCGATGTTGCCGAGCCCGAAGGCGAAGAGGTCACGATTGGGGCTCGTGGGGTAGCCGCGCTTCTCGCCGTACGACCGCGAGACGAGGAGGCCCTCGGCGGTCGTCACGAGCGTGAGCGCGATCGCCGACGGGATGAGCAGCAGCCACGTCGCCCAGTCGATGACGGGCCACGTGAGTGCGGGCGGGCCGGCGGGTACTTCTCCGAGAACGGAGACGCCCGCGTCATCCAGATCGGCGAGGACGACCGCGATCGTCGCCGCGACGAGCACGACGAGCGCCCACGGGATCGCCCGCGCGAACCGCTTGCCGAGGAGGAGGATGACGACGGCGACGACGGAGATCGCGAGCGAGATGAGGTTGGTCGTGCCGAGGCCCGTGACGAGCCCCACGACCTTGTCGACGAACTCGCCCCCCGAGTCGATCTTCACCCCGAGCATCTTCGCGATCTGGCTGACGAGGATGTCGAGGGCGAGGCCGCCGACGAAGCCGACGAGGATCGGCTTCGAGAGGAAGTTCGCGAGGAAGCCGAGCTTGAAGAACGCGAGGAGCAGGAACATCGCGCCGCAGAGGATCGCCTGCGCGAGCGCGAGGGTCGCGTAGTCGGCGCTGCCCGCGGCGGCGAGGCCACCGATCGACGACGCGACGAGAGCCGCGGCCGCGGCATCCGGCGATGCGACCACCTGACGCGACGAGACCACGAGGGCGTAGACGATCGTCGGAACGATAAGGGCGTAGAGGCCCGCCGTCGGGGGCAGCCCGGCGATCTGGGCGTACCCGATGTTCAGAGGTATAGCGATCGCGAGGAGAGTGACCCCGGCCGTGAGTTCACGGCCCACGTTCTTCCGTGTCAGACCCGCGAGTGGCTTCTGCACCAGGTCCCCTCCTTCAGCTGGCTCGAGTGACTGTCGGCGGGTCAGGGCGTCATGATCGCGAACGAGGGGTCGCCGGGCTCGAGCACGCCGAACAGGGTCGGCAGCACGGTCGCGTCGCCGGTGATGTCGACACCCGGGGATGTCACGTCGCCGCCCAGCAGCGCGAGCAGACGCCCCTTGGTCGTGCGCACCGTCGCCTCGGCGCCGTCACTCGCGGGCTTCTCGATCGCGATGAGCACGCCGTTCTTCAGGGTCACGCGGTAGTTCACGTCGAGGTCGGTGAACGAGACGTCGAGCGCGAGGTCGAGATGCCAGGCCGCGGGTCCGTTCACCGAGATCGCGAGCGAATCCCACAGCTGATCGGCGGTCAGCTGAGCGAGGATCGTGGGAGCGGAGGTCGACGTCGGCGTTCCGAAATTCTCGCCGCGGAGTTCGGTCGCACCCGACAGGAAGAAGTTGCGCCACGTGCCGTTCTCGGCGCCGTACGCGAGCTGCTCGAGGGCCTCCGCGTAGAGGTGCCGCACCTCGTCGCTGTCGAAGCCCGCGAAGACCGCGTGGTCGAGCAAGGTCGCGGCCCAGCGGAAGTCACCGCTCTCGACCGCGGCGCGGGCGATCTCGACGACGCGGTCGATGCCGCCGATGGCGTCGACGTAGCGCGTCGCGAGCGCTTCAGGCGGATGCGGCCAGAGTCGTGCCGGGTTGCCGTCGAACCAGCCCATGTAGCGCTGATAGATGGCCTTGACGTTGTGACTGATCGAGCCGTAGTAGCCGCGAGCGTTCCACGCATTCTCGATCGCGGGAGGCAGTTCGATGAGTTCGGCGATCTCGGCGCCCGTGTACCCGCGGTTGAGATAGCGGAGAGTCTGATCGTGGAGGTAGGCGTAGAGGTCTCGCTGCGTCGAGAGGAAGCGCACGATGTCGTCGGCGCCCCACGTCGGCCAATGGTGCGACGCGAACACCGTGTCGGTGCGACCGGCGAAGGTCTCGATCGCCTCCGTCAGGTACGTCGACCAGATGTGCGGATCGCGCACGAGCGCGCCGCGCAGCGTGAGCAGGTTGTGGAGTGTGTGAGTCGCGTTCTCGGCCATGCAGAGGGCGCGATACCGCGGGAAGTAGAAGTGCATCTCGGCGGGCGCCTCGGTTCCGGGCGCCATCTGGAACTCGATCTCGACTCCGTCGATCGTGTGGCGTTCGCCCGTCGTCGTGATGTCGAGGGTCGGGACGATGAGTCCCACTTCGCCCGTGGACGTCGTCTGCCCGAGCCCGGCGCCCACCGCGCCGCGTGGTCCTCTCTCGAGTGCCGCACCGTACATGTACCCCGCACGTCGGGCCATCGCGGTGCCGGCGTAGACGTTCTCGGCGACGGCGTGCTCGACGAATCCCTCGGGCGCGACGATGAGCACGCGACCGGCGTCGACATCGGCCTGGGTCGTCACCCCGAACACCCCGCCGAAGTGATCGATGTGGCTGTGGGTGTAGATGACGGCGACGACCGCGCGATCGCCGCGATGCTCCCGGTAGAGCGCCAAGGCAGCGGCCGCCGTCTCGGTCGAGATCAGGGGGTCGATGACGATGACACCCGAATCGCCCTCGACGAAGGTGATGTTCGAGAGGTCGAGACCACGCACCTGATAGATGCCCTCGACGACCTCGTAGAGCCCCTGCCGAGCGACGAGCTGAGACTGCCGCCAGAGACTCGGATGCACGGTCGTCGGCGCGGGCGCATCGAGGAAGCCGTAGCTGTCGTTGTCCCAGACGACGCGGCCGTCGGCCGCGCGCACGACCCCGGGCACGAGAGCCCCGAGGAAGCCGCGATCCGCGGCGGCGACATCGCCGTCGTCGTCGAAGGGGAGGGAGTCGAGGAGCGCTTCGTGCGCCTTCTCGACCGAATGCGATGCCGATGTGCTGTTCATGACGCCCCCGTCTGAGTGCATGTGTCGTTCGCTACGAACGACTATGGCCCTCGGCGGCGGCGCTGGCAAGGATTACGAGATCGCGCTCTCATGAAGCGATGCGCGGTCGGCATCCGTCTTCGGGTTGTCGGAGGCCATCGCGCTCGACGTGCGGATGAAGACGATGATCCAGCTGAAGATGAGCACGGCCGCGACGAGTTCGACCGCAGTCAGGTTGTAATAGCCGACGGCGAAGAAGACGCCGAGCACGGCGATCGTGACCATGAAGGCCCAGCCGAGGATCACGAACGGGCGCGGAACGGAGGGCAGGATCCACGGCAGCGCGATGACGAGCGCGGCGAACACGACCGCCATCCCCGTCGCCACCGTGTTGTGGATGAGGAAGAACTCGCTCACGGGGAAGATGCCGACGCACGCGAGGCAGATGCCGATGATGACAAGGGCGATCCGCACCAGTCGGATGCCGCGCACCTCCGCACGATCGACTCGCTCGAGGTCGGCCGTGGCGTAGCGCGCGATCGTCGTGACGATGGCGCCGCCGACGATGAGCGTGATGTTGAACGCGAACGCCGAGAGGTCGTTCGTGATGCCGAGGGCGGAGAGGTTCTCCTTCCACCAGAACGGGTCCTGCGCCGTGAGCATGCTCGCGAAGGCGCCGACGACGAGGAAGACCGCGAGCACGGCCGAGAGCATGAGCGGGTTGAGGTTCACCGACGAGAGGAAGACGAAGTACGCCGACAGTGCGGCGGCGACGCCCGCGAGCACGATCGCGGGGAGCGCGTAGACGACCGCTCCCTGGAAGGCCCGCTCGAGCGCATCGGCGACGACGACCCACAGCAGCAGGCAGATGATGGCGTGCGCGAAGGCGACGGCGGCGAGGTCGAGCAGACGGAGCGCCCAGTGCCGCTTCGCTCCCCGGATGCCGGGGATGAAGTCATCCTTCAGCGAGAACTGCCGCCCGAAGACGAACGCGACGACGGCGGCCGCCGCGCTCGCATAGGCGACGAACTGACCGAGCGAGCCGGGGCCCGCGATGGGCATGTCTGTGAAGCCGACGTAGAAGAGAGCGATGACCCCGACGACGATGAACGCCCCCGTGCCCACGTAGAGTGCAACGTTCTCGACCGATGTCGCACTCGAATCGAGGCGTTGACGGAAGCGCGAGAGGGTGGCCGACAGTGACATGTACGCTCCTCCGTAGGAACTGCCCGGGGTCGCAGGTGAGCCCGGTGCCCGAACTCTATCGGAAGGCAGAACGATGACCGTGGAACACGACCTCGCCGCAGAGGCCTACGTCTACTACTTCCCGCTCGTGTTCGATCTGGGAGAGGTCGAGCGCTCGGTCACCGTCGGTTTCGGCGCCCTCGCCGCAGCACCGTTCAACACGTTCGCGCACGGCGACCGCCTCTCGACCGACAACGAGAAGTTCGTCTCGGTCAACAACGACACGATCTACTCGATCGCGCAGCTCGACCTCTCGAACGGGCCGCTCCTGCTCTCGGTCCCGCCCACGGGAGACCGGTACTTCGTCCTGCAGTTCGTCGACGCATGGACCAACAACTTCGCCTACGTCGGCACCCGCGCGACGGGCAACCAGGGCGGGGACTTCCTCATCGTGCCTCCCGGAGCGGGCGGAGAGACGGATGACGGCGGCCCGCGCCGCATCGAAGCACCGACGACGATCGTGTCGATCGTCGGTCGCTTCGCGTGCGACGGCACCGACGACATCCCGGCCGTTCGCGCGCTGCAGGAGCAGCTCACCGTGACGCCCGTGCTGCGCTCGCTCGTTCCGCCGCGCGGCGTCGTGGAGCCGGCCGCCGTCGACGCCGACCTCGCCTTCTGGGAGAAGGCCCGCGCGTTCTCCCTCGCCTATCCGCCCGCGGAACGCGACGTCCAGTACGCCGCGCGCTTCGCCGAACTCGGCCTCACCGACGCGGAGTCACCGTTCGTCGAGGCATCCTCCGACCTCCGCGAGCGCCTCGTCGCCGGAACCGCCGGGGGCGAAGCCCTCATCGCCGCGGCGAGCCGAGCGGGCGCGCCGGGCGAGAGCTGGTCGAGCCTGCCGCACGCGTTCGACTACAACGTCGACTTCTTCGGCGTCGGCACGATCGACTCCCCCGAGTGGACGATCACCGACCCGACCCGGCGATTCCTGACTCGGGCCTTCGCCGCGAAGGTGGGTCTCTGGGGCAACCACGGCTACGAGGCGACCTACGCGCAGACCTTCCTCGACGCCGACGGCGACGCGCTCGACGGCACGAAGGCCTACACGATCCGCTTCGACACCCCTCCGCCCGTCGACGCCTTCTGGTCGATCACGATGTACGACCTGCCCGACTACTACCTCGTCGCGAACCCGATCGGCCGCTACTCGGTCGGCGACCGCACGCCGGGAATCGTTCGCGCGGCCGACGGCTCGATCACACTCACCCTGTCGCACGACGAGCCGACCGACGCCGATGCTCGCGCGAACTGGCTGCCGGCGCCCGCCGCGCCGTTCCGGCCGATGATCCGCCTCTACTCGCCGCGCGAGTCCGTGCTCGACGGAACGTACCGACTGCCGTCGATCGAGAAGGCCTGAACCTGCTCAGACGGCTTCGAGCACCTCGAGCATCGATCCCTGGATGAAGCCGGCCCACTCGTAGGCGCCGAGGAGGGCATCTTCGGGGTCGTCGGCCTGCGAGTTGCCCGACTCGTCGAACTCGAGACGCTCGGCGAGGATGAGGCGGAGGTCGGTGAGGAAGCGCAGCCACACCCACGCGTCGTCGCCGACGAGGTCGATCGTGAGGGGGTCGTCCTGCTCGTCGTCGATCGACGAGGCGTCGCGCACGGCCCGTGCCGCACGTCGCTTCGACTCGACGATGCCCTCGCGTGTGTACCGCGAGAACTCGCGTGACGCCGAGACGTCGTCGCGGTAGGCGTCGGGCAGCAGCCGGTCGAGCGCGGGGTCGCCGTCGGTGATGAGAACCGTGTCGACCTGTTCGGCGAGTGTCGCGAGCATCATCGCCTCGACGGGTTCGACCGTCAGCCGCACCCCACCGTCGTTCTCGGCGACGATCATGAATCGGCCTTCGCGAGCGACGCCTGCAGGCCGTAGCCGTGCATCGCCTCGACGTGGAGCTCCATCTGTTCGCGGTTGCCCGTCGCAACGACGGCGCGCCCCTCGGTGTGCACCTGCATCATGAGGCGCTCGGCCTCGGGCTTCGAGAACCCGAAGTACGTGCGGAAGACGTGGGTGACGTAGGTCATGAGGTTGACCGGGTCGTCCCACACGATCGTGATCCAGGGCGTCGCGAGCGAGGCCGCCTGCGCGGTCTCGACTGATTCGAGCGTCTGGGTCACACCTCAAGCCTCTCACGCCTCTCCGACACGGTCACGGTGAACTTCGTGTTCCGAGCGACTTGCCGGGTAGGACCGACGAGGTCGTTGAGTGCGGCGCGATACCCCATCGGCGTGTTCCACACGGCCCACAGCTGACCGCCGGGAGCGAGCACGCGCCCGGCCTCGGCGAAGAGCTTCGGAGCGATCTCACCGGTCACCGCGGCGCCCACGTGGAAGGGCGGGTTGAGCACGATGAACGACTCGCTCGCGTCGGCAAGGAGAGAGAGCCCGTCGTCGCGCTCGACCGTCATCCGCCCCTCGAGGCCGTTGGCCGCGACGGTCGCGCGAGCCGACACGACGGCGGCGGCCGACTGGTCGCTCGCGACGACGACGAGAGATGGATGCCGCAGGGCGAGCGCCGCACCGATCACTCCCGTACCGCACGCGAAGTCGACCGCCCGGTCGCCCGGGATCGTCGTCGGCAGGTTCTCGAGGAGGAAGCGCGTGCCGATGTCGATCGAATCGCCCGCGAAGACCCCACCGACGGCGCACACCTCGACGGGGCCGAGCGGAGAGTCATGGTGCGCCGTTCGCACACGCTCGTAGGGGTCGAGTTCACGCGGCTCCCGGGCAATGAGCACGCGCGACTTCTGCCGTGCGAGCGAGACGTCGAGTCGACCGAACGAGCGCTCGAGCACCTCGTTCATGGCGATCGTCATGTGCTTGAGGCGACCGCCCGCGATCACGACGACACCGGGTGCCGCGTGCCGCGCGATGAGATCGGCGATGTCGGCGAGCGCGTCGAGCGAGCGCGGCAACCGCACGAGGACGACCTCGGCCCCCGCGACGAGCTCGGGCACGAGGTCGAACGATCGATACCGGTCGTCGAGGTCGGCGGCGTACGCGTTGGCGTCGAGGGCGCCCTCGCCCGAGAGCGCGTCCTGGTGCACGCGGATGCCGGTCGCACCGTCATCCGCCGCCCCCAGCGTCAGCGCGCCGTACGAATCGCCGATGATCGCGAGCGCTCCGTCACCGAGCCCGGCTCGGAACGGCGCCGATTCGTCGAGGATGAGGCGGTCGGCGGCATCGCTCGCGAGGAGGTCGGGCGCCTCGACGTCGGGCCACCGGCGCAGGCTGTCGAAGTCGAGGGGCATGTGTCGATGCTAGGCGGATCGGTCGCCGGGCGTTCACGCCCGCGTCACCCGCCGGCCCTACGGTGACCGGATGCGCGCACTCGTGTGGGGGTTCATCGGGCTGCATGCGGTCTACGCGATCGCTCTGCTTCCGCTCATCCTCGCGGGCGGGGTGGAAGGCGACCTTCCTCTCTACCGCGAGTGGGCGATGCGCGCGCTCGAACACGACGTGTGGATCGGGCTCGACGCCCCGTGGGTGTACCCGCTTCTCGCGCTCTTGCCGATCGTCGTGCCCGCCCTCCTCGGCCCGTACCTCTATCAAGCGGTGTGGCTCGCGATGCTCACGGCAGCGAACGGCGCGGCCCTTTGGGTGCTGACCGAGGGCGGTCGGCGACGGTCCGCGTACCCCGCGGCGTGGTTCTGGCTCGCGACAGTGTTCCTCCTCGCACCGGTCTCACTGCTGCGGCTCGAAGGCGTCACGGGCCCGCTCGTCGTCGCGGCCTTCGCGCTCCTGATGCGGAAGCCCGCCGTCGCGGGAGTGCTGCTCGCGGTCGCCACATGGATCAAGGTGTGGCCCGCGGCCGTCATCGCGGCAGCCCTCGTCGTGCTCGCGCGCGCCCGATCGGTGCTCGCCGCGGGCGCGGCCGTCACGGTCGTCATCCTCGCCGTCGCGGCGTCGCTCGGCGGGCTCCGCCAGATCGCGACGTTCCTCACCATCCAGGGCGACCGAGCACTGCAGGTCGAGGCACCCATCGCGACGCCGTGGCTGTGGATGGCGATCCTCGGGGTTCCCGGTGCGTCGGTCTATCAGAACGAGGCGCTCGCGACGCGTGAGGTCGTCGGTCCGGGCGCGCATCTCGCCGTCGCCGCGTCGACGCCCGCGCTCGTCGTCGCGTTCGTGATCGTCGCCGTGCTGCTCGTGCTCGCCCGGCGCCGTGTCGCCTCGGAGACCGAGCGCGCGCATCTCGTCGCCCTCGGAGCGTTCGCCCTCGTCGGCGCGCTCATCGTCTTCAACAAGGTGGGATCGCCGCAGTACCTCTTGTGGCTCGCGCCGGTCGTCGTCGGCGGGCTGCTCGTCGCGCGGGATCGGTGGATGCGCGTCGCGATCGCTCTCGCGGTGGCCGAGCTGCTCACGACGATCGTGTTCCCGATCCTCTACCTGCCGCTCGTCGACCTCGAGCCGGTCCCCGCCGTCGTGCTGCTCGCGCGGAACGCCATGCTCGTGGCGCTCTTCGCATGGTCGGTGCTCGCGCTCGCCCGGATCGCGTTCGCCCGGGTCGCGGCCGAGGTCAGGCCGCGCGGCGGAGCGCCGCGCGCGACTCGTGCACCGGAGCCGTCACCTCGGGCTCGCTGACCTCGACGGTCGGCGCAGCGAGCTTCATGACGAGGTCGCCCTTGAGGTGCCCGACGGGCAGGAAGCCGAGGCGTCGCGCGAGGGCGATCGAACGGTCGTTCCGCACATCCATGACGGCGCTGACCCAGCGGGCGCCGAGCTGATCGAAGGCGACATCGAGCAGGGCGTTCGCCGCTTCCGTCGCGAGACCCCTGCCCGCGACATCCGGGCTCACGACCCAGCCGATCTCGGCCGAGCGCTCGTCGCTCGCGACATCACGCAGGTGGAGCGAGACGTCGCCGATGAGGCGGCCCTGGTACTCGACCGCGAGGGCGAGGAAGTCGTTGGTCTGCAGCAGACGCGTGTGGCGCGTGCGGTCTCGGAGGTGACGGCGCGACTGAGCCTTGGTGCGCTCGGGCCAGTCGAGGTACTGCGTCACGGCGCGGTCGGACTGCAGGGCGAACCAGGCGGCGGCGTCGGCGCGACGGTGGGGTCGCAGCACGAGGCGGTCGGTCGTGATGACGCGAGCCACGACGGCGCGTTCGATGCGGGGCCCGCGGAGGAACCGCGGTCGGCGGAAGCGGCCGCCGAGCGTCACGGCGGAGCGCAGGGCCGTGCGCAGAGCGTCGCTGATGCTCTCAGAAGACGGAGCCACGATGTGCGATCGTGTTCCGAGTCGTGCCGAAGTCGTGGTCATCGTCGGCTCACCGCGCCTCGTCCCCCGACCGATGCATCAATGAGCGGTACGGCGTGGTTCCCGTTCATGAAGGAGACCATACGCACACCCCACATGTGTGGGATAAGAGAACATGTGAGTCTCTTATGAGAGTGGCTCTGAGCTATACGGAATAGGGGTGTGACCGGGATAATACCCCAGTGGACATTCCCGATCTGGTCGCGGACTCCGGCCGGCGACGGGCGGTCCTCGCCAAACTACCCCGCATTCACCGGCCCGACGGCTCGCCCGTCAAGGTCCTCCTCGTCGACGACGAACCGGCTCTCACGAACCTCGTGAGCCTCGCACTCGGCTACGAGGGCTGGCTCGTCGACACCGCCGCGACCGGCCGTGAGGCGATCGAGCGGTACCGTGCCGACCGCCCCGACGTCGTCGTGCTCGACGTCATGCTGCCCGACACCGACGGCCTGAGCGTGCTGCGCACGCTGCGCCAGTACGACGACGGCACGCCCGTGCTCTTCCTCACCGCCCGCGACTCGGTCGACGACCGCATCATCGGCCTCACGGCCGGCGGCGACGACTACATGACGAAGCCGTTCAACCTCGAAGAGCTCGTCGCCCGCCTCCGCGGCCTCTTGCGACGCCTCGCCAACACCGCGGAGGAGAGCGACGAGAGGCTCGTCGTCGGCGACCTGTGGCTCGACGAGTCGAGCTACGAGGTGCAGCGCGGCGGCGAGGTCATCAACCTCACCTCGACCGAGTTCGAGCTGCTGCGCCACTTCATGCGGAACCCCCGCCGCGTGCTCACGCGCGCTCAGATCCTCGATCGGGTGTGGAACTACGACTTCGCCGGCAAGGCGAGCATCGTCGACCTCTACGTCTCGTACCTGCGGAAGAAGATCGACGCCGACCGGCCCCCGATGATCCACACGGTGCGCGGCGTCGGCTACCTGCTGCGATCGAGCGACGGATGACGGGCACGCGCGCTCCCTGGACGCTGCGCCGTCGCATCGTCGTCGGCACGACGACTCTCGTCGCCGCGGTGCTCGTCGCCGTCGGCGCCATCTCGGTCGTCACCCTCGGCGCGAGCCTGACGAAGGTCGTCGACACGCAACTGACGGGCTCGATGAACGCACTCGACTACTCGGTCGAGAAGTACATGCCCATCGTTCCCGACCCGAACGCGAAGTACCCGAAGAAGGAGCTCGCCGACTTCATCGGGCACGCCCCGAACACGATCATCGCGCTCATGCAGGATTGCGAGATCGTCGACTCCGCGCGCTTCACCGATGGCGGCGCCTCACCGCTCCGCGGCGAGGTCGTCACCCAGCTCGAGACCACCGTGCTCGACTCGGGGCCTGCGATCTCCGGCCGCACCACCGTCGAACTGCCCGACCTCGGCCCGTACCGGGTGCAGACGACGATCAACGAGTCGGGGCAGGTGCTCATCGCCGGTGTCTCGCTCGCGACCGTGCGTCAGGCCGTCTTCGACGAGACCGTGCTCATCTCGATCCTCTCGGTGCTCGCCCTCGCGATCACCGTCGCGGGAGTCATCCTCGTCGTCCGGCTCGCCCTGCGCCCGCTCTCGCGCGTCGCCGTCGTCGCCGCCGACGTCGCGAAGCTGCCGCTCGAGCGCGGCGAGGTCGTCATCACCGACCGCGTCGACCCCGCCGACACCGACCCGCGCACCGAGGTCGGCCAGGTGGGCGAAGCGCTCAACCACCTGCTGCACCACGTCGACCGCGCGCTCGCCGTGCGCGCCGCGAGCGACAAGCGCATGCGCCGCTTCGTCACCGATGCGAGCCACGAGCTGCGCACGCCCCTCGCCTCGATCCAGGGGTACGCCGAGCTGACGCGGCAGGAGGCCGCGCAGCTGCCCGACATGACCGAGCACTCGCTCGCGCGCATCGAGTCGGAGGCGCGCCGCATGAGCTCGCTCGTCGACGACCTGCTGCTGCTCGCGCGCCTCGACGAGGGCCAGGACCTGCACATCGACGACGTCGACCTGTGCGAACTCGTCATCAACGCCGTGAGCGATGCGCGAGCCGCCGACGGCACCCACACGTGGCTCGCCGACGTGCCCGACGACTGCCGCCCGATCGTCGGCGACCGCGAGCGACTGCACCAGCTCGTCGCGAACCTGCTCGCGAACGCGCGCGTGCACACCCCGAGCGGCTCGTCGGTGACCGCCCGGCTCACGCCGGGCCGCGGCACGACGGTGCTCGAGGTCATCGACGACGGGCCCGGGATCGACCCCGAACTCGTGCCCGAACTCTTCGAGCGCTTCGCGCGGGGGGATGCCTCGCGCTCACGCCACTCGGGCAGCACGGGCCTCGGCCTCGCGATCGCCGCCTCGATCGTCGAAGCCCACGAGGGCCGGATCTCGGTCGACTCGCGGCCGGGTCGCACGGTGTTCCGCATCGAGCTGCCGAACGAACTCGCCGCACCGTCATCCGTCGCCGAGCCGCGCGGCGCACCCGTGCCTCCCGTGCAGTCGTCGCAGAAGACGCACTGACGGAACCCAGGCAGCGGTGTTAGCCTCTCTGCCGCATGCGGAACGCACCCTCCACCACACCGCGGCGACGACCGGCTCGCGCCCTCGTCGCCCTCGCCGTGGCTGCCCTCGTCGGCAGCCTCACGGTCGCGCCCGTGCTTCCGCCCCTGTCGACGTACGCGAACGGCGAGGTCGCTGAGGCGCCCACGACCGATCTGCAGTCGATCTCGGTGTCGTCGGAGCTGACCGATCCGACGGTCTCGCGCGACAGCTACGCGGCGTCGACCGGGCCCGAGACGCTCATCGCGGGCGGCACGAACCACGACTGGGCTCGGCTCGTGCTGTTCTTCGGCGACTGGCCGACGACCGACGAGAACGTCAACGTCGTGCTGCGCTGGATGCGGCAGGAGAACGGCCCCGACAACTGGTGGAACCGCAACAACCCGCTCAACAACGGCTACGGATCGGGCGGCGGCAGCGGTCTCGGCAGCTACGACAGCCTCGTCACGGCGGCGAAGTACGCGGCCGACAACCTGAAGGCCCGCTCGTTCTACACCGACATCGTCGCCGGTCTCGAGGCGGGCACGTCGGCGGATGCCACGGCGCGAGCGATCTGGGCCTCGCCGTGGGCGTCGAGCCACTACGGCAACGGCACGCACTGGAGCACGTCGCCCGTGCCCGTCATCGAGGCGCCGGCCGACTCCTGGTGATTGTTCGTAATTCAGGCTGGCGCGCGCGTCGCACCCTTCTCTCGCCACTCAAGAACCCGACACGCCGCACCGCAACCTGAATTGCGAACAGTGTCGGCACGCATCACTCAGGTAGGTGGGGCGGAGTAGTCACTCGCTGTCGAGGGGACGCCAGACGACGACGGCCGTCTCGCGGCGCACGCGCGTGCCCGAGCGGAGCGAGATGACCTCGCCCTCGGAGCCCGCGGCGAAGACGCGGCGGCCCGGGCGGTTGAGCATCTCGTCGGCGAGCGCGCCCTCGAGTTCGCGCACGCGCGCTTCGAGCGTCGTCACGCGGTTCTCGAGCTGCAGTACGCGGCGGATGCCCTCGAGGCTCACGCCCTCGGCCGACAGCACGGCGATCTCGCGCAGCTGCACGACGTCGCGCATCGAATAGCGGCGCGACTTGCCCGCCGTGCGGTCGGGCGAGACGAGGCCGAGGCGGTCGTACTGCCGCAGGGTCTGCGGGTGCATGCCCGCGAGCTCGGCGGCGACGGAGATCACGAAGATCGGGCTCTTCTCGTCCATGGGTCGCCTCAGTCGCGTGCGGCGCGCAGCAGCTCACTGCGCGGGTTCTCGTCGGGCAGCTTCGCGGCGAATGCCTCCAGCGCTTCCTGGGCATCCTTCGAGAGGTGGGCGGGAACGGCGATCTGCACGACGGCGAGGAGGTCGCCCGTGCCCTTCGACGTCGTGACGCCGCGACCCTTGACGCGCAGCACGCGGCCGCTCGGTGTGCCGGGGGCGACACGGAGTTTGACCGGTGCGCCGCCGAGGGTCGGAACCTCGATCGTGGCGCCGAGCGCGGCTTCGGCGAAGGTCACGGGAACGGTGACGCGCAGGTTCAGGCCATCGCGCTCGAAGACGGGGTGCTTCCGCACCGAGACAGTGAGCACGATGTCGCCGGGCTCGCCGCCGTCGGGCGAAGGCTGGCCCTTGCCGCGCAACTTGATCTTCTGCCCGTCGGAGACGCCCGCGGGGATGCGCACCGTGATCGGCTTGCCCTCGGAGGTCTGCAGGGTGATCTGGTCGCCCTGCGTCGCCGTGATGAAGTCGAGGGTCGTCGAGGCGGTCACGTCGCGGCCGCGGGTCGGCCCGCCGTAGCCGCGGAAGCCGCCGGTCGTCTGACCGAAGCGCCCGCCGCCGAAGAGCCCGCCGAGCAGGTCGTCGTAGTCGGCGCCGCCCTGCTGGTAGCTCGTGCGCTGGCCGGCACCGCCGCCACCGAACATGCCGCCGAAGACGTCCTCGAAGCCGCCGGTGCCCTGCCCGCCGCCGGGGGCGGTGAAGCGAGCGCCCGAACCCATCGCGCGGATCTGGTCGTACTCCTTGCGCTGCTCGGGGTCGGAGAGCACCGAGTGGGCCTCGCTGATCTCCTTGAACTTCGCCTCGGACGCCGCATCGCCGGGGTTCGAGTCGGGGTGGTACTTACGGGCGAGCTTGCGGTACGTCTTCTTGAGCTCGGCCTCGGAGACGTCCTTGGAGACGCCGAGGACCTTGTAGAAGTCCTTGTCGAACCAATCCTGGCTGGCCATGGACGCCTCCCTCCTGTGGTGCATCGAAAAGTGAATGGGGATGACGCGGGCCGGACCCTCGAGGATCCGGCCCGCATCGTGCGCGTTACGCGGGTGTCTGGACGACGACCTTCGCCGCGCGCAGCTGGGTCGATCCGAGCGTGTACCCCGTCTCGACGACGTCAGCGACGGTGTCGACCTCGACGTCGGGCGAGGGCTGCTGGAAGATCGCCTCGTGTCGCTGCGGATCGAAGGCTTCGCCCACGGCACCGAACGGCTCGAGGCCGAGCTTCGCGATCGAGCCGCGGAGCTTGGCCGCGATGGCCGCGAAGGGCGTCTCGGCGACGAGGTCGCCGTGCTTCTCAGCACGGTCGAGGTCGTCGAGCACCGGCAGGAGCACGGCGACGGCTGAGCCGATCGCGCGCTCGCGCTCGACCTCGCGGTTGGCCTCGGTGCGCTTGCGGTAGTTCGCGTACTCGGCGGTCACCCGCTTGAGGTCGGCGAGGTGCTCGCTCGACGGATCGTCGATCTCGGCGTTCGCCGCGTTCAGGATGTCGTCGACCGTGAGTTCGTCGTCGACATCGATGACCTCGGCGTCGATGGCCTCCTCGGGGGCATCGGCCTGGGGCGAGTCGGTCGACTCGGCCTCGGGCGTCACCTCGTCGGCGTCATCCGGCTTCTGGTTCTCGTCAGTCATGACTACTTCTTCTCGTCGTCCTCGTCGATGACCTCGGCGTCGACGACGTCCTCGTCGGTGGAGGCCTGCTCGCCCGTGGGCGCCTGGTCTTCACCGGCCGCGGCGTCGGCCGCCTGGCCCTGGGCGTAGATGGCCTCGCCGAGCTTGCCCTGCGACTGCGAGAGCTTCTCGAACGCGGTCTTCACGGCCTCGTCGTCGTCACCCGCGAGGGCCGACTTGAGCGCGTCGACGTCGCCCTGAACCTCGGACTTGACGTCAGCGGGGAGCTTCTCGTCGTTGTCCTTGATGAGCTTCTCGATCGAGTAGACGAGCTGCTCGGCGGAGTTGCGCACCTCGGCCGACTCGCGACGCTTCTTGTCTTCGGCGGCGTTCTCCTCGGCCTCGCGCACCATGCGCTCGATGTCTTCCTTCGGAAGCGACGAGCCGCCGGTGATCGTCATCGACTGCTCCTTGCCGGTGCCCTTGTCCTTCGCGGACACGTGCACGATGCCGTTGGCGTCGATGTCGAAGGTCACCTCGACCTGCGGGATGCCACGAGGGGCCGGGGCGATTCCGGTGAGCTCGAAGGTGCCGAGCGGCTTGTTGTCGCGGGTGAACTCGCGCTCGCCCTGGAAGACCTGGATGGCGACCGACGGCTGGTTGTCGTCGGCGGTCGTGAAGGTCTCGCTGCGCTTCGTGGGGATGGCGGTGTTGCGCTCGATGAGCTTCGTCATGATGCCGCCCTTGGTCTCGATACCGAGCGACAGCGGGGTGACGTCGATGAGGAGGACGTCCTTGCGCTCGCCGCGCAGCACGCCGGCCTGGAGTGCGGCGCCGACGGCGACGACCTCATCGGGGTTGACGCCCTTGTTCGGCTCCTGACCGGTCTCGCGCTTGATGAGCTCGCCCACGGCGGGCATACGGGTCGATCCACCGACGAGCACGACGTGTGCGACATCGGCGATCTTCACGCCGGCCTCACGCATGACGTCGTCGAAGGGCTTCTTCGTGCGGTCGAGCAGGTCGCTCGTCATGTTCTCGAACTGGGCGCGCGTGAGCGTCTCGTCGAGGTTGGCGGGGCCGTTCTCGGTGAGCGAGAGGTAGGGCAGCTGGATCGACGTCGAGGTCGAGCTCGAGAGCTCCTTCTTCGCCTGCTCCGCGGCCTCCTTGAGGCGCTGCTGAGCGATCTTGTCCTTCGAGACGTCGACACCCGTCGACTCCTTGAAGCGCTTGGTGAGCCACTCGACGACACGGGCGTCCCAGTCGTCACCACCGAGGCGGTTGTCACCCGAGGTGGCGCGCACCTGGATGGTCGAGAAGTCGTCGTCCTTGCCCACTTCGAGGAGCGAGACGTCGAACGTTCCACCACCGAGGTCGAAGACGAGGATGAGCTCGTCTTCCTTGCCCTTGTCGAGGCCGTACGCGAGAGCGGCGGCAGTCGGCTCGTTGATGATGCGCAGCACGTTGAGGCCCGCGATCTCGCCGGCTTCCTTCGTGGCCTGGCGCTCGGCGTCGTTGAAGTACGCGGGAACGGTGATGACGGCGTCGGTGACGGTGTCGCCGAGGTACTGCTCGGCGTCGCGCTTGAGCTTGCCGAGGATGCGTGCCGAGATCTCCTGCGGCGTGTACTTCTTGCCGTCGATCTCCTGCGTCCAGTCGGTGCCGATGTGGCGCTTGACGCTCGAGATCGTGCGGTCGACGTTGGTCACGGCCTGGCGCTTGGCGGTCTCGCCGACGAGCACCTCGCCGTCCTTGGTGAAGGCGACGACCGACGGGGTCGTGCGGAAGCCTTCGGCGTTCGCGATGACGGTGGGCTCGCCACCCTCGAGAACGCTGACCACCGAGTTGGTGGTTCCGAGGTCGATTCCTACTGCACGGGACATATCTTGTTCTCTCCTTGATGGTGTGGCTGACGATGGTGCAGCCGATCGGTGCCGGCTGAAGTCGTTATGTCAAGACTTGAGTCCTGACGAATCAAGTTTCCCGCGCCGACGGAATGGTGTCAAGTTCAGATCACCAAAGTTGAGCGTCATCCACTCAACTCTCAGTTTCGACCGCCCGAACCGGCTCGTCGCGGATGACGCGAGAGAGGATCCATCGCTCGCCGAGCGTCCACGTCACGGTCGTCAGGAGGTACAGCGATGCCGCGAGCGGCACGAACGCCGCGATGACCGCGGTGATGAACGGGGCGAATGACAGCACCCCCGTCATCCGTTGGAGGGCGGGCGGCGCGTCGGCCGCAGCCACCGCCGGGTCGCCCATCAGCTTGAGCTGGAGCATGCGCGAGAACCACGCGATGATGCCGATGCCCACGATGATGAGCCCGAAGACGAGGAGCGACGCCCCGCTCACCGACGCCGTGACGAGACCGTGCGCGAACGACGACCCGAGCGGCACTCCGGCGAGGCTGAAGTCGAGCAGCGCGTTCGCGTGGCCGTTGATCGTCGGCAGGAGGAAGATGCCGTACACGAGCGAGATGACGGGTGCCTGGAGGAGAAGCGGCAGGCAGCCCGCGAGGGGATTCGCACCCTCTTCCGAATAGAGCTCCATCGTCTTCCGCTGCAGCACCTCGGGCTTCTTCTCGTACCGGCGGCGCAACTCGGCGAGCTTCGGGGCGAGACGCTTGCGCATGCGTTGCGCCTTCGCCTGCGAGATGCCGACGGGCACGAGCAGCACGCGCACTCCGAGGGTGAGAAGGATGACGGCGAGCGCCGCCGCGGCACCGCCGGCGACGGGCTCGATGAGATCGGTCAGTGCCATGACGAGCGAGTACGCGCCGTCCAGCAGGGCCGCGATGGGCCCGAATTCATAGGGGTTCACGAAAGACGTCCTTGTGGGTCAGAGGAGGAAGGGTTCTCTTCTGGCCACACGTCGCGCACGCGACGAGGAGGTCGCCTAGGCGAGGGTGCGCACGGTGGCCACGAGGGCCGAACCGGGCGCGCGAGATCTCGGCTTGCCGGGCGCTTCGGGGTCGCTCACGACCGAGCGCGGCGGGGCGTCGATGCGTCGTTCGACGGCGGCGCGCGCCGAGATCGGGGCGTTCGCGGCCTGCGCGACGGCGATGGTGCGCACCGCGGCGAGCGCGACGCCTCCGACGAGGAGGGCGACACCGGCGATGAGCACGATCCCGCTCGCGCCGTCGACCGCGGTCGAGGCGCCGAGAAGGCCGGTGACGAGCGCAAGTGGTGCGAACACGCCGACCCTCCTTCTCTCCGGAATCCCCTCCCACCTTAGACCGAGCGGTTCGTGACTCGTTGATGTCGTTGCGCTCGAGCGCGGGGCGGGGGCTTAGCGTGGAGGCATGAGCACCTCCACGAGACTCGCCCGAGCGGCCGCCGTGGCCGCCATCGCCGCCCTCGCCCTCGCGGGGTGCACGCCCGCCGACGAGCCCGCGCCGTCGCCGACCGCGACGCGCACGCCCTCACCCACCGCGACAGCTACGCCCACCGAGACCGCGGAACCCACGCCGACCGAGACGCCCGTGCCGACCGCCGAGGCGACGACGTGCGAGAACGTGCTGGATGACGAGACGAACGCCTCACTCGCGGCCGACGGCGTCACGCTCGGCGACGAGGTCGTGTCGTACTGGCCCGCGCTCGACCGGATCATGACCGAGGGCGGCTTCGCCTGCCAGTGGAACAGTCCGAACGGCGACGTGTCGGTCTGGTACGGGCAGCTCGACCTCGATAGCGCCGGTTGGGGCACCGAGCGCGATGCACTCCTCGCCGAGGGGTACACGCAGACCGACGACCCGTTCCCGGGAACGCTGCAGGCGCCCGACACCGACCCGAACTACATGCCCTCGATCGCCTACGTCGACGGCACGATGTACTTCGCGACGTACGCGGCGTTCTTCAGCTCGGTGCGTTCGCTCCCGTAGGCGGCGTCGTGCTCGCGCGCACGTGCATGCGTTCGCCGTGGGTGCCGAAGAGGCTCAGCACCTCGACCGGTTCGCCGTCGGCGCTGCCGAACGCGTGGGGAACACGCGTGTCGAACTCGGCCGCCTCGCCGGGTGAGAGCACGAGGTCGTGCTCGCCGAGCAGCAGGCGCAGCCGCCCGCTCAGCACGTAGATCCAGTCGAACCCCTCGTGGGTCTTCTGGGTCCACGTCGACGCGTCGCTCCGCGTGATGATCTGCTTGAACGCCTGCAGACCGCCGTGCGGCTTGCCGAGGGGGACGATCGTCGACCCGGACTGCGTGAAGGGGCGCTGGATGACGCGCGGATCGGCCGTTGCCGGAGCATGCACGAGCTCGTCGAGGCTCACTTCGTAGTACCCGGCGAGCGCCAGCAGCATGTCGAGCGTCGCCTTCCGCCCGCCCGACTCGAGCCGCGAGAGCGTGCTCTCGGAGATGCCGATCGCGGCCGAGAGCTGCGCCTGCGTCACGTCGCGGCTGAGTCGCAGGGCGCGGAGTCGCGCACCGAGTTGGGCGGCGGGTGAGGGCGTCATGACCCCATCTTGCCAGATCGGCATGATTTCTTGCTGATCACTCTCGCCGACGTCATCCTCGATCTCATGACCCTCACACACGACGTCCTCATCATCGGCGGCGGCACCGCCGGCCAGAGCGCCGCCCTCATGCTCACCCGCGCGGGCCGCCGCGTCGCGATCATCGACGCGGGCGAACCGCGGAACGGCGTGGTGGAACACATGCACGCCGTGCTCGGCCACGACGGCGTGAAGCCGACCGACCTGCTCGCCCGCGGCCGCCGCGACATCGAGGGATACGGCGGCGAGTTCGTCGACGGCCGCGCGGTCACGGCGGCGCCCGTCGACGGCGGATTCGCCGCGACCCTCGACGGCGGCGACACCCTCACCGCGCGGCGCCTCATCGTGACGACCGGACTCCGCGACGAGCTCCCGGCGATCCCGGGCCTCCGCGAGCAGTGGGGCCGCGGCGTCGTCACGTGCCCGTACTGCGACGGCTACGAGGTGCGCGGTCGGCGCATCGGCGTGCTCGCGACGAGCGCGGGCGGGGTGCACCAGGCTCAGCTGCTGCGCCAGTGGTCGCCGCAGGTCACGTACTTCGAGAACGCCACGGGGATGCCGGAGGCCGAGGTCGCCGCAGGATTCGCGGCCCGCGGCGTGACCGTCGAGCCGGGCCCGGTCGCCGAGGTGATCTCCACCGACGGTGTGCTCACCGCGGTCGTGCTCGCCGACGGCCGGAGCGTCGCGATCGACTCGATCTTCACCGCGCCGACGCTCGTGCCGAACGGCACCCTGCTCGCCGACCTCGGCGCCGAGCTCACCGAGTCGCCGATCGGCACGGTCGTCGCCGTCGATGCCTTCGGCGCGACGAGCGTGCCGGGTGTCTGGGCAGCCGGCAACGTCGTCAACCCGATGGCCAACGTTCCCGTCTCGATGGGCGCGGGATCGATGGCGGGCGCCGCGGTCAACGCGAACCTCGTGCAGGACGACATCGCGCGCGCCGTCGCGTCGGGACACCCGCCGTTCACCACTCAGGGCTAGCCTGAACCCATGAGCGAGCCCGAAGGCGAAGGCGCCCCGCGCAACTTCCCGCCCACACCCCTGACCCGGGCGGATGGCGCGGCAGCGACCATCGGCATCGACACCGCTCAGGTCGAGGCCGTCGCGGCGCAAGGCGCGCGCAAGGGCAGGATCGTCGCGTGGGGTCTGTGGGACTGGGGCTCCGCCGCGTTCAACGCCGTCGTCACGACGTTCGTCTTCACCGTCTACCTGACGAGTTCCGGATTCGGGAACCCCGAGGAGTCGAACATCGCGCTGAGCATCGCGATCGCCGGTGCGGGCATCATCGTCGCCGTGCTCGCACCGGTGATCGGGCAGCGCAGCGACACGTCGGGGCACCGCAAGCGCTGGCTCGCGGTCAACACGTTCATCGTCGTCGTCGCGATCGCGCTCATGTACTTCGTGTACCCGGCGCCCGAGTTCCTGTGGTTCGGCCTCGGGCTGCTCGCCGTCGGCACCGTCTTCTTCGAGCTCGCGAGCGTCAACTACAACGCGATGCTCGCCCAGGTCTCGACGCCGCGCTCGATCGGACGCGTCAGCGGCCTCGGCTGGGGACTCGGCTACGTCGGCGGCATCGTGCTGCTGCTCATCGTCTACTTCGGCCTCATCCAGCCGGATGTCGGCGAGGACGGCTTCGCGGTGCGCATGTCGATGCTCATCGCGGCGGTCTGGTTCGCCCTCTTCGCGCTTCCCGTGCTGTTCGCCGTGCCCGAGTTCACGCCCCCGCCCAGCGCGGCTCGTGAGCGCGTGGGGATCGTCGATTCGTATCGTCGCCTCTTCCGCGACATCCGTCGTCTCTGGAAGGACAGCCGCCAGACGGTCTGGTTCCTGCTCGCGAGCGCGGTGTTCCGCGACGGCCTCACCGGTGTCTTCACCTTCGGCGGCGTGCTCGCCGGCACGGTCTTCGGCTTCACGCCCGGCGAGGTCATCATCTTCGCGATCGCCGCGAACGTCGTCGCGGGTATCTCGACGATCACCGTCGGCCTCCTCGACGACAAGCTCGGCGCGAAGCCCGTGATCATCACGGCCCTCATCGGCCTCATCATCTCGGGCATGCTCGTCTTCCTGCTGCACGACGGCGGCCAGATCGTGTTCTGGACGGCGGGCCTCGCGCTCTGCATCTTCGTCGGCCCCGCCCAGTCGGCGAGCCGCACGTTCCTCGCGCGCCTCATCCCGGCCGGGCGCGAGGGCGAGGTGTTCGGCCTCTACGCGACCACGGGTCGCGCGGCGGTGTGGATGTCGCCCACGATGTACGGCCTCTTCATCGCGATCTTCGGCGGCGCGCACTTCGGCATTCTCGGCATCGTGCTCGTGCTCGTCGTGGGCCTCGCGCTGCTCATCCCGGTGCAGGCGAAGCAGGCGCAGCTGCGCTGATCTCCTACGCTTCGGCGCGGCCCGCGGCGAAGCGCGCGAGGAGGTCGGCGAACTGCTCGGCCTCGGCGGGGGTGAAGCCCGCGAGTCCGTTGCGCACGGCCCCGCGTCGCGACTCGCGTGATTCGTCGAGCGCCCTCTCGCCGGCGGCGGTCAGTTGGATGACGCTGCGACGCGCATCACGCGGATCGACCGTGCGCCGCACGAGCCCCTCGCGCTGAGCGCCCTGCACGAGGCGGCTCGCACGCGGCTGATCGACGCCGATGAGCGCCGCGAGTTCGCTGATCGAGGGGGCCGGAGCGTCGGTGGCGCCGCGCGCGTCGAGCACCTCGAGCAGCCGGATGCGCGCCATGTGGCGGAAGGCCGCAGGGCCCCGGCCGTGATGCTCGTGCGCGTGGTTCGCGTGGTCGTGCGACGTGTCGCCGCCGTCGGCTTCGCCGTGTTCGTGCTCGCCGCGGCCACGGCCGAACCCGGGACCCCACGCTCCGCCCCGGGGGCCCGCGCCGCGCATCCCGAAGCCGCCGGGTCCGCCGAAGCCCGGCCCGCCGAATCCGGGGCCGCCGAACCCGCCCGGGCCACCGCGTCGACGGTCGTGCCGGAGCGCGATGAGCGCCTGCTCGATGCGCGCGATGGTCTCGGCGGGGATGCCCTCACCTGGGAGCCCGCCGTGAGCGGCTTGACGTTCGTCCGACATACATGTCATCCTACATATACATGTAACAGTGCATGCAATCGATCGATGGGATCGATCACGAACTCACAAAGGACTCCCTCACCATGAACACCACCGACAACACACCTGACACCCCCTCCTCCGACCGCCCGCTCGGCTACTGGCTCCGCGCCGTCGACCGCTCGCTCGAGCGTGCGATGAACGAGCTGTTCGCCGCCGAAGACCTCACCCGACGCGACTGGCGTCGACTCTCGATCGTCGAACGCGGCGCCGAGCACCCGCTCGCCGCTCGTCTCGACGCCCGCCCGGGCAAGCTCAGCCACCTCATCGACCTCGGATGGGTCGAGGGTGAGCCCGGGGCCTGGGTCCTCACGGAGACCGGTCGAGCCGGTCACGACGCCCTGCTCGAACGTGTCACCGCGCTGCGCACCCGCGTCGCCGGCGCCGTCTCGCCCGAGGACTTCGCGACGACCGTCGCCTCCCTCGAGGCGATCGCCCACGAACTCGGCTTCGACGAGAACGAACGGATGCCGCGCGGCAAGCGCCGCGGTCACGGCTTCGGTCACGGACGAGGCTTCGGTCATGGACGCGGATTCGGTCACGGGCGCGGCGGATTCGGTTTCGGCCCCCGCCCCGGCTTCGACCCGCGATCGGACTTCGGACTCGACTTCGACCCGCGCGAGGCGCACGAACACCCGCACGACAGCGAGAAGGGCCACCCTCACGGGCACCGCGGCTTCGGGCCTGGCTTCGGCCCTGAATTCGGCCCCGGCCACGGCTTCGGCCCCGAGCGCGGACACCGCCGAGGCTTCGGCCGACGCGCGGCCTTCGCGCAGGGCTTCGCCTACGGCCGAGGTTTCGAGCAGGGTCGCGCGGCTGAAGCTCGCGGCATCCACCCCGACGCCGCCTGACGCACACTCTGCGTCATCCCACCCGACCCCGCAGAGCCCGCCGTCATCGTGACGGCGGGCTCTGCGCCATGTCGGCACTCACGCGGCGCGCGGCCCGACCGTCACGACGGGCGCACGTCGCCCGGCGAGTTCGCGGCGCACTCCGCGCACGAGTTCGATGAGCGCGAGAACGGCGACCAGGATGAGCGCGAGGCGCGTGACGCCGTCGGCATCCGCGTTGACGAACACCGGGCCGGAGGCGACCCACCACACGCACACCACGATCCAGGCGGCGTCGATCACCAGGGCGATGCGCCGGGTCGTGCGACTCCAGCGCCCTGCGGCGAGCACGACGATGCTGAGCGCGAGAAGTGCGAGCCACAGCGGCAGCACCCACACGGCACGCCAGGCGAGGAACTCCGCGTCGAACGCGAACACGTCGATCACCGGCTGCGGCAACCAGGTCGCCCAGACGGCGAGCCACGGCAGCGAGATCACGATGCTCGCACCGACCACGCCGAGGGCGATGTAGAGCACGTACAACCCGCGATTCACGCGGTCACGGTCGACGACGCGCGGCGACCAGACTCGCTCACCCCGTTGCGAGCCGACCCACCCAGCAATGAGCGTCATCGTCACGAGGAAGCCGGGCCACCAGAACGCACCGAGCCCCCACGACAGCCACCAGGCGGCGAGGCGTCCCCACGGTTCATCCGCTCCGATGAACACGCCGGGCAACGTCAGCGCCCACTGCGCGGCGACGCCGATGAGGGCGATCCAGGCGAACGCCGGGGCGTCGGCGGGGCGGATGACGGTGAAGCCGGCCGGCCGGTAGCGATCAGCCACCTCGTCAGGTGCTCCGAACGACCGGAGGAGGTCGAGCACCATGGCCTCGTCGGCCGGTCGGCCCGAGTCGGCAGCCCGGCCCTCGAGCTCGTCGCGCAGAAGCGAGCGCAGCTCGGCCGCGACGTCGGAGCGCTGCCGCCGCGGAAGACGCCCCGCGACGTCATCCGCGTAGGTGTCGATGATCTCGAACGGGTTCATATCAGTCGTCCTCCTGCAGCCGCACAGTAAGGCAAGAACGAATCAGCGCACGCGTCGCCGGTACAGCAGCGTCGCGATCGAACTGGCGGCGATGAGGATGCCGACGAGCCACGCGAGGGCCACCCCAATCTCTCCCCCGTCGGGCTGCCCCGCGAACAGCGCGCGGATCGTGTCGACGATCGACGTCACCGGCTGGTTCTCGGCGAACCATGCGACGGGCGCGGGCATCGACTCGGTCGGCACGAACGCCGAACTGATGAACGGCAGGAAGATGAGCGGATAGCTGAACGCACTCGCGCCGTCGACGGTCTTCGCCGAGAGTCCGGCGATCACCGCGACCCACGTGAGAGCGAGGGTGAAGAGCACGAGGATGCCGGCGACGGCGAGCCACGCGGCGATCGATGCACCCGTGCGGAACCCCATGAGCAGGGCGACGCCCGTGACGAGAGCGATCGAGGCGAGGTTCGCCGCGAGCGACGTGAGCACGTGCGCCCACAGCACGCTCGACCGCGCGATCGGCATCGACTGGAATCGTTCGACGATGCCGCCCTGCAGATCGAGGAAGAGGCGGTACGACGTGTACGCGACGCCCGACGCGATCGTGATGAGCAGGATGCCGGGCAGCAGGTAGTCGACGTACGAGACGCCGGCGCCCGTATCGATCGCCCCGCCGAGCACGAAGACGAAGAGCAGCAGGAGCGCGATCGGCGTGACCGCCGTCGTGATGATCGTGTCGGGGCTCCGCAGGATGTGCCGGAGCGATCGGCCCGTGAGAATCCGGGTCTCCCCGAGGGCGTGCAGACTCATGATCTGTCCTCCTTCGTCGATTCGTCGACGGATGACGCGGGCGAACGACCCACGAGAGAGAGGAAGACCTCTTCGAGCGAGGGCTTCCGTTCGACGTACTCGACCCTCGCGGGCGGCAGCAGGGCGATGAGCTCGGCGAGCGTGCCGTTCTGGATGATGACGCCCTCGTGCAGGATCGCGATGCGATCGGCGAGCTGTTCCGCCTCGTCGAGGTACTGGGTCGTGAGGAGCACGGTCGTGCCGTGCGAGGCGAGCTCGCGCACCGTCTGCCACACCTCGATGCGCGCCTCGGGGTCGAGGCCCGTGGTCGGCTCGTCGAGGAAGATGACCGCCGGGTCGCCGACGAGGCTCATGGCGATGTCGAGACGTCGGCGCATGCCGCCCGAGTACGTCGCGACGCGGCGCCCTCCGGCTTCGGTGAGCTCGAAACGGGCGAGCAGGGCGTCGGCGATCGTGCCCGGATCGTCGAGGTGACGGAGGCGCGCGACGAGCACGAGGTTCTCGCGACCGCTCAGCACGTCGTCGACGGCCGCGAACTGACCCGTCAGGCTGATCGCGCGGCGTACCTCATCGGCATCCGTCGCCGTATCGAACCCGACGACCGTCGCCGCACCACCGTCGGCGGGCAGGAGGGTCGAGAGGATGCGCACGAGCGTCGTCTTGCCCGCGCCGTTCGAGCCGAGGAGAGCGAAGATGCTGCCAGCAGCGACATCGAAGTCGACCCCGCGCAGCACGTCGACCTCACCGAACGACTTCGCGATGCCGCGCACGCTGATGGCGGGCCCGGTCTCGATCGTCATGACGGTTCGCCTCCCGAGGCATCCCCGACGGCCGCGTCGATGGCAGCGGTCAGGCGGGCGCGTTCCTTGTCGATCCACTGCGCGCCGGCGTATGCTCGCGCGAACGACTCGGCGAACTCGACGGGATCGTCAGCGACGATGTCGCGGACGGGGGTCTCGTCGACGGCCGCGCGCTCCCACAGGTCGGCGTGATCGAGGAACATCGTCACGATCGTGTCGCCGTCGGTCACACCGCCGTAGTACATGAGGTAGCGGTTGAGCGCCTTCGCGGTCTCGCGGTAGGGCGTGGGGAGGGCCTCGATGCGGGCGACGGCCTGCTTGTACTGCTTCTTCTGCTCGAGCGATCCGGTGAGCGCTTCGATCCATTTCGCTGCCATGGTCATTCTCCTTCTGTCTCGGTGGCTGCGACCTCGCCGCGGAGGTGTTCGATGCGGTCGGCGAGGAACGCCCAGGTCTTCCAGAACTCGTCGAGGTACTCGGCGCCCGCCGCGTTGAGCGAGTAGACCTTGCGGGGCGGGCCCTTCTCGGAGGGGACCTTCTCGACGTCGACGAGCCCGCGCTGCTCGATGCGGATGAGGAGCGCGTAGACGGTGCCCTCGACGATGTCGGTGAAGCCCTGGTCGCGCAGCCGCGCGGTGATGTCGTACCCGTAGGCCGGCTTCGTCGCGAGGATCGCGAGCACGACGCCCTCAAGGGTTCCCTTGAGCATCTCGGTCATCTGTTTCGCCACGACGCCTCTTTCACTATTCGGTGTTACTGACTACCGGTAGATAGTAACGCCGAGTACCGGTAGATAGCAAGACTGAATAGTGGATGTCGCGGGCGTGCGCCACTTCATCGCGTTTGCGCCAGCCGGAGTGGCGCAAACGCGCAGGAAGTGGCGCAGGCGTGGGCAGGGTGCTGGGGTGCGGACAGGGTGCCGCGGGTGCGAGCGCGGGTCAGCGCAGGCGGGTCGCCTCGACGTGGTCGGTGTGCACCCACGTGCGGCCGTCGTCGTGCGAGACCCAGCCGTCCCACGTGTAGGTGTCGTCGGTGATGCCGCTGAAGTTCCAACGGATCGGCAGGCCGTCGGTGCGCGTTCCGTCTTGGCGGATTCCGTCGCGGTACGACGTCGCGACGAGGGTGCAGTACTCCCCCGTCTCGGGTGAGAAGAAGCTCACTCGCCAGGCGCCGGCCTCGGGGTCGTAGACACGCACGGCCGTCGCGATCGATCGGCGCGCGTCATCCGTCGTGATCTCGAGGTCTTGAACCGCGCGCCCCTCGAGCACGTACTCGACGACCCACTCGAACGTGCGCTCACGCCACTCGCCGGAGCCCTCGTCGAGGCGTCGCCCGCGGGCATCCCACCGGCCCACGAGTCGGGCGAACTCGCGCATGCGCACCGGGTATTCGCTCGTCGGCCCGGCGGCGATGAGCGCTTCGGCGAATCGGTCGGTCATGCGGGGATGGTAGCCGACGCAGGTTTCGGCGGTGAGTCCTGTCAGCCGACCGGGTCGAAATGCCCGACCGCGAACGAACGGATCTCGGCGGCGACGAGTTGCGGAGTCTGCCAGGCCGAGAAGTGGCCGCCTGTGGGAAGATCGGCCCACTGACGGATGTCGGTGTACGTGCGTTCCGCGTAGCTGCGGGGGAACCCGCGTTCGCCGTGCTGCACCGCGACGGCGACCGGCACTGAGACGAGCGGAAGCTCGGGCTGCAGTCGATAATCGCGGTACGCCGCGAACGACGAGCCGATACTGCCCGTGAACCAGTAGAGGGATGCCGTGGTCAGAAGCTCGTCATCGGACCACCAGTCGCCCGGGCCCGACCACGCGAGGAGTTTCTCGATGATCCACGCGGCGAGGCCCGCCGGTGAATCCGAGAGTGCGACGGCGAGCGTCTCGGGCCGTGTCGATTGGAGCGCCGCATACGCCGATGCGCGCTTCCATTCACCGTCGTGCCAGTCGACCCACCGTTGCTCGACGGGCGTGAGGTCGTTTGCGCGCGACGGCGGAGGGAACGCCGCGTGGGTCGCGATGAGCCCGGCCACGGATTCGGGGTGGAGCGCAGCGAGGAAGTCGCTCGTCGTCGAGCCCACGTCTTCGCCGTAGGAGAGGTACCGCGAGTAGCCGAGTACATCGGTCATGAGCGAGTGCATAAGCTCGGCGACGACGGGCCCGGTGAACGGCGCCCCGTCGAGCGCTGCGGAGGGCCCGTAGCCGGGGAGCGAAGGCACGACGACGTCGAAGACGACGCCATCGACCTCAGTGCCGGCGAGCTCGATGGCCAGCGGCAGCATCTCGATGAACGAGTACGGCCAGCCGTGGAACACGATGATCGGAACGCGCCGGGCACGAGGGGTACCGACACCCTCGATGCGAGCGAAGTGAATGAGCTGCCCGTCGATCACCGTGGTGAACTGAGGCACCTCGTTCAGGCGCCCCTCGACCGCTCTCCAGTCGAAGTCGCCGCCCCAGCGCGCGACGAGCGCTTCGAGCCGATCGAGCGTAAGCCCGCTCTCGGCCGCCGCATCACCGATCGGCCGAGGGAACCGAGCCTCGCGGGCGCGTCGCCTCAGCTCGTCGAGGTCGGCCTCGCCGACCTCCCATCGAAACTGCTCCATGCCGGGAGCGTAACGACGACAGCCGACACTAGCGGCCGGGCGATCCCGCTTCGGTCGTCGAGACATCCGTGCGGTGGAAGTTCTGGAACGAACGCGATGCCGTCGGCCCGCGCTGCGCCTGGTAGCGCGAGCCGTACGCGGCCGAGCCGTACGGGTTCTCGCTCGGCGACGTGAGGCGGAAGAAGCACAGCTGACCGATCTTCATGCCCGGCCACAGCTTGATCGGGAGGGTCGCGACGTTCGAGAGCTCGAGCGTGACGTGCCCCGTGAAGCCGGGATCGATGAAGCCCGCGGTCGAGTGCGTCAGCAGCCCGAGCCGGCCGAGCGACGACTTGCCCTCGAGGCGCGCGGCGACGTCGTCGGGCAGGCTGACCGCTTCGAACGTCGAGCCGAGCACGAACTCCCCCGGGTGCAGGATGAACGGCTCGTCAGGCTTGACCTCGATGAGGTGCGTGAGGTCGGGCTGGTCCTCCGCCGGGTCGATGAAGGGGTACTTGTGGTTGTCGAACAGCCGGAAGTACCGGTCGAGGCGCACGTCGATCGACGACGGCTGGATCATCGCCGGGTCATACGGCTCCAGCTGGATGCGCTGCTGATCGAGTTCGGCACTGATGTCGCGGTCGGAGAGAAGCACGCTGTCATCGTAGTGCGGAGGGGCCTTGCTAAGCTGGCCGAATCGGCGCCGGTTACGCCCCGGGATGCCGCATGCGGATGTAGTTCAATGGTAGAACTTCAGCTTCCCAAGCTGATAGCGCGGGTTCGATTCCCGTCATCCGCTCTGGAATGTCGACGAGGAGCGGACGCCTCGAGCCCGCGTCAGCGCTCGAGGAGGCCGACGCGGATCTTCTCGGCGACGGCTTCGCGGAGGGGCCGGACGGAGTCCACATCCCAGGCCTCCGGGTTCGGGAACGACCAGTGGAGCACTTCTCCGCGCGGGACGGCCGGCAACGGCAGACCGGGCTTCATGAGCACGACGATGTCGGCTCCTTCGAGGTCTGCAGTGGTCACGGATCGCGGGACGCGGCCGGAGATGTCGACGCCGAGCTCGGCGACCGTGGCGGCGACGGCCGGGTTGACGACCTCGGCGGGGTCGAATCCGGCCGAGGTGACGGAGAACCGATCGGCGGCGAGGTGTTCGAGCAGCGCTGCGCCGAGCTGGGAGCGCCCGGCATTGTGCTGACAGAGGAACAGGACGACGGGCTTCGTCTCGATCATGGCGTGTTCGGCTTTCTGGTCAGGAGGCGAGGAGTCGCGGAGCGAGACCGGCGATGCGGCGCTCCAGGTCGGTGAATGCGGCGTCGAAGGCGTCATCCGTGCCGATACGCACCGGATCGGGGATCGACCAGTGCAGATCGCCTCGCACGCCCAGCTCTTCATGGGCGTTGTCGCACACCGTGATCACGAAGTCATCGTCGTTCAGGACATCGGCGAGCGCGGTCGGGACTGATCCGGGCAGGGTGATCTCATGTCGGGCGGCGGCGGCGATCATGCCGGGTGCGACCTGCGCCGCCGGGCGCGTGCCACCCGATGCCGCGGGAATGGTGCTCTGCCGCTGCCACAGCGCCACCGCGAGCTGCGATCGCGCGGAGTTCGCCGAGCACGCGAACACGACACGGCTCGCGGTGCGCACGGCGCCCGGCACCAGATCGGTGAAGGCACCCGGCGCGAGGTGCACGTAGCTGCGACGCTTGTCGCCTTCCGATGCGGAACGGGTCACCAGACCGACGGATTCCAGCACGTTGAGGTGGTGGGTGACGAGGTTCGCCGGGGCCCCGAGGGATACACGGATCTCGGTGGGCGAGAGGTCGCCGAGCGTGAGCAGGTCGATGATGTGCAGGCGTGCGGGCTCGCCGAGCGCCGCGTGTCTCGCGGCCCGCGCTACGACACCCTCATGATGTTCAGTGTTCATTGGTTCAATCTTGACTGAACTTGTTTCGTGAGTCAAGATGGCCCCGAACTCTTCGAAAGGGCACCATGCACCTCGCAGTCATCGGCGGAAGCGACGCCGGCATCTCCGCAGCTCTCCGAGCCCGTGAACTCGACCCGTCGGTCGACGTGACGGTCGTCGTCGCCGACGCCTACCCGAACTTCTCGATCTGCGGAATCCCCTACTACTTCTCGCGCGACGTCCACCCCTGGCAATCGCTCGCTCACCGCACCCACGCCGACCTCGAGGCGACAGGTATGCGTCTGCGCCTCGACACTCTCGCCACCGGCATCGATGTCGCCGGGCGGAAGCTCACCGTCGTCGACGAGCGAGGCACCGAGTCGACGATCGCCTACGACGAACTCATGGTCGGCACCGGAGCCTCGCCATCGACCGCCGGCATCGCAGGTCTCGACGCACTCGGCGCCGCCGACGGAGTACACCTGCTGCACTCGATGGGTGACACCTTCGCTCTCGAGGAGTACCTCGATGCGCGACAGCCCGACACCGCGGTCATCGTCGGCGCCGGCTACGTCGGGCTCGAGATGGCCGAGGCACTGACCACCCGAGGCATTCGGGTCACGCAGGTGCAACGCGGCCCCGAGGTGCTCTCCACTCTCGACCCGGAGCTCGGCAGCCTCGTGCACGACGAACTCACCCGGCATGGGGTCGACGTCGTGACCGGCACCCGCGTAGAACGCGTGTCGAAGACAGGCGGGACTCTCACCGTCTTGGGACTGCGCGACGGGGCCACTTTCGAGCGCACCGCAGACCTGGTGCTCGTCGTCGTCGGCGTCCGACCCAATACGAGCCTCCTGACCGACGCGGGCGCTCGGACCGGAGCCGGCGGAGCCGCCGTCGTCGACGAGCAGATGCGCACCGGACTGCCCCATATCTGGGCGGCCGGCGACGGAATCGTCACCCACCACCGGTTACTCGGCGTGACCTACCTTCCGCTCGGCACGACCTCGCACAAGCAGGGCCGCGTCGCCGGCGAGAACGCCATCGGCGGAGATGCCCGATTCACCGGGAGCCTCGGCACCCAGGTCGTGAAGGTCTTCGATCTCGTCGCCGCGCGTACCGGTCTGCGCGACAGCGAAGCGCGTGCCGCGGGGTACGCGCCGCGCAGCAATACGGCCGTCGCCGATGACCACAAGGCGTACTACCCGGGGGCGACGCCCATCAGCATCCGCATCACGGGCAATACCGACAACGGCGTGCTGCTCGGCGCACAACTCGTGGGCTCTCGCGGGGCCGAGGTCGCGAAGCGTGTCGACACCTACGCCACCGCCCTGCACCACGGCATGACCGTCGACGCGATGAGCGATCTCGACCTCTCGTACACCCCGCCGCTCGGCTCGCCCTGGGACGCCGTGCAGGTCGCCGCGCAGTCCTGGGTGCGGAGCACGGCATGACCGACAGGATGACGGCCGCACGGCTCAGCACCACCGACCGGTTCCTTCCCGTCTGGATCGTGATCGCCATGGGTGCCGGGCTGCTCCTTGCCGCCTTCGTCCCCGCGGTCGGTGAAGCGCTGCACGCGTTCCAGATCGGCTCCGTCAGCGTGCCCGTGGCGATCGGCCTCCTCGTCATGATGTACCCGGTGCTGGCGAAGGTGCGGTACTCCGACGCCCGTGCGGTCGCCGGCGATCGAAGACTCCTCGTCTCATCGCTCGTCATGAACTGGCTCGTCGGCCCGGCACTCATGTTCGCGCTCGCCTGGCTGCTGCTTCCCGATCTGCCCGAGTACCGCACCGGACTGATCATCGTCGGACTCGCCCGCTGCATCGCCATGGTGCTCATCTGGAACGACCTCGCGTGCGGTGACCGCGAGGCGGCCGCGTTCCTCGTCGCCGTGAACTCGGTCTTCCAGGTCATCGCATTCGGTGCGCTCGGCTGGTTCTACCTGCAGATCCTCCCCGGATGGCTCGGACTCCCCACGACGAGCGCCGACTTCTCCTTCTGGGCGATCACCGTCTCCGTGCTGGTCTTCCTCGGCATCCCCCTGCTCGCCGGGTACCTCTCGCGACGGATCGGCGAAGCGACCCAGGGGCGCACCTGGTACGAGGAGCGCTTCCTGCCGAGAGTCGGACCGTTCGCCCTGTATGGCCTGCTCTTCACGATCGTCATGCTCTTCGCCCTGCAAGGCCAGCAGGTCATCGATCGACCACTCGACGTCGCTCGCATCGCATTGCCGCTCCTGATCTACTTCGTGGTCACGTTCCTGCTCGGATTCGGACTGGGAAGAGCCATCTCGCTCGGCTACGAACGGACGGCGACACTGGCGTTCACAGCGGCAGGCAACAACTTCGAGCTCGCGATCGCCGTCGCCATCGGAACGTTCGGAGCGACATCCGGCCAGGCCCTCGCTGGCATCGTCGGGCCTCTCATCGAGGTGCCCGTGCTGGTTGCCCTGGTCTACGTGGCGCTCTGGCTGCGGCCGCGGCTCTTCCCTTCCGAACGCGACCCCCTCGACGCCCAGCGACGCCCGTGACCGGGCTCCACTCAGGCTCATCGGCTAAAATGAGCGGATGACTTTCGGATGCTCGACGACTGCTGAGGGCTTCACGCCCACTCGGTGGCTTCCGTCGCACCCGGGCACGAATGGCTACGTCTCGACGTGGGGCGCCATTCTGGCAGGCTCATCGCCCTGCACGATCGACGCATAGGCGTCGGTCCGAGCTCTTCTCGCGCGTAGCGCAGCTGAGCGTTCTCGCGATCGGTTCGACGCCCTCACTCGTCGATTCGATCCGAAAGTGGACTGATGCTGCTTCTCTGCATCGCACTCGTCGCGGGCGCCTGCCTCGCGGCCATTGCGCTTGGCCGATATCTCGGCCGTGATCTCGGTTTCCTGCTCGCCGCGCCGCTTCTCGCGGCCGCCGCGATGCTCGTCGTCGCCTCCTCGACGAGCGCCACCGAGGAGTCGTGGGCGTGGATCCCGTCGCTCGGAGTGAACCTCGCCCTCCGCCTCGACGGCCTGGGGCTCGTGTTCGGGCTTCTCGTCACCGTGATCGGTGCGGGCGTGCTCCTCTATTCGACCCGCTACCTCGCACGGGCTCGGCAAACGTCGTTCTACGTCCTGATGACGCTCTTCGCCCTCGCGATGCTCACTCTCGTCCTCGCCGACGACGTGATCCTGCTCTTCGTCGCGTGGGAACTCACGACGCTCTGCTCGTTCTTCCTCATCGCCCGCTCGGGCCCGGCTGCGCGAGAGCCGGCCATTCGCACACTCCTCGTCACCGCCCTCGGCGGGCTGGCCCTCCTCGCCGCGGTCGTCGCGATGTCGGTCGCCGCAGGAACGACGCGATTGAGCGTCATCCTCGACGCCCCGTTCTGGACGACGGACGCCGCGGCGACGACGGGGATCGCCGTGCTGCTCGCGGTCGCAGCGTTCACGAAGTCGGCGCAGTTCCCCTTCCACGCATGGCTGCCCGACTCGATGGCAGCGATCACGCCGGTGAGCGCCTACCTGCACGCTGCGGCGATGGTGAAGGCCGGTATCTACCTGATGCTGCGGTTCTCCCCCGTACTGCACGATCACGCGGTGTGGTCGACGCTGCTCATCGCGGCGGGTGCGACGACAGCACTACTCGGGGCCGCAGCCGCGATCCGCCGTACCGACCTCAAGGAACTGCTCGCCTACTCGACGATCAGTCAACTCGGACTCATCACCGTACTCATCGGTGTCGGCACGCCCGAAGCGCTCACCGCTGCGGTGGTGCACACGATCGCGCACGCACTCTTCAAGGCGACACTCTTCATGGTGGTCGGCATCATCGACATCCGGGCCGGCACGCGCGACATACGCGAACTCGCCGGCCGTCGCGTGCGCCTGCCCGTCACCCTGACCGCTGCCGTACTCGGCGCCCTATCGATGGCCGGCGTGCCCCCTCTGCTCGGCTTCGTCAGCAAGGAGGGGATGTTCGCCTCACTCATCGAGGCACCGGGCCCGGTCGGACTCACGGTTCTCGTGGCGACTGCCGTCGCGCTGACGACGGTACTGACCTTCGCCTACTCGGGACGCTTCCTGATCGGAGCATTCGGGGGCCGTGCAGGCCCGAGCGTCACGGAGGGAAGTGCCCCGTTCTGGGTGGTGCCGGCAGCCCTCGCCCTCGGCGGCCTCATGCTCGGCGCACTCCCGTTCCTCCTCGACGGACTGGTGGGCGCGGCGAGCACGAGCGCCGTCGGCGCGACGGTCGACGCCCACCTCGAGCTGTGGCACGGCGTCACCCCCGCACTGATCGTGTCGGTCATCGTGCTCTCACTCGGTACAGCACTCGTCGCGCTGCGCCGCCGCACCGACTCACTGGTCGCTCGCATGCGCTTCCCGTTCTCCGCGCTCGCACTCGTCGATGCGATCCGGCTCGGCGTCGTCCGTCTCGGCGCACTGACCGGCAGGATGACGGCAACCGATGCACCTCGTCGGCACCTCCTCGTTCCGATCCTCTGCCTCCTCGTGCTCGCCGCGGTGAGCGCGCCGCACCTCACCAATCTTCCGCCCATCGTGGGTGATCCGACGCGACCGCTCGATGGGGTGCTTGTCGCGTTGATCCTGGCGGGAACCATCGCGGCCGTGCTGGCGCACACGCGCGTCGCCGCGATCGTCGTCATGGGGATGATCGGCTTCGCGATGACACTGTGGTTCTTCTGGCTCGGCGCGGCGGATGTCGCACTGACGCAGCTTCTCGTCGAGATCCTCACCGTGTGCGTGCTGGTCCTCGTGCTGCGCCACCTGCCTCGACGGTTCCACCGCGACCGGATGTCGCGACGGGTACTGTCGGCGACGGTCGCGGTCGCGGCGGGCGTGGCGACCACCGCCGCTGTGCTCGCCCTCACCGGGCGGCGCGAGCTCTCGTCGGCGGCGGGCTACTTCCTCGGGAACGCCGAGGAGGAAACCGGCGGCGCGAACATCGTGAACACGATCCTCGTCGACTTCCGTGCCCTCGACACCCTCGGGGAACTCACGGTGCTCGGCATCGCCGGGGTGGCGATGGCCGTGCTCCTCTCGGCGCGACGCGTGACGTCGCTCGCCGAGGACGACTCGCCGTACCGGACGACGTCACCGCTCGCCGACGCGCGCGCCAACGCCGTCTTCACCCGCACGCTGACGCGATGGGCCGTGCCGGTCATCATCGTGCTCTCGCTCACTCTCCTGCTGCGCGGACACCAGGAGCCGGGCGGCGGGTTCATCGCCGCCCTCGTCGGTGCCGCCGGTTTCGCGCTGCTCTACCTCGCGGCACCGAGTGACCGCGAATCGCGCATCCGGTGGCCGTACCTCGCCCTCATCGGCCTCGGTATCGCGATCGCCACCGTGACCGGGCTGGCGGGCTACGGCGACGGATCCTTCCTGCGGCCGCTGCATGTCGACGTCCTCGGCGTGAAGCTGACGACGGCGCTCGTCTTCGACGTCGGCGTCTACCTCACCGTCGTCGGCGTCGTGCTGGCCGCCCTCAACCTGCTCGGCGTCGACCGTCGCTCGCCCGCCGTGCCCGCCCTGACAGAGAGGAGCGCGCGATGACCGTCGCGATCTCAGCCGGAATCCTCGTGTGCGGCGCCGTCTATCTGCTGCAGCGACGTGAACTGCTGCGCGTCATCCTCGGGTTCATCCTGCTCGGCAACGCCGTGAACCTCATCCTGATGGCGGCGGGCGGCACGTCGGATCGAACGCCGCCGTTCGGCACGCAGGATGACACGACCGGCTACGCCGACCCGCTGCCCCAAGCCTTCGTACTCACCGCAATCGTCATCGCCTTCTCGATCACGATGTTCCTCCTCGCGCTGGCGGTCACCGGGCGACGCGACGATGACACCCTCGACGAGGCATCCGACGACTCACCGGCCGAGACGGAGGGCGCCGCATGAGCGCCGCCCCGCTCCTGCCGCTGTTCGTGGCCGGTCCGCTCCTGCTCGCGAGTCTGCTGCTCGCCCTCGGGGGCCGCCCTCGCATCCGATCCGGTCTCCTCCTCGCTGCCTCGCTCGCGACGACCGGAGGTGGCGCGGCGCTCGTCGCCGTGGTGCTCGATGACGGACCGGTCGCGCACGGCGTGGGCCTCTGGCCCGCAGGCATCGCGATCCCGTTCGCCGCCGACATGCTGACGGCGCTCATGGTGACGGCGACGGGCCTTCTGACGACGGTGTGCTCGATGTTCGCGATCGCCGCGGGCGCGGCCGCGAACCGCTTCTTCGCACCTCTCGTGCTCGTGCTCATGGCGGGAGTGAGCGGCGCCCTGCTGACTGCCGATCTCTTCAACCTCTTCGTCTTCATCGAGGTCATGCTCCTCCCCTCCTACGCTCTGCTCGTACTCGCGCCGCCGGGTGGCGGCGGGGTCGAGCAGGTGCGCGGGGCTCGTCTCCACGTGACGGTGAACCTGCTGACGTCGACGGTGTTCCTCGCGGGCGTCGCCTTCGTCTACGGAACGACGGGCACGGTCAACCTCGCCGAACTCTCGGGAGCCGCACACGAGTCGACAGAGGTCGCCGTCGCGGCGGGAATCTGCCTCTTCGCGCTCATGATCAAAGCCGCCGTCGTACCGGTCTACGGGTGGCTCGCCCGCACCTACCCGTCGACCTCCGTCGCAGTGACGGCGCTCTTCTCCGGCCTGCACACGAAGGTCGCGATCTACGCGATCTACCGCATCTACGCGCAGCTCTTCGACGGCGATGACCGGTTCCTCCTCGTGGGGATCATCGTCTTCAGCATCACGATGGTCGTCGGGGTCTTCGCGGCGGCCGGCGAGACCACGACACGGTCGATCCTGTCGTTCCACATGGTGAGCCAGATCGGCTACATCCTCATCGGCGTCGCACTCTTCACCGTCGCGGGCCTCGCCGCGGGCATCTTCTATCTGATCCACCACATGATCGTGAAGGCGGCGCTGTTCCTCAGCACCGGTGCCATCGAGGTGCGCTACGGCACAGGTGCACTCTCACGGCTCGGCGGGATGGCGCGGCGCGAGCCGGTCATCGCGGGCGCGTTCCTCGTCGCCGCGTTCTCGATGGCCGGGCTCCCGCCGTTCTCGGGGTTCGTCGCGAAGCTCGCCCTCGTCATGGCCGCCCTCGAGGTCGGCCAGGTCGTGCTCGTCGTCGTCATGCTCGTCGTCTCGCTCATCACGCTCCTCTCGATGCTGAAGATCTGGTCGGGCGTCTTCTGGGGCGAGATGCCGGGCGAGAACACCTCCGTGGCGTCCTCCGGCGGATCGATCGCGCTCGCCGCCCCGCCGCGGTCGCGCGTCGGCATCGCACTCGCCGCGCCGGCCGTGATCCTCGCGGCGCTCACCCTCGCGCTCGGCATCGGGGCGGAAGGGCTGCTGAGCCTCGCCGACATCGCGGCCGCGGGGCTCATCGATACCGCGGCCTATACCGAGGCGGTGATCGGCTCATGACCTGGTTGACGTGGCCGCTTCGGCTCGCGGCCTTCATACTCTGGTTCGCGCGGGAGATCGTCATCTCTAACGTCGCCATCCTGCGCGACAATCTCACCGCAGGGCAGGACTCCACCCCCGGCATCGCGCGCTTCCGTTCTCGCTGCCGCACCGACGCCGAGATCACGGCGCTCGCCTCGTTCGTGACGCTCACCCCGGGAACACTCACTCTGGGCACGATTCGCGTCGACGCTGAGCAGGATGACAGCGACGATGCCGAACCGTGGGCGCTCATCGTGCACGGCATGTATGCGGCTGACGCCGATGATCTGCGAGCGGCCCTCGCCGACATGGAGACGCGGATGCTCCGCGCATTCCGCAGGAAGGGACTCAGCACATGATCGGTCTCGACATCGGCATCATCATCATTGCGATCTCCTGCCTCGCGGCGTCCTACCGGATCCTCAGGGGCCCGAGTGAAGCCGACCGCGCGATTGCGGGCGACCTCCTGCTCTTCGGGATGGTCGGCCTCGTCGCCCTCTTCGGCGTTCGCGCGGCGATGACGGCGACCTTCGATCTCGTGCTCGTCGCCGCCCTGCTCGGCTTCCTCAGCGCACTCTCCCTCGCCCGTGTCCTCACGAGAGGAAAGCGATGACCTTCGCCTTCGACATCATCGGAAACGCACTGATCGTGGTCGGCGCGCTCATCTTCGCATCGGCAGCCCTCGGCGTACTCCGGTTCCCCGATGCCTACACGCGCATTTCGGCCGTCGGCACTGCGGGCGGCCTGGGCATGGTGTTCGTCGTGATCGGAGCGCTCGCTCTGCAGCCGAACATCCTGGACGCGGTGAAGGTCGTGCTCATCGTGGCGCTGCAGCTCGCGACATCCGCCATCGGCAGCATTGCGATCGCGCGCTCCGCCTCACTCACCGGGGCGCCGATGCGCCGCGCCCGGTACGACGAGCTCGAGGACGGCACGTGAGGGGCCGCCATCCGACCGCGCACGTGCGCCGGTGGGCGCGGTGGATGGTGGATGGGCGCTACCGCTGGGGCTACGCGGTCGCTCGCACCGGTCGATACGGCACGCAGTCGATCGGCGTGCACATCTTCGCTCCCGGCACGTCTCGGGCGTTGCGGCGCTGCGCCCACCTCGCCCGCATGTGGACTCCCGTCTCGGCGGCCGGCACCGTCGCGACGGCGCCGGTCGTCGTGGCCGTGGCGGACGTGTCAGTCGCGATCGCCGGCGGCGGCCCGCTCGCACTGTTCATCGCGACCGGGATCGCACTGCGGCGAGCGTCTGCGCCGGCGCGCTCACACGCCGTCTCAGCGCACGCGCGGCGACGCGTGTCCGCCGCGCCGACGCTGGCAGATGCTCGCTTCGACGAGATCACTCGCACGATTGAGCGACTACATGACGCAGAAGAGCGGCGGGATGACGGCAGCCTGAGCGACCGCGACTACCTGGCCCAGTGGAACATCGAGTTCGAGCGCCTCGAGAAGTAAGAGCGCGGCATGCGCTCCGCGCACACGCTCGGGCAGTACGGGAGCAACGGACCGTTCGGTCGCCTCACTAGGCTTGGAACTGGTGCGAGCGTGCGACGGCACGGCACGCATGGAACAGGCCTGAGATGTCGCATCTCATTCTGAAGAGTCGACGCCGCAGGGGGTGACGGTGAGCAGCACGATGCCCTGGACGACGCGACGGATCTACTTGCCGGGCGGCGTACGCGCGATCCTGCTGCTCGCGCCGATGCTCGCGGCGGTGTTCATTCCCCGCGAGTTCGCGGATCCTGACGGCAACCCGTGGCTACTGGTTCTCGTCTTCGTCGTCATGATGATCTGCATGTGGCCCCTGTCGTGGGCCTGCCACCGGGTCGACGGTCAGGCCGACGGGCTGAGGCTCAGATACTGGCCGTTCCTGACGAGACGCATTCGATACGCCGACCTCGCGTCGGTGGAGTTCCGCGAGAGTGCTTCGCCCGCGGAGTTCGCCGGCGTCGGTCTTCGGCTCGCACCGGGCGGCGTCCTGGCGTTCGTGAATCGTCGGGGTCCCGGCATCGGCCTGCGCACGACCGAGGGCCGGGCATACTTCGTGATCCTCGCGGATGCCGACGAGCTGACGATGGTTCGAGACCATGTCGCCGGCGCGCGGCCGGATCTGGCGCAGCGCATCGACGTCTCCGAGTAGCTGAGGAGTCGCCCTCGCCCTACGGCAGTACGGGGCCGATGGCGAACATCGCACACATGATGAGCACGACCCACAGCGAGTAACGGAAGTTGCCTCGTGCCCACTGTGCGTCATCCGTCGCGCGGAGGCCGCGGATCGCGATGACGATCCAGACGAGGCTGACGATGCCCATGACGACGGTGTAGGTGATGCCGACGCCGCCGAAGAGCGGCAGCGCGAGGGCGCTCGCGGCGAAGAGCACGGTGTAGAGCAGGATCTGGCGCTTCGTGTGCTCGATGCCGCGCGAGACCGAGATGACGGGAACGCCGGCGGCCTTGTACTCGTCGCGGCGGTAGATGGCGATCGAGTAGAACTCGGGCTCCTGCCAGAGGAACATCATGAGGAAGGCGATGAGCGCCGTCCCATCGAACGCACCCGTCACGGCGACGTAGCCCGCGAGCACGGGGATCGCCCCCGAGATGCTGCCGACGAGGGTGCCGTGCACCGACATGCGCTTCGTCCACATGCCGTAGAGCACGACGTAGACGAGGAACCCGGCGACACCGATCGCGGCGACGAGCGGGCTCGACAGGAAGAGGAGCACGAGAAGGCCGGAGACGCCGAGAAGGATGGCGAAGATCGTCGCCGCCCGAGCGGAGATCGCCCCCGTGACCGAGACGCGCTTCTTCGTGCGCGCCATCGACTGATCGATGTCGCGGTCGAGGATGTTGTTGACGACGCACGCCGCGGCGATCACGAGCGTGGTACCGAGCGTGACCCAGCCGAGCGCGGCGAAATCGAAGACACCCGCGCTCGCGAGCGCGAAGCCCGCGATGGTGGTGAGCACGTTGCCCGCGAGAACGCGCGGCTTCGTGAGCGAGATGTAGCGCGCCACGTTGTTCAGCGGCCCGGCGCCCTGCGCGCGCACGGCGATTGCGACATCGGTGCCGTCGAGGGGAGACGGCTCAAGGGAAGACAAGTGGCAGCTTTCGCGACGGGATGTATGGAGTGATGAGAACACTCACTTTCGATTGTATCCGCCGGCATGTCGCTCCATCGACTCGCCCGCGCACGCCACGTACACGGGATACCCGTGCAAATACGGGTACCCCCCGAACGGGGCTCTTCGTACTCTCGAAATCACCAACAGGTGCGCCCGACCCGCGGCGCAAAGAGAGTGGAGACGACTATGTCTGTGTCGATTCGTGGACTCGCAATCAAGTCGGCAGCGGCCATCGGCCTCGCCGGCGGACTCACGCTCGGGGCCGCCAGCATGGCGTCCGCCGACGTCGTCATCGTGGATGACGGCACCCAGTGCACCGCCGTCTGGCAGAACGCCGACGGCAGCTACACGAACTGGTGGAACCAGTACAACACGTGGGTCGCTCGCTGATCCCTCGCGCACGACGAGAGCCCGCCGGAGTGATCCGGCGGGCTCTCGTCGTTGATGAATGAACCTACGGCGACTCAAGCTGACGCGGCTCAGCGTCATCCGCCGGCCCCGCGTCATCCGCCGCATCGCCACCGTCATCCACCGAGTGGATGCGGTAGACGATCGGCTCGGCGGGGGCCGCTGACGCCGTTCCTGCTTCGCCGCCGATCGCGCGATCGGCGGGGCGCGTGGAGCCGCCCACTGCGATCCGGCTTGCCGCGCCGGGCAGACCTCGCGATCCGCCCCACCGGGCGAGAGAGAGATACCCGTCGAGGCTCTCGTCTTCGAGCTCCTCGTCGGTGAAGGGCTTCGTCGCGTCCTTGCGTGCGCGTTCGTTCGCACGCTCCTGCTCACGCGGGTCGTCGATGTTCAGACGCCGGTACTCACGACGCGCGCCGAGACCGAATGCCACGAACCCGATGACGGCGAAGATCGGCCACTGCACCGCGTAGGAGTAGTGCATCGCCGCGTCTTCGCGGGGAGCCTCGGTCTGGATGGGCGTGAGCCCCGCGTCGCCGGGCGGCTGCTGCGTGTCGAGGAGGCCGTAGGCACCCGTGTAGAGCTCGCCGTCGACGGTCTCCCCGATCGTCGAGAGGGTGATGGAGCTGACCGTGCTGCCCGCGGAGACCGCCGATCCCCGCGGAGCCTCCGTCGGCCGCAGGCGTACGACGACGTCGACCTCACCCCGGGGCGCGGCCGGAATCGCCTCGGGTGTCGTGTCGTCCGCCGCCGACGCGGCGACCCACCCACGGTTGACGATGAGTGTGGTGCCGTCGCTCAGATCGAGCGGGGTGATCACCTCGAATCCCTTGTTGCCTTCGTGGAACCGGTTGCGAACGAGGAGTTCATCGCCAGAGCGATACACACCCGTCGCCTCGACGCGCTGCCAGTTCACGGTGGCGTCGTAGGAGTCGAGCTCGGGCAGAGCTTCGTCGATCGCCACCGGAGTCGCGTCGAAGTTGGCCGAGGCGATGGCGTTGTCGGTCGAGACCTGCTGGCCGCGGCTGAACTGCCAGTTCGCGAGGAACATGCAGATCACGGCGAAGAGGATCGCTGCGGCGAGGTAGGCGATCCAGCGCCCGGTGCGCAGGAACCGCCAGCCCGTCATCCCCTCGGTGACCGTGTCGTAGACGGCCGCCGGTCGGGGTTGTTGCGCGAGCGGCGTGACGAGCTCCCCGCGCCGTTTCGGCTCGAGGTCTGCTCCCGGAGATGCGACGCCAGTCGCAGTTCCTTCGGTCATCGCCCTCTATCGCTCTCTATGAATCGCACGCCAGTCGACTCCCTGCATAGGGTACCGAGTTCGCCTGGGAACCGCGGGGTCTCCATTAGCCAGTTGTGCACAATATGATTGCGTGCAATGCTTGTGATCATGGCCGACAACCCGCTCGACGACATGCTGTGCTTCTCGCTCTACGCGGCATCCCGTTCGGTCTCGCAGGCGTACCGCGCGGTGCTCGCCGAGCACGACATCACCTACCCGCAGTTCCTCGTGCTCGTCTCCTTGCACCAGTCGGGCGAGGCGAGCGTGGGCGAGCTGGGCGCCATGATGCACCTCGACTCGGGCACGCTCTCACCGCTCCTGCAGCGACTCGAATCCCGCGGCTACCTCACGCGCGAGCGGCGCCCCGGCAACGAACGCGTCGTCGTCGTCGCGCTGACGCCCGAGGGGGTAACCCTCCGCCGCGAGGTCATCGCCGCCGTCGATTGCCTCGCTGCGGCGTACGGCATCGAGCCCGGCGAACTCGGGGCGCTTCTCGCGACCCTCCAGCGCATCACGACCAACATGACCGAACTCACCGCAACACGAAAGGCAGTTTCATGACCATCCTCTACACCGCCGAAGCACTCTCCACGGGCGGCGGCCGCGACGGCCACGTCTCCACGACGTCGGGCCGCGTCGACCTCGACATGACTCCCCCGAAGGAACTCGGCGGAGCGGGCACCGGCTCGAACCCCGAAGAGCTCTTCGCAGCCGGCTACGCCGCGTGCTTCCACTCGGCGCTTCAGGCCGCAGCCCGCGCGAAGAAGGTCGCGATCGCGAACACGTCGGTCGGCAGCCAGGTGCACATCGGCCCGAACGGCGAGGGCGGCTTCGTGCTCTCGGTCGACCTCGAGGTCGTCATCCCCGAGCTCGACCCCGAGACGGCCCAGCAGCTGGCGGATGACGCACACCAGCTCTGCCCGTACTCGAACGCCACGCGCGGCAACATCGTCGTGAACGTCACGGTCTCCGACGACTAACCCTGTCCCACTGGGGGCGTCAGGGGTCAGTAGATCCGGGTAAGCAGCTGCTTTTCCCGTATCTACTGACCCCTCACCGCGTGGATGGGTGCAGTGGGGCGTCCTGCATGATCAGCAGGCCGGATCCGACGGGCTGACCCCGGGTGCGATCTCGACCGTGTCGATCGTGAACCCCGACCCCTCTTCCTGCAGCACGACGGTGCCGATCCGGGCACCGTCGACACCGACGGCTTCGACCGTGACCGTCTCTCCCCGATGCGTGTCGAGTCGACTGACCTCTCCTGCTCCGCTGCCGTCGAGAGCATCGAGCGCAGCTCCAGTCATCTCGAGTTCGGGCGCTCTGCTCGGTGAATCCTGGCGCTCGGGCTCGCGACTCTCGTTCGCGACGACACCTGTCAACCAGTCGAGGCGACGCGCCAACGCCTCCTCCGCGGACGGAAGACCCGAGGTGCCATCCGGTTCGTAGATGATCGTCGCTCCACACTCGGGCCACAACTGAGTGCTCTGCACGTACGACACCGATTCGGAAGAAGCCGCCGGCGCACACCGGCGAGTGACGCGGCGATCACGACGAACAGCACCCGCGGTACCTCGACCATGCGATCACCCTTCTTCACAGACTGTGTCGCGTGTCGACGCATTCATTCAAGCGCGCGACCCCACCAACCCTGGTGCACCCGCCGACTCGCCGCGCTCGACGGCCACGACTACTCGTTCGAGTTCAGCGCTGACGCCGGGCGAGCGTCGCGCTGAAGGCCCGCCCGACGCCTCGAACATCAGGAAGCATGAGTATCAGCCGTGAAAGATCCTCACGAGGCATCCGTCGTTCATCGCGACCCTGTACAAAGAGAGAGTGATCCTTCTCAGCGCTGACGCCGACTCCGACCACCATAAACAGACCTGCGGGTTCTCCGATCGAGGGGGCTCGCAGGCGTGATACCCGCATTGCTCACTCTTCTCGTGGGCATTCTGCTCACGCTGGCCATCATCGTCGCGTGCGGATTCTTCGTCGCGCAAGAGTTCGCCTACATGTCGGTCGACCGATCGCGCATCGCGGCTCAAGCCGAGAAGGGCGACGCGCAGGCGAAGCGCGTCCAGGCCATCACGAGGCGCACGTCGTTCATGCTGTCGGGCGCCCAGCTCGGCATCACGGTGACGGGCCTCCTCATCGGTTACGTCGCCGAGCCGCTCATCGGTCAGTCGCTCGGCACGCTGCTCGGCGGCACGGGGCTCGACCCGGCCGTGAGCGTCTTCATCGGAACGGCCGGCGCGCTCATCCTCGCGACGATCGTCACGATGATCTTCGGCGAGCTGTACCCGAAGAACCTCGCCATCGCGAGCCCCGAGCCGCTCGCGCGCGCGCTCGCCCTGCCGACGCGCCTCTACCTGCTCGCCTTCGGCTGGCTCATCACGGTCTTCGACAAGGCGGCGAACGCCCTGCTGCGACTCCTCCGCATCGAGCCGCTCGAAGACGTGGATGCCAGTGCGACCGCCCGAGACCTCGAGGCAATCGTCGAAGAGTCGCGCGCGAGCGGCGACCTGCCCGACGAGCTCTCGCTCATGATCGACCGCATCCTCGACTTCCCCCAGCGCGACGTCGAGCACGCGATGGTGCCGCGTTCGCGCGTCGACTCGGTCACGCCCGAGACGACGATCGGCGAGGTCCGCGCGCTCATGGCCTCGGCCCACACGCGCTACCCGATCGTCGGGCCCGAGGACTCCCCCGTGGGCGTCGTCGAGCTCATCGACCTGCTGCGCGGCCCGCACCCCGACGACGAACCCGTCTCGGCGATCATGCGCGACGCCGTCGTCATCCCCACGTCGATGCCGCTGCCCGAAGCGCTCGCGCGCATGCAGCGCACCCGCAACGAGCTCGCGTGCGTCGTCGACGAGTACGGCAATTTCGACGGCATCCTGACCCTCGAAGACCTCTCGGAAGAGGTCATCGGCGAGATCTCCGACGAGCACGATCTCGACATCCACGAGGCCGTGAGCGTCGGCGATAACCAGTGGACGCTCCCGGGCGACATCCACCTCGACGAGGTCGAGCGCCTTATCGGCTTCGACCTGCCGTTCGACGACGCCGAGACGATCGCCGGGCTCGTGATCAGCCTGCACGGCGACCTGCCCGCCGAGGGCACGACGATCCGCGCCGACCTTCCCGCGAAGCCGTCCGAGACGATCCAGGGCCTCGAGATCGAGCGCTGGCTCGAGATCGTCGTCGAGACGGTCGAGCGGCACGTGCCCTCGCAGCTCATCGTGCGCCTCTGCACGAGCGAACCCGAGACGGATGACGATGCCGACCCCGCGCACGACATCGAACGAGACGAGGTGAACCGATGAACGGTTGGTGGGTTGCCCTCATCACGACGGCCCTGATCGTCGCGAGCGCCTTCTTCGTCATCGTCGAGTTCGCGCTGCTCGCGGCGCGGCGCCACCGCCTGGAGGAAGAAGCCGAGAACAGCGCGTCTGCGCGCGCGGCGCTCCGCGGCATGAACGAGCTCACGATCATGCTCGCCGGTGCGCAGCTCGGCATCACGGTGTGCACGTTCCTGCTCGGTGCGGTCACGAAGCCGGCGATCGACTACGCGCTGTCGCCCGTGTTCGAGCAGTGGGGCCTGCCCTACGTGCTCGCCGACGTCATCGCGTTCATGATCGCGCTCATCGTCGTCACGTTCCTGCACCTCGTCATCGGCGAGATGGCCCCGAAATCGTGGGCGATCGCGCACCCCGAGGTCGCGGCGAAGGCCGTGGCTATCCCCGCGCGCGCATTCACGTGGCTGCTGCGCCCGTTCCTGTTGTGGATCAACCACATCGCGAACCGACTCGTCGCGGCATCCGGCGTCGAGCCCGTCGAGAAGGCTGCCGCCGGCGGACAGGACGTCGACACGATCCGCGAGCTCGTCGCGCACTCCCGTGCCGCGGGCGTGCTCGAGCCGCAGTTCTCGGCGCCGATCTCGAGTGCGATCGAGCTCAGCACCCTGACCGTCGGCGACATCGTGAATCGCGACGAGGTCCCGACGTCGGTTCCGACCGACGCCACGGCGGCCGATGTGCAGAGCGCTGCGGCCGAGTCGGGTCACCTGCGCATCCTCGTCGGATCCTCCACGGACTGCCAGGTCGTGCACGTGCGCGACACTCTGCTCATCGATGCGTCGACACCCGCGGTCGACATCGCCCGCGACATCCTCATGGTCTCGCCCGCCTCGTCGGTCTACGACACCCTGACGCGCATGCGGAACGAACGCATGCACCTCGCGGCCGTCGTCGAGGATGACGCGCTCGTCGGCGTCGTGTCGCTGAGCGAACTGCTCGGCGAGGTGCTGCCCGGCCCCGCCGACCCGATCACGGTGGGTGCTCCGGCCTGAGCCTCATCACCCTTCGCCTCGAGGCAATAGCCTGGAAGGCTGGTCACTCGGCCTGCGCACACACCCACGTGGAGAGACACCATGACGACCATTCGTCGCGCTCACGACGACGACGTGACACCGGCGGCGGCCGTGCTCGCGGCCGCATTCGATGAATATCCGTGGACCCGCTGGTCGATTCCGACGGAAGACTACGCCGACCGCCTCGAGCGCCTGCAGGAGCTCTACCTCGGCCACGCCCTGCGCACTGGCCTCGTCGTCGTCGACGACTCGGTGAGCGCCGTCGCGGCGTTCTTGCCGCCCGGAGCGCCCGACCCCGACGCTGACATCCAGTCGGAGATCATCCGACTTCACGGCTCTCGCATCGACGCGCTCGGGGCGCTCACACTGCCGCCGACCGATCCCGCCGCGTGGAGCTTGGCCACCGTCGGTGTCCACCCATCGCGACACGGTCTCGGACTCGGTACGCGGATCATCGCGGCGGGACTCGACATGATCGGTGCCGCGCCGGTCGCCCTCGAGACGTCGAGCGATCGCAACGTCACCTTCTACGAACGGCTCGGCTTCACGACGATTGAGGTGACGCGCCTACCCGACGGCCCGACCGTCCACTCCATGCTGCGTCGCGCGCAGCCGTGAGGGGTCAGTAGATGCGCTTCTGCAGCGCGGATAGCCGTGTTTACTGACCCTTCACCGACCAGGGGTAGCGTTCTCCGCATGAGCCAGAAACCCGTCGTCCTCTTCGTATGCATTCACAACGCCGGCCGCTCGCAGATGGCCGCGGGGTACATGCGCGCTCTGTCGGGCGGCGCCGTCGAGGTGCGCTCCGGCGGATCGGAGCCGGGAACCGAGATCAATCCGATCGCGATCCAGGCGATGGCCGAAGAGGGCATCGACATCTCGCAGGCCGTGCCGCAGCTCATGACGACCGAACAGGTGCAGGCTTCCGACGCCGTCATCACGATGGGCTGCGGCGACGTCTGCCCGATCTTCCCCGGCAAGCGTTACGAGGACTGGGACCTCGTCGACCCGCGAGGCAAGTCGATCGACGAGGTGCGCCCTATCCGCGACGACATCAAGGCTCGCGTGCAGGCGTTGCTCGCCGACATCCTGCCGGGGTCGCAGCCCTAGGGAGATCCTCCGCGGGAGGTACGCGGATGCGCCTCGAGACTGACGACGCGGCCGAAGCCGCGAACCTAGCGTCGAGGGATGCCCCGCCTTTCGCTGCACCGCACCGCGACCGCACCCCTGCTGGCTCTCGGCGCTCTCGCTCTCCTCGTCCTGCTGCTGCCGTTCCCCGGCAGCCTGAGCGTCGTCGCGACGCGCACGATCATGGCGGGAGGTCTCGCGATTCCCGGCATCCCCGTCGCCTCGGAGGTCGCACTCGTCGCACTCGCGATCACCACAGTGGCGGCGATCGCGATCACGTGGTTCCGCGAGCCGGCACGGCGCACCACCCTCGTCGGAGCGGTGGCGGGCGTCGCGGTCGCCTACGCACTCAGCGAACTGACCAAGCTGCTCGTCGGTCAGGCGCGCCCGTGCTCACGCTGGGCGTCCGCGGATGACTGCCCTCCCCTCGGTGACTGGTCGTTCCCGTCGAATCACGCCGTACTGGCCGGAGGTGCGGCGATCGTCATCGCCGTCGCCGCGGATCGGGCGTGGTTGGTCTGGGCGGCCGCGATCACCGCTCTCGTGGTCGCCGCCGGCCGGGTGGCACAGGGCGTGCACTACGTGCACGACGTCGCGGCGGGTCTCCTGCTGGGCTTCGGTGTGACGATCGCACTCGCGTTCTTCGCTGCCCGGTTCCGCTCGAGCTACGAGCGCGGCGCCCGGCGATAGCTCTCGATCGCGCTGCCGCCCGCCGCGACCGCCCCGAACAGCACCGCCCCGATGGGCCAAACGATCCACGAGATGCTCCAGGCGTTTCCGATGAAGCTCCACGCCAAGAAGACGGCCGTCAGGAGGGGCCAGTAGATCGAGGCGATCACGCTCACGATGCTGCGCTCGTCGTCACTCGCGTCAGCGCTGTCGCCGCTCCCGATCTCGTCTGCAACGGTGCGCGCCCAGTTCTGAGGCAGGAAGATTCCGAGACCACCCGCGACGAAGACGAGCACGAGCACGACTCCGATACCGACCCGCACCTCGGCCTGCGGTGAGCCGTCGGAGAACAGGGCGAATGCGATGAGCGGCACGGGGGCCAGGATCCAGAGACCGATAGCGACCTGCAGTGCGCGCGTGCGCACGCGTTCCTGCGAATCGGCGAGCGCCTCGGCCCATCGCACGGTGTCGGGATCCGCGGTGAAACGGTTCTCGGTGATCCGGGTGAATCGAGCGGTCTCTCGCGTCGCAGAGAGCACGAGCATCACGCCACTCGCGACGAAGACGAACAGCACGAGGAGACCGACGAAGACGGCGGCCGAGTCGGCGACCATCACAGCACCGGCGCTCGCGGCCATCGGCAGGACGATCAGCACGGCGGGCGAGAGCACGAACATCACGACCGCGATGCTGAAGCGGAAGCGGACGCGACGCAGCGCGTCGGCGTAGGCGCGTGCATCGTCGAGGGTGACCACGGGCGGCAATGGGGATGCGGCGACCGGACTCGGCGATGCTCCTTCCGCGGCCGGCTCCGGCGCGATGTCGGAACTGATGCCGAGTAGCGGAGCCACTTCGTCGAGATTGCCGAAATCGCGAATGACCTGGCCGACCGCCTCGTTCTCAGAGCGACCCGCTGCGATGAGCGCCGAGTAGGCGTCCTCCATCATCCCCTGCAGTTCGACCTTTGCCTCGAGCAGGCGCGGGGTCTGCGGGTAGGGGCTGAACATGGTGTCGAGATAGCTGATGATGACGTTCACGGTGCGACTCCTTCGATGAATCTATCGACGACGGACTTCGTGCTGCGCCATTCCTCGACCTTGAGGTCGAAGTAGGCGCGGCCGGCGTCCTCGATGCGGTAGTAGGTGCGGGCCTTACCCGAGTCGGACACGCCGGCAAAGGAGCTGACGAGCCCGCTGCCTTCGAGGCGCTTCACGGCCGAGTACAGGGTGGTTTGTTTGATCGCGTAGTCGTCGCCGCTGATGGCCGTGATGCGCTGGGCGAGCTCGTAGGCGTAGGACGGCGCTTCACGGAGGAGCGAGAGCACCATGAGGTCGACGTATCCGCGAATGGCGTCTGCACTGATCACGATTGACCTTCCTCTCCTCGCGCAAACTAATACTACGTCAGACATACTATGCCAGACAAAACTACCGCGTGAGGGGGCAGTAACTCGGCGAATGGCGGCCCGATAAGCCGAACTGCTGCCCCCTCACGGACGTCGTGGGGAGGAAGACAGGGGCAGGGGCAGGGCAGGGATGCCGCGAGCGGCCGCCGCACTCAGGCCGGCGCGGGCCCCGTCGAGGCGCGCCGCGTGAGCTGAGGCGTGGAGTCGAGGTGCGCCGCGGGCGGCTCGCCGTCGACGAGGTCGAAGAGACGCCGGGCGACGTGCGATCCGAAGCCGATGACGTCGTGCGAGAGCGCGGTGAGCGCAGGGAACGTGTGCTCGCAGAGCACCGAGTCGTCCCACGCGATGATCGACAGGTCGTCGGGCACCCGCAGGCCGAGCTCGAGGGCGACGGTGAGGCCAGCGACGGCCATGATGTCGTTGTCGTAGATGAGGGCCGTCGGCCGGTCGGGGCCCGAGAGCACGGCGCGCGTGGCATCCGCTCCCGCCTTCGGCGTGTAGTCGGTGCGCTCGAGGACCGTCTCGAGCCCCCGCGCGTTCATCTCGTCGACGAACGCATCGTCGCGGATCTTCGTGTGCGCGAGCGACCCGGGCCCCGAGATGCGGCCGATGCGACGGTGCCCGAGCTCGGCGAGGTGGCTGACCGCCGCGCGCACCGAGCTCGCGTCGTCGGTCCACACCGTCATGAGCCCGTCGGCGATGCTCGGGTCGCCGACGACGACCGTCGGCAACGCTCCTTCGCGCGACGCGAACTCGATGCGCGGGTCGCCGACGACGAGGTCGACGAGCACGATGCCGTCGACGCGCGAGGCCCGCCGCCATTTCGTGAGCGTCGCGAGTTCGTCCGCCGGGGTCGGCACGACCTGCAGCAGCAGACCGTACGACCGACTCGAGAGCCCGAACTCGAGACCCGCGAGGAACTGCATGTAGAACGACTCGACTCCGAGCGTTCGCGGGTCGCGCGCGAGCACGAGCCCGAACGTCTGCGTCTTCGATTCGGCGAGCGACCGGGCGGATGCCGCGGGTGCCCAGCCGAGCTCGTCGGCGACGCTCAGCACTCGCGCGCGGGTCTCGTCCGAGACGCCCTTCCGCCCGTTGAGCGCGAACGACACGGCACCGATCGAGACCCCGGCGTGCAGAGCGATGTCACTGATCGTGATGCGGCTGCGGGGCGTGGGGCTCACACCCAAACTCTATTCCCGCACCGATGCGCGCCAGTCCGCATACGCGGAACGCAGGTACTCGCCCGCGGGCTTGCCGTACGGGCAGTAGTCGTCGTTGCCCGCGGCATCCTCGAGCGCGTAGAGATCGGCCGGCCAGTCCCACAGCATGAGACCGCCGACCCACGGGCGTTCGCGGCACGCGTCGAGCATGACCTCGTAGTACCGCAACTGCTCGGCGCCCGAGGGCTCGCCCGGCAGTGCCCAGTCGTTCGGCAGGTCGGCCGAGCCGGTGCGCGACGGGCAGCCGGCCTCCATGAAGAAGAACGGCTTGCCCGAGGCGACCACGACCTTCTCGATGCGGTCGAGGTGCTGCTGCCACGTGTCGATCGGGTAGTAGCCGCTCGACGAGATGACGTCGACGGCGTCCCACCACGTGACGTGGTCCTCCTGGTACTTGTCGCAGTTGTACGTGACGAGGCCCGAATAGACCTCGCGCACGCGCTCGATGAGCCGTCGCCAGTGCGCCTCCTGCCCGTCGGCGCGCACCATCTCGCAGCCGATGCAGAGCATCTCGCAGCCCTCGGCCTCGGCGAGCGCGGCGGCGTGCAGGATGAACGCCGTGTAGGAGGCGAACCAGTCCGACCAGCTCGGCTCGTTCGGCACATCCCAGTCGAAGAAGCCGATGTGCGCGCGCCAGGTGCCGTCGGCGCAGTTGACGACGGGCTTCAGCACGACCTTCATGCCGAGCGCCTTCGCCGAGCGGATCGCCCCGACGATCTCGTCGTCGGTCACCGTGGGCGACTGATCGAAGGGGATGTCGGTCGAGAACGCCGTCGCTTGCTCGGCCGCATACGCGATCGCCGTCCACGTCACCGCGTGATCGGCCATGGCTTCCATCGAGGCTTGAGCCTCGGGCGTCGCCCACGTCCCGCGCGTGCCGACCCAGCCCCACGTCATGCCGCACACGGGTTCGCCGAGCAGGTCGATGAGCGTCACGTCGTCACCGGCTCGCGCACCGAGACGAGCTCGTTCGCCGTGCGCGCGATACGCGCGAGCGCCGCGGCATCCACCCCCGACAGTCCCGAGACGTGCACCGTGCGGCTCTCGCCCGGAAGCAGGAACAGCAGCGCCTCGGTCGCGACCGCCTCGGGGGCGAGCTTGTCGACGAGGAACGTCAGGTCGCGGACGAGCGATCGTGCGGTCACCGTCACGTCGACCCCGTCCCCTGCGTCGGCGACGTCGAGGTCGAACTCCGCGGCGGGTAGGGCGCTGTCACGCGGCTCGGTGAAGAACCACGTGCCGCGCACACCGGTGAGATCGGCGACGAGCAGCTCGCCGCCCGCGTCATCCGCCGCCCCCACTCCCGCGTCGACGGGCACCTCGAGCGTGCCGCGCGCCGCGAGGTCGATCGAGACGCTCTGCGACGCGATCGCGACGCCGTCGAATGCGCGACGCGTGACGGTGAGCTCACCCGACCACGGCTCGGGCGAGTCGTTGACGAGCACTGCGGCGAGCGCGGCCCCCCGCGGCTGGATCGTCACGAGCCGCGGCGCGAAGGCGTTGCGCATCGCGTAGAGCAGCGGCTTCGGCCGTTCGTCGCCGTCGACGGCGGCCCACGACGTGACCGGCCAGCAGTCGTTCAACTGCCAGACGATCGCCCCCATCGTGTGCGGCGAGTGCGAGCGGAAGTGCTCGAGCGCGACCGTGATGGCGTTCGCCTGGTTGAGCTGCATCGCCCAGTGCCACGACTCCATCTCCTCGGGCATCCGGTAGTGCGGGATGAGGCCGTTCGTGAGCTTCTTGTTGCCCTCCATCGCCTTCTGGTGCACGATCATGCCGGGCGATTCGGGGGTCAGCGGGTCGTCGCTGATCGACCGCGTGAGCGTCGACCACGCGGGCGGCCCCTGCCAGCCGAACTCGGCGACGAAGCGCGGCCGATAGTCGCGGTAGTGCGGGTAGTCCTTGTCGTTCCAGAGATCCCAGATGTGCATCGTGCCGTGGTGCTCGTCGTTCGGGTGCTCGCCCCCGGGGCTGAACGGGCTGCCCGGCGCATACGGCACGTGCGGCGCGAGCTCCTCGATGAGGGCGGGGAACAGCTCGTAGTAGTAGTACGCGCCCCACGTCTTGCCGTCGAGGCGCAGCTTCCAGCCCCAGTCCTCGTAGCCCCAGAGGTTCTCGTTGTTGCCCGTGAGCAGCACGAGCGACGCGTGGTGCGCGAGACGCACGATGTTCTCGCGCGCCTCGGCCTCGATCTCTCCGCGCAGCGGCTCCTCCTCGGCGTACGCCGCGCACGCGAACAGGAAGTCCTGCCACGTGAGCAGCCCCTTCTCGTCGCACAGTTCGAAGAAGTCGTCGCTCTCGTAGATGCCGCCGCCCCAGACCCGGATGAGGTTGAGGTTCGCGTCGAGCGCCTGGTCGAGCCGGCGCGCGTATCGGGCGCGGTCGACGCGTACGGGGAACGCGTCGTCGGGAATCCAGTTGGCGCCCTTGACGAAGACGGGCACGCCGTTGACGTGCAGCGTGAAGGGGGTGCCCTCGGCGTCGGGCCGCGTGTCCCACGTGATGGTGCGGAAGCCGACGCGGCGCTCGACCGAGTCGAGCACGGCACCGGATGACTCGAGCGAGACGGTCACGTCATACAGGGGCTGCTCGCCATAGCCGGCGGGCCACCACAGTTCGGCGTCGGGCACCTCGACCGAGACGTGCCCCGAACTCGCGCCCGCGGCGACATCGACGCTCGACGACCGGCCCGCGACGTCGACGCGCACGGTGAGAGGCGTCTCGGCCGCGCGTTCGAGGTCGACGACGACATCCACCGACCCGCCGCCGCCCTCGGTGACCGACGCGACGACGCGCGTCTCGGCGAGCCGCGCGGTCGACCAGCTCTCGAGGGCGACCGGGCGCCAGATGCCGCTCGTCGTGGTCTTGATGCCCCAGTCCCATCCGAAGCTCGACGCCGACTTCCGCATCGCCTCGTAGGGGAAGGGGTACGGGCGCTGCCGCACACCGAGGGCGACGCTCTGCTCGTTGGCGTACTTCACGGGGCTCGCGAAGCTCACGACGAGGTCGTTGTCGCCCGCGACGAGGCGCGAGGAGACGTCGATGCGATAGCCGCGGTGCTGGTTGGCGGTCTCGGCGACGACCTCGCCGTTGAGCGACACGGTCGCGACGGTGTCGAGGCCCTCGAACACGAGGTCGTGGCGCTCGGCCGCGGCGAGCTCACCGGCATCCACCACGAGGGTCGTACGGTACTCCCAGTCGACGAGCCCGATCCACGCGAGCGCCGACTCGTTGTCGTCGAGGTAGGGGTCGGGGATCGCGCCGACCCGCATCAGGTCGAGGTGCACGCACCCGGGCACGACGGCCGCGACGGGCCCCGCGCCGATCGGGGCGTCCGAGAGAGCGCGCACGCTCCAGCCGTCGGTGAGTGCGCGGGAGGAGAGAGAGGTCACTTGACGGCTCCAGTGGTCAGTCCGCTGTAGATGAATCGCTGCAGCAGGAGGAAGGCGACGAGGGTGGGCACGATGACGAGGATCGTTCCGGCGGCGATGGTCTCCCAGTGCGCGCCGTACGGACCCTTGAACGCGAACAACGACGTCGAGATCAGCGGGTTGGACGGTGAATAGAGGAACGGGAGGTAGAACTCGTTGTAGATCGCGATGCCCTTGATGATCACGACCGTGGCGATCGCGGGCTTCAGGAGCGGCAACACGATGCGCCAGTAGATCGACCACCGGTTCGCGCCGTCGATCATCGCGGCCTCGTCGAGCGAGATCGGGATCGACTGCATGAACTGGATGAAGATGTAGATCGAGATGATGTCGGTGCCCATGAAGAGCAGGATGAGCGCCCACATCGAGTCGTAGAGTCCGAGGCCGTTGATGATCTGGAACGTCGCGACCTGGCTCGTGACGCCGGGGATGAGGGTCGCGACGAGGAACAGCCCGACGACGAGGGTCTTGCCGCGGAACGTGAACCGGTCGAGGGCGTAGGCCGCCATCGTGCCGATCGCGATCGTTCCGGTGAGCGAGATGACGAGTACGATCGTCGTGTTGAGGAAGCCCTCGACCATGCCCCCCTTCTCGAACGCGGTGATGTAGTTCTCGAGGTTGAACCAGTTCTCGGGGGCGACGAACGGGCCCGTCGAACCGAACTCGGCGCTCGTCTTGAAGCTCGCGAAGAACACGACGGCGAGCGGCAGCAGCGTCGCGACGCAGCCGATGATGAGCGATGTGTACTTCGCCGTGGCCGAGACGTTGCCGGCGGCGCGGGCACGCGCGGGGGAGATGGTGGTCATGTCAGGTCGACCTTCTCGTCGGGGAATACCTTGCGTTGCACCCACGTCACGATGAGCACGATCGCGAGCAGTACGACGGCCATCGCCGAGGCGAGTCCGACCTGCCGGAAGTTGAATGCGGTCTGCAGCGTCTGGATGACGAAGGTGCTCGTTCCGTTCGCACCGCCCGTCATGATAAACGGGATCTCGAACACCGAGAGGCTGCCGGCGATGGCGAGGATGAACGAGAGACCGATGATGCGACGGATGCCGGGGAAGATGATGCTCCAGAACTGCTGCCAGCGGTTCGCACCGTCGATGTCGGCGGCTTCGTAGAGCTCCTTCGGGATCGACTGGATCGCCCCGAGGAAGAGCACGAAGTTGAGGCCCGTGTAGCGCCAGACCGAGGTGCCCGCGAGCGAGAAGTTCGCGACGGTCGGGTCGCCGAGCCACTGCCGCTGGAGCGACTCGAGGTTGAAGAAGGACAGCAGCGAGTCGAGAGTTCCGCCCGGCTGGAAGAGGTAGAGGAACACGAAGCCGATCGCGACGCCGTTGATCAGGTAGGGGAAGAACAGGATGCCGCGGAAGAGGTTCGAGAACCGCGTCGAGAAGCTCAGCAGGGCGGCGAAGTAGAGCGCGATCGCCATCTGCATGAACGACGCGGCGAAGTAGTAGAGGCTCACCCCGAACACCGAGAAGATGCGCGGGTTCGTGAAGACCTCGATGTAGTTGCCGAGCCCGATGAAGTTCTTGTCCTTGTCGAGGCCGTCCCAGTCGGTGACCGAGTACCACAGCATGTTCGCCGCGGGCAGGTAGGTCAGGAGCAGCAGCAGCGCGACGGCCACGACGATGAAGAGGTACGGCGTCAACTTCTGCGAGAACCTCTGGCCGGCGGGGCCGCCGGCGGGCAGCGGGGCGCGGCGCTTCGAGCGTCGCCGTCCCCCGCCGGAGGCGGCGGGCGCCTCCGGCACGGTGGTGAGCGGACCGGGCACGCCTGTCGGCTGCGGCCCCGCTGTCGAGATCGACATCAGTGTCTCCTTAGGGCAGTGCCCGGTCGCTCAGTCAGCCGACCGACGCGATGGCGTCAGCCCACTGGGTGTTCAGCTGGTCGAAGTACGAGGCCTCGTCGCCGTCGGCGGCACCGCGAGCGATGTCGACGAGCTTCTGGCGGTAGATGTTGCCCCAGATGTCGATCTGCGCGGTGTCGGCGATGTTGTTGACGAGCGACTCCTTGCCGGCCTCGGCGGGGTTGAGCTCGATGAGCTCGACGCCCGCGTCACTCAGCCCGGCGAGGTTCGTCGGCAGCTCGCTCGAGGCGAGCGACGAGACCATGCCCTGCGTGTCGGTGAAGCCCGAGTCCTCGATGAGGTAGTCGATCCACGCCTTCGCGGCGGCCTTGACCTTCGAGTGCACGTTGATGCCGAGCGAGTAGTCGCCGCCGATGACCGCGTACTGCTTGCCATCGGGCGCCGTGGCGGGGAATGCCATGTAGCCGACGTCGTCGGGCGAGGTGCCGGCATCCGTCGCCGCTCCCTGGAACTGCGAGATCGCCCACGAGCCGAGCGCCATGACGCCGATCTTGCCCGTCGCGAAGTCGACCTTCGACTGCTCCCAGTTGGTCGTCAGCGGGTCGGGCTCGGTGAGGCCCTCGCTCACGGCGTCGTACACGAGCGCGTCGATGGCCTCGATGTCGGTGCCCTCCGTCCAGGGAGCGTCATCCGTCGCCATCTTGTTGACCGCGTCGGGGTCGCCGCTGATCGCGCCGAGGTTGCCCGTCCACTGGCTGAGCGGCCAGCCGTCCTTGTAGTTCGTGTACAGCGGGATCGCGTCGGTCTTCTCGTCGACCTGCTTGAGCGCGTCGATGAACTCGTCGTGCGAGGTGGGCAGCTCGGTGATGCCCGCGTCGGCGAAGACCTTCTTGTTGTAGACGAGGCCGTTGGCGTTGCCGCCGAGGGCGAGGCCGTACTGGGTGCCCTCGAAGCTGCGCGGGGCGAGGAAGCGGTAGTCGGATTCGAGGTCGGCGGTCTCGCCGAGCGGCTCGAAGAAGTCGGCGAGCTGGTCGGGCTGGACGGAGTTCGGCACGCCGAGCACGTCGCCGTAGTTGGTGGTGCTGAGGCGGGTCTTGAGCTCGCCCTCGTAGTCGGTGATGCCCTGGAACTTCACGGATGCCTCGGGGTACTTCTTCGTGAACTCGGCGGCGTACTCGTCGAACGTTCCGTCGGTGATGAGATCGGTGCGCCAGGTCACGAAGGTGACCTCGCCCTTCACGTCACCGTCGATGCCTTCGTCACTGCCCGTGTCGCCTCCGGCGCAGCCCGCGAGAAGAAGGGCCGAGACTGCCGCGAGGCTCACCGCGACCACTGCGTTGCGTGATGCCATGTGATTCTCCTTGTGTCGTTCACCCTTGAACTCGACGGACTCCTCTGCCCGCGACACCGGGGGTGGTGTGATGACGGTACACACAGCTATAGCGCTTTAGCAATAGGTGTTTGTCAGCGCTGTCTCGCGTGTCACGCTCGTTCTGCCCGCCGATAAATCGGTGTGATCGGGCATTTGTGCACCGTGAAGTGTGCCCGATGTCCACTCCGAGACATTTCATGTCCCACGTGGTCATTGACAGACTTCGCTCGCGAACGTGCATACTTGACCCTCATCGGGGCCCACATCGATCGAGAGGAGTCCGCCATGACGATCCAGCAACGCGCGACCCTCGACGACGTCGCGCGCCTCGCCGGGGTGAGCGCGAAGACCGTCTCGCGCGTCTTCACGATGCGCGACAAGGTCGCCCCCGACACCGTCAAGCGCGTGCTCTCGGCCGCCACACGCCTGCGCTTCCGGCCCAACACGGTCGCCCGAAGCCTCCGCCGCGGAGGCGCGACGAACGCCGCGGGCTTCATCATGGGCGAGCTGAGCAACCCGTTCTACTACAAGGTCGCCTCGGGCATCGAGCGCACGCTCGCCGCGCGCGGCATGAGCCTCGTCGTCGCGACGACCGACGACTCCCCCGCCGCCGAGGAGCGCGTCGCCGACGCCCTGCTCGCCCAGCGCGTCGGCGTGCTGCTGCTCATCCCCGTCGCCGGCGACCAGTCGTACCTCGAGGGCGAGCGCCAGCTCGGTACGCCCGTCATCGCGCTCGACCGCCCCGCGCAGAACCTCGTCGCCGACTCGGTCGTGCTCGCCAATCGCGAGGGCGCCTACCGTGCGACCCGGCACCTGCTCGACCATGGACACCGCCGCATCGGGTACGTCTGCAATCCGGCATCCGTCTACACGCAGGCCGAGCGCGTCGGCGGCTACCGCGCAGCCATGGCCGAGGCCGGCATCAGCGACACGTCCGCGCTCGAGAGACTCGAGGACGACCGCACCGTGCCGCCGAGCACGACCGTCGATCGCCTCCTCGGCGAGAGCGAGCCGCCGACCGCGATCGTCTCGGGCAACAACCGGATGACGATCGGAGCGCTCCGGGCCCTCCGAGCCCGACGCGACGAGACGACCGCGCTCGTCGGCTTCGACGACTTCGACACGGCCGACGTCATCGGCGTCACCGTCGTGAGCTACGACCCCGTCGAACTCGGCCGTCAGGCCGCCGAACTCGCCCTCGAACGCATCTCCGACCCCACGGGCTTCACGCGTGAACTCGTCCTGCCTACGTGGCTCATCGAGCGAGGAACGGGCGAGCGCCGGCCCGGGTAACACCCGCCCGCGTCATCCCCCACTCCCGACACCCCCTCACTCCCGACACCCCCTCACTCCCGACATCCCCACCCCGCAGGAGTGCCGGTGCTGCGCGCGAGTGCCGCCCGACCGGCACTCGGGCGCGCGAACGGCACTCCGACGTGCTCGCTGCATAATGGAAGCGCTTACGAGGGGGGGCAAGCATCGACACACCAGTACGTCATCACACAGGGCCGTCGACCTCGACGGTGATTCTCTCGACCTGCGCCGGCTACCTCGTGGCCATCGCAATCGGTTGCCTGCCCCTGTCCTTGGCCCTTCTGCCGATGTTCGGCAGAGCCTTTCCGACGATCTTCGGATACGCCGGGATAGTCGCATTTCCACTGCTCCTCGTGCTCGGCCTCCCCCTCGGTCTGATTCTCGCCCGGCATCAGAGAGTGGGCACGGTAGCGGCCTACGTCATCCGCGGCTTGCTCGGACCTCTCATCGGCGTGACCGGCTTTACCCTTGAGGCGCTCCTTCCTGCAGAGGCACTCCTGCCGGGGGTGTACGCCTGGGTGGGGGTGTCCGTCGCCGTCGTCAGCGGCGCACTCATCCCGCGTCTTGAACGCGCTTCACGCGCCACACTCATCGCCACCTGCCTCGCGATGTCGATCATCGGAGCAGTGGGGGTCACGCTGTCGCTCGCATGGTGGTGACGAAGCACACGAAGTCGCCGTTCCATCCCCCACTCCCGACATCCCCACTCCGCAGGAGTGCCGGTGCTGCGCGCGAGTGCCGCACGATCGGCACTCGGGCGCGCGAACGGCACTCCTGCGTGAGGGTGCGGGTGTGAGAAAGAGAGGGCGAGGGGATGCCGCGCGCCTACGCCGCGCAGCCGCAGCTCGCGCGCACGACGAGCTTGGTGCCGAGGCGCACGACGGCGGGCTCGGCCGAGGGCGAGCGCGACGAGTCCATGAGCAGTCGCGCGGCGGTGCGACCCATGGCCTCCATGGGCTGACGCACGGTCGTGAGCGACGGCGTCGACAGGCGGCCCGCGAAGATCCCGTCGAAGCCCGTGACCACGACGTCGTCGGGCACGCGCACACCCTCGGCGGCGAACAGATCGAGCAGCGGAAGGGCGAGCTGGTCGCTCGCGCACACGAGCGCGCGCGGCAGCGTTCCCGCCCGCAACGCCTCGATGACGGCGGTGTACCCGAGGTCCTCACCGAGGAGGCTGTCGTCGAGGGGTTCGTCGGGCGCGGCGACGCCCAGGTCGGTGAGCGTCTCGCGGAACGCCTCGAAGCGCTCGCGGTAGTCGGCGACGCGCAGGGCGCCGACGAAGCCGAGGCTCGTGATGCCGTGGTCGGTCACGAGGTGCGTGACGAGCTCGCGCATGCCACCGGCGTTGTCGGCGAGCACGCGGTGGTGGCCGTCTTCGCCGGGCGGGGTGCTGAAGAGCACGATGGGCATCTTAAGCGAGACCTGCGCGAGGGTCGTCGCGGCCGATGGCCCGGGGAAGATCGCGAGACCGTCGACACGGCCGGCCGACTCGGCGACCGACGTCGTCGTACCGCTTCCGCTCGAGAGCATGATCGGCCGCCCGTTGGCGCGGCATTCGAGCTCGAATCCGCGCTGCACCTCGTCGACGTAGAGCGGGAAGGCCCGGGGGTCGGCGAGGAACTCGTCGCCCGCGTCATCCCACGGCACGAACGATGCACCGGGGTCGGGCGCCGCGCCGCCCGCCTCGCCGACGGGGTCGACGGGTTCGCGTGTCTGCGGCCGCTCGATGAGCAGGTCGAACGAGTGCAATCCGAGCGCGCCCGTCTTGCCACGCGCAAGGCCACGGGCCGATGCGCTCGGCATGTATCCGATCTCGCGCGCGATGCCGAGTACACGCTCGCGGGTCGTCGCGCTGATCTGGTCGGGCCGCGTGAAGGCGAACGACACGGTCGCGATCGATACCTTCGCGCGTTCCGCGACGTCGTACACCGTCGGGCGTCGAGCAGTCATAGCCGCCGAGCCTAACGCAGGGCGGCCGGGCCGTGCAGGCTGAGGCCGTAGTGCAACGGGTACACGGGGTTCTCGGTATCGGACGGCGCATCCTCGCGCGACGCACGTACGGCGTCCATCGAGCGGGGGATCTCGACGGGCAGGCTGCCGCGAGGGGGGATGACTCCGGCGAGCGCATCGAGCAGAGCCGCGTCCGAGCTGCCGTAGTCGACGGCGAGCGCCGACACGAACGGCACGAGCGGCGTCATGATCGCGGGCCGGTCGAGGTTCACGACGACGACGAGCGGGCAGTGGTCGGCGATGCGCAGCAGCCGGTGCACGAGACCGGGCGGGAACTCGAGAGACCCCTGGTGGAACCACGCCTCGAGGAAGAGGTCGTCACGCGGTTCGAAGGGCGCGCCGAGGCGCACGATCGCGACGTCGGCGTCGGCCGGGTCGGTGACGCTCGTGCCCCAGGCCGCGAGCGCATCAGCGCCGACGTTCTCGCTGTAGATCGCGACCTTCTCGGGCCCCGCGAAGAGCGGCAGGGTCGGCACGCCGTCGCGCTCGACGTTCTCGAGGATCGTGATCGACTCGGCCTGCGCGCGGTGGCCCTGCTCACGGAAGTCGGCCCGACCGACGAGCGCCTCGGCGGCATCGACGTCGACGTACGGGTCGTCGAAGAGCCCGAGCTGGAACTTCACGAGCAGGATGCGGCGGGCGGACTCGTCGATGCGCTCCTCGGTCACGCGCCCCTCCGCGACGAGATCGAGGAGGATGTCGACGCACTCCTCACCGCCGAACTGATCGGCTCCCGCGTGCAGGATCTTCTCCATGCGCTCGGGCGGCGTGAGCGACTCAACGCCCCACGCCCGGGCCGGGAGTACCTGGTCGCCGACGTGGTTGTCGTTGACGAGCTCCCAGTCGGTGACGACGACGCCGTCGTAGCCGAGTTCGCCGCGCAGCAGGTCGGTGATGATCTGGCGGTTGTAGCCGAAGCCGACCTCCTCGATCGCTTCACCGTCGCGCTCGAGGCCGACGGGCATGCCGTAGTACGGCATGATCGCCGCGGTGCCGCGGCGGATCGCCTCCTCGAAGGGGCGCAGGTGGTAGTCGAACATGCCCGCGGGGTAGACCTGCTCGCGGCCGTACGGGAAGTGCGCGTCCTCGCCGTCCTTCTGCGGACCGCCACCGGGGAAGTGCTTCGTCGTGCACGCGACGCTCGTCGCCCCGAGCACGTCGCCCTGGAACCCCTCGAGATAGGCGGCCGTGAACTCGGCGACACGGTCGGCGTCGTGGCCGAGCGACTGCGCCTGACGGCCCCACCGCGGCTCGGTCGCGAGGTCGATCTGCGGGTGCAGCGCCGCGCGTATGCCGACGGCGACATATTCCTGCCGCGCGATGTCGGCGAAAGCTCGGATCGCGTCGACGTCGTCGATCGCGGCGAGCCCCATCGGCTCGGGCCACTGCGAGAACGGGCCCGCCGAGAACGCGACGCCCGAGTTCTCGACGAACGCGTGCCGGGGGTCGGTGCTGATCGTCACGGGAATCCCGTGCGGCGTCGACTCGGCGAGCTCCTGCAGGTTGTTGTTCCACTCGGCGGCCTGGCGGGCCGTCTGGATGTGGTGCACGTTGAAGTGCGACATGTTCTTGCCCACGACGACCTCGGTCGTGGCCGACTTCGAGATGCGTCCCGGTGCCTCGAGCAGCTCACCGTCATCCCCCACCTCGATGACGGTCTGGAACATCAGACCCACCTTCTCCTCGAGGCTCAACCGGCCGAGCAGGTCGTCGGTGCGTTCCTCGGGCGACAGGCGCGGGTCTTCGTACGGGTCGAGCACGCCGTTGCCGTTCAGGTCGCGGAACGTCGTGCCGTCGGGCGCGGTCAGGAAGGAGCGAGTCATACGTGTCTCTCGGAGTTGCGGCGGACTACTTGAGGCCCGCGGTGGCGATGCCCTGGATGAAGTAGCGCTGGAGCACCACGAACAGGGCGAGGATCGGCGTGATGACGAGCACGGAGCCCGCGAGGAGCAGGCCGTAGTTCGTCGCGTTCTGGCCCGTCGAGTACAGCGACAGGGCGACCGGCAGCGTGTACATCGACTCGGTCTGCGCCGAGACGAGCGGCCAGAGGAAGTTGTTCCATGAGGTGAGGAACGTGAGGATCGCGAGGGTCGCGAGCGGCGGTCCGCAGAGCGGCATGACGACGCGGGCGAAGATGCGCAGTTCACTCGCCCCGTCGATGCGCGCGGCTTCGATGAGCGCCTCGGGGATGCCGAGCATGAACTGCCTCATGAGGAAGACGCCGAGGGGCGCCGTGATGAACGGCAGGATGAGCGCGGCGTAGCTGTTGACGAGGCCGAGCTTCGAGACCATGACGAAGAGCGGCACGAAGGTCACGACGCCGGGCACCATGAGCGTGATCATGACGACGGCGAAGAGGATCTTCTTGCCGGGGAACTCCATCTTCGCGAGGGCGTACCCGACCATCGAGCAGAAGATCAGGTTGCCGAGCACCGTGACGACGGCGACGACGAGGCTGTTCGTGAAGAACGTGCCGAAGTCGAGCGGCCCGAACCACTGGGCGAAGTTGTCGCCCGTCGGGTTCTCGGGCCACCACGTCGGCGGTCGCTGCAGGATCTCGCTCTGCGTCTTGACGGAGCCGAGGGCCATCCAGGCGAACGGCACGAGCCAGACGAGGAGGCCGATGGTGAGGATGATGAACGAGAGCGCGCGGCCCGACAGGCGACGGCGCGGACGCCGGGTCGTCGGAGGCGTACCCGTGGCGGGGCGCACGGCGGTGGTCGATGACATGGTTCTCCTCAGTCCTTCGAGCGCAGCAGTCGGAACTGCAGGAGGCTGATCAGCGCGATCGCGAGGAACAGGACGTAGCTGGCGGCGGAGGCGAGACCGTACTCGCCGAAGCCGAACTGCTGGTACGTGTAATAGGCGACCGAGAGGGTCGAGTCGAGCGGGCCGCCCTTCGTCATGACGAAGGCCTCCTCGAAGAACTGCAGGTAGCCGACCGAGATGAGGATGGCGCCGAGCAGGAGTGTGGGGCGGAGGAGCGGCAGCGTCACCGAGCGCAGGCGTCGGAACGGGCTCGCGCCGTCCATGACGGCGGCCTCCTGCACCTCCTCGGGTACGGCCTGGAGGCCGGCCAGGAAGATGACCATGAGGGTTCCGACGTTCCGCCAGACCGCCATCATGATGAGCGACGGCAGCGCCCAGCTCGGGTCGTTGAGCCAGTTGGGCCCGTCGATGCCGACGACGGCGAGTGCGCTGTTGAGCAGCCCCTCGGGCTGCAGGATGTAGCGCCAGACGACGGCCACGGCGACGATGCTCGTGACGACGGGCGCGTAGAAGCCGACGCGCAGGAACGAGACGAACTTGCCCTTGCTCATGTTGAGCGCGAGGGCGAGACCGAGCGCGACGGCCATCGTGACGGGGATGCCGACGACGACGAAGATCGCGGTGACGCCGAGCGACTTCACGAAGCGCGGGTCGCTGAAGAGGGCGCCGTACTGCTCGAGCCCGGTGAAGTTCACCGAGAAGGGCGAGGGGATGTCGCGGGCGGTGAAGTCCGTGAACGACATCGCGAACGAGCCGACGAGCGGCACGACCATGAAGATTCCGAACACGATGACGAACGGAAGGCAGAAGCCCCACGCGATGAGTGCCTGTCGTCGCTTCTGGCTCGACGGGCCCGTGGAGCGTCGGCCGTTCGAGGGCCGGCCGGCGGGGCCGGGGCGCACGCGCGCCCCGACCTCACTCAGTGCGGGAAGGGCCACGATCAGCCCATTCCGATGGAGTCCGCCTTGGCCTGGAGGTCGGCGAGGGCCTCCTCGACCGTGGCCTGTCCGCGGCGCAGCAGTTCGAGCGCCTGGTCGGCGGCGGCGCCCACCTGAACCCACGTCGTGGTCACGGGCGTGGCCTTCGCGGTCTCGAGCTGGGTTCCGAAGGTCGTCAGGCTCGCGTCATCCGCGATGGACGGGTCCTTCCACGCCGACTGCGCCGAGGGCAGGTCGCCGGAAGCTTCGTACCAGTCGACCTGGGTCTCGGGCTGGCTGAGCCACTGCGCGAGCTTCCACGCCGAGGTCTGGTTGTCGCCGTTGTTGAAAACGACGAGGTTCGCGCCGCCGCTGAACGAGACGGACGATTCCTTCGCGGGGATGACGGCCGTCGCGTACTTCTCGTCGAAGCCGTCGCCACCGAGCGTCGCGAGCTGGCTGCGCATGAACGGTCCGTCGATGAGCATCGGCGTGCTGCCGTCGACGAACGCGGCTTCCTGGGCTCCGGCCGACACGTCGGCGTCGGGGTCCGAGAGCCCCTCGGTGAAGAAGCTCTGGTAGTACTCGTACGCTTCGACCATCTCGGGGGTGTCGAGGGTCCAGGCGTCACCGTCGGTGAGCTCGGCGCCGTTCGACCACGGCATCCAGAGCGTGCCCTGGAACGAGTCGTTGCCGGCGGGCAGACGCATACCGAAGTCGGCTCCGGCCTTCGACTGGTAGTCGGCGGCGAGCTGCTTCAGCTCGTCCCACGTCTCGGGGGCCTTGTCCCAGCCGGCCTGCGCGGCGAGGTCGGTGCGGTAGTAGAGCACGCGGGTGTCGACGTACCACGGCACACCGGCGACGCGGTCGCCGACCTCGTTGGTGCTCATCGAGCCGGGGAAGAAGTCGCTCGTGTCGAGGTCGGTCGGCACCGTGCTGAACGCATCGGTGAAGTCGGCCATCCACGTCGAACCGACCATGGCGATGTCGGGGGTGTTGCCCGCGGCGATCGCCGTCTGGAACTTGTTGTACGCGGCATCCCACGGTATCGCGGTGACTTCGATCGAGACGTCGGGGTTGGCCTCTTCGAAGGCGGCGACGAAGTCGGGCAGGAGCTCGCCTTCGGTTCCCATGGCCCACATGGTGAGCGTTCCGGTGGCGGGGCCGTCACCGATGGTTCCCGCAGCCGCGGGGCCCTCGCCGGTGTCGTCGGCCCGGCCGCAGCCGGTGAGGGCGAGGGTCACGGCGACTAGGCCGGCGACCACGCCGAGACGGGTGGTGTTCTTCACGAGTTCCTCCTCGAACTCGGCTCCGCGGGGGCGGAACCGCTGTGCTGTGTGTCTTATGCGCATAACTTATGCGCATAAGAACGTGACGGCTCGAGTATCACACGCGCCGGGCGCGCAGGCAAGTGTGTCGTTCAGAAGGGAGCGATCACGGCGACGATCGCGCCGGCGATGGCGAGGTACCAGAGCACGACGATCACCGCTCGATTGCGGGCGATGAAGCGCCCGACCCTCCGACCGCTCGCGCCGAGGGCGTCCTGCCCGCCCAGCGCTTCGCCGAGCACCGTCACGACGAGCAGGATCGTCACGGCCCACACGAGCATGCACCACGCGCACAGCGTGCCGATGACGACGATGCTCTGGACCTGCATCCCCGTGATCGCGACGGCGGCGAGCACCATGCCTCCGGCGAGCGCCCGCCAGACCCATGCGGGCAGTCGGACGCGCGAGACGAGGAGCACGCCCAGCGTGAGGATCACGGTGAACGCGACGACACCGATGAGCGCGTTGGGCACGCCGAGCACGCTCGACGCGGGCGACGTCATGACGGGTCCGCACGCGATGAACGGTCCGATGTCGCACGCGAGCACGGTGTCGGGGTCGCGCAGCAGCCGCAGGAGGTCGACGACGAGTACGAACGATGCGACGAGGCCCGCGACGCCGCAGACGACGAACGTCCAGCCGCCGCGCGCGGCGCGCGCCTCAGTCATCCGTCGCGAGGATCGCCTCGACGGCTGCGGTGAGCGCCTCCGCCGAACGGATGTCGGACGCTTCGCCGTTCACGAGCAGGGTCGGTGTCGCGGTGACGCCCTCCGCCGCCGCGACGCGGGTGTTCTGCTCGATCCAGGGCGCGTACCGACCCGACTCGATGCAGTCGAGCGTCGCCTCGTCGGTGACGCCGAGATCGGCGACGAACCCGCGCAGGTCGGAGTACGACCACGCGTCGGAGGCGGCGTCATGGGCTGCGAAGAGCGCCGCGTGCACCGTCATCCAGTTCTCGGGCGAACCGACGGCGACGCACGTCGCCGCACTGCCGGCGCGCGTGCCGAAGTTCGTGACGACGCGCATCGGGTGGTACTCGACGGCGACGTCGCCGCTCGCGATCAGCTCGGGGAGCACGGGCTCGATTGCTGCGTCGAGGTCTTGGCAGTGCAGGCACGAGAAGTCCTCGTAGATCGAGAGCTCGACAGGCGCGTCGGGCTCGCCGATGCGCACCGTCGAACCCTCGACGACGAACGGCACGGCCGCTGTGCCCGCGACCGTGACCGTCGTCCGGATCGACGGTGTGCTCGCCTCACGCGCCTGGCTGGACAGACCCGTGACGGCGAGCACCCCGCCCACGACGATGAGCGCACCGCCGACCACGACACCGATCTGTACGAGAAGGCGCCGTCGCCTTCTCAGAGCCTCGTCTCGGCGTCGTTCCTCGTTCGCGCGGCGTCGGATCGCCTCAGTACGTGTGCGGTCCTTCGTCGTCATGAGGCCCTCCGAGCTACGCGAACGTCACGAGGCTAGATCGGAGGGCGCATCGCCGGTCGGGCCGGACGACGTGAAAAATCGCGAGGCTATCGCGCCGCCGCGCGCTGTGACACGGTGGAGTGATGGGGAAACGACATGGGGTGCTTCGATCGACCGTGCTCGGCGGGCTTCTCGCGGGCAGTCTGCTGATGCTCACGGGGTGCGTCGGCGGTGAGGGCTTCGCGGTGCTCGATCGCGAGGCGACGGCCGACGACGTGATCCGCGAGGCGGTACTCGTCGATTTCGGCGACGATATGGACCCGGACAGCGCCCGCTTCGTCGGAGAGCACAACGGCAACCGGCTCTATGTGCTCAGGGGAGAACCCGATCTGCACTGCATTCTCATCGATCCAGGCGAGCAAGAGGACGGAACCGAGAAGTGGGGCGCCGGCTGCGGAGCGACAGGCCCGATGACGACAGGAACTCGGTCGGGTCAGTACTCCCTCGTCCCCGACAACCACCCCATCCCGAGCGGGGCGACGCAGATCTCCGAGAACGTCTACACGCTTCGGTGATCTGCGCCGCCCGTCGAGTTCGTCCCTACTCGTAGCGCAGCGACTCCACGGGGTCGGCCTTCGCGGCCCGTGCCGCGGGCAACGTTCCGGCGAGGAACGCGATGCCCATGACGACGAGGATGATCGTCGCGATCGACAACGGATCGAACGCGATGAGCGTGAGACCCGGCAGGTCAGCGAGCAGCGCGCCCGAGAGCGCCGAGCTGATGCCCGTTCCCGCGAGGATCGCGAGCACGACGCCGATCGCGCTGCCGAGGAAGCCGATGAACACCGCCTCGAGGCTGAAGAGCCCGAAGACCTTGCCGCTGCCCATGCCCATGGCCTTCATGAGACCGATCTCGCGGGTGCGCTCCTGCACCGACATGAAGAGGGTGTTGACGATGCCGAAGCTCGCCGCGAGCAGGGCGATGACCGCGAACGCGTTCAGCACGAGCACGATCGCGTCGATGATCGTCGTGAAGGCACCGAGCTGATCGGCGACCGTCGTGCCCGTGAACCCGGCGTCGGCCAGTCGGTCCTTGAGCGCCGCGATCTCCTCGTCGCTCGCGTCAGGGTCGAACCACACGCTCGCCGTCGCGTAGCGCTCCTGCTCGGCGGCCGCGAGCCCGCTCGACTGGGTCGTGTACAGCTCGTCCGTCAGCGCGCGGTTCGGCACGAGGCTCGCTCCGGTCGGCGCGGCGATGCTCGTGTCGACGACGCCCACGACGGTCGCCTCGATGAGGTGCTGCACCCGATCGGCATCCGTGATCGCGATCGTGACGGCCTGCCCGATCGCCGCCGCGTCATCCGCGAACCCGAGCGGTTCGACGAACGAGACGGGCAGGGCGACCTCGAGCTCGCTCGAGGAGTCGTCGGGGGCGGCGCCCTCGGCGAGCTGCAGGGTCTGACCCGCGACGAGGTTGCCGACGCTCGCGACGAACTTCGTGCCGTCGCCGGCCACGACGTAGTCGGGCGAGATCGTCTTCGTGGGCTGCACGTCGAGCACACCGTCGATCGCGGCGATCGTGTCGAGGTCGTCGGGGGTGATGGCGACGACCGTCGCCCCGGGAGGGCCGGGCTGCCCGCTCGCGACGGCGTCGGGGTTGTACTCGGTCGGTCCGCTGCTGACACCGAGCGGGGAGTCGGATGTCACGGTGACGGTCATGACGTCCTCGGCGCCGATCGACGTGACGGTGTCGTCGATGTACCGGTTGATGCCGGTGCCGAGGCCGCTCGTCAGGGCGAGCGTGAAGGCGCCGACGAAGATCGCGAGGATCGTCAGGATCGTGCGCGTCTTCGAGCGGAAGGTGTTGGCGACGGCCGAGCCGACGAGGTCGGAGGTCCTCATGCGGCCACCTCCGCCGTCGTGTCGACGAGGAGTCCGTCGCGGATGACGAGTCGCCGGTCGCAGCGCGCGGCCAGTTCGTCGTCGTGCGTGACGACGATGAGCGTGATGCCGTTCTCGCGGTTGAGACCGAAGAGGATGTCTTCGACGACCGCTCCCGTCGCCGAGTCGAGGTTGCCCGTGGGCTCGTCGGCGAAGATGATGCGCGGGTTGTTGACGAGGGCGCGCGCGATGACCGTGCGCTGCTTCTGACCTCCCGAGAGGTTGAGCGCCTTGTTCGACGCCTTGTCGTCGAGTTCGAGCTGCTCGAGGGCGGCGTGGCCGCGGCGCTTGCGCTCGGCGCGGCCCACACCGGCGATCTTGAGCGGCAGGATCACGTTCTCGAGCACCGACGTGTTCGCAGTGAGGAAGAACTGCTGGAAGACGAACCCGAACGTCTTGTTGCGGGTGCGGTTGAGGCGCGCTCCGGTGAGCGTCGTCGTGTCGACGCCTTCGAGCTCGATCGAGCCGCTCGTGGGGGCGTCGAGCAGGGCGAGCACGTGCATGAGGGTCGACTTGCCCGAACCGCTCTTGCCGACGATCGCGACGCTCTCGCCCTCGAAGATGTCGAAGCTCACTCCCTTCAGGGCGTCGAAGCGGTTGGGGCCGCGGCCGTACGACTTGCGCACGTCCTTGACCGAGATGATCGGGGCGTTCATGGGAGCTCCTGAGACGGGATGACGGGGGGACGTTTCCACCCTCGCCGCCCGAGCCCGTGACCGCGTCACCCCCGGGGTGGCACCTCGATACCGCGTCCGCGGTACGGCGTATGCCGCGTGGGGGTGACGCGTCGGAGCGCGGCTCACCGCAGACTGGTGTCATGAACGCCGATCCGATGGCGAATCCCGCCCACCCGCACCCGCGGTTCGCGCCGTGGATCGGCGACCTCGTCGCGGCTGCGCTCATCATCGTCGCGGCGATCGTGCCGTTCCCCGAGGCGGAGTTCCACGCCGAGGGTCTCGCCGAGATCCTCCTCGTGGCGGCCCCGGCCGTGATCCTCCCCTTCCGCCGTCGCTGGCCGATCCCCGTGCTCGCGATCTGCCTCGTGCTCTACGGGATCGCCGCGGCCTGCGTCATCCTCTCGCCGGGCATCGTGCTCGCGACGGCCATCGCGATGTTCGGCGTCGCGAACCGATCGACGCGGCGCGTGACCCTTATCGTCGCGAGTTCGGCGGTCGTCGCGGTGCTCGTGCTCAGCCTGCTCGCGACGATCGGGGCCGTCTTCGACCCGCGCACGTTCCAGTTCGCGGTCGTCATCGCCTTCGCCTCTGCGGCCGGCGATGCGACACGCTCACGCCGCGAGTACATCGTCGCGATCACCGAACGTGCGGTGCGCGCCGAGGAGACCCGCGAGGCGGAGGCGAAGCGCCGCGTGACCGACGAGCGGTTGCGCATCGCGCGCGATCTGCACGACGCCGTCGCGCATCAGATCGCGGTGATCAGCCTGAACGCCGGGGTCGCGTCGTCGGCCGTCGACGCTCGACCCGAGCAGGCTCGAGCGGCGCTCGCGACGATCCGCTCGGCGGCGCGCACGGTGCTCGGCGAGATCGGCGACCTCCTCGAGGTGCTGCGAGCCGAGACGGATGACGGCGAGCGGCCGCGATCTCCGCAACCGGGCCTCGACCGGCTCGACGACCTGGTCCGGCAGTTCGGCGACGCGGGTCTCACCGTCAACGTCCGCGTCGACGGCGACATCGGGCGACTCGACGGGGCGAGCGGTCTCGTCGCGTATCGCGTCATCCAGGAGGGGCTCACGAACGCCCACAAGCACGGCGCCGAGGCGCGCGCACATGTGCTCGTGGATGTCGGCGACGACGCCGCGCTCGTCGTCGTCTCGAACCCCGTGCTGCCCGCTGCCGCGCGACTGAACGCCGCCGAGGCGCGCAGCGGTCACGGCCTGCTCGGCCTGCGGGAGCGCGTCGCCTCCGTGCGGGGCTCGATCGAGACGGGCCTCACCCCGGGCGGCTATCGGCTCGCGGCGACACTGCCGCTCGCGTCATCCGCCCTCGATACCCGCCGGGAGAACCCATGACGACCGTGCTCGTGGTCGACGACCAGTCGCTCATCCGACAGGCGGTGAGTGAGATCCTCACGCACGAATCGGGCATCTCGGTCGTCGGTGAGGCCGTCAACGGACGCGAGGCGATCGCCCTCGCGACGTCGCTGCGGCCCGACATCGTGCTCATGGACATCCGCATGCCGGAGGTCGACGGCATCGAGGCGACGGCCGCGATCTGCGCCGATCCCGACCTGTCCGAGACGCGCGTGCTGATCCTCACGACGTTCGAGGAGGACGAGTACCTCGTCGCGGCGCTCCGAGCCGGGGCGAGCGGCTTCATCGGCAAGGGCGCTGAACCCGACGAGATCGCCCGTGCCGTGCGGTCGGTGCACGCGGGCGATGCGCTGCTCTCCCCCACGGCGACGCGCGCCCTCATCTCGAAGTTCCTGCAGCCGGCGTCGTCGCTGCCGACGCCTCCGGAGCTCGCGATGCTCACCGATCGCGAGCGCGAGGTGCTGCTGCTCGTCGCGCGCGGGCGGTCGAATCAGGAGATCGCCGACGACCTCGTGATCTCGCCGCACACGGCGAAGACGCACGTCAACCGCATCATGTCGAAGCTCTACGCGCACGATCGCGCGCAACTCGTGATCCTCGCCTACGAGAGCGGGCTGCTCGCGCCCGGGGCGTGAGAACGCGCCTCCCACTCCGGACGGAGAATCGACATGACGATCGCATCGATGCGCTCGCCGTCGAAGACGAAGGCGTCACGGCGAGTGCCCTCGACGACGAATCCGCTGCGCTCGTAGACGTGTCGGGCGCGGGGGTTGAAGGCGAAGACCTCGAGCTCGATGCGGTGGAGCGGCAGCGTCGAGAAGGCGTGGTCGAGGAGCAGCGAGGTCGCCTCGGTGCCGAGTCCGCGGCCGCGACCGCGCGGGCCGATGAGCACCCGGAAGTTGCACGACTCGTCGTCGGACGACCAGTCGTTCAGCACGACCTCGCCGACGCACTCGTCGGTCGCGCGATCGATCACGGCGAGGTCGAGGCGGTCGGTCTGGTCCGCGCGCGAGGAGTACCAGTCGCGCGCCTTCTGGTCGAGTTCGGGGCTCGTGCCGAGGGTGTCGGCCGTCGAGTTCGCCGAGCCCGTGAGGCGGATGACCTCGGGGTCGGCGAGCACCGCCCCCATCGCTTCGATGTCGCGCGGAGTGAAGGGGCGCAGGGTGACGGATGCTCCGTGCAGAGTCGGCTTGTCGGCGAAGGTCACGTGGTCGAGTGTAGGGCGGGTGTGGATAACCGGGTAAAGCGGTGTCACTCTTTGGTGCTGATGAGAGGAGGTTTTTGTGCGCAGGCGGCGAGTTATCCCCAGGCTTGTCCTCGGGGCGAGCGGATGTCAGTGGTTCGAACTAGTCTTCTAATGTGATCGATTCGACGGGTGGGGCGGGCGGTATGCCCGAGGGTGCTGATGGTGCGCTCGAGCCTGCTGGCCCGCGGGGCGTGACGATCTCGCAGGCCGAGCTGCTCGACATGGTCATGACCGATGCGGAGCAGTTCGCGTTCGAGACGAACCGCATTGCCGCACGTCGTCTGGCTTCGATCGGGCGGGCGATTCGGATGGCCAGGGAGAATCCCCACATCTACGTCTTGCCCGAACTCATGTCGCGTGCCGAAGCGCGTGACTGGGCCGTGCGTGCCGCGGCGACCGAGCTGTCGATGCGGTTGCTCATTCCAACGGCGACCGTGTTGAACGAAGCGTCCGAGGCCCACACGCTCGCGGCGCGACTGCCGAAGCTGTGGCTCGAGTTCCTCGACGGGGCCACGTCGTACCCGATCGTGCGTGCCGCCGTCGAAGCCATCACCGGGTGGGACGATCACGACGCCGTCGCCCGGTTCGATACCGAACTCGCCGGAATCGCCGGACGCGTCACCGTCGCATCGTTCCGGTCTCGGGCGAAGCGGCTCCGGGACCGTCTCAGTGCTGCGACCCTCGCCGAACGCCACCGGCGTGCGCTCACCGAACGGCGGGTCGTCTTCGAGGATGCACCGGAGGGGATGATGTGGCTCCACGCCCTCATCCCGGCCCTCGACGGGGCCAAGATCCGTGCCCGCTTGAATGCGACCGCCAAGCAAGCCTCCCGGGCGTCGGGCGAGACCCGCACTCGTGATCAACTGCGTGCCGACCAGCTTTCCGACTGGCTCACCGGCGCCGGAACCTCTACCGCGGTGCAGACGCGCGTGCTCGTCACGGTTCCGCTCATCGCGGGACTCCTGGAGAAGCCCGTCCGTGACACACGTGTCGCATCCACCTCGACTTCGACCTCGACCTCGACCCCGACCGATCACCCCACCGCATCAGCTCTCCCCGCGCACCCCTGGCTCGACGTCGCCACCATCGACGGATACGGCCCCATCAGCACCGAGACCGCCCGCCACATCTTCGACACCGCGACCGCATTCCGACGCCTCATCGTCGACCCCATCACGGCCGAACCGCTCTACCTCGACCGCACGCAGTACCGACCATCACAGGCACAACGCGACTGGCTCACCCTCACCTACCAACGCTGCTCCAGACCCGGATGCAACAGCCTCGCCGCCACCGGAGATGTCGACCACATCCACGACTGGGCCCACGGCGGAAGAACCGACATCGACAACCTCGCACCACTCTGCCCACCCGAGCACAAGCTGAAACACGTCACCCTTCTCCGACCCGAGAAGACATCAGAGCAGAGACCCGAACAGCCACCCGAATCGACGAAGAGCGCCGACGTTCGAGCAACTCTCGAGCACCTCCTCACCTCAAGCGCGCCCTCAGACGGACCCGACTCGGACCGCGCCACCCACGACTGGCCCGACGAGAACCTCACCCTCGACCCGAAACCACCCCGCCGGCGCTGGACCAGCCCCACCGGCTACACCAGCGATACCGATCCCCCACCCTTCTAGGCACTGCGGCGAGCGCTGACTCCTTCACCCCACTCCTCCCCGCGCGCGCCCGCGCACCGCTGTCGGAGGCATCATGCAGACTGTTCTCCATGCCCCTCGACCTCGCGCCCCGCTCCGGTGCGCAGTCGACGGTCGCTCCCGCGAGACCCGTCGCGACCTCCCCCATCCCCGCGACCCCCGGCCCCGAGACCCCCGGCCCCGAGACCCCCGCTCAGGTCGCGCGCTTCCCGCGTCTGCGCTACATGGGCTCGAAGTACAAGCTCGTCCCCGCGCTCAACGAGGTCTTCCACGAGATCGGCGGCACCCGAGCGCTCGACGCGTTCAGCGGCTCGGGCGTCGTCTCGTACCTCCTCAAGGCACGCGGTTTCGAGGTGACGAGCAACGACTTCCTGACATTCCCCACGGTCATCGCTCGTGCCACGGTCGCGAACTCGACGACGACGCTCGGCGACGACCTCGTCGAGACGATCTGCGGCCCGGCGGCCGACGACCGCGACTTCATCCAGCAGAAGTTCGACGGCATCTTCCTGAGCGCCGCCGACCGCCGGTTCCTCGATTCGGCGTGGTCGCACATAGATCGCCTCGACGGCTTCCAACGCGACGTCGCGATCTCGGCGCTCGTCCTCTCCGCGGCGCGCAAGCAGCCCCGCGGCGTCTTCACCTTCACGGGCACGCGCTACGACGACGGCCGCCGCGACCTGCACCTGTCCATGGCCGACCACTTCCGCGAGCGCGTCGCCGACTACAACGCGACCGTGTTCGACAACGGTCGCTCGAGCCGAGCCGTCACGGGCGACGTCGCCGATCTGCCTGCCGACGAGTACGACATCGTCTACCTCGACCCGCCCTACGCTCCCCCGCGCGACGACGCCGACTACATGAAGCGGTACCACTTCCTCGAGGGCCTCTCGGTGTACTGGCGCGGCCAGGTCATCATGGAGGAGACGAAGACCAAGAAGATCGCCAAGAAGTTCACGCCCTTCGCCTACAAGCGCACGATCGACGACGCCCTCGCGCGCACGTTCGACCAGTTCCGCGACTCGGGCGCGATCGTGCTCTCCTACTCCTCGAACGCCGTGCCGGGCCGCGAGCGCATCGCCGAGTTGCTCGGGCAGGTGAAGAAGCACGTCGAGGTGCGCGAGTTCACGCACACGTACAGCTTCGGCACGCACGCCACTGCGACGCGCACCGCCGTCTCCGAGTACGTCTTCATCGGTCGCGACTGATGCCGATCCCCACGTTCGACGAGTACGTCGCATCCCTCGGCCAGATGACCCCCCACGTCGATCCGCTCGCCGCGTCTCCGGCGACCGCGAGCCTGAAGTCGGCCGCGGCCAGCCTCGCCGCCCTGCCCGTGGTCGACCGCCCGGCACTCACCGCGTGGATCACCGCGTCTCCCGAGTGGGTTCCCGCCCTCGGCCTCGCCGTCGGCCTCTCGCAGGAGCGACTGAAGAACCAACTGCGTCACGCGCTCGGCAGTTCGGGTTGGGTGTCGCTCGCCCGCGCCGACCCGGCGGGCCTCATCGACTACCTCGACGACACCTTCGCCCTCGTGGCGATGCTCGAGCAGCAGCGGTCGCGCACCTACGACTTCGGCGACCTCCTCGTCGCCCGCGCCGGCACGCGCACCTCGGCGATCCGCGCCGGGGTGTCCGGCCGACGACTCGAAGACGAGATCGAGGCCATCGCGCGCGACCTCGGGCTCGAGTGCGAGACGCGCACCAAGTTCCACGGCCGGCACAATCGGCTGGCGCCGTGCGACCTCGTCATCCCGAGCGGGCGCGACGCCGAGATCGTCGTCGCCGCGAAGGGGTTCGACTCGACGGGCTCGAAGCTCACCGACGCGGTGCGCGAGATCGAGGAGATGGCCGATGTGCGGCTGCCGCGCCAGGTGGTCATCGCCGTGATCGACGGCATCGGCTGGAAGAGCCGGCAGGCCGACCTCAAGCGCATCCACTCGCTGTGGGAGAGCCGCCAGATCGACGGCATGTACACGCTCTCGACCCTCGACCGATTCCGCACCGATCTCGCCGAGGTCGCACATCTCCGCGGTCTCGGCACACGAGCGGCCGACTGAACGACGCCGACTGAACGACAAGGGCACACCGATGACGACACTGCGTCCCGTTCTCGCCGACACGACATCAGGGCGCTTCCGCGGCCGCGACGACGGCACGGTCGCGGTGTGGAAGGGCATGCGCTACGCCCAGGCCCCGACGGGTGACCTGCGCTGGCGCGCCCCCGTCGCCGCATCGGCACCCGCCGACGCCATCGACGCTGCGGCGTTCGGTCCCGTCGCACCGCAGCAGCGCAGCCCCGCGATGCAGCTCGGCCCCGGCGCCGTCATCGACGAGGACTGCCTCTTGCTGAACGTCTGGAAGGCCTCCGACGCCGCGCCCGGGCGACCCGTCATGGTCTGGCTGCACGGCGGCGCCTACACCTTCGGCTCGAGCAGCCAACGGATGTTCGACGCGACGCACCTCGTCACCGAGGGCGACGTCCTCGTCGTGACCGTGAACTACCGGCTCGGCGCCCTCGGCTTCCTCGATCTCAGCTCCTTCTCGAGCGACGAGTCGACCTTCGACTCGAACCTCGCCCTGCGCGATGTGCTGCTCGCCCTCGAATGGGTGCAGCAGAACGCGGCGGCGTTCGGCGGCGACCCCGCCAACGTCACCGTGTTCGGCGAGTCTGCGGGCGGCGGACTCACCACCGCGCTCCTCGCGACACCGAGCGCGAGCGGACTCTTCCACCGCGCGATCATCGAGAGTTCGCCGGCGACGTCGATCTACGACTCGAATCGCGCGCGCCTGGTCGCCGAGCGATTCCTGTCCACCGTCGGAGTCGCCGCGAGCGACGTGGCAACGCTCCGCTCCCTCGACGTCGACACCATCGTGGATGCCGGCACGGAGGTGTACGCGGATGTGCCCTCCGACGCGCCCGGCAACCTCGCGTTCGCGCCCGTCGTCGACGGAGACCTCCTCCCCGAGCATCCGGTCGAGGCCATCCGCAACGGGCGCGGCCTCGCCGTGCCCCTCATCATCGGCACGAACCGCGACGAGGCGACGCTCTTCAAATTCATGAAGTCGCCGCTCATGCCCATCACGGGCCCGGCCATCACGACGATGCTCGAGAACCTCGCCTCCGAGAACCCCGACCTCGACCTGCCCACGCGCGCGCAGGTGCTCGGAGCATACGAAGGCGTCCGCAGCCGCGTGCTCGGCCTCGGGATCGCGACCGACATCGGCTTCCGTATGCCCACCGTCTGGCTCGCCGAGGGGCACTCGGCCGTCGCACCGACCTACCTGTACCGCTTCGACTTCACGACCCGGGCCCTGAGCCTCATCGGTCTCGGCGCGGCGCACGGCACCGAGCTCCCGTACGTCTGGGGCAACCTCGACGGCGGCCCGAAGGACCCGACCTTCAAGCTCGGCGGTCGTCGCGAGGGTCGAGAGCTCTCGCAGCGCATGCGCTCACGGTGGACGGCATTCGCGCACACCGGCATCCCCTCGACCGACGATCTGCCGTGGCCGACCTACGACACCGCCGCGCGCGAGGTGCTCGTCATCGATCGCGCCGATCAGGTCGTCGCCGACCCCGATGCCGCACTCCGGCGCGGCTGGGGCGATTCGGTGCTCGCGTTCCGCTGAGGTTCTGCACAGAGTGCCGTCAACCCCCTGTCGGCCGGGGGCACCCGCGTGCCTAGACTGACCCATGACCGTCACGCTCAGATCCCTCCAGACCGCCGTCCCGTCGACGGTGCTCATCCAAGACGAGGTGCGTGACGTCTTCGCGGCGCAGCCCGGACTCAGCCGCCTCGCGCAGCGCATCGTCGCGACATCCTTCAACGTCTCGGGCATCGAGACGCGTCACACGGTCATCGAAGAACTCACTCTCGCGCCGCACGAGGGCGAGCCGCTGTTCTTCGATCAGGCGAGCGGCGAGCTGCTCTCCCCCGGCACGAAGGCCCGCAACGAGGTCTACGCGCGGGCCGCGACCGAGCTCTTCGTCGAGGCCGCGCGCGCGGCGGTCGACGCGTGCCCCGGCATCGAGGCCTCCGACGTGACGCACGTCGTCACCGTCTCGTGCACCGGTTTCTACGCGCCCGGCCCCGACTTCATGATCGTGCGCGAGCTCGGCCTCCGCCCCGACGTGCAGCGCTACCACCTCGGATTCATGGGCTGCTACGCCTCGATGCCGGCCCTCCGCGCCGCGCGGCAGTACGCCCTCGCCGACGAGAACGCCGTCGTGCTCGTCGTGAGCGCCGAACTCTGCACCCTGCACCTGCGCTCGTCGGACGACCCCGACACGATCGTCGCGTCATCGCTCTTCGCCGACGGCGCCGCCGCCGGCATCGTCTCGCAGCGCCCCCTCGCACCCGGCGAGCGCGCGCTCGACCTCGATCGTTTCGAGACCGTCATCACGCCCGTCGGCGAGGGCGACATGGCCTGGAACATCGGCGACCACGGTTTCGAGATGGTGCTGTCGACGTACGTGCCCAACATCATCGACGAGCACATCGTCGGCGCCCTGCGGCCGCTCTTCCGAGAGGATGACGGTGCGTCCGCCGCGCTCGAGGCCGGAACGATCGGTGACACCGTCGCGCACTGGGCGATCCACCCCGGCGGGCGCAGCATCCTCGACAAGGTCGAGGCGAAGCTCGCACTCACCGAGGCCCAGCTAGTGCCGGCGCGCGACACCCTCCGCGACTTCGGCAACATGTCGAGTGCGACGGTGCTCTTCGTCATCCGCCACATCCTCGACGACGACGCGACCGCCGATGGAGACCGCGTCGCGGCGATGGCGTTCGGCCCCGGCCTGACCGTCGAGACGGGCCTCATGACGGCCCGCATCGGCTGATCCGTGGCGCCCGATCTGCGCCGTCGCGCCACGACGGCGACGGAGCTCATGGATGACCCGAACTGCGACGCCGAACTACTCGATCGCACCTACGCGCAGTTCCCGCTCGTCAACCGTTTCGTCGCGGGCTGGCGGGGGATCTATCGCCGCGACATCCGCCCGCTGCTCTCGGCGGAACGGCCGTCGCGCCTGCTCGACATCGGGGCCGGCGGTGCCGATGTGCCGCGCGCACTCCTCGCGTGGGCCGCGCGCGACGGGTTGCTGCTGCGGGCCGTGGCCGTCGATCCCGACCCGCGCGCTTATGCGTGGGCCTCCGCGCGCCCCACGACGGGGCTGCAGGTGAGCCGCGCACACAGCAGCGAGCTCGTGGCCGACGGCGAGCGCTTCGACGTCGTCATCTCGAACCACGTGCTGCACCATCTCGATGATGCCGAGCTCAGCACGGTGCTCGCCGATTCGGAGGAACTGCTCACGCCCGGCGGCATCGCCGTGCACAGCGACATCGCCCGCAGCCGGTTCGCCTACGCGGCCTTCGCGGCGGGAACCTGGCCGTTCCAGTCGACGCTCCTCCGCCGCTCGTTCATCCGCGCCGATGGGCTCACGTCGATCCGCCGCTCGTTCACGCCGGGCGAACTGCGGAGCGTCGCGCCCGCCGGCTGGGTCGTGCGCACGGGCGTGCCGTCGCGACTCGACCTGTCGTACCGGAGAGCCGCATGACCGATGCCGTCGAACGCGCCGGCGGAGTCGTCGTCGTGGGCGCGGGGCCCGTCGGACTCCTCACCGCGATCCTGCTCGCCCAGCGCGGCGTGACCGTCGACGTCTACGACTCCCGCGACGCGCCCGTCGACTGGTCGCGGGCGATCGGCATCCACCCGCCCGGCCTCACCGCCCTCGCGCGCGCGGGCCTCGCCGAACGCGTGCGTGACGAGGGCGTGCTGCTCGATGCGGGCGTCGTCTCGAGCGCGGGAGTCGATCTCGCTCGTGTGGAGTTCGGCGGCGCGACTCCCGTCGTAACCCTTCCGCAGGCCCGCACCGAGGCGATGCTCACCGAGCGGCTCGCGGCGGTGGCCCCGGGTGCGCTCCACCGCGGCGTGACGGTCGAAGCCGTTCACGATCGCGGCGATTACGTCGAGGTCGCGCTCGGTGCCGCAGGCTCGCGCACCGCGGCACTCGTCATCGCGGCGGATGGCGTGCGCAGCGGCATCCGTTCGGGGCTCGACATCGGGTGGACGGCGCGACCGGGCCGAGCGCGGTATCTCATGGCCGATGTTCCGGGCGGCGACCTCGACCCCGCGACGGCCCTGCTGCACCTCGAGCCGGGCGGCGTCGTCGAGTCGTTCCCCCTGCCCGGCGGACTGCGGCGCTGGGTCGCGTTCACTCCCCCGCCATACCCGGAGGCGACGGCGGGCGCACTCGCGCGCATCGTCGAGGAGCGGCTGGGGGCGACGCTCGATCCCGCGACGGCGAGCGAGACGCGCGCGTTCGAGGCACGACAGCATCTCGCGGAGCGGATGGCGGTCGGCCGGGTACTCCTCGTCGGCGATGCGGCCCACGAGGTGAGCCCGATCGGCGGGCAGGGCATGAACCTCGGCTGGATCGACGCCGTCGCCGCGGTGCGCGTCGTCGAGGCCGCACGTGTCGGCGCGTTCGACGCGGAGGCCGGGCACTACGACCGCACCCGGCGACGCGCGGCTGCGGCGGCGACGCGGCGCGCGCTCTTCAACATGACCATGGGATCGCCGCTCGGACCAGCGCGTGCCTTCGCCCGCGATTCGGCGGTGCGTCTGCTCTCGTATCCGCCGTTCCGCGGCGCGATCACGGGGGCCGTGACGATGCGGGGGCTCTGAGCCCAGCCCCGCGGATGTCAGTGCGGGGCGAACGCGGAGTGGAAGAGCGCCCACGCGCGAGTGGCGACCGTGCGGCGCTCGGAGGCATCGGTGCGCACGAGCATGCTCGCGAGCATCGAGATCGCGAGCAGCACGTCTCCGGCGACGACGTGGGTGCCGATGCGACCCGCCGCCTTCTCGCGGTCGAGGACGCTGCCGATGATGGCGTCCATGCGCGTCTGCAGGTGGAGAAGACGGTCGTCGTGGCGTTCGAGCGTCATCATGTCGATGATCGTCGTCGAGACGAGCGCCTGCTCGATGACGCGCTCGAGCAGGTCGTCGAGCGTCGTCTCGGGCCGCGCGACCTCGACCTCGAGCTCACCGAGGTTCTCGTCGAAGACGGCGACGGCGAGGTCGACGCGCTCGGGGAAGTGGCGGTAGAGACTCCCCTGCCCCACTCCGGCACGCTTCGCGATGGCGCTGAGGGGTGCGGTGACGCCCTCCGTCGCGAAGATCTCGCGCGCGGCGTCGATGAGCGCACGCCGATTGGCGGGGCCGGCACTCGGCCCGCGGTTGGCTTTCGCTGTCGACGGCACGGGTGTAGCGTACTACCGGACAGTGTTGTCCGGTAACCCACGACGAAGGAGACACCATGGCCGCGAACGGCGCACCCCTCACCGGAGACTCATCGGTCGGCACGTGGATCGACGACCCCATCGGCGGGCCGATCATCCGCGAACTGCTCGCGCGCGGCGGCCAGACACCCGATGTCATGCGACCCGTGCGACGCCTCGCCATCAAGCGCCTCGTGAAGCTCAGCAAGGGCTCGTTCTCGGCCGACATGCTCGACGAGCTCGTGCGCCGGGCGGCGGCGGGAGAGGTGCCGGCGGGTGACGATGCAGCGCCCGTCGCGGAGGCCGTGCAGGAGGTCGCGACACCGGTGCGCCCCGAATGGACCGAGCGACTCGACGCCGGCCGCTTCACGGGCTCGACGGTCATCGTCACGGGAGCCGGCTCGGGCATCGGTCGCGCCACGGCATCGCGCGTGGCCCGCGAGGGCGGCCGCGTCATCGCCGTCGACATCTCGCAGGAGCGCCTCGACGACTTCATCAGCGAGACCCCCGGGGCCGAGATCGTCGCCGTGCAGGCCGACATCACCGACGACGCCGCGATCACGCGCATCATCGCGGCCGCGGGCGATCGCATCGACGCCCTCGCCAACGTCGCCGGCATCATGGACGACATGACGCCCGTCGGCGAGGTCACCGACGCCGTCTGGAAGCGCGTCTTCGCGATCAACGTCGACGGAACGATGAAGCTCATGCGGGCCGTCATCCCTACGATGCTCGCCCAGGGCCAGGGATCGATCGTCAACGTCGCCTCCGAGGCCGCGCTCCGCGGATCGGCGGCGGGCGTCGCCTACACCGCGTCGAAGCACGCCGTCGCGGGGCTCACGAAGTCGAGCGCGTTCATGTACGGCCCGAGCGGCATCCGCGTCAACGCCGTCGCCCCCGGCCCGACCATCACGAACATCGAAGCGACGTTCGCCTCGCCCCTCGGCGCCGAGCGCGTGCGCGCCGGCATGGCCGTCATGCCCGAGGCCGTTGAGGGCGATGCCCTCGCCGCGTCGATCACGTTCCTGCTCTCGAACGACGGCGTCAACATCAACGGCGTCATCCTCGCCTCCGACGGAGGCTGGTCCGCCGCCTGAGCGCCAAGTGGGTGCGCGTCGAGCTGCGCGCCATCAACCACGGCGTGATCGTCGCGCGTCACACCGCGACCGTGCCGCCGAACAAGAACTACGGCTGGCGCGTCAAGGTCGCCTTCAACGGATTCGGAGCCAAGTGGCTTGACACCCGCGCGCTGATCGCCCACGCCCCTGCCGCTCGTATGGAAGAGTTGCAGGGGCGTTCGGCGAGAAGAGGCGGTTGACCGATGCGATACCAATCGACACGAGGACACGCGGAGCAGCGCACGTTCTCCGAGATCCTCCTGGCCGGGCTCGCACCCGACGGCGGCCTCTACATGCCCGTCGAGTACCCGCAGATCAGCGCCGACGACCTCGAGTCGTGGCGCGGACTGTCGTACGCGGATGTCGCATTCGAGGTGCTCTCGCGATTCGCCGACGACATCCCCACCGAAACGCTCCGCACGCTGACGCGCGAGACGTACACGGCCGAGCGGTACAGCAACGTGCGCGCGGGCGAGAACGCGGCCGACATCACCCCGCTCCTCCCCCTCGGCGACGAGAACGGCACTCCCCTGTCGATCCTCGCCCTCTCGAACGGCCCGACGCTCGCCTTCAAGGACATGGCGATGCAGCTGCTCGGCGCGCTGTTCGAGTACGCGCTCGCGCGCGACGGCAGCGAGCTCAACATCCTCGGCGCGACGTCGGGCGACACGGGCAGCGCCGCCGAGTACGCGATGCGCGGGCGCCGCGGCATCCGCGTCTTCATGCTCAGCCCGAACGGCAAGATGAGCGCCTTCCAGCGGGCGCAGATGTTCAGTCTCGACGACCCGAACATCGTGAACCTCGCCGTCGAGGGCGTCTTCGACGACTGCCAGGCGATCGTCAAAGCCGTGTCGAGCGACCTCGACTACAAGGCGCACCAGAAGATCGGCACGGTCAACTCGATCAACTGGGCACGCGTCGTCGCGCAGGTCGCGTACTACTTCCACGGCTGGTTGCTCGCGACCGACGGACCGGGCCAGAAGGTCTCGTTCGCGGTGCCGTCGGGCAACTTCGGCAACGTCTGCGCCGGTCACATCGCGCGCATGATGGGGCTGCCGATCGAGAACCTCGTCGTCGCGACGAACGAGAACGACGTGCTCGACGAGTTCTTCCGCACCGGCGTGTACCGCGTACGCGCGGCCGCCGAGACGCACCACACGTCGAGCCCGAGCATGGACATCTCGAAGGCATCGAACTTCGAGCGGTTCCTCTTCGACCTGCTCGGCCGCGACACCGAGCGCGTCGCCGAGGTCTTCCGCGAGATCGACGAGACCGGCGTGCTCGACCTCTCTGGTATGCCCGAGTTCGCGCGCATCCACGAGTTCGGATTCGTCTCGGGGCGCTCGACGCACGCCGATCGCGTCGCGACGATCCGCGAGGTGTCGGAGACGTACGGCGTCGTCATCGATCCGCATACCGCTGACGGCATACACGTCGCTCGGCAGCACCTCTCACCGGGCATCCCGATGCTCGCGCTCGAGACCGCGCTGCCCGCGAAGTTCGCCGAGATCATCCGCGAAGCACTCGGCCGCGACCCCGAACGGCCCGCATCGTTCGAGGGGATCGAAGACCTGCCGCAGCGCGTCGAGGTCGTGCCGGCCGACTATATGCAGATCAAGGAATTGATCGCGGCGCGCACCGGGTTGTAGCGGTCCGCGCGTCGGAGTACCGCTACTGCAGCGGAGTGCCATTCATGCGGTACTCCGGCGCGCGAACGGTACTCCTGCGTGGCGAACGCGAGCAGGACGCCGGCACGTCACACTCTCGACAAGACGTCGCCCCTCCCCCTATGCTCGGACCTGTGTGGATGTTTGCGTAAACATGTTTACGTAAACATTCGCGTTGACCGGATGCCCCTTCGCTGCCGAACGGGCTCGACCCCCTCCAGGACGGACCGATGACGAAGACGTCACCTCGCCTTGCCCGCCCCCTCGCAGCCGGAGCCATCGGCGCGCTTCTCGTCGCAGGACTGCTTCCCCTCGGGGCATCAGCTGCGCACGCGGCGCCCGACGACCCGATTGCGCTCGACTCCCCCGTGAACGCCGTCGCCTACGTCGGCGGCGGCACCACACTGCCCGAGACCGTCGCGGTCGACACCCAGGGCGGCGGCGTGCGTGATGCGGCCGTCGCGTGGGATCTCCGCGACCTCACCTTCGACCAGCACTACCGCACGTTCACCGTGCCGGGTCTCGTCGAGGACTCCCTCCCCGTCGAGGCGCTCGTCGAGACGATCCCCGAGAACCTCCGCTACTTCATCGACGCCGGCCAGACGGGCACGTCACCCGCCGTCGAGGCCGTGCGCGCGCAGGGCGGCCTGCTCAACGACCGGGCCGACCAGGCATCGAGCAACGGCTCGTGGGGCTGGGTCGCGAGCGGTCGCGACGGCACCCGCGCCGGCACGACACCGGCCGACAAGTACTCCAACGGCCAGTACGGCATCAACAACTCGCAGCTCGGCCTCAGCTACCTGTTGCCGGGCCTCACCGCGGGCACCTACACGATCACGGTCGGCGTCACCGAATGGTGGTCGGGCCCCCGCACCGTGCGTCTCGACGCGCGCACCGGGTCGGGCACGGCGACGAAGATCGGCGAGACGGTCACGGTCAACACCACGAACCGCACCGCGATGATCTCGGGCACGTTCACGACCGATGGCTCGGCGCCCGTCACGGTGACGGCCAGCCGGGCATCCGGTTCGGAAGCACCTGTCATCGCGTGGCTCGCGGTCGCCGCGGGCGAGGTCGCCGTCGACACGGCGCCCCTCGTCGTGCAGGCTCCGACCCTCAGCCCCGCCGCGGGTTCGTACGCCGCCGCGCAGACGGTGACGCTCGAGACGGCCACCGCTGGCGCCTCGATCTTCTACACGCTCGACGGCACGACCCCGACCCGCACGGTCGGCACGCGCTACGAGGGTCCGTTCGAGGTCGCGGCGGATGCCACGGTCACGGCCGTCGCCATCAAGAACGGAACCGCGAGCGGCCGCGCATCCGCGGCGTACCGCATCGATCTCGTGCCGACCGAGGGCTACGAATCCGCGCCGCTCGGACGCACCTGGTACGACACCGAGGGCAACTCGATTCAGGCCCACGGCGGCGGATTCCTGCAGCACGACGGCTGGTACTACTGGGTCGGCGAGAACAAGTCGCACGACCGCGCCATCCTCAACGCCGTGAGCCTCTACCGCTCGCAGGACCTCCTCAACTGGGAGCACGTGCACGACATCGTCACGACGGCGACGCCGAAAGTCTGCGTCACCGGCACGTACGCAGGCCCCGAGTGCAAGATCGAGCGCCCGAAGCTCATCTACAACGAGGCCACCGACCGCTTCGTGCTGTGGGGCCACTGGGAGACCGCCGACAGCTACGCGGCGTCGCACCTCATCGTGCTCTCGAGCCCGACGATCGACGGCGACTACGAGGTCGTGCGCAACTATCGCCCCGGCGTGGGCGAGGTCGGCACGACCGAGCAGGACCCGACCTACCCCGGCACCGACGGCCTCGGCGGCTACGGATCGCGCGACTTCACCGTCTGGTCCGACCCCGACAGCGACGCGGCGTACCTCATCTCGGCGCAGGACCACCAGGACATGCGCCTGTACCCGCTGACCGAGGACTACACCGACGTCGACGTCGATGCCTCGTACCCGCTTTTCGTCGGCGGTCACCGCGAAGCTCCCGCCGTCGTCAAGGCCGACGGCAAGTACTTCATCGTCACGTCGGGCCAGTCGGGCTGGTACCCCAACCAGACGCGCTACGCGGTCACGAGCGACATCACCGACCCCGACGGATGGTCGGAGCTGCGTGAACTCGGCAACAACACGACGTACTTCAGCCAGTCGACGAACATCGCGACGGTGCAGCGCGTCGACGGCGGCCGCGACTACCTGTACATGGGCGACCGCTGGAACTCGAAGAAGCTCGGCGACTCGGCGTACGTCTGGCTGCCGCTCGAGATCGAGGACGACTCCCTCACGCTGCCCTTCCGCCCGAACTGGCGGCTGGAGGAGCGTACGGGCGGCATCGTGATCCCGTCGCTCACCGAGATCGTCTCGGAGGGCAAGGACTCGTCGGCGAGCACCGCTGCCGCCGGCCGCGCCCCGGCGTACGCGAACGACGGCGTCGCGGTCAACCTCGCGCTCACCGGCGACAGCTCGAACTACTTCCAGCCGACGACGGTCCCGTTCCACTGGCAGGTCGACCTCGCCGAACCGACCGATCTCTCGCGCGTCGACTTCTCGTGGCGCGCCTGGAACGGCTCGGAGACGTATTCGACGTACACAGTGTCGGGAAGCCTCGACGGAGTCGAGTGGACGCGCCTCGCGACCCGCCTCGACAACCGCACCGTCGGCTTCACGACCGACGCGCTCGCGGGGGAGTGGCGCTACGTCCGCGTCGACGTCGCCGACGTCATCAACGACCACAACGGCAACCAGGCGCACTGGGCCGCCGGCCTCGTCGAGGTGCAGGTGCACAGCGCCGTCGCCGACACGGTCGCGCCGACGCTCTTCGCCGAGGTCAGGGACCGCACGCTCACCGTCTCGGCGGATGACGCGGGCACGGGTCTCGCCGCGGTCGAGTACCGCGTCGACGGCGGCGACTGGGCCGACTACGCCGGACCGGTCGCGATCGACGCGGCCGGCGGCCTGGTCGAGGCTCGGGCGACGGATGCCGCGGGCAACGAGACGCTCTCCGAGCCGATCCCCGTCGTGGGTGCCGTGCTGTCGACCGAGTCGGCGCGCATCGGCTCCCGCGTGACGATCGACGTGCGTCTGCTCGGCGCGGGCAACACGCTCGACGCCGAACTGCGCAGCGACCCCGTCGCGCTCGGCACTCTGACGGGGGATGACGCCGGCGACGCGTCTCTCACCTTCACGGTTCCCGACGTCGAGGTCGGTACGCACACCGTCACGCTGCTCGGCGCGGAGGGCAACATCGAGGTCGCGATCGACCTCGAGGTGCTGCCGGCCGAGGGCGACCCGGGTCAGCCGGGGGAGCCCGGAGAGCCGGGTGAACCTGGAGAACCTGGTGAGCCCGGAGAACCGGGGGAGCCCGGTGAACCCGGAAACCCGACTCAGCCCGGAACTCCGGGAGAGCCCGGAACCGGTGGCCCGGACGACGGCACCGACGGTTCGGACCCCGCGGGAAGCGGTGACGGACTCGCCCTGACCGGCATCCCGGCGGGCCTGCTGCTCGGACTCGGTCTGCTGGTCGCCGCCCTCGGCGTGCTGATCTTCCGCCGATCGCGGAGGACGCAGCAGCAGTAGGCACACGCACGACTGCGCCCCCGCACCGGATTCGTTCATCCGGAGCGGGGGCGCAGCCGCGTGCGCGCGCGATCAGTCGCGCGGGTCGAGCTCGGTGTACGTGACGCGGAAGTCGGCGTCGAGCTCGATCTCGAGCTCGTCGCCGTTGTCGAGCAGCACATCGACGTCGTACGCGTTGCCCGCGTCGTCATCGCGGTCGACGTCGGTCACGCGTCCGCCGTCCGCCTCGGCGAGAGCCGCTGCACTCGCCCGGTCGAACTCGTCCGACGTGAGGGGCACGTCGTCGGAGTCGCGGCTGTCGGTCGCCTGGGGCGCATCCGTCGAGGCGACCTGCTGCACCGCGACGGTGTCGCGGTCGTCGTCGCCGAACTCGTCGAAGGCGTAGGCCGCGCCGGCTCCGCCGAGCAGCACGACGGCGGCGGCACCGACTCCGATGAGCACGCCGCGTCGACGCCAGAGCGGGCGGCGCTCGGCGGGCGCGGCTGCTGCGACGGGTGCGGGGGACTGGGGCTGGGGGGTCGTGTTCTCTTCCATGCCCTCAGCTTCTCGGGGGAGCGCTGAAGCAGACCTGAAGCTCCCTGAAGCAACCTTCAGGAAGCAGGTTCTCAGGACGCGGGAAGACGCACGACGAACCGTGCCCCGCCGAGGGCGGAGTCGTCGACGGCGACGCTTCCCCCGTGGGCGCGCACGATGTCGGCGACGATCGCGAGCCCGAGTCCTGACCCTCCGGCGTCACGCGCTCGGCTCTCGTCGAGACGCACGAACCGGTCGAACACGCGGGAGCGCTCCGGCGCGGGTACGCCCGAGCCGTCATCCTCGACGACGATCGTGACGACCCCGTCGACGTCGGTCGACGCGACCGCGATCTGTGAGTGCGCATGCCGCGCGGCATTGTCGGCGAGATTGCGGATGACGCGTGCGAGCAGCCGCTCGTCGCCTGAGACGCGAGCGGCGGTGATGCCCGAGCCGTCGATCGTGAGCGTCGTCGACGAGCGGAGACGACTGCATTCCGTCAGGAGAATATCGTCGAGATCGACCGGCCTGCGGTCGATCGTCGCGGCGCTCTCGTCGAGCTTCGCGAGGATCAGGAGCGACTCGATGATCGCCTGCAACCGCGCACCCTCGGCGAGCACCGTCGCGGACAGCTCGCTCGCGTCGATGCGGTCGGGGTGCAGCGAGGCGACCTCGGCGTATTGGCGAATCGAAGCGAGGGGTGAGCGGAGTTCATGCGAGGCGTCCGAGACGAAGCGGCGCTGCGCGATGCTCGCACCTTCGAGGCGAGCGAGCATGCCGTTCATCGTCTCGGCGAGGCGGGCGATCTCATCTCCCGACGGAGGCACGGGCACGCGACGATCGAGACCCGACGCCTCGATCGACGCGACCTCGGAGCGGATGCGCTCGACGGGGGCGAGGGAGCGCCCGACGACGATCCACGTCGTCGCACCCACGAGCAGCACGATCAGGGGCACCGCGACACCGAGCAGACCGGTTACCGTCGCGACCGCCTCGTTCGCATCATCGAGCGAACGGCCGGCGAGCAGACGGTAGTCGGTGTCGCCGATCTCGACGTCTTCACTCGCGAAGACAACCTCGTCGCCGTCGACCCGCGCGGTGAAGACGTCGTCATTCGGCACCGGTTCGGGAAGTGCGATGTCCTCGTCGCTCGCCGAGACGACACGACCGCTCTCATCCACGAGCACGAGCAACCGGTCGTCGTCGGGCAGAGTCGTCGATCCGCTGCCCTCGAGACTTGTCGCCGCCGCTTCGGCGTCGAGCGCCGCCGACTCCTCGATGTTCGCGCGCAGAGCGCCCGTAAGCAGCGCGACGAATCCGAACGCACCCACGACGAGGATCACCGCGACCGCGAGTGCCGCACCGAGTGCAGCTCGAAACCTCACCGACCGGTTACGCACGTGCCACGCCCAGCCGGTATCCCGAGCCGCGGAGCGTCTCGATCGAGGTCACTCCGAACGGTCGGTCGATCTTGTTGCGAAGGTGCCGCACGTAGACCTCGACGATGTTCGGGTCGCCGTCGAAGTCGACGTCCCACACGTTGTCGAGCACATCGCGCTTCGAGACGACGGCGCCGGCATTCCGTACGAGGAATTCGAGGACGGCGAACTCACGTGATGTCAGGTCGATCGCGACGTCGCCGCGCGAGACGCGCTTCGCCGCGGGGTCGAGCCGCAGGTCACCGACCTCGATCGCGACCGGGCGTTCGCGCGAGCCCCGGCGCACGAGGGCGCGGATGCGAGCGACGAGCACGGCGAAAGAGAAGGGCTTGCTGAGGAAATCGTCGGCGCCGGTGTCGAGCGCCTCGACCTGGTCCCACTCGCCGTCCTTCGCCGTGAGCATGAGCACGGGAGTCCAATCGCCCGCCGCGCGCAGCTTCTCGCACACGCGGTAGCCGCTCATGCCCGGCATCATGATGTCGAGGATGATCGCGTCGTACGTGTACTCCTCCGCGAACCAGAGCCCGTCGACACCGTTTCCGGCGACATCGACGGCGAATCCCTCGGCCTCAAGGCCGCGTCGCACGCCATCGGCGAGGCGCGCCTCGTCGTCGACAACCAGAATCCTCATGCGTACCTCCGGCTCCAGTGTGTCGCCTCGAGCCTGAAGCTGCGCTGAAGCGCGCGGAACGGGACCTACCCCTCGCCGCCCAGGCGCCCCGAGAGCCGCTCGCGCAACGAGGTGCTCGAGGCGTTCAAGCCGACGACCTCGACCTGGATGCCGTGACGGGCATACTTCGTCGTGATGGCGTCGAGCGAGGCGATCGTCGACGCATCCCACAGGTGCGATCGCGAGAAGTCGATGACGACTCGCTCGGGGTCGCCCGCGTAGTCGAACTGCGTCGTCAGGTCGTTCGACGACGCGAAGAACAACTCGCCGTCGACGATGTAGCGCGCGACGCCGTCATCCACCGTCCTCGTCACCGTCGCGAAGTGCGCGACCCGACGGGCGAAGAGCACCATCGCGACCACCACTCCCGCGATGACACCGATGGCGAGGTTGTGCGTCGCGACGACGATCGCGACGGTCGCCACCATGACGAGCGTCTCGCTCTTCGGCATGCGCTTCAGGGTCGACGGCCGGATGCTGTGCCAGTCGAAGGTTCCCACCGAGACCATCACCATGACGGCGACGAGCGCGGCCATAGGGATGAGCGCGACGATGTCGCCGAACACGACGACGAGGATGAGCAGGAAGACGCCCGCGAGGAACGTCGAGATGCGCGTGCGCGCGCCCGAGACCTTGACGTTGATCATCGTCTGGCCGATCATCGCGCAGCCGCCCATGCCGCCGAAGATTCCCGAGATCATGTTCGAGACGCCCTGACCCCACGCCTCACGGGTCTTGTTCGAGCCCGTGTCGGTGATGTCGTCGACGAGCTTCGCGGTCATAAGCGATTCGAGGAGTCCGACGAGCGCCATCGCGAGGGCGAAGGGAGCGATCGTCGTGAACGTCTCCCACGTGAGCGGCACGTTCGGGATGAAGAGCTCGGGCAGCGTGCTCGGCAGTTCGCCCTGATCGCCGACCGTCGGCACCGCGAGGGCGCCGAACACGGTGATCGCCGTGAGCACGACGATCGCGACGAGGGGCGCGGGCACGACGCGCGTGAGGCGGGGGAGTCCGATGAGGATGACGAGGGCGAGCGCCACGAGCGGATAGACCAGCCACGGCACGCCGATGAGGTGCGGGAACTGCGCCGCGAAGATGAGGATGGCGAGGGCGTTGACGAAGCCGACCATGACGCTGCGCGGAATGAAGCGCATGAGCTTCGCGACACCGAGCACCCCGAGCAGCACCTGGAAGACGCCCGCGAGCAGCACGGTCGCGATGAAGTAGTCCATGCCGTAATCGCGGGCGACGGGCGCGATGACGAGCGCGACGGCTCCGGTCGCCGCCGAGATCATCGCGGGGCGCCCGCCGAGGAACGCGATCGAGACGGCCATGATGAACGACGAGAAGAGGCCGACGCGCGGGTCGACGCCCGCGATGATCGAGAACGAGATCGCCTCGGGGATGAGCGCGAGGGCGACGACGAGACCCGCGAGGACCTCGCGCGTCAGGAGCCGGGGCGACCGCAGTGCCCCGAGCACCGAGTTGTCGACGCGCTGCGTGATCGTCGCCATGCGGGCGCTCCTCGGAATGAATGACCGAGTTGGGTGACCCGGTCGGGTGATCGGCCACCACCGCCGGGCGCCTCGGTAACCCTACACAGGCAGCGCGGTTACCCTCGATGTATGAGCAGAACCGTGTGGGCCGTCATCGGCGTGATCATCGCCGTCATCATCGCGTGGGTGCTCGTCGACGTGCTCTTCAGCGTCGCGCTCTTCGTCGTGAAGCTCGGCTTCGTGCTCGTCGTCGCGGTCGTCGTCTTCTTCGTCATCCGCTCGCTCGTCGGGCGCCGCGACCGCGCGTAGGGCTAGCGGGGGAGTGCCGCCTCGATCGCGGAGACGATCTCGGGCGCGTCGGGCTCGGTCGTCGGTCGGAACCGCTTGATCTTGCCGTTCGGCAGCACGAGGAACTTCTCGAAGTTCCACGTCACGCGGCCGGCCTTACCCGAGCCGTCCTTCGCCTTCTTGAGCTCGGTGTAGAGCGGGTGGGCGTTGCGGCCGTTGACCTTGACGCGGTCGAAGACGGGGAAGGTCACGCCGTACGTCGTGGAGCAGAACTCCTTGATGGCGTCGTTCGACGAGAGCTCCTGGAGGAACTGGTTGCTCGGGAACCCGAGGACCGTGAAGCCGCGCTCACCATAGGTGCGCTGCAGCTCTTCGAGCTTCTCGTACTGCGGTGCGAGGCCGCAGCGCGAGGCGACGTTCACGATGAGGATGACATCGCCCTCGTAGTCGGAGAGGGAGGTCGTGGTTCCCTCCATGGTCTGGATGGGGATCTCGCGAATGCTCATGCTGAACGATAACGCTCGCGCGCTGCGAGCATTCCGTGAAACGTCAGGCCGCGGGCGGCGCGCAGACCTCGAGGGCGCGCATCGCGGCGAGCGCCTGATCGACCGACCACGGCAGTGCGATGAGCGGCGGCTGCCCGCCGGCCTCGGGAGCGACGCGCGCACCGATCGAGGCGAGCGCGAAGGCGAGCTGCTGCACGAATGCCGGGCCGGCCGTCGAGTTGTCGAGTGCGACGACGACGGTGAGTCCGGTCTTCGGCTCGGTGAACGACGCCGACAGCGTGCCCGGAACCTCACCGACCCAGCCGCGGACGGGGCCGTAGACATCGGCGCCGAGCGCACGGTTCTTCCACGACGGAGCATCCGGCCCCATCGCGACGGCCCCGGCCCACTGGTCGGACGCGGTCGACTCGGAGACGAGCACGCCGGACGCGCTCGCCTGCGACCACGTGCGCATGTCGTCGAGCGTCGACACCATGCCCGCCGCGGGCCCGCCGCCCGACGTCGACAGCGTCGACATGTCGTGCATCGCATCGCAGATCGGAGCGCCGTCGGCACCGCGCGCCGCGACCCATCCGCCGAGCGCGACGGGCGGAGTCGATCCCGAAGGAAGGGTGGTGTGGTCCAACTGCAGCGGATCGGCGATGTACTGGTCGACGAGTCGCGCGTAGCTCGTGCCCGTCGCTTGCTCGAGAGCGAGCGCCAGGAGCACGGCATCGGTACGCGACGCCGCGTACCCCTCACCCGGCGCACCCGTCCGCGTGCTCGCGAGCCCGCTCGCGAGCACCTCGCCCTGCGGCCAGTTGCGCGCGGGGTTGTCGACGAGGGTCTGCTTGAGCGCGCCGTAGTAGTCGCCGAGACCCGACGTGTGGTGACAGAGCTGACCGAGGGTGATGCCGTCGAGGCCGGGAACCCGGTCGACGTACTCGACGACGGGATCGGAGAGTTCGACCTTCCCGTCGTCGACGAGAGAGAGGAGTACGGCGCACGCGAAGGACTCCGACTGCGTTCCGATCCGGAACGGGGTGTCGGTCGTGAGAGGCGCTGCACCGTCATCCGTGCCGTCGGTGCCGACCGCGGTCGTCCACTCGCCCGCCCACGGAGCCCACACGCCGGCGATGGCACCGCTCGCCTTCGCAAGGCCCATGGCCTCGGCGAGGATCGCGTCGAGCTGCTCGGTGGTCGCCTCCGGCAATGCGCCGTCGACCTGCTCGTAGGGCAGTGTGGCGACCGACGCCTCGGTCGTGCAGGCGGTCAACGCCACCACGACGGCGATCGAAGCGCCCGCGGCCAACGATCGTCCGACACCTCTGAACAATCCGGTCACGAAGCCCCCTACGTACCTACCGCCCCGAGTCTACCGGCGCACCCCCCGCGGACTCTGGGCAGATACACAACCGCTACCAATCCGATATCAAGCTTCCTCCGAATCCCCTCCCGTCACGGAAACTCCGTGCACGACAAGGAGGCACTCCGATGCGTACTTCACCTAACCGTCTCGTCGGCGTCATCTTCGGCGCCGTCTACCTGCTCGTCGGGCTTCTCGGCTTCGCCGTGACCGGCGGCGTCGACTTCATCGCCACGAAGGGTGGTCTGCTCCTCGGAATCTTCGAGGTCAACCCGCTGCACAACGTGGCCCACCTGCTGATCGGTGCGGCACTGCTCATCGCCGGTCTGTCGAGCGCGCGAGCGGCGAAGACCACCAACGGCATCATCGGAGCGGCGTACCTGCTGCTCGGAATCGTCGGCTTCTTCATCGCGGGCACGGCTCTCAACATCCTCGCGCTGAACACGTTCGACCACTTCCTGCACCTCGCGAGCGCCATCGTGCTCCTCGGAGTCTCGCTCGGCTCCGAGCGCTCCGGCCGACTCGCGACTGCGTGAGCGACGGGGGAACTCGCTCATGACCAGAAGCTGGCCCTCCATCGCAGCATTAGGAGCAGCACTGGTGCATTTCGCCCTCGCCGCCGGGGTGGCCGGCGGCGAGGGTGTTCCCCTGCTCCTCGTCCTCTTCCTCCTCGCCGGGCTCGCCGAGCTCGCGTGGGGAATCCTGTCCCTCCGTGCGGGGCGCGTGATCCTGCCCCGCACGACGCTCGCGGCATCCGCGATCCTTCCGATCCTCGCCGCACTCGCGGCCCTGACGGCGGATGACGGTGTGCCCGTCATCCCTCTGCTCGCGGCATCCGTCTTCAACGTCGTGATCGCGGCGTCGGCGGCTCTCGCCCTGCGGCGCGACCGTTCCGGCGCGACGCGTCGGGAGGTCGGCCCGGGCCGCGCGATCGCGGGCCTCGTGCTCGGCGGCCTCATCGCCTCGGGCATCGCGACCCCGGCGCTCGCACTCACCGAAGCGGGAGGCCTCGCCGTTCCGCACGGTCAGCTGCACGGCGACGTGCACTCCGGACACTGACCTCGCGACTGCCCGTACCCGTCAGGGTGCGGGCAGTTCAGCGATCTCGCGCTCGGCGAGCGACATGAACCTCTCGACGTTCTCGTCGACGATGATGTCGCTCGGCCGCAGCGGCCGCTCGAGGTAGAGGCCCTCGAGCGACGTGAGCCGGCTGAGCGCGACGTACGTCTGGCCCGGGCTGAACACCCGCTGGCCGAGGTCGATGATCGCGGTGTCGTAGCTCGCGCCCTGCGACTTGTGGATCGTGACGGCCCACGCGAGACGCAGCGGATACTGCGTGAACTCGGCGACGATGTCCTTCGTCAGCTTCTTCTGCGCCGAGTTCCACGTGTACTTGTGCTTCTCCCAGGTGGCCGGCTCGACCTCGTGCTCCTCGCCGTCGATCGCGACCTTCACGATGCGGTCGAGGCGCGTGATCTCGCCGATCGTGCCGTTCACCCAGCGGGGCGGCTCGCCGGGGGAGCCCGTGTCGTTCCGCAGGAACATGACCTGGGCGCCGAGCTTGAGCTCGAGCTTCTCGTCGGCCGGGTACGCGCGGCCTCCGAAGTCGCCCGCGATGTCGGCGGGGTTCGACTTCGACTTGCCCGGCAGCCGGCGGAGAGCCGCCGCGTTGATGCGGTTGACCGAGTCGTTGCGCGTCGCGAGCGTGATCGCACCGCTCTCGGGAAGCGGACGGCGACCGCCGACGGCGTTCAGGTGCCCGCCGATCTCGGCCGTGACCTGCCCGTGCCGCACGGCGTTCAGCATGTGCGTGAACGTGCGGTCCTTCTGGCGGTGGATCTGCCCGAGCTCGAAGATGCGGAGGCCCGTCTCGGCCCACACGCGCGCGTCGAAGAACCACATCGAGCGGTACGAATCGGCGAAGTAGGCGCGCTCGGCCTGGTCTCCGGGCACGGGAGCGAGTTGGTACGGATCGCCGAAGAGCACGACCTGCACGCCGCCGAACGGCTCGTTCTTGCGCTGGCGGGCCTGGCGGAGCGACCGGTCGATCGCATCGACGAGGTCGGCGTTGACCATCGACACCTCGTCGATCACGAGGGTGTCCATCGCGTTGAGGATCTTCTTGACCGCGTCGTTCTGCTCGATCTCGTGGTCGGCGATGAGACCGATCGGCAGACGGAAGAGCGAGTGGATCGTCTGGCCGCCGACGTTGAGCGCCGCGACGCCCGTGGGGGCGCAGATGACGATCTGCTTCGACGTGTTCCAGTTGAGGTGGTTCAGGAGCGTCGACTTACCCGTACCGGCGCGGCCGGTCACGAAGACGTGCTCGCGCGTGCCCTCGATGGCCGCGAAGACAGCGGCCTGCTCGGGAGTCAGAGTCACGGAGGTCATCGCTGTCGATTCTACGAGGCCCCCGGGCCGCCGCCTCGGCTCTTCACAGGGCCGTCCGCCTAGAATTGTGGCGTGCAGAGCGGGGAGAGCAGGGTCAAGCGATCACTCGCGCTGCCGATCGTCGGCTGGAGCGCACTCACCCTCGTGCTCGTCGGCGCCTTCATCGCCACGATCGGCGCTCTCAACATGACGGTCTACGGATCGTCGATGTTCGTGCAGCGCTACCTCGAGGCCATCTCACGCGACCAGATCAGCCAGATCCTCGAGATCCCCGGCGTCGCGCTCTCCGACGCCGAGCTCGAGGAGCGCGGCCTGCCCGCCGACACCTCCGTCGCCATGCTGCGCGCGGGTGTCATCTCGACGGGCCCGAAGGACGTCCGCATCGTGAGCGACGTCGCGGAGGAGAACGGCGACCACACCGTCACGGCGAGCTACCGCCTCGGGTCATCGATCACCGAGTCGACCTTCACCGTGAGCCCCCTCGAACGCCTGTGGGGCGTGCTCGACAGCTGGTCGTTCACCGAGAGCCCGCTCAGCGTCATCAACGTCACCGTGCAGCACGGCGCACTCTTCTCAGTCGGATCGCTCGACCTCGACACCCGGGCGACGAAGTCGGGCGATGAACTCAAGGCGTTCTCGCAGTCGGCGCCGTATCTCGTCGTCGCCCCCGCCGAATACGAGCTCGGCTACGAGTCGACGCTGCTCAAGGCCGCACCCGTCGACCTCTCCGTCGCCGTCGGCGAGCCCTCCGAGGCGATCATCGACCTGCAGCCGACCACCGAGTTCGTGTCGCAGGTGCAGTCCGAGATCGACGAGTACCTCGCGCAGTGCACGACGCAGCAGGTTCTGCAGCCCGCCGGGTGCCCGTTCGGCATCGCGATCGACGACCGCATCCGCAGCGAACCCGTCTGGACGATCGTCACCAACCCCGTCGTAACCCTCACCCCCGGCGAGGACGCCTTCGTCATGCCCGCGACCGAGGGCACCGCCCACATCTCTGTCGAGGTGCAGTCGCTCTTCGACGGCGACATCGAGCAGCTCGAGGAAGACCGCCCCATCGTCATGGGTCTCACCGTGCGCATCAAGCCCGACGGCGTCTCCCTCGCCATCGAGATCACCTAGCCACCGGCATCCGGGGCTGTGCGCCCTCGCCGCACCCTCGCGCCGCACCCTCGCGCCGCACCCCGGCGCTGCCCCCGCGCCGCACCCCACTCCCGGTCGCCACCCCAGCGTTTGTAGGCTTTCGGCCGCTGTGTAGGCGATTCGAAGCGGCGTGGGCCTACACACGACCCGTTCCCCTACGAAGGCCGGCACTTCCCGCGGGATGTCTGGGGGTGGGGGATGCCTGGGGCCGGTGGAACACGGCGCACAGCGAAGCGGGGACCGCGCCGCCGAAGCATGCGCGATCCCCGCTCAGGGAGTGCCGGGTGTCAGTCGGTGGTCGACGTGCGGCGGCGACGCAGCAGCACGAGGAGACCTCCGGCGAGCAGGGCGAGGAGTGCAGCACCGAGGTACGGCATCACCTCGGCACCCGCGGTCGCGAGCGGCGAACCGGGCTGCGATCCGCCGGGCGTCGTTCCGCCGTCGTTCGGCTGACCGGGCTGACCCGGGCCGGGCGTGCCGGGCTCGCCGGGCTCGCTCGGTTCACCGGGTTCACCGGGTTCACCGGGCTCGCCGGGCTCGCCGGGCTCGCCAGGTTCTCCGGGCTCACCGGGCTCACCGGGCTCGGCCGCGACGATCTCGAACGCGGCACGCGCGATCTCGCCGCTCGCGGCACCGGTGGCGACGAGCTCGGTCGCTCCGAGCACGGCGTCGGCAGGAATCGCGAGCGTGAGCTCGAACGAGCCCGCGTCATCCGCGGTCGTCGTCGCTGCGGCGGCCGCGGCGACGCGTGCCTCGTCGGCGGTCGCGATCGCGACGGTGACCTCATCGCCCGGGCGTGCGCCCGTTCCCGTGACGGTCACGTCGGAGCCGGCCGCGGCGCTCTCGGGCGACACGGTGAGGCTCGCCGCGCCGAGCACGGTGACGACGACGGGAGCGCTCTCGACCGAGCCGAAGGCGTTCGTCGCGACGGCGCGCAGGTGCACGACGTCTCCGGCCTCACCGATCGCCGAGAGGTCGAGCGTCACGTCGGTCGCGTCGGCGATGTCGGTCCACGACTCACCATCGGCCGAACGCTGCCACTGCACGGTCGGTGCGGGTGCACCGGCGACGGTCGCCGTGGCCGCAGCCTCGGCACCCGCGACGACGAACTCCGGTGCCTCGACGGTCGCGGTCGGGGCCACGGGGGCCGCCACCACGGTGAGCGTCACGGGCTCGGTCGCTGCCGTGCCCGACGAGTTCGCCGCGACGGCACGGAACTGCGCACCCGAATCGGCGAGGGTCACGGCGTCGAGAGCGAGACGATCGGTGCGGATGACGGTCGTCGAGCCACCCCAGCGCTCAGCACTCACGGGCTGCCACTCATCGTCGACGAGACGCTGCCACTCGACGGCGGGAACGTCGTTGCCGCTGAAGTTCGCCAGGAACGCGGCGACGTCACCCTCGGTGACGGTCACGTCGACCGGTGCACGCGTCACGGCCGGAGCCGAGTCGGCACGCGTCAGGGTGAGGTTGTCGAGGTGCGCCTCGGCGCCACCCGACAGACCCGCCTGCGTGATGAGGATGGACACGGCGTCGACGTCGGCCGGCATCGTGAAGCGTTCGTCGAGTGCGACGAGGTCGCCGCCCGCGACGGTGAACTCCTCGAACGGAGCGTTGACCACGACGTTGTCGACGAACGGGCGGAGCGTCACCGTCACCGGAGCGGAGACATCGGCACCGCGAACCCACGCGGAGATGCGGTACTCGCCGCCCGCCTGCACGGGGATGTTGTCCTGCGCGAGACGCGGCTCGGCGGCCGTGACACGGGCACCGAGGGTGCCGGCGGCGACCGTCGTCGTGGTGCGCAGCTCGGCGACCTGACGGTTGCGCTGGTTCTGCGTGCCACTCCACGGGCTCGCCCAGCTGTTCCACGGGTCGAGGTACCAGGGCGAGTTCTTCTTCGACTCGAACGAGCCGTCGATCATGTCGTCGCTCGCGTCGGTGACCGAGACGCCCTCGCAGCCGGCGTCGCACTGCACGGTGAGCACGGGTGCGGCATCCGTCGAGGTGCGCACGATGGCCGAGACCGTTCCGTCGCCGTCATCCGTCGCGACGTGGGCGAGGCCCGCGGCGTTCGTGACCGAGAGGGTTCCGGTCGTCGTGCCCGAGACGCGGAGCGTCGCGTTGGCGCGGACGGGGATCTCGACGGCGTCGCCGGCGGGAACGACGCGGTCGTTCCACGCGGCGGCGCAGTCGTCGCCCGCGCCTGAGAACTGGAACGCTCCGATGTCGGGGGCGCAGCTCGAGACGACCGGGTTGCCCTGGATGTCGTACGTGCCGGCCGGGGCGATGATCTGCCCCGCGTTCGCGAGCGTCTCCGCCGTCGAACGGAAGGCCTCGAGGGTGCTCTCGCCACCGACATCCGTCAGCAGCTGCTCACCCACCTCGACGTTGCCGGTTCCCGCGGGCCAGTTCGAGGCGGGCCCCGAGAAGGCGTTGTTGAGCCACGTGAGCACGTTCGTCGCCGAGTCGTAGGTGTCGGGAGCGATCTCCTTCGACGTGACGAAGAGGTTGTTCGCGAGCAGCAGTCCGTTGCCGGTGTCGTTCGTGCCGTTGAGCTTGTACTGGCCCTCGCGCGCGGCCGTCGGGATGACGATCGTGTTGTTGTACGACGACGAGTCGGTCACGCCCGAGAGGAACTGGAAGCGCTCGGTGTTGACGTTGCCGGGGATGTTCGCGAGCTCGGCCGCGATGCCGTCACCGACGGAGATGTTGTAGCGGTAGGTCGCGTCGGTCGCGAAGCCGAGACCTTCGATCTTCCAGTTGCCGCAGCCGCAGTAGAACATGCCGCCACCGGCGTTGTCGTAGCTCAGGTTGTACTGGAAGACGGTGTTGCGGGAGCCGTAGTCGGCGTCCCACGCGGTGCCGTCGTTCTGGTTGATCTTCTGCGAGTTCGTGACGACGTTGTACTGGAAGAGCGTGTTGTCGGAGTTCCACACCCAGATGCCGGCGTTGTGCGAGTTGTCGCGGTTGGAGCCGTCTTCGAGGTAGTTCGACTCGACGATCGCGCCGTCGTTCATCTGCACGACGATGCCGTCGCCGCCGACGCCGCTGAGCGAGTTGCCGCGGATCATGAGGCCGGTCGACGGGGTGAAGGGGCGGGCGCTCGGCTGGCGCGGGTCGCAGGGCGAGTCCCAGGCCATCTCGGCGCGGCACTTCCACACAGTCGACATGTTGATGCCCGAGCGGTTGACGTTCTCGATGCGGTTGTTCGAGATGACGACGTCGTCGAACCACGAGCGGGTCGAGCCGTCGAGGGTGTCGACCTCGAGCTGGATCGCGCCGGAGCCGCCCAGGTCCTTCTTGCCCTCGCCGTAGACGTCGTGGATGTAGAGGTTCTCGAGACGGATGTGGCTGAGCTGACCCTGGTCGACGTTCAGCACGGTGACGCCGCGACGGGCCTGCGTGTAGGGGTTCGACGTGTCGGTGTTGGTGATCTCGAGGTTGCGGATCTCCCAGTGCTGCTGGTTCTTCAGCAGGATGGTGTCGCGCACGCCGCCGCCCGCGATGACGGGGAGGCCGGCCTCGATGTCGCCGTAGGCGTCGATGACAATGGGCGCGTCGGCGGTGCCGCTGCCCGTGGTGGTGAGCGCGCCACGGCACGTCGATCCACGCTGGAAGAGGATGCGATCGCCCGGCTCGAAGCCGTGGTTCGCGACGGCGGTGAGCGAATTCCACGGAGCATCGATGCTTCCGTCGCCGCCACCCGGTGCCGCGCAGTCCACGAAGTGGTACGCCGCGTTCGCGTCTGAAACGGCCGGCTCGGCGAATGCCGGAGCTGCTCCGGCCCACGATGCCGCTCCCGCGAGCATCACTATCGCCCCTGCCAGTGCGGCGAGTTTGACTCGCCCGGCCGCACGCGGCGACCGATCCGTTCGCAGGCGTTCCCTGTCCATGTAGACCTCCACATCGAGTTCTTCGTCATCGCGTCGGCGTTCGAGCGCCGTCTCTGTACACGTGTACAGTCGTGAGCCAGAGACTAACACAGGTGCGCGAAACGCACTGCCGTAGACTCTGGCCGCTAGCCTCACGAAAGCCGGAGAGATGACGACACCGAACCCCAAACGCCGCGCCACCGTGCACGACGTCGCCCGGGTCGCCGGTATCTCGCACGCGACCGTCTCGCGCTATCTGAACAAGCGCGCCTACGTGTCACAGGCCTCGGCGGAAGCCATCGAGGCCGCCATCCGCTCGGTCAACTACACGCCTAACCGCACGGCCCGCTCGCTCGTCACGCAGTCGACGCGTGCCGTCGCGTTCGTCGTGCGCGAGTACAGCGAGTTCTTCTTCGCCGACTCGAACCTGAGCGCGATGGCCGCCGCCGCGAACAAGACCCTCTCGGCCGAGGGGTACCAGATGCTCCTCGTCATCATCGAGAGCGACGAGGCCGCCGAGCGCATCGTCGATCTCATCATCGGGGGCTTCGTCGACGGCGCCCTGCTCGTCGCCATGCGCGACGACGACCCCGTCGCCGAGGCGATCGCCCGCTCGACCATTCCCGCGATCACCGCGAGCGCACCCGAGCTGCCGGTCGGTCTGCCCTCGGTCGACACCGACAACGCCGGCGGCAGCAGGGCGATCACACGCCTGCTCGCCGACAGCGGCCGCACCCGCCTCGCCGAGATCGCCGGGCCCGCGCCCATGCCCGCCGCCCGCCTCCGTCACGGCGGCTTCGTGGACGCCCGCGGGGCCGCCTACGACCCCCGCCTCTCGATCGCCGCCGCTGAGTGGTCGGTCGAGGCGGGAACCGCCGCGATGCGTGAACTCCTCGAGCGGGGCGAGCCGATCGACGGTGTCGTCGCCGCGTCCGACGCCCTCGCGGCCGGAGCGATCGACGCGATCCACGCCGCGGGCCTCACGGTTCCCGCCGACATCGCCGTCGTCGGTTTCGACGATTCACCCTGGGCGACCCGCATCCGCCCGACCCTCACGACCGTGCGTCAAGACCCCGGCGCGACGGGGCGACGCATGGCCGAGCGCATGATGGCGCACCTCGGGGGCGAAGCCCTGGATGACGTCGCCGAAGTCATCCCGAACGTCATCGTCGAACGCGAGTCGACGGCGCCCAGCTCTTAGCGCCGGTCGCGGTCGGAGATCGCCTGCAGGCGCGCGTTGTATTCCTCGAGCTCGGCCTCGCCCGTGCGATCGGCGTGCCGGTCGCGGCGGCGCGACTCCTTCTCGTCGCTCCGCGACCACTGGATCGCCACCGTGATCGCGAGCGCGACCGTCGGGATCTCACCGACCGACCACGCGATACCGCCGCCGAACTGCTGATCGGCGAGCGCGTCGATGCCCCAGCCCATCGCGCCGTACCAGTCGGAGAGCAGGAGGCCCGTGCCGACCATGATCGCGAGGCCGAAGAACGCGTGGAAAGCCATCGTGCCGAGCAGCAGCACGAGTCGGAACGGGAACGGCAGCCGGTACGGCACGGGGTCGATGCCGATGAGCGACTGAACGAACAGGTAGCCGACGATGAGGAAGTGCGCGATCATCCACTCGTGCCCGATGTGGTCGGTCATCGTCCAGCGGAAGAGCGGCGTGTAGTAGAAGATCCAGAGCGACGCGGCGAAGAGGCCGGCGGCGACGAGCGGATTCGCGATGATCGACGCGAACTTCGAGTGCACGGCGAGCAGGATCCACTCGCGGCCGCCGCGGCTGCCGTCCTTCCGCGCCTTGATCGCGCGCATCGCGAGCGTCACGGGCGCTCCGGGCACGAGCAGCACGGGCACGGCCATCGTGAGGCCCATGTGGCCGAGCATGTGCGCCGAGAAGAGGTACTTCTCGTAGACGTTCACGCCGCCGTTGGTCAGGTAGAACAGCACGACGAGGCCGAGCACCCAGAGCACCGTGCGGTAGATCGGCCAGGTGTCGCCGCGACGACGCAGACGCCAGACGCCCGCGAGATAGAAGAAGATGCCGAAGGCGCACGCGAACAGCCAGATGAGGTCGATGTTCCACTGCGTGAAGTAGTTGATCGCCTCGGGCGCGGGCGGCAGCGGCTCACCCGTGAGGATCTCGGCGGGCGTGAGCACCGACGTGTCGACCGTTTCGTCGACGGGCGTGGCCGTGCGGGCGAGCGCCGCCGCGACGCCCGAGGCGATGCCCATGAACGCGAGCTCCGACACGACGAGCAGCCAGAAGAAGCGGGAGCCGGCGGATGACGCGGCCGGGCCCTTCTCGGTCTTCGCGACGAGTCGGCTGATGATCCAGCGGCGCTGCACGGCGCCGAAGAGACCGAGGGCGACGAGGGCCACGACCTTCACGATGACGAGGATGCCGTAGGGGCTGCCGAGTTCGTCGAGGGTGCCGATGCGGAGCGCCGCGTTGGCGTAGCCCGAGATCGCGACGACGATGAACGAGATGAGCGCGACGCTCGAGTAGCGTGCGAGCACGATGCCCAGGCGGTCGCCGTCGAGGCGCGACTTCAGCAGCACGATCGTGAGCAGACCGCCGAGCCAGACGGCCGCGAAGACGAGGTGCAGGCCGAGCGACGTGATGGCCGCGTCGTGCCCCGCCGCACCGGCCGAGTGACCCTGCTGCGCCATGGGCACGAGCGCGAGCACGGCGAGCACGGTCACGAAGACGAGGGCCGTGTGGTTGCGCACCGCGAAGCACAGCACCGTGACGGCCGCGGCGACGAGCGTCGTGATGAGCCACGCGCGACCCGGTTCGATCTGCGTGAGGAACTGACCGAGCGACGCGCCGAAGGCGTCGTCGAACGTGAGCGGCCGGCCCGTGATGAGCTGGAACGAGAAGAAGCCCGTGACCGCCGACGAGACGGTGAGCAGCGCCGCGGATGCCGCAGCGACGTCGAGCGCGAGATCGAACTCCCGCTTCTTCGGGGTGAGCGCGAAGCACGCGAGCACGAGGGCGCCGATCGTGCCGGCGGCCGACACGTTGACGATGAGCTTCGAGAGCGGCAGACCCCAGCGGATGAGGGCGCCCGGGTCACGCAGGGCCTGCGCTTCGGCACCGCCTCCGAAGCTGAGGGCGGCGATGGCCGCGACGACGGCGAAGACCAGCAGAATGCTGGGCCCGAACACCCGTACCGACCGATTCACCTCACAAGCTTAACCGGGCGTGAGCGGCCGGAATGCCCGCGTCGCGTCACGGCTCAGCGCGCGCCCCACTTCGCGGCGATGCGCTCCTCGGTGCGGCGACCGCGCTCGGCGGTGGTCTGGATCACACGGGCAGCGTCGGCGAGCACGTCGCCGAGTTCGGCGAGCGCCTCCTCCCACTCGGCGTGCGCCCGCGCGTAGGCGTCGGTCGCGTCGCCCGTCCACGCCCCGCGCAGCTCGGAGACGCGCGCGTCGAGCTCGTCGAGAGCGGTGCGGATGTCGGAGTGCGACGTGTCGAGCAGAGTGACGAGGCCGTCGAGCTGGCCGAAGCGGCGCACGAGTCGCTGGCTCATGATGTTCCTTCCGTGTCGGAGACCGGCGGCTCGGTGAGGCGCACGATCATGCGTGTCTCGGCCGCGCCGGGCAAAGCCGTGAATCGCACCGGCTCGCCGGTCGTATCGGAGGCGAGGGCCGGGTCGACCGTGATGTCGACGATGGTCGCCGGGTCGATCAGCAGGTCGACGTCGTAGACGCCGGGGTAGACGAGATAGGTGCGATCGAGGCCGAACACCGGCTCGCCGGACTCGTCGGGTGCGACGACGCCGCCGATCTCAAAGGGCAGGGCGTAGTCGCTCGGCGACTGCACACCGCCCGTGACGGAGAAGGCCGAGGCGAGCCCCTCGTCGATGACCCACGCGTCGTCCTGCCACACGAAGCCGATCTCGGCCGTGTGCTGTTCACCGTCGAGGGTGAAGCGCACGGTCGCCGTCGCCGCGTCGCCCGCGTACTGGTATCCCTCGACGGATGCCTCGGTGATGCGTTCCGCGGAGCCGAGCGCGTCGTCCGAGAGGAACGGCTCGTCGGCCGAATCGTGCCCGTCGAGCCGGGCCGCCTCGGTCGCATCGCCGTTCGCGAGGGCGGTGACGTAGCGCTCGGCGAGCGGCACGGGTGAGGGGCGCTCCGAGCTGAGCGAGGCGATGAGGCTGATGGCGACGATGACGGCTGCCGCGAGAAGCACGGCGAGCACGACGACGACACCGATCGCGGTGCGTTGCCGCCCCGTGAGCGAGGTCATACGCCCGGCGACGGCCACGTCTCCGTCTGTCCGCTGTTGACGCCCGAACCCTCGAGGGCGGAGATCTGGTTGTTGACGCTCTGGAAGGTGCCGAGGGTCATGCTCGCGAGGGCGAGGATCGCGCTCACCGCCCCGAGCAGAGCGGTGATCGAGCCGATGATCGCCATCGGCAGACCCGCGATCGCGCCACCGCCCGTGAAGCACAGCGCGACGCCGGTGATCGCCCCGACGAGGCCGACGTAGGCCGTCGTGCCGCCGACCGCGACGAGCGCCGCCTCGACGTAGAACTTCTCGATGGCGTCAGCCATGGCCCCGAGTGCCGCCGCGAGCGTCGTGGCGAAGTCGTCGACGCGCAGCACGGCGCCCGGCTGCGGCTCGAAGGCCGCCTCGTAGCCCCAGCTGTTCGCCCAGTTGGCCGGGTCCATTCCGGGCAGGTTCTGCTTCGTGACCTCGGCGGCGAGGTTGCGGGCGTCGCCGCCGACCGTGCTGAGGGCCTCGGCGGTGGCGCGCAGCGTGTCGGGGCTGCCGAGCATGTCGGCACCCCGGATGAACGCGTGGTTCAGCTGCTCGCTGAAGCGGAGGTAGTCGTAGACCTGGGGAAGCAGGAGGTTGACCATCTGATCGATGAGCAGCTGGTCGGCCGGCGGCGGCACCCGCCAGATCGTGACGAGCGCCTCGACGGCGCGACGCACGTTCGCCGGGGCGTTCTGCTTCATGCGCCGCAGCTCGTTGAGCGCCTCGGTGCACGACTCCTGGATGGCGTTCTGGGCATCGTCGACGTAGCTCATTCGAGACCCGCTCTCTGCCGGAACGCCGCGATCTCGGCTTCGGACACTCCCTCGTCTTCGAGGTACTCGACGCACGTCTCGTCGATCATGTCGTAGAACCTCTGGAAGGCCACCGCGCCCTCGCCGATGTACGTGCGGAGGCGCTCGGCCGCCCGCGCGTAGGCCGCGGCCACATCGCCGGCTCCCGGTATGAGCGAGAAGTCGTTGGCGGGCGGATCGACGGGGATCGCCTCACCGATCTGGGTCAGGCGATCGCGCCAGGGCGCCCACCGCCCCGTGGCATCCGCCGCGAGAATCTCGACGTCGACATCGGTATCGCTCATGTCAGTGCCCCTCCCCGGCATCGGACGCGTTCGTATGACCGCGGTTGCGCTCCGCCGCGATGCGCGCCACGCGCGCGATCTCGTCGCCGACGCGACCGAGCGGTGTCTGGCTCACCCAGTTCTCGTCGAGCTCGACGGCCCCGACCTCTCCCATGAAGACGAGCGCGGTCACGGTCGACAGGTCGTTGCTGATGCGCTGGGGCTCGAGTGCCTCGCCGCGCGCGAGCGACCCGATGAACATCGAGAGGTCGAACGCGGGCGGCAGCTCGACGGGGAAAGCCGCGCCCCTCGCTTCCAGTAGACGCGCACGACGCGCGCAGCTCGCGGTCGACACGGCGATGTTGATCGCCCCGACGAGTGCGTCGTGATCGACATCCTTCGCCTCGTCGCCGATCGTGACGGCCGTGATGATGCCCTCGTCGTCCAGCTCGACGGCGACATCGACGGCAGGCGCAGGAATGAGGGCGGCGAACTGCTCGGCGACCTGCCGTGAACGCTCCTCGAGAGCGCGACCCTCGTCGGCCAGAGCCTCGAGGTCGGCCACCCAGCGATCCCGCTCGGTCACGAACTCCCCCTTCGCCTGCGGCCCCCGCCGCACCCCCGTTCAGGGTTCACGATCACCCTATCGAAACGATGAGCCCGGAAACCACGAACGGGCGCCGGCCGAAGCCGGCGCCCGTGGCGCGAGTTGTGCGAAGACTACTTGGCGGCAGCCTTGAGCTTCGAACCAGCCGAGACCTTGACCGAGTAGCCGGCGGGGATCTCGATGGTGGCGCCGGTCTGGGGGTTGCGGCCCGTGCGGGCAGCGCGGTGCGTGCGCTCGACAGCGAGCCAGCCCGGGATCGAGACCTTGGTGCCAGCGGCAACCGACTCGGAGAGCGCCTCGAAGAGACCGCCGATGACGGCGTCGACGGTGGCCTGGCTCTGGCCGGTCGATGCGGCGATCTTCGCGACGAGCTCGGTCTTGTTAAGCGACTTGTCAGCCATTGAGTGTCCTCCTCGGACCATCACTGTTTGATACAGCTTTTCTTGGGTGTCCGGAGCGCCACATCGTGAGCTCCGGGTGGCCTGATCGACCGCCTTGAATGTAGCAGAGTTCCCCGGAAACACGCGGATTTACGGGCTTTTCGAGCCCTTTCACACCGGCGTGTCACGCCAGATGACGCCCCGAACGGGGGCGGCGGGGCGAAAAACGGCCGGTAGAGACACGAAAAGGGGGACCTCCCGAAGGAGATCCCCCTGATCAGAACTGATTTACCAGCTCGACTTCGTGATGCCGGGCAGCTCGCCGCGGTGAGCCATCTCACGGAAGCGGACGCGCGAGACGCCGAACTTCGTGAGGACACCACGGGGGCGGCCGTCGATGGCGTCGCGCGAGCGGACGCGGATCGGCGAGGCGTTGCGGGGGAGCTTCTGCAGCCCCTTGCGCGCTGCCTCACGCGACTCGTCGGTGCCGTTCGGGTCGATGAGAGCCTTCTTCAGCTCCAGTCGCTTGGCGGCGTAGCGGTCGACGACCACCTTGCGCTGCTCGTTACGGGCGATCTTGCTCTTCTTAGCCATGTGTTTAGCGCTCCTCTCGGAAGTCGACGTGCTTGCGCACAACGGGGTCGTACTTCTTGAGCACGAGACGGTCAGGGTCGTTGCGACGGTTCTTGCGGGTCACGTAGGTGTACCCGGTTCCCGCCGTCGAACGGAGCTTGATGATGGGACGAATGTCCTGCTGCTTAGCCATTAGAGCTTCACCCCACGAGCCTGGATTGACTTGACGACTGCTTCGATTCCGCGAGCGTCGATCACCTTGATGCCCTTGGCGGACACGTTGAGGGTGATGTTACGACGCAGCGAGGGCACGTAGTAGGTCTTCTTCTGCACGTTCGGGTCGAAGCGGCGCTTCGTACGACGGTGCGAGTGCGAAATGTTGTGCCCGAAGCCGGGAACGGCGCCGGTCACTTGGCAGACTGCTGCCATGGTTCTCCTCCAATACCGAGAGGCGGAATTGCCTCTCCCAAGATCTCTTGTCGGCAGACATGACGCCGCTCATTCGTGAGAAGGAGGGGATCATGTCAACGGCTCGAGCGGTGGACGCGCTCAGCCAAACGTCGAGTCTACGTCATCCCCGGCGTGTCGCCAAACACGCGACTCACGCGCGCCATCCGGTCGCGGCTCGGTGACGAATACCCTGCATGGCCGAGTCCTCTTACATGCCGTTCCCCGTCTCGACGGATGCCGCCGAGTTCGGCCTCGCGACGCACGCCGTTCCGACGAGCCTCGGCCGCGTGAGCGTGCACTACCGGCGCGAGCGTCTCGCGCGTGATCGGGGCACCGCCGTCATCCTCTTGCACGGGGCCGCCGGCTCGTGGACGACGTGGACCCCGCTGCTCGCGGCCGATCGCGAGCGACGCGCGGCCGGCAGGACGAGCCTGCTCGGCGACGTCGTCATCCCCGACCTGCCGGGCTGGGGCGCGACGCCGCGGCCCGTCGGCCGCGAGTTCACCGTCGATGCGCTCGTGCGCGTCGTCGCCGAGATCGCCCGGGCCCTCGGGTACGAGCGCTGGATCGTCGTCGGCCACTCGTCGGGCGGGTTCATCGGGCTGCAGCTCGCGGCCCGCGAGACCTCGGCCACGCGCGGCGTCGTCGCCGTCTCGCCGACGACGCACGCCGTGATCGAGGGCGTGCGCCGCCCGCTGCGGGGCCTCCGCCTCGTGCCCGCGTTCACGGGACTGCTCGCGGTCATGCGCGTGCTCGCGCGGAACGAACGCGGCGGTCGCCGCTTCGTGCGGGTGCTCGACCGGCTCGGCCTCCTTCGCCTCGCGGTGTCACCGCTCTTCCGTCATCCGCTGCGGGTCGATGCGAGCGCGGTGCGCGCCATCGCGACCGACGTGCGCCCCACGAGCTTCGTGCTCGGCGCCGCCGACGCCGCCCACGCGAGCGGCGACTACTGGCGCTCCATCACGTGCGCGGTCGAGTCGCTGCACGGGCGACGCGACGTGTTCCTGCACGCGAGCGACGACGTGCGTCTCGCCGCCGAGATCCCCCGGTTCCGCGCGACCGTGCTCGACGAGGCCGGCCACTTCGCGCCGATCGAGCAGCCCGTCGCCGTGCTCGACGCCCTCGCGCGCGTCGCCGCCCCCGGCAACAGACAACGGATGCCGCGTGCGAGTGAATCGCACGCGGCATCCGTTCGTTCAGGCGTCAGCCTTACGAGGTGAGGGAGTCGACCCACTCCTGGTTGTCGGCGATCCAGTCGGCGACGATCGGGGCGTAGTCGCTGCCCTCGTACTCGACGAACATGGCGTTCTCGAGCGAGTAGAGCGTGTCGAGGTCCATCTTAAAGTTCGACAGCCACTCGGCCGCCTGCGGCGAGTTCTCGACGAACTGCGTGCTGCCGTAGCTCGAGATGGTCTCGGTGCCGCCGAGCGCGCCCTCGGGGTCTTCGAGGTTCTTGATGGGGAAGGCGCCGTAGGCCCAGTGCGGCTCCCACAGCGTGACGACGATGTTCTCGCCGGCGTCGGTCGCGGCGGTCAGCTCGGTGAGCATCGCGGCGGTCGACGACGTGAGGAACTCCATGCCCTCGAGGCCGTAGTCGGGGATGACAGCGTTCTCGACGGCGCCCGTGAGGCCCGCGCCCGGCTCGATGCCGACGATGCGGTTGTTGAAGAGGTCGGCGTTGGCCGCGAGCTCGTCGAGCGAGTCGATGGGAGCGTCTTCGTTCACGGCGATCGTGAGCTTCGACTCGTCGTTCCAGGCGCCGAGCTCTTCGATCTCGTCGCCGTAGGTTTCGAGGTACTCCTTGTGGGTGCCCGGCAGCCAGATGTCGGTCGTGAAGTCGTAGTCGCCCGAGGAGAGACCCTCGAACACGGGCGCGACGTCGGCGAATTCGAGCTCGACCGAGTAGCCCTTCTCTTCGAGGATGGCCTTCCAGAGCCAGCTCGTGGCGATGCCTTCGTCCCAGCCGTTGAACACGGCGAGGGTGATGTCCATCTTCTCGCCGCCCTCGGCGTTGTCGCCTCCGGCGTTGCCGTCGCTCGCGCATCCGGCGAGTCCGAGCGTTGCTGCCATCGCGATCGCGGCGATGGAGAGTGTGCTGCGCTTCTTCATTGTTTCCTCTCGGTGGTGTCGATTGGATGTTCGCGGGCAGGGTCGTTCCCCGCCCGACGTCGTGGGGTTCTGCCTGCCTAGACGGCGGCGGGGGCGCGGCGCGGTCCGGCCGCGATCACCTCGTCGGCCTCGGCAGCGGGGTCGGCCGCCTTCTTCGCGGGCTTTCGGCGCTGCGAACGCTGGCCGAGCGAGGCCGTGAGGCGGTCGAGCAGGATCGCGAGGATGACGACCGAGAGGCCGGCCTCGAATCCGAGCCCGATGTCGATGCGGTTGAGGCTCGCGACGACCTGGCCGCCGAGTCCGCCGGCGCCGACCATGCCCGCGATGACGACCATCGAGAGCGAGAGCATGATGACCTGGTTGATACCGGCCATGATGCTCGGCAGGGCGAGCGGCAGCTGGATCTGACGCAGGATGCGCCACGGCGACGAGCCGAAGGCCTGACCGGCCTCGACGACCTCTTTGTCCACTCCGCGGATGCCGAGTTCGGTGAGGCGCACGCCGGGAGCCATCGCGAACACGATGGTCGCGACGATGCCGGGCACGACGCCCACGCGGAAGAGGATGAGGGCAGGGATCAGGTAGACGAAGGCGGGCATCGTCTGCATGAAGTCGAGGATCGGGCGGATGATCTTCGACGCGAGGTCGGAGCGAGCGGCGAGGATGCCGACGGGAACCGAGATGAGCACCGCGAGGAAGCTCGCGACGAGCACGAGCGCCAGGGTGTCCATCGCGTTGGCCCACTGGTCGACCGCGACGATCACGAGGAGGCTCAGGATCGCTCCGACCGCGAGCTTCCATCCCTTCGCGAGGAAGGCGAGGATCGCGATGACGATGATGACGGCCCAGAAGGGCGGCGTCGCGAGGATCCAGTCGACCGCGTCGTACATGCCCGCGAAGATCGAACGGATGACGGCGAAGAAGCCCGAGAGGGTGTCGGTGAGCAGGTCGACGAAGTCCTTGACCCAGGCACCGAGGGGCAGACGGAAGTCGGTCATGCGAGGCTCCTCTCGCTCGCGGCATCCGATTCGGGCGCGCTGGTGGGCTCCATCGAGTCGTGCAGCGTCTGCGTGATGATCTCCATCGAGATCGTCGCGGGCGGCTCGACGACGGGCAGCTCACCGGTCGTGTTCGGCACGTTGCCGAGGGCGGCGAGCAGTGTGACACGGGGGATCGCGCCGAGCAGTCGGCCCGCGTCATCCACCACGGCCAGGGGGAGGTCGGTCTCGACCGAGCTCTCGAGGAGGTCGGCGATGACGACGTCGGGGTGCACGCGGGGCGCGTCGGTGCGGAGGGCCGCGTCGAGCGTGCGGTCGCCGCGGCGCACGAGGCGGAGGACGTCGCGGTCGTGCACGACGCCTTCGAGCCGACGCCCGTCGCCGACGACGTAGACCATCGACGTGTGCAGGTCGCGCATGGTGCGGAGGGCGACGCGCGGGCCGGCCGAGCGGCCGACGAGGGCGCGCGGGGCGTCCATGACGTTCGCGGCGGTGAGCACGCGGGCGCGGTCGACGTCCTGCACGAACTGGGCGATGTAGTCGTCGGCCGGGTCGGTGAGGATCTCTTCGGCCGTGCCGAGCTGGGCGATGCGGCCGTCGCGCATGACCGCGATGCGGTCGCCGAGGAACATGGCTTCGTTGAGGTCGTGCGTGATGAACACGATCGTCTTGCCGAGCTCGCGCTGCAGTTCAACGAGCTGCTCCTGCATCTCGCGGCGGATGAGCGGGTCGAGCGCCGAGAAGGCCTCGTCCATGAGCAGGATGTCGGTGTCTGCGGCGAGCGCACGGGCGAGACCCACACGCTGCTGCATGCCGCCCGACAGCTCGGAGGGCAGCGAGTCGGCCCAGCCGTCGAGGCCGACGCGGCCGAGCACCTTGCGGGCGCGCTCGTGGCGTTCGGTCGCTCCGACGCCCTGCACCTCGAGGCCGTAGGCCGCGTTCTCGAGCACCGTGCGGTGCGGGAAGAGCGCGAAGTGCTGGAAGACCATCGAGATGCGGCGGCGGCGCACGTCGCGCAGCTTCTTGCCGTCGAGGCCCGTGATGGGCTCGCCGAAGACCTTGATCGTTCCCTCGGTGGGCTCGAGCAACCCGTTGAGAGTGCGGATCAGGGTCGACTTGCCCGAACCCGAGAGGCCCATGACGACGAAGATCTCACCGGGATTGACCGTGAAGGACGCGTCGATGACGGCGGCCGTTCCCGAGATCTTGTCGCGCGTGGTGCCCTTTTTGAGTGCCGCTACGCCCTCACTGGGGCGTCGTCCGAAGACTTTGTAGAGTTCCTGCACGTCGAGTGCGGGTATTTCAGTCACGTTGTGCTCCGGAGTGCGCGGGCAACTCGAACCGGGGGAGCGGTGCGGGCGCACTCGTACTGACGGCCGGGTTGGAAGTCGCAGTCGGCGTATTCGCCAGGGCGGGGCCATGGGGCCACACGCAGCACTTCCGAACCGTACGCCCCCCGTGCTGTCGAATGGTTCGATACGGGGGCCGCGGACTAGGCGTGGTGGCCCGAAGGCCGTCTAACACGGTATCGAGGTCGCCGTTGGGCCACAAATCGACAGGTGTCGTTTTGGGATGTTTCGTGTCGGTATTTAGGGGGACACGCCCGGGGGATGCCTGTGATGGCGGGGTGGGGCATTGTTACTTGGTTGTTACCGGCCTCTAGGCGTAAGTCCGGCGGCGGTGCACAGCTACTCTCTGAACGGGTCCATGATCACGTGCACACCATGAACCGAACAAGTAAACGAAACTCGAAGGCTACCTCCGAGACTGAACACCTCGGGCGGACAATCAGCGCCACACTCTGGGCAAGTTCGATAGGCCTCACTGGGATCAGTCACGAATGACATCAGCGGCACCAGCCTGCGAGTAGATAGTTGAGGTTTGGAATGCAGCGCTCTTGGCCATTCATCGCCAAGCAGCTTACTTCCGGACCAACCGATCTCGGTGAAGCTTCTGTTCGCGACTTCTGTCATGTCGTTTTCGCGGGAACTCTACGCAGATAGCTGACTCACAAGTCGGGAGAGGGACCTCATTCGGGTATTGGGAACGTTCCCCTTCGAGCTTCGAGCGCAAGCCGTACTCCGACGGTGGCTCTTGCTTCGTAACTGCTGCGGTAGGTGCAGCGCTTCAGGCCGTCCATGGACGTACGGACGAGCAGAGTTACCCGAGGTTACTTAGAACAGAGTCGGAACATCGACAACAGAATCCGCGGAGCGCACCTCGTCGAATGAGTCTCGCAGCTGTCGGGGCGAGCTAACTGCCCTAGCGCCCTTCTCGATGAGGATGCGATTTCCAGCAGGAGTTTCTTCGCCGAAGCCGACCGTCAATACAGTACGACCGAGCCGCAGAGCACCTTCTCCAGCCGCAAGCGTCCCCCCCGTCTCCCCGGCTTCGACGACTAAGAGCGCCTTCGGCAGGCTAAAAATGATTCCGTTCCTCGCCATCGCAGCATGGGCTCGCCAAGGCTGCGATGGCGCAAACTGGGACAAGAGTAGAATCCGTTTCCAATCGAACACATCCGCAAAGTCGCGTTTGATGCGAAAGTGGTCTATCCCTTCCGCGAGCACAATCACGGTGCTTCCTCCATCGCGCAGTGCTGCTAGGTGAGTCGCGGTATCGACCCCTGCGGCATAGCCCGAGACAACGGTCAAGCCTTTCTGAGTCGCTAGGGAACCGCAGCGAGAAGCCGCTTCCAACCCTCTTGCACTTGCATGCCGCGATCCACACATGCCGATGCCATCCCGGTAGAACAGATCCTTATTTCCTCGGAAGAAAACTATCGGTGCAACTGGGCGCTGATCTGCCAACATACTGCTCGGGAAGTCGGGCATCGTAAACATGACGACACCGATACCAACCCGCCGCATCTCATTCGCCTTATGGTCCACGTCGCCACGAATCTCGACAGGCAATCCTTCGTACTCGCGGCGAAGCGCATCTAAACCACCGTGGCGAAGCGCAGCTGCGATTCGCCCTGGCGTCCGCAGGGTCTCAAAAGCCGACAGGGCGAGCTCGAGCTGATCAATCAATCGATCACCTTCTCAACGTCCTTGCGGCTGTGAGAGCGAAGACATGGCTAGCTCCGGCCCGGCGCGCCGCACGTGCGGCCGACTCCATGGTGACGCCAGTGTGAAACACGTCGTCGATCAGGAGCAGGGGACCACGGACCACCTCTGTTAGGGAAAAGTCATTACGCACTTCCCTAGCCACTTCTTCCTTCTGCTGCGCCCTGGGGGGTCCGCTCATTGGAACGAAGGGTCGACCAGCCCGCTCCGCAATCTCGCGACCAAGGATTTCGCCAAAGCTGGTTCCATCGCCATTGCTTCCGGGAGGAGTCGAGATCACGTCAGCAGCTGCCAACATTGGGTGAGTGTCGACCGCGCGGACCATGGCGTTGAGAAGCTCACGTCGTGCCTGCCGGGAGCTGCTCCACGTCGGCTCCTTTGCATACTTCGTCCGATAGATAAGCTCGCCCGTCGGAGTATGAACAAGTTCGCCTTCATCATCGGGCTGTTTGTACCAATCAAGGCTCAGCGACAAATCGAGGTCGGCTCGGTTAGGGATCGAGAGCCAATTCGTCAGGATCTCGCAAAGGTCCTCGATCTCTTGAGGCACGCCCTCAGGAAAGTGGAGTGCGTGTGTCCATTTCAACCTCCCCTTATCGTCAAGTTGTCTGTCGACACATGTATCGCCGGCGACAGCAATGATCTGAGCGGCCACTTCATCCGGACCGCACAGCTTCAGTTCGGAGCCCGAGTCGTCATCGTCGCAGATTTCGTACTTCGTTAGTTTGTTCCCGCGACCATCAGCCGCGAAGGGCGGAAAAAGAAGCAAGATGCCCATGCGCGGGCCCCCTTACGCGTCTTCCGGGCCTGCAGCCAAGCCGTAGCTGTCAAGATCCTCGGGTGTAATCTCGCGCGACGGCACGAGCTTGTAGTGAGCCTCGCGTCGAATGACAACCCTGTCATCTTGAACAGTTAGCTCGAACAGCGCTATTAGCCCCTGGCCCGCAAACTGGACAGAGATGTTCCTGCAAATCATGTCGGGCCACTTTTCAGCGCACGCCGCCATATCCTGCTCAGTCTGAGTGATGCCAAGTCTGTCCGATCCGCCCTTCGCCTGTACCGGAAGAATGAACTGGCGACCATGGCGATCAACTGCAACGTAGATCTCATCTACCTCGACTTGTCCGATTTCTATCGCCGTCGTGCGCAGATGGTTTTGAAGGGAGTAAGACGCCACTCCCAGAAACACATCGATGAGGCGGTTGTAGCGAACCTTTGCGAGGAGCGCCTGTTCGTCGCCGAGCGCCGACGACGCAATGATCTCCGGTGTAGCGTCAGGAATCTTGGTAACCGCCAGTGACCGATTCGGCACGATGGGAATCTGCGCTGGGATCAAGTCAAATCTGTACTTCGCGATACCCGCTCCGCGAATAATCCACTCCTTACCGGCGGGGGCGGTCGCGTTGATTGCAGCCGGCATATCTCTACGAAATCGATACGAGTAAACGAGGTCGCCAAGATTCTTTACTCGACTGACTCCCAGCTCGTCGGCAGCCTCGTTCAGAGCCTCACGAATCCACTCGACGCGCTCGTCACCGTCATTGTGGTGGATCTCAAACACACGACAGAGGATCTGCTCGTAGACGCTAGTCCTCTTTGTCCCGGCCACGCTCAACCCACCTTTCGATCGCGTTGCGGAATCACACGTTCGGTGAGGCCAAAGTAATCGTGAGCCTGTCCGGCGGTCATATATAGAAGCTCCGTTGCGCCGAGCTTCACAGGCTTCCCCTTGATTGGCGTCACTTCGTCGGCCGCAAGAATGGCTGCGCCGACTGCGCGGCCCAAGCGAGCGGGGACAGAGTTGCCGATCTCACGAAATCCATTCCACTTAGTTACATGGAACCTGTACCAATCTGGATAGCCATGCAGTCGAGCCGCCTCGCGGACCGTGATGACGCGGGGGTGTACGGGGTGAATGGGACGAGGGGCGGTGAATGCTCCCCGATCCGACGCGGTACCCGCGCGAAGTGTGTTGCACAGGCCATCTGGATGCAACCGGAGGAACCGGCTGACGCTCTCGGTTGTTCCTGGCGCGGCGTCCTTGAACCTGTCAATCGACTTCTTCGTGTGCACAGTCCTTGTCGATGACGTCAACTCGTTGGGCAGTTGCGGGCGGGGGTGCGAATAATCGGTCGGGTCTAGCTTCGAACCACGAAGCCGCGCCGCGTACTCGCTCGCTTCGCCGTACTCGACAGAATTGATGTTGTCGTCGTGCAGAAGCTCGTCGAAAAGATCGGCGTCTGGAAGATCACCGAGTGCATCGGACACGCTCGGCCCAAGCGGCAGCTTGGCGGCTGTAGGAACGGCCCCCCGAATAGTGCGAGGCGTATGCGTCGCTTCGGGATACTCAGGGAGTGCGACGTCGTTACGCGCCCCTAACAGGAATACGCGTCGCCTCGACTGGGGAGCGCCGTACTCTGCCGCCTGGAGTACTTTGATCGGCGTTCGAACACGATACTTTCCACTGGCCTCCACGATTTCGACGACTTCGTCGATCAGCTGGCGATGGCCACCGACCATCAGCCCCGCAACGTTCTCCATTAGGAAATAGCGCGGCTGCAACTCCAGCACAACCCGGATAAATTCCTTCAGGAGAGTGTTTCTTGGGTCGTCGATGGCGCGACGTCCGATCATCGAGATTCCCTGGCAGGGCGGTCCGCCAGCGACGAGATGAATCTCTCGATCTCCGATATCAGAGTCCTCGCGGATCTTTGCACCAGTGATTTTTGATACGTCGTCCGCAAAAGTCTTGCCATATGGAAAGTTGAACTCGTGAACGGCAGCGTGGATGGGGTCATACTCTACGGCTGCGGCGATCTCGTATCCGGCCTGTTCTAAGCCTAGGGAAAGACCTCCAGCACCAGCAAAGAGGTCAACGGCAAGCGGGCGGCGAACATCGATCGACATAGGTCCGAGACTATCTGTGTCGATCGATGTTCGCCCAAGCCGGTGTGACTCGCGCGTGTCATATCTGGGCACTTGCGACCGCTAATCCTGGCTCGAGCAGCCCTATTTGCCTACCCGCCAGTGACAATTTTCGATGCACCACTTCAACCGCGCGGGCTTTGCATGGGCGATAGGCGGAGCGCCAACACGATGCGGCCTGGAGCCCAGGTACATGAAGTCGAGGCGTCAGCGAAGAGTTGCCCGCCTACTCGCGCGCATCCCCCAACATCAGCATGATGCGACGGGCGTAGCCGTGAAAACGCAGGGTATTCGGAGGCTAAGCGTTCTTTGCGATCACTGATCGCACGAGACGCTGGGTGTCCATCCACGTGTCCAAATCACCCAGAGCGTCATTTGGAAGGGCCCAGTCGCTAGGCATCGCGACGAATGAACGTGCTGCGTAGACGGTGCGCTGGTTCACACTCTGAGCCGCAAGGTACTTTCGTTCGGAGCCGTGGTGAAGGTGGAGCGCAAGATTCGGCGTGAGCGGGATTGTAAATGATTCGGCTTGGTACTGCGGAACACCAACCCCATGCTTCGACCAGTTCTTCAAAGTCCGACTGTAGGCATCGGAATACTGAGGAGCAATACCGTACTGTGCCGCGAAACCGTCCGACACCACCAGGCGAGGCTTCCTGTACCGAAGGACGTCCCATCTCATGTTTGACAGCACGGCCACCATCGGGTCCCAACGATCTTGCGGGCTCGCATACTCGTCTTTCGATGACTCCCACGCGCCCAGGACGCCACGTGCAGTGACGTCAAGAATCGCGGTCTGAATCTCAAGGTCGGACCCAACTGTCGATTCGGCTTCCAATCTGGACTTCAGATAGCCCATCAGTGCGCGGCTTCTATTGTGTTGAAGGCTTGCCAGCCAGGGAAGCGACGGATAGTCCTCGACGTTGATCGTAAGCTCTTTCGACGCCGCTAAAGCAGCAATCTCGGCAGCCGCCGCACCTTCGAGGCTTGACATCCATCTCTCTAGAAACTCTCGATCTACAGTTCCGTCGGGTAAGACGCGATTGTGGCCTCCCTTGACTTGTCCGATGCTGAGCGTCCTCGACCTATAGACAACATCTCTATCAATTCCGAACACGAGAAGATTTCCGTCGGCAGCCGCGAAGTTTCGTAGCAGCATCTGAGGAACGAAATGATGTCTCTTAGGTGCCGGCATGTATCAAGTATCGATTGGATTCAGCATCGCTCGATCCGCACGCAGGCGAGGGGCGGAGTGCATCGATGAGCGCCTGCGAAACTTCATCACGCGTTCACGTCGAGAGTAGTCAGAACGGCGCGTTGCGCAGGCGCCATTTGATGGAGCCCTCTGGTCGACAATGATCGCGTGCCAGCGGCGAGAGAGAAGCAGTGCTCCGCTATGTCCGACATAACGGAGCACTGCATCTAGACAGTCGGACTATTCAGCTTGCCGCCGCGCGCGGCCCCGAACCACCAGGAACAGCCCCCCTCCGAGGAGTAGCGCGAGCGCGCCGATCCAAAGCGGAGACGCCTGAACACCCGTGCTCGCGAGCTGTTCGCCCGTGACCGTCGAGGTCGGCTCGCCGCTCGGAGCAACCGGCGCGACCGGGCCGACGGGGTCGACAGGGTCAACCGGATCAACCGGGTTCACGGGCTCCACAGGGTCCACAGGATCCACAGGGTCCACAGGGTCCACAGGGTCCACAGGGTCCACAGGGTCCACAGGATCCACAGGATCAACAGGATCAACCGGCACCTCCGCCGCCGAAACCGTCACCACAGCTACCTCAGTCACCACGACCCCGCGCCGGTTCGTGAACTCCGCGCGCAGCGAGTACTCACCCTCCACCAGTTCGGTGATCTCGAGCGACGGAGTAACCGCACCCGCGACATCCACCCACTCGTCGCCGTTCAAGCGCTGCCAGACGACTCGCGGCGCGGGGTATCCCGACGCCGCCGCGGTCAGCACGACCGTGTCGCCCGCGACAGCCGAGACGGAAGCAGGCTGCGTCGTCACGACAGGCGCCGCATCCGCGAACTGGTACACGCCATCGCCGAGCGGGTCGATCGCCGAGATGACCGCGCCTTCGCCACTAGCCGCATCGGCCGTCACGCGAGCGGTGCCCGCGATCGGGTTCATCGGCTTCTCGCTGTTGCGGTTGCCCGTCGCGAGGAACCACGGGCGCAGCTCGGGGTGCATGTAGTCGAGGAACGAGGGCGGGAAGCTGCTCTCGTACTCGCGCGCATCGCTCAGCTCGGGAGCGACGTACGGGCGGTCATCCCACTCGGGCGTTCCCGCGAACGTGAGCGTCTCGCCGTCGATCGCAGCGGTCGCGTCGACGAACGTCGCGATGACGACGCGCTCGAATCCGCCGCTGTTCCCGACCTCGCCGCTGCCTCCCATGCCGCCGCCGTTGTTCCAGAACACATCGGCCGTGAGGGCCGCGCGTCCGTCGGCGCCGATCGCGAGGTACGGGTGGCTGAACGTCACGTTCAGACCGTTCATGCCTCCGTACGGCTTGTAGACGGCGTTGCCATCCCACACGATCTGCGTCTCGCCGGTCTCGGCCGAGGTCCAGCCGGTTCCCGCCGAGAACGTGAAGCCGTTCGGGTCACCGAGGCTCACGTTGTCGCCGAAGGTGGCGCGCGCCCACTCGTGTGAGTAGGTGTTGAGGTCGAGTGTGAACGCGGCATCCGTCACGACGACCGCACCCGCGGGCGCGGCGCCGATCGCCGGCACGTCGGCGCTGACGACGGTCAGGCGCGCGGGCTGCGACTCCGCCGTGTCCGCACCGTTCGCGGCGACGGCGCGCACGAGGGCGCCGTCCTCCGCGAGGCCGGCGGTCAGCTCGAGGGTCGAGCCTTCGGCACCGACGGGCTCCCACTCGCCCCCGGCGCGCGAGATCTGCCAGGTGACGGTCGGCGCGGGCTCACCGACGGCCTCGACCGTGAAGTGCGCGGACTGACCGAAGTTGACGGTCGTCGCCGACGGATGACGCGTGAAGCGCACACTCGTATCGGCCTCGCCGTTCGAGATCGACACGGCCTTCGGCTCCGATGCAGCGCTTCCGAGCGAGCTCGTCACGCGCACGCGCCACAGCCCGTCGTAGCTCGCCTCGGGGAGGGTCACGTTGTACGCCGTCGCCGAGAGGTTGAACGGCGCGATGATGCCGTCGGACGCGACATCCTGCCGCAGGTACGGAGCGCGACCGTCGAGAGGAGCGGGCAGCTCGGGCCGCGGCGCGGTGAACGAACCCGCGTCGGGAACCGCCTGGTCCCAGCCCTGCGAGCGCTCGGCCCATGACGCTCCACCGTCGAGGCTGTACTCCCACGCGTACGAGACATCCGGCCCCGAACCCTTGGAACTGAACGAGAGATCGACACCCGCGCCCCGCTCAGAGGCGGCGAGGTCGCCGACGAACATCACCTCGTACCGCGAGAGGTAGTTCACGCGGTACCGGTAGCTCGCGCCATCGGCCGCGGCGGTCAGCACGTGGGTCATGTTGTAACCGGTCGTCGCGCTGAGCGAGCCCGCCTGCACGTCGAGGCCCGGCAGGTCGATCGTCGCTCGGGGCGTGCCGTCGGTGCCGTAGCGCCAGATCGTGTCGCCCGAAGCCGAGACCGCGAGCACCTCCGAGAGGCCCGGGTTGAGTTCGATGCTCGAAGCTGCGCCCGGAAGCGCGAACGTCGACGTCACCGAGCGACCGAATGTGTCGATGACCGCGACGTTGCCCGCGTCATCCGCTGCGATCGCCTGACCCTGCGACGGCTCGATGGTCGTGACGAGGCCGAGCCCGGGAAGCTCGATGCGGTTGAGCTCGGTCGGCGAGAAGAGCGACACCTGCTCGATCGCGCCGTCCTTCGCGGCGTACATATCGGCGTAGCTCGAGTCGTAGAAGAGCTCGGGCGATCCCTCGAACGGCAGCGTGACGGGCGGGCGCGAGCCGACGGGCTCGAACCCGTAGGTGAGGCGCTGCGCGATGTACTCACCCGCACTGTTTTCGTGAACGGCGAGCAGACCGCTCGACGCGGCACCGATGAGGCGAAGGGATGCCGCGTCGACGACCGGTCCGCCCACGGGAGTGATCGTCGCGCCGGCGAGGGAGTTGCCGGTCGTCGAGGTCACCACGGCGACGGCACGCGCTCCGGCCGACTCGCCGACGACGATCACGCGCAGCAGGTTGCCCGCGTCGTAGTCGTGGAAGAGCGACGCCGACTCGACCGACGTGAACGTGCCCGACAGGTCGAACGCGTCGACGCGCTGGCCGCCGAAGCGATCGAGCAGCTCGAGTGCGGTGGCGCCGGCATCGGGGTCGTTCACGACCTGGAGGGTGCGGTCGGCGTAGGCGAGGGGGTTCGACGAACCGACCGGAACCTGGATGAAGGTGGCCGAAGCGCTGCGCTCCGACGCCTCGACGGGGGATGACTCAATGAAGGCCGCAGGCGGATCGGCGGCAGGGGCTGCGAATGACGCCGTCGCGGTTCCCGAGACGAGCGCTCCGATGAGCACTCCTCCCCAGACCAGTGACGTCACCCGACGTGCAGAAATGGGCATGACGAAATGAACTCTTCTTCTGAGTGGAGGGTAGGAAAACGGCAGAGTCGACCGGCGCTAGTCGCTCCGCGAACTTAAGTAAGCCTAACCTAATTAAGTGTGGCGCTGAAGCGATTCATTGTTGGCTACCTCCGCGAGGCACTCCCGCACGTCGCCCCGGCGCGCACCCGCCTTCTTGCCGAAGGGTCAATCGCACGGGGTCGCGCGGCGCCCGCACCCCCACGAATCGACCTCTCGGCAACTCGTAAAGCGCCCACACCCCCGCGAATTGACCTCTCGCCGACAGCAACCCGGCGCGCAGTCATCCGCCGTCCGTTTCGGCGTCACGAATGTGCTGCTCACGCCCCACGAACAGCACATTCGTGACGCCGAGACGGCGGGAGGCGTCAGTGAGCGGCAGCGCGGGCCGAGCAGTCGGCGCACAGGCCGAAGACGTCGACGACGTGAGCGGCCTCGGTGAAGCCGTGCTCGGCGGCGACGCGCTTCGCCCACGATTCGACCTCGTGCGCCTCGATCTCGACGGTGAGTCCGCAGTTGCGGCAGATCAGGTGGTGGTGGTGACCCTCGGTCGAGCATGCACGGTAGAGCGCTTCGCCCTCGGGCGACTGCAGCGAGTCGGCTTCGCCCTGCGATGCGAGGTCGGAGAGCGCGCGGTACACGGTCGCGAGTCCGATGGGCGAGCCGTTCTGGTGCAGCGTCTGGTGCAACGACTGGGCGCTGATGAATCCGCCCGTGCCGTCGAGTGCTTCGCGCACCGCTTCGCGCTGCCAGGTGTTGCGCTTGAGAGTCATGTCGTCCGTGCTTCCTCGGCCGTCTCCGTGGGCACGGCCGCCATCCTCCACGGTACCGCGCGCAGACGGCTGAGGAGCAGGGCGAGCACGAAGAATGCACACGCCGTGAGCGCAATCGACGGCCCCGCGGCGATCGAGAAGGTGCGCGAGAGGATGACGCCGATGACGCCCGACGCGGCACCGATGAGCGGCGATGCGATGACGATCGCGAGCGGGCCACGGGCGACGAGCCGCGCGGCCGACGCGGGAGCCGCGATGAGCGCGATCGCGAGGATCGCCCCGACCGCGGGAAGCGCCGCCACGACGGCCGCCGCCATGAGCGCGAGCACGAGCCCTTCGACGGGCCACGTGCGATGCCCCGTCGCCCGGTACCCGTCGGGGTCGACCGTCGAGAACAGCACCTGCTTGCCGAAGAACACGAGAGCCACGATCGTGACGACGAACACCGCACCGGCGAGCGCGATGTCGCCGTCACTCGTGGTGAGGATCGAGCCGACGAGGAACGAATCGACACGAACCGGCAGCCCCGGGATGACGGCCTGCAGCGTCATCCCCAGCGCGAATCCCGCGGTGAGTACGATGCCGGCGGCGACCTGCTCGCCCTGCCGGCGCACGCGGCCGATGAGCAGCATGACGCCGACGATGAGAACGGATGCCACGGCGGCACCGAGCGGCACGCTGATGCCGAGCGCGGCAGCGGCGACGGCGCCCGGGAAGGTCGCGTGAGTGAGGGCCTGGGCGAAGAACACGCGGCGCCGCAGCACGACGAGGGCGCCGACGAGGCCGGCCATGCCTCCGATGATGACGGCGGCGAGAAGGGCGCGGGCGAAGTAGTCCATCAGCGCGCCGCCGCCCGAGACGGTGTTCGAGCCGCGGTGAGGCGATCGCCGACGACCCGCACGAGCAGCACGACCGCGTAAATGACGACGAAGACGATGACGACCATCGCGCTCGCGGGCACGTCGAGGCCGCCCGAGACCGAGACGCCGAAGCCCGCGGCGAGGCCGAGCCACGAGCCGATGGCAGCGAAGGCGACCGCGACGGGCATGAGCGCGCCGAGGCGACCGGTCACGAGGCGCGCGACGGCCCCGGGCACGATGAGGAGGGCGAGCACGAGCAGCGTTCCGACGGCGGTCGACGCAGCGACGACGACGAGGGCGATCGCCGCATTGAGGGCGAGGTCGACGACGAGCATCCGGCCGCCCGCCGCGCGGAAGCCGACCGGGTCGACGGCGCGCGAGAGCTGCGCGCGACCCGTGATCGCGACGATGAGCAGCGCGACGGCGCAGACGATGACGAGGGGCAGCGCGTCGCCGAGCGTGAGGATGCGCCCGAACAGCAACGCCTCGAGCTCGCCCGCATAGTCGCGCTCACGCGAGACGACGATGACACCGATCGAGAACGCGCCCGTGAGCACGATCGCGATCGACGCGTCGGAGGCGACGCCGCTGCGCTCGAGCAAGGTCAGCACGATCGAGGCGATGAGGGCCGCGATCGTAGCACCGATGAGCAGGCCGTCGCGGCCGCCCACGACGAAACCGATCGCGAGGCCGGGGAAGACCGCGTGCGTCAGGCCGTCGCTGATGAACTCGAGGCCGCGCAGGTTGACGAAGACTCCGACGACTCCGGCCGTCACCGCGAGGGCGAGCAGGGCGAGGAGCGCGTTCGCCATGAACGGCAGGGCGAAGGCGCCGAAGAGCGCGTCGAACACGTCAGTGTCCTTCGTGGCCGGGCACGACGAGGGTGTGCTCGTCGATCTCGACGCCGACCTCGGCGAAGCACTCCTGCACGTTCTGGAGCGTGAGCACGTCGTCGAGCGGACCGGCCGCGACGGGGCGACCGTTCAGCAGCAGCACGCTGTCGCACACCTCGCGCGCGAGGTCGAGGTCGTGGGTCGAGACGATGATCGCGACGCCGCGTCGACGCAGCTCCTGCAGAGTCGAGACGAGCGACTCGCGGTTGGCCTGGTCGAGCCCGTTGAACGGCTCATCGAGAAGAAGCAGCGACGGCCCGGCGGCGAGCGCGCGGGCGAGGATGCCGCGTTGCCGCTGACCACCCGAGAGCGAACCGAAGCGTTCCTTGGCGCGGTGGGCGAGACCGACCGTCTCGAGCGCCGAGCGCACGGCATCGCGGTCGGCGCGGCTCGGCCAGCGCCACCACGGCAGCGCCGGGTAACGGCCGAGCATGACAATCTGCTCGAGGCTGATGGGGAACTCAGGGTCGATCGTGTCGCTCTGCGGCAGGTATCCGACCGCCGAGCGATCGACGTCGAGCGACCCGCTCGCGAGGGGGAGAAGCCCGAGGATGCCGCGGAGGAACGTCGACTTGCCCGAGCCGTTCGGCCCGATGAGCGCGAGCGCCTCGCCGGGTGCCACATCGATGTCGACGTCGCTCAGCGCGATGCGCCCGTCGTAGGCGAAAGTCGCGCCGCGCGCCGAGAGCACGGGTCGCACGTCGACTTCGCTCATCCGGTTATTCTCGCAGGTCGGCGGGCAGCTCCGTCGGCGTGACTCCCCACGATTCGAGCAGCAGGCGCACGTTGTGCTCGGTCGCGCTCAGGTACGTCGCGCCGTCGCTGCCCTCGGGGCCGAGCGAGTCGGCGTAGAGAGCGTCGTCGCCCGAGTAGACGGTGATGCCGGCTTCGCTCGCGATCGTCTCGGCGGCCTTCGGCGAGAGCGACGCCTCGGAGAAGATCGCCTTCGCACCCGTCTCGCGGATCGCCGCGACGAGCGCGTCGATGTCGGCGGCACTCGGCTCGGCGTTGTCGTCGAAGCTCGGGATGACGCTGCCGACGAACGTGATGTCGTAGGCGTCGACGAAGTAGGTGAAGGCGTCGTGGTTCGACACGAGCAGGCGCTCGGCGGCGGGAACCGTCTCGATGTTGTCGTGGATCCACGTGTCGAGGGACTCGAGCTTCGCGAGGTACGCGGTCTCGTTGGCCTTCACCGTGTCGGCGAGGTCGGGCAGTGCCTCTTCGAGGCCGTGCGCGACGTTCTCGACCATCTGCTCGGCGTGGTGCGGGTCGGTCCAGATGTGCGGGTCACCCGAGGCGTGCTCGTGATCGTGGTCGTCCGCGGCATCCTTCACCTCGGTCGTCGTGTCGTCGGCCTCGCCGCCCTGATCCGACCCCTCGGTCGCGTGCTCGTCGGCGTGCTCCTCGCCCTCGTGAGCGTGGTCGTCGCCCTCGGCGTGGTCGTCGTGCGTGTGCTCGCCCTCGAGGTCGATGCCCTCGCTCGCGTCGATGAGCGTGCCGTCGAAGCCCGACGACGAGACAGCGTCGTCGATCCACTCTTCGAGGCCGGCGCCGTTGATGACGAGCACGTCGGCGTTGCCGATCGCGAGAAGCTGCGCGGCCGACGGATCGAAGCTGTGCGCGCTCTGGTTCGGCTGGATGAGCTGGGTGACCTCGGCGTCGTCGCCGACGAGCTCACGCGTGAAGTCGCCGAGCTGGGTCGTCGTGACGACGATCGACGGCGTGCCGTCTCCGGTCGCAGCGGCGTCGGTGCCGGCGCAACCGGCGAGGACGAGAGCCGACACAGCGAGGGCTGCGGGCACGACGAACATTCGGGTCTTCATACGCCCACGCTACGTCTATTGATAATGATTGTCAAAACCATCACATGTCGATCTATGGCGGTGGATGACAGTCGTAACGAGCACGTCTCGCCCGTGTCATCCGTGCATGAGAGAGTGAGGCCCGTGACTCAGACGACCGAGGAGCTGACGCTCCGCCCCTTCACGACCGAGCAGGCGCGCCGCGTGCTTGCGGGCGAGCACCGCGCCGACGACCGGTGGGAGGGCGGCTACCTCTTCGCCGACGAGAATGAACTCGTGCGTGAGTTCCTGCGCGTCGTCGACGAGCAGGGCGACCCTGCGCCGTTCGGTCCGTACCTCATCCGCCGCGGCGCCGACGGCCCCGCGATCGGCGGCGTCGTCTTCTTCGGCCCGCCCGACATCGACGGCATCGTCGAGTTCGCGTTCGCCCTCGTGCCGACTGTACGCGGCAACGGCTTCGCGACCGAGGCCGTGCGCGCGGCCCTCTCGATCGCCGAGAGCGGCGGCGCCTTCTTCGCGCGCGCCGAGGCCGACATCGACAACGTCCCCGCCCAGCGCGTGCTGCTGCGCGCGGGCCTCATCGAGATCGCCCGCACGGGCGACACCGTGCTCTTCGAGACGGAGCTCCCCGCCGCCTGAGGTCGCGGCGCCCGGCGGCCAGCGGCCTCCCGCGTCATCCGCGCGCGCCCGACCCCGGGCGACCGCGCCCGGGCGACCGCGCCTCCGCACGCCCGAGCGCCCGCGGCAGCTCGTTTGTAGGCTTTTCGCCGCTCCGTAGGTCGAAACGGCCCGAAATCTCCGACATTCCGCCCGATCCCCTACATACCTTCGAGTCAGTGCTCACGAGGAAGGTGCGGCCGAGCCCTACTCGAGCAGCAGCGCCGGCTCTTCGAGGATCGACGCGATGTCTGCGACGAAGCGCGAGGCGACGTCTCCGTCGACCACGCGGTGATCGAACGAGGCGCCGATCGTCGTGACGAAGCGCGGGCGCACCTCACCGTCGACGACCCACGGCTTCTGCTTGATCGTGCCGAGGGCGACGATGCCGACCTCGCCCGGGTTGAGGATGGGCGTGCCGGTGTCCATGCCGAAGACACCGATGTTCGTCACGGTGATCGTTCCGCCCTGCATGTCGGACGGCTGCGTCTTGCCGTCGCGCGCGGTGATCGTGAGCTTCTCGAGCGCGGTCGCGAGCTCGACGAGGCTCATCTCCTGCGCCTCCTTGACGTTCGGCACGAGGAGGCCGCGCGGGGTGGCCGCGGCGACGCCGAGGTTCACGTAGTGCTTCACGATGATCTCGTCGTCGGTCCACTGCGCGTTGACCGTCGGGTTGCGGCGCACGGCCCACACCATCGCCTTCGCCATGATGAGGAGCGGCGACACCTTGACACCCGCGAAGTCGGTCGACGCCTTGAGGCGCTTCACGAACTCCATCGTGCGGGTCGCATCGACGTCGACGAAGAGGCTCACGTGCGGCGCCGAGTAGGCGCTCTGCACCATGGCCTGCGCGATCGCCTTGCGCACGCCCTTCACGGGAACGCGGTACTCGCGCTCCTCGGGGTACTCGGGCGTCTGGATGTTGCGGAACACACTCGTCTGGCTCGCCTCACGCACGATGTCGTCGCGCGTCACCTCACCGAGCGGGCCGGTGGGCGTGACGTTCGCGAGCGAGACGCCGAGGTCCTTCGCGAGCTTGCGGATGGGAGGCTTCGCGAGCACGGGCAGTCGCGGGTCGCGCTCACCCGTGGCGTGCGGGGTCACGACGACCTCGGTCGCCGCAGCGCGCGGCTGCTTGGGGGCGAGTGTCTCGTGCGCCCCACCGGGTGCGGGATGACGCGTGCGACGGCTCTTCGCGGGGCCGGTGCTGCCATGACCGACGAGCACGGCCCCGCCCGACTCGGCCTCAGCGACAGGCCGGGGCCCTTCCGACGAGACGCTCCCGGCGGTGTCGGCGACGAGGTCGGCGGCATCCGTCTCGGCGGCGGTCGGTGCGGGAGCGGATGACGCCGCCCCACCGTCATCCGTCGTGATGACGAGGATCGCGGTGCCGACGTCGACCGTCGAACCCTCCTCCACGAGGAGGGACGATACGACGCCTTCGACGGGGCTCGGAAGCTCGACGAGGGACTTGGCCGTCTCGATCTCGACGAACACCTGGTCGAGTTCGACGCGGTCGCCGGGGGCGACGCGCCACTGCACGATCTCGGCCTCGGTCAGGCCTTCGCCGACGTCGGGGAGGGGAAATCTCAACTCGCTCATGACACTCCGAACTAGTACGCCAGGGCGCGGTCGACGGCTTCGAGCACCCGGTCGGGGCTCGGCAGGAACTCCGTCTCGAGCGCCGCAGGCGGGAAGGGGGTGTCGAAGGACGACACCCGGAGCACGGGGGCTTCGAGCGAATAGAACGCGCGCTCGGCGACCGTCGCGGCGATCTCGCTGCCGAGGCTCGCGAAGCCCTGGGCCTCTTGTGCGACGACGAGGCGACCCGTCTTCTCGACCGACTCGATGAGGGGGCCGTAGTCGATGGGGGAGAGCGAACGCAGGTCGACGATCTCGATGCTCGTGCCCTCGTTCGAGGCGACGTCGGCCGCCTGCAGCAGTGTCGAGATCATCGCGCCGTGACCCACGACGGTGACGTCGGTTCCGCGACGGATGATGCGGCTCGCGTGCAGCGGGAGGTCGGTGCGATCGAGGTCGACCGGGCCCTTCGGCCAGTAGCGGCTCTTCGGCTCGAAGAACATGACCGGGTCGTTCGACCGGATTGCTTCCTGGATCATCCAGTAGGCGTCGTGCGGATTCGACGGGCTCACGACGCGGATGCCCGGGGTGTGCGCGAAGTACGCCTCGGGGCTCTCCTGGTGGTGCTCGATCGATCCGATGTGGCCGCCGTAGGGCACACGGATGACGACGGGCATCGACAACGAACCGGCGTGACGCAGCGTCTGGCGCGAGAGCTGCGTCGTGATCTGGTCGAATGCGGGGAAGATGAAGCCGTCGAACTGGATCTCGATGACGGGCCGGTAGCCGCGCATCGCGAGGCCGATGGCCGTGCCGACGATGCCCGACTCGGCGAGCGGCGTGTCGAGCACGCGCTTGTCGCCGAACTCGGCGTGCAGGCCCTCGGTCACGCGGAAGACGCCGCCGAGCGGGCCGATGTCCTCACCCATGAGCAGGACCTTGGGGTCGTCCTGCATCGCACGGCGGAGGCCCGCGGTGATCGCCTTGCCGAGCGGGAGGGTCTGAACGCCCTTGCCGACGGTCTCGGTGTCGGTCGTCATGCCACTCCGTCTTCGAACGAGTTCTCGTAGTTGTCGAGCCAGGCGAACTGCTCCGTCATGAGCGGGTGCGGCTCGCTGTAGACGTGCTCGAACATGACCGAACGGTCGGGGGCCTCGAGGGCGAGGGCGCGCTTGCGCACATCAGACGAGATGTCGGCGGCCTCGGCGTCGACGCCGTCGAACCACTCGGCCGAGACGCCGCGCGACTCGAGGTAAGCGCGGTAGCGCGTGATCGGATCGCGCGCGATCCAGTAGTCGACCTCGTCCTGCGTGCGGTACTTCGTGGGGTCGTCGGCCGTCGTGTGCGCGCCGATGCGGTACGTCAGCGCTTCGATGAGGGTCGGGCCGCCGCCGGCGCGGGCGTTCTCGAGGCCCTCGCGGGTGACCGCGTAGGACGCGAGCACGTCGTTGCCGTCGATGCGGTGCCCCGGCATTCCGAAGCCGCCGCCGCGACGCGACAGCGGCGAGCGCGACTGACGCTCGACCGGCACCGAGATGGCCCACTGGTTGTTCTGGATGAAGAAGACCTCGGGCGTCTGGTAGCTCGACGCGAACACGAGCGCCTCGCTCGCGTCGCCCTGCGAGGTCGAGCCGTCGCCGTAGTAGACCATGACGGCGGCATCCTTCTCGGGGTCGCCCGTCGCGGTCGCGCCGTCGAACTGCAGGCCCATCGCGTAGCCCGTGGCGTGCAGCGTCTGCGAGGCGAGCACGAGCGTGTAAAGGTGGAAGTTGCCGTTCTCCTCGGGGTTCCAGCCGCCGAGCGTCACGCCGCGCAGCAGCGCGAGGATGCGCACGAGGTCGAGCCCGCGGATCATGCCGACGACGTGCTCGCGGTACGAGGGGAAGATGTGGTCCTGCGGGCGGGCCGCGTACGCCGAACCGACCTGCGCGCCCTCCTGCCCGTGACTCGGCACCCAGAGCGCGAGCTGACCCTGGCGCTGCAGGTTCGAGGCATCGCGGTCGATGCGCCTCGCCACGGCCATGTCGCGGTAGAAACGCCCCAACATCTCGTCGTCGAGCGCCTCGACGAGCGGGAGGTACCGATCGGCGTGCTCACTCGGTTCGATGACACCCTCGGGCGTCAGCAACTGGATCGTCGGAACGGACCAGTCGCCATTCTGCTCGTCAGTTCTCGGCTCAGCCACCGTTCTACGCTACCCGCTACTTCGAGGCCGGTTCTTGTGGGTTCTGAACAATGTCCCCCAGAATTCGGAGGAGTTCATCGACAGACTCCGCTTCACCGATCGAGATACGGATGCCTTCGGGCGGGAACGCGCGCGCCACGATTCCCGCATCGAACAGACGCTCAGCGACGGCGGCCGTGGCCTCGCCGGTCGGCAGCCAGACGAAGTTGCCCTGCGGGCGCGGCACCGCCCAGCCCTGCGCGACGAGCGCCTCGAACAGGGCGTCGCGGCGAGCGGCGATGTCGGTGACGCGAGCGAGCAGTTCGGGCTCGGCCTCGAGCGAGGCGAGCGCTCCCGCGACGGCGGGCGCCGTCACCGAGAGCGGGATCGCCGTCGCGCGGGCCGCGTCGAGCACGGCGAGCGGGCCGACGGCGTAACCGATGCGGAGGCCCGCGAGCCCGTACGCCTTCGAGAAGGTGCGGAGGACGACGACATTCGGATGACGGAGGGGCAGGCCGCGCACCGCATCGGCATCGGTCACGAACTCGCCGTAGGCCTCGTCGAGCACGACGAGCACATCGGAGGGAACGCGCGAGAGGAAGGTCTCGAAGTCGTCGGCGGTGACGATCGTGCCGGTCGGGTTGTTGGGCGAGCAGACGATGATGAGGCGCGTGCGGTCGGTGACGGCGTCGGCCATGGCGTCGAGGTCGTGCGAGTGGTCGTCGCGGTTCGGCACGCGCACGCTCGTCGCGCCCGAGACCGTGACGAGTCCGGGGTAGGCCTCGAACGAGCGCCAGGCGTACACGACCTCGTCGCCCGGGCCCGAGGTGGCGAGCACGAGCTGGGCGAGGATCGAGACGGAGCCGGCACCGACGTGCACCTCGTCGGCCGAGACGCCGTGACGCTCGGCGAGCACCTCGCGCAGGTCGGCTGCGGTCGCATCGGGGTAGCGGTTGAAGTCACTCGCGGCGGCGACGGCCGCGGCGACTCCGGCGAGCGGCTCGAACGGGTTCTCGTTGCTCGACAGCTTGAACCCGTCGGCGGGAGCAGGCCTGCCCTGCCGGTACGGCGGGAGGGCGGCGATCTCCGGACGGAGGCGGATCGGGGCGCGCACGGTGTCGTCGGTGGTCACGCGAACACGCTACTCTCCTCGACCCGCCGATCCGCTCTGTCTCGCGGCGCGCGAGCCTGGAATAGTGGGGTCATGCGATTCCTGCTCAGTCTCATCGTCAACGCCTTCGCCCTGTGGCTCACCACGTTGATCGTCGCGGGCGTCTCCGTGCGGCCGTACGCCGATACCGAGATCGGCACGATCCTCACGTACCTGCTCGTGGCCTTCATCTTCGGCCTCGTCAACAGCATCATCGGCACCGTCGTGCGCGTCGTCGCCTTCCCGCTGTACATCCTGACCCTCGGTCTCATCTCGTTCATCATCAACGGCCTTCTGCTGCTTCTCGTCGCGTGGTTCAGCAGCCTGCTGGGCTTCGGTCTCGAGATCGAGGGCTTCTGGTGGGGCGTGCTCGGCGCGATCGTGCTCGGCATCATCAGCTGGCTCCTCAACCTCATCCTCGGGACGAAGAAGGACCGCTGACCCGCGAAGCCTCCCACTCGGTAGCCTCACCCGGCCGCCCGCCCGTGACCTCGGCAATAGCCGTGCGCACGACGCGGGCGGCCGCTCCGTTCTCGGCGTCGAGCGTGCGCGCCGTCTCGCCGTAGCGATCGAGCGAGTGCGCCGCGAGCACGCCCGGCGCACCGTCGCCCTCGGCCAACGCCCGCGGCGCCCGAACGAACACCGAGGGATCGTCGGGCACCACCCCGCCGAGCGCCGGTATCGGATCGTCGGTGTGCTCGAGCGAGACGACGACTCCGCCGCCCATCGGTGCCGCGGGCGACGGCCCGCCCGCGTTGACGGCGAGCGGCACGCGGTAGTCGGAGCCCTCGCCGAGCGACGTCGCGACGAGACCGCCCTGCGAGTGACCGACGGCGATGACGGCATCGCCCGGCCGCGCACCCGCCGCGGCGAGCGCCTCACGCAGCGCCGCCTCGCTCGCGCCGTCGCCTCCGCCCAGGGCCGTGACGTTCGCCGTCATGTCGAACGGGTCGCCCGCAGGCGTGAGCCCCGCATCACTCGTGCCCGGCACGTACACGATGTAGCCGGCGCCCTCGCCCGGAAGGCCGTACCTCTCGACACGGATGACCGATCGCTCACGAGGGATGCGCTCGAGCATCTCCTCCACCCCGCGCGGCGGACGAGCGACCGACGGCGGGCGAGCCGTCTCGATGCGCACGGGCGTCTCGCGCAGCGCCGCGTTGCCGACGAGACCGGCGATGCCCGCGAGAGCGACGAGTCCCGCGGCCGAGTCGCGCACGCCCACGCTCGACACCGCTCCGGCGAACGCGGCCGGCAGGCCGACGAGACCCGCAGCAGCATCGTCGACCGAGTCGACGAGGTGCCGGAGGACGTCGACGAAACGCGGGTCGCGCAGCAACCCCGGATCACGCTCGATGTCGCGCATCAGTTGCTCAGCGAGAGCCGTCGGGTCGCCCCCGCTCGCGGCGAGGGCGAGACTCGCGACGACTGCGGGCGGACCGAGCTGCAGCAGCGCACCGAACGCGAGCACCGGCGTCGCCGCACCAGCGGCCCAGCCCGCGAACGCCGCCCCGAGCGACCAGAAGCGCGCGATCGCGGCTTCACTGTCGTCGTAGGCCGCCGCGGCGCGGGCGAGCGCCTCGCACAGCTCCCGCGCGAGCGCAGCAGTGCCGCTCGCCCAGTCGGCCGCCTCGGCGAGCGCGATGCCGGGGCCGGGAAAGTCGGTGAGCGACGGCGAGTGGATGCCGGGAACGCAGCCGGCGTCGAGATCGGCCTCTCTCGCGGCCGCCGCCCAGTCGAGCAGTCGCGCCTCGAAGAGGCCGAGCAGGGCGACGTTCTCGAAGATCTCGTCGGTCGAGATCGTCGTCACCCGCGTCACGACGACACCCGGGCGGCCGACCACGCGGCGATCGCCTCGATCTCCCGCTCGATCGCCGCCCGCTCGGTGATCGCGTCGCGATGCGCGGCCGACAGTCTCTCTTCGAGTTCGAGCACCCGGGCGCGCAGCTCGACGAGGCCGCCCGCATACTCGACGCGCGACGGCGAGTGCCACCACGAGCCGTGCACCCCGGGTATCAGTGCCGTGCCCTGAGTGCGCACGTCATCGAGCAGCCGCGCGATCGCGGGGATCACCCGTTCATCGAGAGCCGCTTGCCGCCGCGGCAGCAGGTCGAGTTGCGCGGCGAGCCCGCCGCCGTCATCCGTCATCATGATCGCCATCACGACAGCCTCGGCCTCCGCGCGGGCCGTCGCGCGCCCTGGCCCGCGAACCGGGGTCGCACGGATTGCGACAGGGGGCTGTGCAGGAGGAGTCACGGCGTCCACAATGAGAGGCATGAGCGCCGAGTCCGCCCGAGACGACGTGCAGCCCTTCCGGATCTCGTTCGTGTGCACCGGCAACATCTGCCGGTCGCCCATGGCGGAGGTCGTGCTGCGGACGCTCGCCGAGCGCTCGGGCCTCTCTGAACGCATGAGCGTCGAGTCAGCGGCGACGGGCGACTGGCACGTCGGCGAACAGGCCGATCGGCGCACGATCGCGGCCCTCACGCGCCGTGGGTACGACGGCAGGCACCACCGCGCGCGGCAGTTCGACGCCTCGGAGTTCGGCACGCTCGATCTCGTCGTCGTCTTCGACCGCAGCCAGGAGCGCATCGTGCGCAGTTGGGCGCCCGACGAGACGTCACGCGGCAAGGTGCAGATGATGCTGAGCTTCGATTCCGAACTCGCGCCGCTCGGCGACGTGCCCGACCCGTACTACTCCGACGAGTCGATGTTCGATCACGTGCTCGAGCTCATCGAGCGCTCGGGCAACGCGCTCTTCCGTCAGCTCGCGCCCGCGCTCCGGGCGTCCTGAGCCTCGGGCAGCAACTGTGCGAGTGCGTGCGCCCCGATGCGGGCGATCGGCCCGTCTCCCGACGTCGTCGCGATGATGGATGACGCCATCGACACCGCCCATCCGCGTGCGCGGCGCCAGGCGGCCTCGTCGGCGTGATCGCCGATCGCCCGGCGGAACTCGCGGCGCCCGTCGGCGTCGAAGACCATCCATGCCGCGGCGAGGTCGGTCGCGGGGTCGCCCGCCGACAGGTCGCCGAAGTCGACGACGGCCGTGAGCCTGCCGCCCGCCGTGACGAGGTTGGCGGGGTGCAGGTCGCCGTGCACCCAGAGCGGTGGGCCGGCCCACGCGGGCGCCGCGACGGCGTCGCGCCACAGCACCGCGAGGTCGGCTCCGTGCTCGAGACCGGTCAGCCGCTCGGAGACCACGGCGTCGCGCTCGGCGAGCGGCACGGCGCGCACCGGGTTGTACGGCGCCTCGGCCGGTGCTGGCTTGCCGAGTTCGACGACGAACGCCGCGAGCTCCGCGGCGAGCGCACCACGCTCGGCGACGGGCAGTTCGGCGACCGACGTACCCGCGAACCACGGCACGATCGACCACGGCAGGGGGAACGCCTCGCTCGCTGCTCCCACCCGCACCGCGACGGGGATCGGCACCGAGACCGCGGCGGCGAGGCCCGGCAACCACCGCTGCTCGTTCTCGATCAGAGCGACGGCGATGGCACGACGCGGCATCCTCACCGCGAGGTCGTCGCCGAGGCGGAAGACGGCGTTGTCCCATCCGTTCGCAACGAGCCGCACGGGCCCCGCGAGGTCGGGATGCTGCTCGGAGACGAGACGCCGGACGAGCGCCTCATCGGCGTCGAACTCGGCGTGTGGGGCGTCCATCGTCATCCTTCCGTCGACCGCGCAGGCTACTGGGATACTAGGAGGGTCCGCGTCATCTGCACCGAAGGATTCCGATGAGCCCCCTCGCCCCTCAGCCGCTCAGCCCTCTCGATGGCCGCTACCAGGCCGCCGTCACCGGGCTCGGTGAGCACCTCTCCGAGGCGGGCCTCAACCGCGCGCGCATCCACGTCGAGGTCGAGTGGCTCATCGCCCTCACCGACCGCGGCTTCGCCGGTTCGTCGGCACTCTCCGACGCCGACAAGGCGGGTCTCCGCGCCATCGTCACCGACTTCGACGAGCAGTCGATCGCCGAACTCGGTGAGCTCGAGGCCGTCACCCGCCACGACGTCAAGGCCGTCGAGTACTTCGTGCGCGCCCGGCTCTCCGAGCTCGGGCTCGACCGCGTCGCCGAGCTCACGCACTTCGCGTGCACGAGCGAAGACATCAACAACCTCTCGTACGCCCTCACCGTGCGCGACGCCGTGCGGGGTGTCTGGCGCCCCAAGTTCGACGAGGTCATCGACCGCCTCACGCGCCTCGCCCGCGAGTACCGCGCCGTGCCGATGCTCTCGCGCACCCACGGCCAGCCCGCGACGCCGACGACGATGGGCAAGGAGCTCGCCGTCTTCGCGTACCGCCTCACGCGCATCGCAAAGCAGATCGACGCCAACGACTACCTCGGCAAGTTCTCGGGTGCGACGGGCACGTTCGCGTCGCACGTCGTCGCCGACCCGGATGCCTCGTGGACGACGATCTCGCAGGAGTTCGTCGAGTCGCTCGGGCTGACGTGGAACCCACTCACGACGCAGATCGAATCGCACGACTGGCAGGCCGAGCTCTACGGCAAGGTCTCGCACGCCAACCGCGTGCTCCACAACCTCGCGACCGACATCTGGACCTACATCTCGCTCGGCTACTTCCGTCAGATCCCCCAGGCGGGCGCGACCGGTTCGTCGACGATGCCGCACAAGATCAACCCGATCCGCTTCGAGAACGCCGAGGCGAACCTCGAGCTCTCGAGCGCCGTGCTCGACTCGCTCGCCGCGACGCTCGTCACGAGCCGCCTGCAGCGCGACCTCACCGACTCGAGCGCGCAGCGCAACATCGGCGTCGGCTTCGGCCACTCGCTCCTCGCGCTCGACAACATCCTGCGCGGCCTCGGCGAGATCGACCTCGCGCCCGAGGTGCTCGCGGCCGACCTCGACGGCAACTGGGAGGTTCTCGGCGAGGCGATCCAGACCGTCATCCGTGCCGAGGTCGTCGCCGGCCGCTCGACGATCAGCGACCCGTACGCGCTCCTCAAGGAGCTCACGCGCGGCAAGCGCGTCAACGGCGAGGGCCTCGCGGCATTCGTCGAGACGCTCGAGATCGGCGACGAGGCGAAGGCCCGACTGCTCGCCCTCACGCCCGGCAGCTACATCGGCCTCGCCGACGAGCTGCTCGACCGGCTCTAGCGAGCCTCTCGGGCGCTAGCGGCGCGGCCGCCGGCCGTCGAGAGGCGGCTTGCGGCGGCGTATCGCGACGATTCCGACAGTGAGTATGCCGGCGGCGATCACGACTCCCGCAATCGTGGCGAGATGCTCGGCCTCGAAACCGGTGACGGGAATCTGCCCGCCCGGCGTCGGCGGGGTGTCGCCCCGCAGTGTCAGGCGCACGTCGAACGCGACGCGCACCTCGCCGTCGCGCGTGTTGCCCGTCGTCACGTCGGCGGGAAACTCGAAGGGCACGCTGACGCGCACCACCTCGCCGCGCTCGATCGTGCGCGTCTCGATGAGGGTGTCGCGCTCGTAGAGGTCGATGACGGGCTGACCGGCAAGCAGGAAGTCGGCGTAGAACGGATCGGCGGGGTCGCGGGCGAGCTCGACGTCGACGACCTCGACCGTGAGCTGCCCGGCCGACGGCCCGTCGTTCCGCACGAGGAACGAGCTGTCGCCCGTGTCGCCGGGCACCGCGACCGGACTGGGGTAGAGGGGCCCGACGAGTTCGCTCGCGAAGCTCGAACCCGTCCAGCTGAGGGCGATCGCGTCGTCGTACTCGGCTGCCGCCGCAGCGGTCGGGAGGGCGAGGGCAGACAGCACGAGTAGAGCGGCCGCCGCGATGCGACGCTTCACGAGGCGACCTTGTCAGTGCTGTCCGCGGCACCGCGGCGGCGCTTCCGGCGATCGATCCCCGCCGCGATGAACGCACCAAGCGAGACGACGACGAGGCCGCCGCCGACGATCAGCACGAGTTCGGTGCGGTTGCCCCCGAGAACCTGCGCGACGAAGCCGAGCTTCGGCACGGTGTAGATGTGCCGTCCGCGAATCTGCTCGCCCGTGATCGGCTCGTCGTCGGTGCCGTTCGCATCGCCCCGCGTGACGAACATCGTCTCGCCCGAGGTGAAGGTCTTCGCGACGACACGGTGGGTGATCACCGTCGGGTCGTCGGAGATGGGCTGGAAGGTGACGATGTCACCGATCTGCACCTCGTCGAAGGCGACCGGCTTCACCACGATGAGGTCGCCCGGCTGGATCGTCGGTCGCATCGAACCCGTGAGCACGGTGAGAGACACGCCCCCGATGACGCGGGGGACGACGACGGATGCCGCGAGAGCAGCGATCACGACGGCGAGTAGCACCCACGTGAATACGGTGCCGATGCCCCGCCAGACGCTGTCGGGCCGCTCCGGATCAGACCTCGGTTCAGCGACCTCGCCGGTCACGTCTGCGCTGCCGCTCACGGTGCGCCCCCGGGTCGGAAGGTCGCGGCGGTGAACGCCACCTTCACGTCGACGACGTAAGCACTCGCGGGCGGGAGGAGTTTCGCGTTCCACGTGTCGGTGTCGGTCGCCGTTACGCCGCCGTTCTGACCGGTCACCGTGGCGGTGTTCGAGTAGGTGCCTGACCAGGCGGGCACGGTGAATGCGAGGCACCGGTAGGCGGTCACGGGTGCAGTGAACGGCGTCGTGCTGTAGGTAGCGGTGACGAGAGTCGTGGGGGCGAGAGTCAGACCCGCGAGCGGGCCCGAATACAGGGGCGACGGCGCTGCGGCGACGGCACTCGCCGTGCAGGCCGCCGGGTTCGCGACCGAGATCGCCTTCACCGTGAGGCCCTGCGCCAGCACCCCTCCGTTGACCGTGACGCCGCCCGATGGCACTTGCCACGACAGGCCTCGATTGCCCTGCGACGTGCCGTCGATCTGCACGACCGCGACCGCGGTATCGCCGGGCGCGAGGTAGGGCTTTCCCGCCGTGCCATCGCCCAAGAGGTCGGTCGGCAGGGTCCACGTCGATCCCGAGGTCGGGGTGATCGTCGTCGGAGCGCCGACAGCGAAATTCACGTACCCCGACTGGATGACCGGGACGACACTCTCGGACTCGCTCCACAACGCGGCAGTGCCCCCGCCGGCGAGAAGGCCGAGAGCGAGGGCGGCAACGGGATAGGGCCAGAGGACTCTGCGGCGCGTCATGGGCGCACCTGCCGCAGGTCGATCTCGACGGCGTCGAGCTGGGCGATATCGGTGACACGGATGCGGTCGGCCGAGCCCGGTTGCCACTCGAAGACGATCCGCAGCGTGTAGGCGGCCGAGCCGTCATCCGCCCCGGTCAGTTCGAAGGTCGACGGCGTGCCGGCCGCGATGTCGTCGATCGTGCCGACGACGCCGCCGTCGGCATCGAGGAGTGTGTAGGTGACGTCGATGTCGGAAGCGAGCGTGCCCGCGACATCCGTGAGCGACGGCACGTCGACGTCGATCTCGGCGCGCATGTTGTCGCCCGTCGTCGTGACGGAGAACGGCTGCTCGAAGGCGATCGTGTCGCCCGGAACGGTGAGGAAGTCGGAGTCGACCTCGAGGGGAGTGCCGGCGACGTCGCCGCTCAGGTCCCACCAGGTCGAGGTCGCGTCGAGGGTGAGGTCGATGTCGCCCGTGGCGATGACGGCGGTCGATACCGGGTCGTCGTCGTTCCACAGGGCCCAGGCGACTCCGCCCGAGAGAAGGCCGACGATGAGCATGGCTCCGCTGACGACGATCGTCGTGAACGTGCGTGTCATGGTCGACCTCCTCTCGGGGTAGAGACGCCGGTGGTGCGGATGGAGCGATGTTACGGGCGAACCTGCGTGAGCGTGATCGGCACCGTCGTGAAGTCGATCGTGCTGAGCACGCCCTCACGGTCGGCCGCTGCGCCGTCGAAGCCGATGCGCACCTTGACGGTGTACTCGGCGACCTGCGACGGCTCGTTGTTCGTGTCGGGAACCTCGAACTCGAGCTCGGTCGTCGTCGACGAACCGAGGAGCACGTCGTCCTCGTCGAAGACCGCGATGCCGACGGTCACGTACGGCTGGAGGGCCGCGGGAACGACGGCGTCGATCGCGGTGGGGTCGATCGAGACGTTCGCGACGATGTTGTCACCGGTCGCGGTGAGGTTGAACGCCTGCGCGTACTCAACGAGGTCGCCGGGCACGAGGCCGAACTGGTTCGGGAAGACGACGGCGCCGGCACCCGCGGTCGGCGCGGGGTCGAAGACGGTGTCCGCCGTGACCCAGCCGGTCGCGGTCGCGGGCGAGAAGTCGTACCAGGCGTCGGTTCCGCTGGCTTCGATCAGGAGGTTACCCGTCGTGATCTCGCCGCCGTCGAGCTCGGCCTGGTCCGACCAGAGGGCGAGGGTGGTGCCACCGGCGAGAAGGCTGACGCCGAGCACTCCGGCGACGATTCCGACTGTTCTCTTCTTCATGATTTCTGTTCCTTAGCTTGTTGTGGTGCGAATGATGTTCGAGTGATGCTCTGTAGGGGGAGTGGGTCACGTCATCAGGGAGAGGCGCCTCCCGTGGGGTTCACGATCGCCGTGGCGCGGCAGTACATGGATGCCCCGACCGCGAGGGTCGTGGCGGGGCACGCGACGGTGACGGCGGCGCCGTCCTCGTCGACATCGGTGACGACGACGGATGACAGCGGAAGCTGACCCGTGTTGACGACGTGGAAGGCCCAGGTGACCGAGGTTCCCGCGCGAACGGTCGGCACATCGGCATCGCCGGGGGCGTTCGCGTCGGCGCCCGGATCGACGATCTGGAAGTAGCCGGCGTTGCCCACGGTGTCGGAGGCGAACGTCGCCGGGCCGGTCTTCACGATCGAGACGGTCGGCGTGTTCGGCACCGTGAGGTTCGCGATGGCCGTGTCGTTGACCGAGTTGTTGTCACGCGGGCCACCGTTGGGGTTCACGGCCACCCGCGCGGTGTTGGGGATCGCGACTCCGCGAGGAGCCGAGGCGAGCACGGTTCCCGACACGGTGACCGTGACGGTGTTCGCGGTACCGGCGGGAGCGATCCAGTAGAGCGGGGCGGCTGATGTGATAGCGCCCGTGCCCGTCGCCGTCGTCGCAAACGTCGTGCCCGTCTTCGAGACGCGCGCAGCACCCGCCACAGTCGCACTCCACGTCACCGTCGCCGGGTCGAGCGGTAGACCCGACAATCCATCCACGAGAGTGGCGGGGAAGTCGGTCGTGATGTCGTCGGGCCCGAGGTTCTGCGCGGTGAGCGTGTAGGTCGCCGTCGCTCCTGGTGCGACCGTCGCACTCGCGGCGCCGTTGATGCGCTTCGTCACCGCGAGGTCGGCCTCCGTCGAGACGAGCAGGTTGCGGATCTGGTGGTTGTTGACGGCGAAGCCCGTCGACGCGGCGAAGCCGAGCTTGAACTGCGCGGGCAGCGCGGCCTGGAACGAGTTGGTGTTGAGGTTCGTCGAATACACGAATGCGTAGGCCGGCGTGGTCGCCGGATTCGAGACCCACCGTGTGCATGGCGTCGTGCCCGATGCGCAGATATCCTTGCCGACCTCGACGGCCGGCGTCATGTAGACCCGCAGCGTGCGAGCGCCGTTCGTCTCAGGAGTGATCGAGATGCGCACCTTGCGGTAGCGGCTGCCGTCGCCGTAGTTGTTGTCGATCGTGTTCGCCGGCCGCGTTCCGCTTCCGCCGATCCAGCGGTAGCCGCCGCTCGTCGGATTGAGGTCCGTGTTCATGCCGTACCAGTAGTTCAAGTCGCGCTGGTTCGTCGGCTGTGTACACGTCGCTCCCGTCGTCGTGTGCCGCACACCCGACCCGCGCACGCCAATGGCCTGCGGTACGCGCTGCTGGGAGGCTCCTCCCGATACGGAATTGGGTCGCGTGGAGACCGCCGTCGTGTCGGAGCGGGCATAATTGCCGTAGACATCGAACCCGATACCGAAATAGCCGCCCGCGATGCCCTGTTGGTTGGGGCACCACGACGAGCTGCTGTTCGAGATACTCGAGTAGCCGAGTCCGCCACCGAAACCGCCCGGCTCGTCGGTTGTCGTGTCGACACTCGTGCCCGACGCCGCACTGATGTTCGCGTCGACGAGGAAGACAGAGAGTCCGTCTCCGGCCCCGTCAGCATCGTTGTTCGCCATACCGTTGTTGGTGCGATAGATGCGCTGGTCGTACTCGACGACGACACCTTTATTCGAGTCGAAGACCGTGTTGTTCAGGGCGAAACCCGAAGAACCAGCTCCGCCATAGGCGTCATCGTTGGTGAGCTGCAACCAGCGCCCACCGCCCGCGTTGTTGTTAGTTGGAGCCACGATGCTCGGCGGAGTGGTACCCGCTCGGCCCGAGAAGAGCCACCCCGAGGGGAGAGTGGCACCCTGGAACGACTCGTTGATGTAGATGCTGTTTCCGGCGGCGCTCGCGACGACGTCGTCGCGAGCAGCGGAGGCGACGAGAAGACCGGCGACGAGCGCGGGCACACCGAGGAGCACGATGCCCCACCGCACGCTTCCACGCCCCACTCGCCCGCTGCGCGATCGCACGCGCGCTGCGGCCCCCCGAACCATCACGCTAACCCCATCATTGGAAACGTTTACTGTTTCCGACAGTAGCGGTTGGAAGCGTTACCGACTACCTCTATTCACCCCCAAAGCGAGGGCAACTCGGCTTTCGGGCGCGACGAAGCGACGACGAGGGCAGTGCCCGCGTCGGAGAGGGGCGCGACTAGTGCGCGGAGGAGTCGTCGGGTCGGTTCTGCGCGTCGAGGTCGGCGAGCTCGTCGTCGTCGGGCTTGAACGCGAGCACGAACATCGCGAGCGCGACGAGCACGATGATGAAGACACCGCCCGTGGCGATGCCCGAAACCACGAGGTCGCGCGTCACCATGAGGGTGATGAGACCGACGAAGACGGCGGCGATGAACGAGCCGCCGAGGAGCTCGAGCGGGCGCAGGACATCGCGTCGGCTCGGCTGAGGCAGCTTCTTTCCGGGATCGTTGCTCACGCGGCATCCACCCCCGTGCCCTGACGCGACGGCGCCCATTTGAGCGAGAACGCGGCGATCGCCGCGAAGACGGCGAGGATGATCCAGTACGCGCCGAGGATGCCGACGGAGACGACGACGTTCGGCGGAAGGAGGAGGAAGACGAGCGCGAGGACGGCCGTGAACCCGCCGAACATGAGCCAGTCGCGAGCCGCAGCCGAACGGCCGCGCGCGCGGTAGCCCGCGTAGAGCTCGAGGAACCCGGTGATCGCGGCCCAGGCGCTCACGATGACGAGCAGGAACGCGAGGCCCCCGCCGACGGTGAGGGCGAGGATGCCGGCCACGGCGGTGACGACGGCCTGGATGACGCCGAGCAGGCGTGTGAGTCGGTCAGCTTCGAAACGCAGCTGGAGGGCGCCGATGAGGAGACCGGCGGCGAGCGCCCAGGCGCCGAAGACGGCGAGTCCGAACGGGGCCGAGTGGTCTTGCGCGAACGTCACCACGATGCCCGCGGCGAGCGCGAGTGCGGCTCGCACGAGGGGGATGATGAAGGCGCGCACGTCTCCGCCTGTGTGACCCGACACGACCGACCTTCCTCAGAACTACCTGTCCAGTCTACGCGGCACCCGCCGGAGCGCCGTGCGAGCCAGGTCGACCGAGGAGAGCGAGGATGCCGGAGTCGGGCGAGATCGAGAGATCGATCAGCTCACCCGCGGCATACCGATCGAAGACCTCCGGGTCGATGTAGCTCGTGCGCGCGACCGTCGGAGTGTTGCCGAGCTCGTCGGCGACGGCCTGCACCGCGCGGCGGATGCACGCCGAGCGCTCACGCTCCGTCGACGCGAGCCCTTGCTTCGCGAGCGACCGGGCCGCCGTGATGGTTCCGTGGAGGGTGCGGAAGTCCTTGGCCGTGAAGTCGCCGAGTGTGCGCTCGCGCACGTAGGCGTTCAGGTCGATCGTGGTGATGGGAACGCGCTTCGAGCCGTCCTTCCACGCGAGCAGTCGCGTGCGCGGCGAGCGTCGAGCCTCACCGAGACACCGGGCGAGATCGTCGTCGACGACCTCGACCTCAGCGGCGACGCCCGACTTCGCGGGGAAGCGCAGCTGCACCGTCGACCCGGAGATGGAGACGTGGCGCCCGAGAAGAGTGGTGAGACCGTGCGTGCCGTTCTCGGCGAGGTACGACTCGCCGCCCGCACGGATGGCGACGGTGTCGAGCAGTCGGAAGGCCGCGGCCAGCACACGGTCGCGGGTCAGCTCATCTCCGCGGAGAGCGCGCGTCACTCCCGTGCGTGCGCCCGGAAGCGACTCGGCGAGCCTGCGCGCTCGCTCGAACTTCTCGCCGTCGCGCACGCGCCGCCACTCGGGGTGGTAGATGTATTGACGCCGGCCCGCGGCATCCACCCCCACCGCAAGGATGTGCGCGTTGGCGCGATCCGAGATCCACACCTTGTTCCACGCCGGCGGGATCGCGAGCTCGATGACGCGGCGGCGCTCATCGGCGTCGACGGGCTTCCCATCCGCATCGCGGTAGCGGAAACGCTCGCCATCGCGCCGCCGCGTGTACCCGCTCGAGCTGTAGGGCTGCACCCTCTTGAGTCGCACGTCAGTGCTCTCGGAGCATCGCGATGAGCTCACTCTTCCGCTTGTCGGAATAGCCCGTCAGACCGAGCTCCTTCGCGCGGGCGCGGAGCTCGGGCACCGTGCGCTCGTCGTAGTCTTCGGCCTCGCCGCCGCGCCGCCCCAGTTCGGACCGGCCGTCTCGACCTGCCGCGTTCGAGATGCGCGCGGCCTTCTCCTTCGACGCACCATCGGCACGGAGCTTCTCGTACAGCTCCGGATCCTTCAGGTGCGAGTTCTTCCCTCGAGGCATGATCTCCCCTCCGTCGACACGGGCCGCAACGCGGAATCCGCTCAGCGTAGGCGCGAGGCGGGCCCGAGCGCAGGGGGTTGACAGGGGCGCGGGGCGCGCACGCGTCATCCGATCAATTGGCGGGGTGGTCGCGCCTCTTCATGCTGTTGTCGTGCGCGCGCACGACCCCTTCGCCCTCGTGGCCCGGCTCCTCGCCGAGGACGAGGCCCTGCGTGCTGCCGGCCGCGATCGACATCTCTTCGAGCCATTCCATGTTGAGCACGGGCTGCTTGCCGCCGCTGTAGCGGAAGTACAGGGGGATGGCCGAGTCGATCCACGCCGCGCTGCGACCGTCGCCGACCGACGGGTCGTCGCGCCAGACGAACATGAACGACTCGCGACGCCGCATCTTGGCGGTGAACACCACCTGCAGATGCGCGAGAACGCGGTCGTCGAAGTCGAACTCACTGCCCTGGAGGCCGTAAACGAGTGTTCCGATGATGACTCCTCGGTCGTGCCGTCGAGGCCGATAGAGCTGTCGGCCCTCGTGGTCGAGCGTATCGGTCGCGCGCATGCTCTCGCGGGTTATCACAGGGATCTGGCGCTGGCAACCCCCTTGTCCCCCATTGTGGGGAGTGGTTGTGTAGTCCAGCGGCCACCCCGCACGGAAGGAGCTGGCGCCGTGAGCGAATCGACAGAAAACGCGCACGGACCTGAGCGAACGGAACTCGAAGAGTATCTCGAAGCCGTCCGCGCCTCCGGGGGCGACGTCAGCGGTTACGAAGCATCGCGAGATGGTTCGGACCCCGCCGACGAGTCGGAATCACCGGAACTCGGTGCCCGATCACGCCCAACCAACATTTAGGAGCTGAACTATGAACATCCTTCTCGTCGTTATCGCCGTGATTGCCATCGTCTTGCTGTTCACCGGCGGATTCGTTTCGTCGCTGAACTTCCTTCTCTGGGTCGGAGCGGTACTTCTCGTACTCGCGATCATCGTGTGGCTCGTCCGCATGATCAGCGGCCGCAAGAGCCCGGTGTAGCCTCAGCGCACACCCACAGACAGAAGAGCAGCCGCGCCGGGGAGGGCACGGCTGCTCTTCTTTTGTGTGTCTGTAGGCGGGAAAGTCTCGCGCTAGGAAGCCTCGACGACTTCCTCGGGGAGGGCGTCGGCCGCCGCCGCGGACTGGCGAGCATTCCGCACCGCGCGGGCGGTGCGGGGCTGGGCCGCGTTGGGGGTGGATGACGAGGGCTCCGGCACGTGCTCGATGACGACGCCATGGGATGACGCGGCCGCGAGAGCCAGCTCTTCGAGCCACTCCTTGTTGAGGGTGTGGTGCTCGTCGGTCTCGAACTCGAACTCGAGGGGAATCGCCGCCTCGAACCACAGGGCGCGGCGCTGCGGCACGCCCTTCGAGCGGTCGACGACCGAGAGCATGAACGACTCCTGCCGTCGCAGCTTGCTGCCGAACACGACCTGCAGGTGGGCAAGCAGGCGGTCATCCAGGGGGAGATAGCGATCGCCCCCGCCGTAGAGGAGTCGTCCCAACGTGGTGCCCTTCGTGCGCGCCACGTCGGAGTTCGATCCGACGGATCGACGAGTGGCTCGAATTGATGGTATCTCGCGTTGTGCCGCGCGGCGAGCGTCGGTGGCGGGTATACGCTCCTGCGCGGTAGTACGCGGGATTCAGGCGCGCATGAGGCTCTGCCCGCTCAGTCGTCCGCGACGTCGTCCGCAGGCAGGCTGTGCCAGATGTGGAACGCGACCGACGCCGCCTTCTGCGCGTCGCCGGACGCCAGGAGCGCGATCAGTTCGTCGTGCAACTCGATCGAGGCGTGGGCGTCGCCGCTGAAGCGCAGCCGTTCCGTGCGACGCACGAGAGGCTCGAACTGGTCGAGTACGGCCTCGAGCGCCTGATTGCCCAGGGCGGCGACGGGAATCCGGTGGAGTTCCTCGTCGGCGTCGAGTGCCGCGCCGACATCGTCGGCAGCGACCGCCGCAGCGAAGCGACGGTTCGCGTCCGTCATCCGCTCGATGTCATCGTCGCTCAGTCGACCCGTGATCTGGCGTGCGACCAGCTCGTGCATCGCCGCGATGACGTCCCGTGCATCCCGCACCGCTCGCTCGTCGATGATGCTCACGGTCGTCGAGCGTCCCGGCAAGGCCACCACGAGTCCGCTCGTCGCGAGTCGCAGGAGGGCTTCCCGCACCGGAGTACGACTCACCCCCAGCCACTCGGCCAGCTCGCCGTCCTTGAGCTGCTCTCCGGGCATGAAGGTGCCGTCGACAATGGCATCTCGAAGACGTCGATAGACGTCGTCTCGGAGGAGTGAGCGGTCAACTGCGGCAGTGCCGGACGGAATGGGCATGCAATATATTGCGCACATCGATTGCAGGGAGGCAAATCGAGCGACCCCTTGCGCACGGTTCTAGCATGCAATATATTGCACATCAGGAACGGCGCTCGTCGGTTCCAGAGGACTCGCTTCGGGCACCCGGAGCGAACAGCGGAAGGGCAATGCAATGAACACCACAGGCCGAGGAATCACCAACGTCGTGCTCGCGCACGGCGCGTTCGCCGACGGATCGGGTTGGCGCGGCGTGTACGACAACCTCACCGCCCGGGGCTACCGGGTCAGCGTCGTGCAGAACCCGCTCACCTCCCTGGTCGACGACGTCGCGGCGACCACACGAGTCCTCGACCTCCAGGACGGACCGACGATCCTCGTCGGCCACTCGTGGGGCGGAACAGTCATCACCGAGGCGGGTACCCACCCGAACGTCGCAGGACTCGTCTACGTGTCGGCCCTCGTGCCCGACTCCGGCGAGAGCAGCGCCCAGCAATACGAGGGATTCGCCGCGACACCCAACTTCGTGCTCGACATCGGCGACGACGGCTACGGCTTCATCAATCGGGAGAAGTTCGCGATCGGATTCGCTGCAGACGCGAGCGACGCCGACGCCGCCTTCCTCCGCGACTCTCAGGTGCCGATCAACATGTCGGTCTTCTCGACGCCCGTGACGGACGCGGCCTGGCGCGAGAAGCCCAGCTGGGCGGTCATCGCCACCGAGGACCAGGCGTTCGACCAGGCCATGCTCCTGCATATGGCGAAGCGGGCCGGCGCGGAGATCACCACCGTCTCTGCGAGTCACGCCCTGTTCATGACGCAGCCGGGCGTCGTCTCGGACGTCATCGTCACCGCCGCTCAGAGCGCGACCCGCACTGCCGCCTGAGCGACATCCGCCACGACCGTCGCCCGTGGGCCGGCTCGACGAGCGAGCCGGCCCACATCGGGAGAGGAGATCGAATGTCCGTCACCGTGTTCCAGGTCGACCTGTGGATCGAGCTCCTCGCTGCCGGGCTCGGCGGCCTTCAAGGAGCTCTGTTCGCGGCAGGCCAGCACCACCGGCGCATCGATGTACTCGGCGTCGTCGTCATCGGCCTCACCGTCGCGCTCGGAGGCGGACTCCTCCGCGATATCGTGCTCGATCAGCCGCCCGTGGTCATCTGGATGAACTGGTACCTGCCTGTCGCGGCGGCAGGCGCGATCCTCGGCATGGCGATCCGGCCGATCCTTCGCCGCGCCGACGGGGTGATCACGGTGCTCGATGCCGTCGTCATGGGACTCTTCGGCGCGATCGGGGCGTCGAAGGCGCTGTCCCTCGGCGTCGGCGAAGCCGGGGCGCTCGTCGTCGGAGTCATCGGCGCGATCGGTGGTGGAATGCTGCGGGACGTCATCCTGAACCTGCCGATCTCCTTCCTCCACGTCGGCACCCTCTACGCCGTCGCGGCCGGCGCCGGCACGGGCACGCTCATCGTGCTCGCCGGGTTCGGTGTTCCGATCCCGATCGCGGGACTGGTCGGCGTCGCGGTGACCACCGTGGTGAGACTCGCAGCCGTGCTCTTCGACTGGAGGTTCCCCGAGCAGCGATCGGTGATCCATCGGCGCGCGAAGCCGCTGATCCCGTGAAGTCGGGCTTCACCACCACACGTCAGGTCGACTGGCGATACGGGGATCGCTCGCCCCTACACCTGCACCATGTCGGCGAAGCGCGAGAAGTGGCCGTGGAAGGCCACGGTGACGGTACGGGTGGGGCCGTTACGGTGCTTGGCCACGATGAGGTCGGCCTCGCCCGCGCGGGGGCTGTCGCGCTCGTAGGCGGCCTCACGGTGCAGGAGAACGACCATGTCGGCGTCCTGCTCGATCGAGCCCGACTCACGGAGGTCGGAGAGCGCCGGCATCTTGTCGGAACGCTGCTCGGCACCACGGTTGAGCTGCGAGAGCGCGAGTACGGGTACCTGGAGCTCCTTGGCGAGGAGCTTCAAGGCACGCGAGAACTCCGAGACCTCCTGCTGGCGGCTCTCGACGCGCTTACCGCTCGTCATGAGCTGCAGGTAGTCGATGACGACCATCTTGAGACCCACACGCTGCTTGAGGCGGCGACACTTGGCGCGGATCTCGACGAGGGTCATGTTGGGGCTGTCGTCGATGTAGAGCGGAGCGTCGTTGATGCGGCCGCGGGTCGACGCGATCGTCGTCCAGTCGCGGGCGTCGACCGTTCCCTTACGCATGTTCTGGAGGGGGACCGATGCCTCGGCCGAGAGCAGACGCATGGCGATCTCGGATCGTCCCATCTCGAGCGAGAAGAAGATCGTCGGCATGTTGTGCGTGATCGCCGCCGAGCGGGCGAAGTCGAGCGCGAGCGTCGACTTACCCATGGCGGGGCGCGCCGCGACGATGATCATCTGACCCGGGTGGAAGCCGTTGGTGAGGTCGTCGAGGTCGGCGAAGCCCGTCGGAACGCCGGTGAACTTGCCGTCGGTGTGCTTCGCGGCCTCGATCTCGTCGATCGCGACGGTGACGGCCTCGGTGAGCGGCACGTAGTCTTCGGCCTCGCTCGAACCGGTGACCGAGTAGATCTCGGCCTGGGCGTTGTTGACGATCTCGGTCGTCTCGCCCTCGCCGGCGTAGCCCATCTGCACGATGCGCGTGCCGGCCTCGACGAGACGACGCAGCAGTGCACGCTCGGCGACGATCGTGGCGTAGAAGCCCGCGTTCGCCGCGGTCGGCACGAGGCTCGTGAGTGTGTGCAGGTACTCGGCGCCGCCGGCGCGTGACAGGTCGCCCGTCTTCACGAGCTCGTCACTCACGGCGATGACATCGGTGGGCTCACCCTGCGAGTAGAGCGACAGGATCGCGTTGAAGATGACCTCGTGCTTCGGCACGTAGAAGTCGGGGCCTCGGAGCGTCTCGATGACGTCGGCGACGGCATCCTTCGACAGCATCATGCCGCCGAGCGCGCTCTGCTCGGCGAGGAGGTCGTGCGGGGGAGAGCGATCGGGTCGCCGCGACTCGCCGCCCTCATAGGGTTCGGCGATTCCGAGGTGGGCGATCGACACTCACTCCTCCTTCAGGATGGACTTCTGGGCGCGATGTGCGCGTGCGCAACGGCCGTGATCACCGTTCTACCGGCGACCACTGACACGGTGCGTGGGTATCGCGCCCACCCCCGGCGAGCAGCGACTGACTCACGATAGGCAGCACACGGCCGGGCCACAACTCACCCTGTGGATAACTGTGTGGAGAATCTGCACGAAACGCCGACAAGCATGTGTACTGCCTGTGGGGGAACCTGTGGAAACTCAAGAGATTCTGACAAATTAATGTCTTTTGACCAGCTATAAAGAGTTTCCACGTCTGTGTGAACAGAAATACTCTAGACCGACGGTTGAGGGTTGCCGGGCTGTGGGTGAAACTGTGAACAAATGCGCCGAGATAGGTCATCTGAGCTTGTGAGACGGTGCATCAGTGGTGTACGCCCCTCCCCCTCCGGCGGGGGTCACGGAGCTTAAACGACGATGAACCGGCAGGTCCGAAGACCTGCCGGTTCATGGATTCGTGCGACGCCTACTTGGCGGCGACCACCTGAAGGGTGATCGTGGCCGAGAGCTCGTCGTGAAGACGAACCGTAGCCTCGTGCTCGCCCGTCGACTTGATCGGGCTCGTGAACTCGATCTTGCGCTTGTCGACCTCGCCGAGACCGGCAGCCGAAACGGCAGCAGCCACGTCAGCGGTCTTGACCGAGCCGAAGAGACGTCCTTCGGAGCCGGCCTTGACGGACAGCTTGACCTTCGTCGACTCGAGAGCCTTCTTGAGTGCCTGTGCGTCCTCGAGCGAGTGCAGCTCGCGAGCGACACGAGCCGCCTTGATCTGCTCGACCTGCTTCTGGCCGCCACGGCTCCACGACACGGCGAAGCCCTGGGGAACCAGGTAGTTGCGTGCGTAGCCGCTCTTGACCTCGACCACGTCGCCGGCAGCGCCGAGGCCAGTGACCTCGTGCGTCAGGATTACCTTTGCCATCGTCTTGCTCCTTAGCGGCCCGAGCCAGCGTACGGAAGCAGAGCCATCTCACGTGCGTTCTTCACGGCACGTGCGATGAGGCGCTGCTCCTGGACGGAGACACCAGTGATTCGGCGGGCGCGGATCTTTCCACGCTCCGAGATGAACTTGCGGAGGGTCGCGACATCCTTGTAGTCGATGACGCCGACCTTGACCGACTTCGCGGGAGCGGCGTTCTTGCCGCCCTTGGCTCCGCGGGCCGGCTTGCGGCGGTCGCCGCTGCTCTTTCCAGCCATTGTCTTTCCTTGTCTGTAGAAAATCGTTCCGGGAGACGCCTCCTACGAGGCATCCTCGGGTTTAGAAGGGGGTCTCGTCGCCGTAGCCGGTGCCGGGCGTGTTCCAGACATCTCCGCCGCCACCCTGCTGAGGGGACGATGCGGGAGTGCTGGGAGCCCAGGGCTCGTCGACGGCACCCTGCTGCGGTGCGGAGTATCCTCCGCCACCACCGCCACGGTTTCCGCCGCCACCCGACGACTGCGCTCGCGTGATGGAGGCAGTGGCGTAGCGCAGGCTCGGGCCGATCTCATCGATCTCGAGCTCGATGGCCGTGCGCTTCTCCCCTTCCTTCGTCTCGTAAGAACGCTGCTTGAGACGCCCGGAAGCGATGACGCGTGTTCCCTTGGTCAGTGATCCAGCGACGTGCTCGGCGAATTCACGCCAGCAGCTCGCGCGCAGGAACAGCGCTTCACCGTCTTTCCACTCGTTCGACTGACGGTCGAACGTACGAGGAGTGGAGGCGATGGTGAAGTTGGCAACCGCGAGTCCGTTCGGCGTGTAACGCAGTTCGGGGTCTGCGGTGAGGTTGCCCACCACGGTGATGATCGTCTCGCCGGCCATGAGGACTAGGCGTCCTTCGCGGCGGGCTTCGCAGCTGCCTTGGCGGCAGCCTTGGCAGCCTTGGCCTCAGCGGCCTTGGCAGCGGCGGCGACCTGAGCGATGCCTTCCTCGGCGCGGAGCACCTTGGTACGCATGACCGCTTCGCTGAGGTTCAGCTGGCGGTCGAGCTCGTTGGTCGTAGCCGACTCGGCGGTGAAGTCGACGACAGCGTAGATGCCTTCGGTCTTCTTGTTGATCTCGTAAGCCAGACGACGCTTGCCCCAGATGTCGACCTTCTCGATGGATCCACCATCGTTACGGATGACATTGAGGAACTTGTCAAGGCTGGGAGCAACGGTGCGCTCGTCGATCTCGGGATCGAGGATGACCATCAACTCGTACTGATGCATGACTAACCCACCTCCTTCGGACTGAACGGCTGCAGTATCTCTGCAACAGGAGGGTTGTGCATACGTCACCCGAGGAGGCCGCGAATGCGGCACACGGGCAACCTTGCAAGTGTAACGTATCCGCCCACAACTCGCGCACCCCGCTCTCCCCTCCCGCTCGGCCAGCCCCACATCTCGTCGAGAATCGCCGTTCGTGTCGAGAGTCGCTGCTCTACCGGCGATTCTCGACACGAACGGCGACACTCGGCGCGGGACGCGGGACGGAGCGGGGCGGATGACGGGTCAGCGGGTGGGGTGGATGCCGTGGGCGATCAGGTGCTCGCGGAGCAGACGCGGAGAGAGCGCGATGCGCCAGTCCCAGCGCACCGCGTGCGAGCGGTGACGGCGGATGCGGTCCTCGCGCCGTTTCTCGTCGAGCACGACGTCAGCCGTCGAGCGCCCTCGGGTGAACTCCTCACGGATGTACTTGCCGACACCGTCGAACTCGCCGAACCGATCGAGCTCGGGCCAGTCGAAGTCGGAGACGTCGTCGCCCGAGCCGTCTGCGCGGGGGAACCGTGCCTGCAGCACGGGCGCCGGGAAGTGCATCACGTGCATGTGCGCTCGGCTGACCGATTCACCCGGCGATTCCGCAGCCGGATCCGCGAATGCAGCGGCCGCGCGAGCCCCGCGGACGCCGCGGCGGGATGCGCCTACGACGAGTTCGTACACGAATCGATCTTGATCGATCCCGCGGTCACGGGTGCCGTCGGGCAGTTCGATCCAGTCACGGAAGACATGGTCGAGCACGGCGACCGCCGAAGCGAACGGGAGCATGCACGCGACGTCGCGCACCGTGCGTTCGAGTGACGTCACCAGGACTCCGCGACGCTCGACGACGTCATCCGTCGTGATCGCATCGTGGTACCACACGACGCCGTTCTTCGAGTGGACGCCACGACGACCGTCCGCGGCGAGATGGACGTGCTGAAGGTGCGGGCCGACGATGGGCAGACCCCACTCGATCGCCGCCGAGACGTGCGAGAAGACCGGCTCGTGATGACGCGTCGCTGCGACAGCGCGCATGCGCGTCGCGTACCGCGCAACGAAACCCGCATCCGCCCACTCCTCCGCATCGACGCGCACACCTCGGCGCACCCGGTGCATGGTCGGTTGCGGCTCGCCGACTCATCTCGCCGAGAATCGCCTGTGGCATCGAAAGTCGCCGCTCTACCGGCGATTCTCGACACAAACGGCGACACTCGACGGGCAGAGACCCGCGGATGTCAGTCGCGAGCGGCCCACCACGCGAGGAGGCGCTCGCGCGCGACATCCGGGTCGAGGGGGCCCTCGTCGAGACGCAGCTCGAGCAGGAACCGGTAGGCCTCGCCGATCACGGGGCCGGGGCCCACGCCGAGCAGCTCCATGATCTGCTGCCCGTCGAGGTCGGGGCGCACCGCGGCGAGCTCCTCCTCCTCGGCGAGCACGGCGATGCGCGCCTCGAGGTCGTCGTACGCGAAGCCGAGGCGGTCGGCCTTCCGGCGGTTGCGCGTCGTGACGTCGGAGCGGGTGAGGATGTGCAGCCGTTCGAGCTGATCGCCCGCGTCGCGCACGTAGCGGCGCACGGCCGAATCGCTCCACGCGCCGTCGGTGTACCCGAAGAACCGCAGGTGCAGCTCGATGAGGCGCGCGACGGCGGCGATCGTGTCGTTGTCGAACCGCAGGGCGCGCAGGCGCTTCTTCGCGAGCTTGGCTCCGACCACGTCGTGGTGGTGGAACGAGACGACCCCGCCTGGTTCGAGGCGCCGCGTGGCGGGCTTGCCGATGTCGTGGAGCAGCGCCGCGAGGCGCATGACGAGGTCGGGGGAGTCGAGCGTGCCGCGCGACTTCTCGTAGCCGATGGCCTGATCGAGCACGGTCAACGAGTGCTCGTAGACGTCCTTGTGGTGGTGGTGCTCGTCGACCTCGAGCCGGAGCGCGGGCAGTTCGGGCAGCACCCGCGCGGCGATGCCCGACGAGACGAGCACCTCGAGGCCCGCGCGCGGCGACTCGGTGAGCAGCAGCTTCGAGAGCTCGTCGCGCACCCGCTCGGCCGAGATGCGGTCGATCTCGGGGGCGAGCTCGTCGAGAGCGTCAAGGGCGTCGGTGTCGATCGTGAAACCGAGCTGCGAGGCGAAGCGCGCCGCACGCATCATCCGCAGCGGGTCGTCGCCGAACGACTGCGTCGCCGGAGAGGGGGTGCGAAGGATGCCGGCGAGCAGGTCGTCGATGCCGCCCGACGGGTCCACGAGTGCGAGCTGCGGCAGCCGCAGGGCGAGGGCGTTGACGGTGAAGTCACGCCGCACGAGGTCGCCCTCGAGGCTGTCGCCGAACTCGACGGCAGGCTTCCGGCTCTCGCCGTCGTAGCTGTCGGTGCGGTAGGTCGTGATCTCGACGACGTCGTCGCCGAGGCGCGCGCCGATCGTGCCGAACTGCCGCCCGATGTCCCACACCGCGTCGGCGATGGGCTCGACGACCGACAGGATCTCGTCGGGGTTCGCGTCGGTCGTGAAGTCGAGATCGTTGATGGGTCGCCCGAGGAAGGCGTCACGCACGGGGCCTCCGACGAGTGCGAGCTCGTGGCCCGCCTCGGCGAAAGCGGCGGCAAGACGCGCGACTCCACGCGACGAGGCGAGTTCGCCGAGCCGCTCGAGGGCTGCTGCGACACTCTGCATGCCGCCTATTTTAGGGGCCGCGAAGCACGCGACGCGGGCGGCGCTCAGAGTTCTCGGGGCCTTCGCGCCGTAGACTCGCCGTCATGGTGGCCGAGTCGATTCCCGCGCGCCGCCGCGGGCGACTCCTCTTCACTCTCCTCGCGGCCGCGCTCGCGACCGCTCTGGCGGCTCCCGGCACGTCGATCGCCGCCGAAGAAGACGAAGCCGCGGGAACCGTCTCTCTCGTCGTGGCCGTCTCCTCGACGCCGATCGTGAACCCCGGCCAGCCGCTCTCGCTCGGCGTCACCGTGTCGAACGACACCGACACCTCGATCGCCGCGGGTGAGATCGCCGTCTCCGTCGACAGCGGCGTCATCGAATCGCGCAGCGACCTCGCCGCCTGGATCGACGAGGGCGCCGGCGACGCGGGCTCGATCGTCGGTCGCACGCCGTCGCCGTCCATCCCCGCGGGCGGCACCGCGACGATCACCCTCACGGTCCCCGCCGAAGCGACGCTCCTCACCGATTCCCCGGCCGGCGTGCACCGCGTGAGCGCGACCCTCGAGGGCAGCGACGCCGAGGCGAGCGGCCGCACGACGCTCACCTACGACGACGGCACCCTCGGCGGCGCCGTCGACCTCGCCCTCGCAACCCCGCTGACGGTTCCGCCGCAGTCGCGCGGCCTCATCTCCGCCGATGACCTCGCCACCTGGACCGACGGCTTCGGGCTACTCTCGCGCCAGCTCGACGCGGTCTACGGCCGACCGGTCGCCATCGCGATCGACCCGATGATCCTCGCCTCGATCCGCGTGCTCGGCGATGAGGCGCCCGAGTCGGCGGTCGCCTGGCTCGAACGTCTCGCGTCGGCGCCGAACGAGATCTTCCCGCTCTCCTACGCCGACGCCGACATCGCGGTTCAGTCGCAGGCCGGCATCCCCACCCCTCTCGCTCCGTCGACGTTCGAGGACGTGCTGAATCCCGACCGCTTCTCGGATCCCCTGCCGGGCGGCGGGGCCACCCCCGAGCCCACGGCGACCCCCGCACCCGAGGATGACGGCGCCGAGGCCACCGTGCCGACGACCGAGGAGCTCGTCGCGTGGGACTACACACGCACCGATCTCGTCTGGCCCGGAGCGGGAACCGTCGCCCTCCCCGATCTCGACTACTTCGACCGCGCGGGTCTCACGACGGCGATCCTCGGCAGCGCCAACGTCGAACCCGTCGACGGCCCCACGCCGAACGCCGCATCATCGCTCGGCGGATCGACCGCGGTCGTCACCGACGCCGCCGTCACAGCGGCTCTGCAGCGCGCTCAGGAGGCGACCAACGAGACGGACTGGGCCGCCGCCAACGCCCGCCTCGTCGCCGAACTCGGCCTCATAGCCACCGAGGGTCGCGCCCCCACCGTGCTCGGTCTCTTCGCCCGATCGACGACGCCGACGCCGAACCGCGTCGAGGCCACCCTCGCGATCATCGACGGCATGGCCACCAACCGCCCCGCGACGCTCTCGCAGGCGATCGGAGCCCCGCCCGAGACGCGCACGTTCATCGACGCGGGCGAGAGCACCGAGCGCGTCGCCGCGGTCAGCCGCCTCATATCGATGGGCGAGTCGCTCACCGAGTTCTCGAGCGCGCTCACGAACCCCGTCCTGCTCACCGCACCCGAGAGCCGCTCGACGCTCGCCCTGCTCGGCGTCGGTTGGCTGAACGACACCGAGGGCTGGAACACGGCGATGAGCGCGCACGAGTCGTCGTCGCGCGCGACCCTCAGTTCGGTCCAGGTGCTTCCGAGCAGCCAGATCAACGTGTGGGCATCGCAGACCGAGATCCCCGTGACCGTCGAGAACACCTCGCCCTACGACGTCGCCGTCGTCATCGATCTGAACCCGTCGAACCCGCGTCTCGTCGTCGACGACACTGTCACGGCGTCCGTGGGCCCGAAGTCGCGCACCGTCGTGAAAGTGCCGGTCGAGGCGCGAATCGGCAACGGCGACGTGATCCTCGACACGTCGCTCACCTCGCCGACGGGCGTGCCCATCGGCACGACCGTGCGGATCCCCGCAAACGTCCAGGCCGAGTGGGAGGGCATCGGCGCCGTCGTCATCGCGAGCATCGTGTTCATCGTGTTCGGACTCGGCGTGTGGCGCACGATCCGTCGCCGTCGCCGCGAACGCGACGCCCCCGACGAGAGCGCGACCGAGACGGATGACGCGGAGAACGACACTCCTCGCGTCGACACGACCGATGTCTGAGCGCGGCATCGGCCGCGCGAGCTTCTTCCTCGCGTCGGGCACCATCGTGTCGCGCGTGCTGGGCTTCGTGAAGGCCATCGTGCTCGTCGCGGCGATCGGCCAGACGGGCGGCGGTCCGAACGCGTTCGCGATCGCCAACGGCCTGCCGAACGCCATCTACGTCATCGTCGCCGGCGGCGTGCTGAGCGCCGTGCTCGTGCCCCAGATCGTGCGCGCGGGGGTCAACCCCGACGGCGGAGCGGCCTACATCAACAAGCTCCTGACGCTCGCCCTCACCATCCTCGCCGCGACGACGGTCGTCGCGCTCGCCCTCGCGCCCGCGCTCGTCTTCGTCTACGGGCCCCAGCTCGACGAGGCGTCCCGTCACCTGGCGATCGCCTTCGCCCTGTGGTGTCTGCCGCAGATCTTCTTCTACGGCCTCTACACACTGCTCGGCGAAGTGCTCAACGCGCGGAAGTCGTTCGGTCCGTTCACGTGGGCTCCCGTCATCAACAACGTCATCGCGATCGCCGGCCTCGTCGCCGTCATGGTCATCTACGGCGACACGCCTCTCGGCCTCCCGCCGGCCGACTGGAGCGCGGGCCTCATCACGATCCTCGCGGGCAGCGCGACGCTCGGCATCGTCGCCCAGGCGCTCATCCTCTTCTACTTCTGGCACCGTATCGGGCTGCGCTACCGGCCCGACTTCCGCTGGCGCGGCGTGGGCCTCGGCGCAGCAGGCAAAATGGCGAGCTGGACCTTCGGCATGCTGCTGCTCACGACCGTGGCGGGCATCGTCTCGTCGGCGGTGCTCAGCTCTACCGCCGACCTGCCGGGCGTCGCCTCGGTCGCGACGCTCGACTACGCGTGGCTCATCTTCATGCTGCCGCACTCGGTCATCACGGTGTCGATCGCGACCGCGTACTTCACACGCATGAGCGAGCACGCCCACCGCGGCGACACCGACTCGCTCCGCTCCGACGTGTCGGCGGCGATCCGCGGTATCGGACTCATCATCGTGCTCGCGGCGGCCGGCCTCGTGCTCGTCTCGTCGTCGTTCGCCGCCGTGTTCCAGCCCGGCCTCGAGGGCGCCGAGATCATGGGCCCGGTCATCGTCGTCTACGTGATCGGCCTCATCCCGTTCAGCATCCTGTTCGTCGTGCAGCGTGCGTTCTACGCTCTCGGCGACACGCGCACGCCCTTCTTCTTCACGCTCTTCCAGGTCGTGCTCTTCATCGGCGGCGCCGTGCTGTGCCTCGGTGTGCGCGCTGAGTGGATCGGCATCGGCATCGCCCTGTCGACGACGTTCGCCGGCATCGCCCAGCTCATCCTCGCGATCATCCTGCTGCGCCGCCGCCTCGGCGGCATGGACCTGCCCGGAATCCTCGCGAGCTACCTGCGCTACCTGCTCGCCGTCATCCTGCCGGTCATCGCCGGATTCATCATCTTCGTCGCGTTCGGAGGCCTCACCGAAGACTCGTTCGCGCTCGAGAGCCGCCCGAGCGCGATCATCACGATGATCGTCATCGGCAGCGCCATGAGCCTCCTCTACGTGCTCGGACTCTGGCTCGTCAGATCGCCCGAATTCCGAGGATTCGCCGAACCCGTCATCCGTCGTCTGCGGCGCCGATGACGAGGAATACGCATCGCCTACACTGTGTTTACCCTGCTGTGAGCCGTCATTCCGACGGCCTCGAACGTCCCTAGGAGTCTTCGTGCGCGACGTCATCATCATCGGTTCCGGCCCCGCCGGTTTCACGGCTGCGGTCTACGCTGCACGTGCCGAGCTGAAGCCCCTGCTCATCGCGAGTTCGGTGCAGGTCGGCGGCGAGCTCATGAACACCACCGAGGTCGAGAACTACCCCGGCTTCGACGAGGGCATCATGGGCCCCGAGCTCATGGCGAAGATGCAGGCCCAGGCCGAGAAGTTCGGCACCGAGGTCGTCTACGACGACGTCACCTCGCTCGAGCTCGAGGGCGACGTCAAGCGCGTCACGCTCGGCAGCGGTGAGGTCCACGAGGCCCGCTCGGTCATCTATGCGACCGGCTCGGCGTACCGCAAGCTCGGCCTGCCCGAAGAAGAGGTGCTGTCGGGTTACGGCGTCTCGTGGTGCGCGACCTGCGACGGCTTCTTCTTCAAGGAGAAGGTCATCGCCGTCGTCGGCGGCGGCGACTCGGCCATGGAGGAGGCGACCTTCCTCACGCGCTTCGCGTCGAAGGTGTACATCATCCACCGCCGCGACAGCCTCAAGGCCTCGAAGATCATGCAGCAGCGCGCGTTCGACGACCCGAAGATCGAGTTCATCTGGAACGCCGAGATCGCCGCGATCCACGGCACCGGCCAGGTCACGGGCGTCACCCTGCGCGACACCGTCACCGGCACCGAGAGCGGCCTCGACCTGCAGGGTCTGTTCGTCGCGATCGGCAACGACCCCCGCACGCACCTCGTGCATGGCCAGCTCGACCTCACGGCCGAGGGCACCATCGCCGTCGCCGGTCGTTCGTCGAAGACCAACCTCCCCGGAGTGTTCGCCGCGGGCGACGTCATCGACCCGACCTACCGCCAGGCGGTGACCGCGGCCGGTTCGGGCACGGTCGCAGCACTCGACGCCGAGCACTACCTCGCCGCTCTTCCCGCCGTCGACGCCGAGCTCGCCTCGGCCACCCGCTGACGCCCACCGCGTCGGCCCATCAGCCCCCAGTAAGGAGAAACACATGTCTGCACGTGCAGTGACCGAAGCCACCTTCGACGCCGAGGTTCTCAACAACGAGAAGACCGTTCTCGTCGACTTCTGGGCCGAGTGGTGTGGCCCGTGCCGCGCCGTGAGCCCCATCCTCGACCAGATCGCGACCGAGAACGCCGACAAGCTCGACATCGTCAAGGTCAACGTCGACGAGAACCCGCAGCTCGCGATGAAGTACCAGATCACCTCGATCCCGGCCATGAAGGTCTACCAGGGCGGAGAGGTCGTCAAGACCGTCATCGGCGCCAAGCCGAAGCCCGCCCTCGAAGCCGACCTCGCCGCCTACCTCGCGTAGTCGGCCCGTCGAATCGAACCTCGACCCGCCCGGCTCACGCCGGGCGGGTCGAGTCGTTTAACGGCGACGGATGACGGGAATGGGCTCACTCCTCCGGAGAGGAACCCCGCTCAGTGTCATCCACCCCACCACATAGCATGAAGGTCTGATCAGAACGGAAAGACAGTGACCTCAGAGGGCATCGCACGCACCGGAAACAACCTCGACCCGTGGTACTCCAACTACGCCGAGCGAGCCGGTGGCCTGGCCGCCAGCGAGGTGCGCGCCCTCTTCGCCGTCGCGAGTCGACCCGAGGTCGTCTCGCTCGCGGGAGGCATGCCGTTCGTGTCGGCGCTGCCCCAGGAACTCATCATGTCGTCGATGGAGACGGTCATGCGCGAGCAGGGCCCGACGGCTCTGCAGTATGGCGGGGGAGCAGGGATCCCGAAGCTCCGGGAGCAGATCCTCGACGTCATGGCGATCGAAGGAATCCGAGGTACGGTCGACAATGTGGTCACGACGACGGGGTCGCAGCAGGCCCTCGACCTCGTCACGAAACTGTTCATCGATCCGGGTGACGTGATCCTCGCCGAAGCCCCGAGCTACGTCGGCGCGATCGGGGTGTTCCGCTCGTATCAGGCCAGTGTCGTCCACGTCGCGATGGACGAGAACGGCCTCATTCCCGAGGCTCTGCGCCAGACGATCGCCCACCTGCGGGGTCAGGGTCGACGCATCAAGTTCCTCTACACGATCCCGAACTTCCACAACCCGGCGGGCGTGACGCTCTCGGCCGAACGTCGCCCCGAGATCCTCGACATCTGTCGGGCGAACGAGATTCTGATCCTCGAAGACAACCCCTACGGTCTGCTGCACTTCGACGAGCCGGCACCGAATGCGCTGCGATCGCTCGATGAAGAGGGCGTCATCTATCTCGGATCGTTCTCGAAGACCCTCGCGCCGGGATTCCGCGTCGGGTGGGCTCTCGCGCCGCACGCCATCCGCGAGAAGCTCATCCTCGCCGCCGAAGCCGCCGTGCTCTCGCCGAGTTCGTTCAGCCAGATGGTCGTCTCGCAGTACCTGTCGCAATCGGATTGGCGCGGTCAGATCGATACCTTCCGCGGCGTCTACCGCGAACGCAAGGACGCGATGATCGATGCGCTCACCGAGTACCTGCCGGGTCTGTCGTGGACGAACCCGAACGGAGGGTTCTACGTCTGGGTGACCATGCCCGACGTACTCGACTCGAAGCAGATGCTGCCGCGCGCGGTGAAGGAACTCGTGGCCTACACGCCCGGCACCGCCTTCTTCGCCGACGGCCGCGGTCGCCATGCGATGCGGCTCTCGTTCTGCTACCCCACACCCGAGGCGATCCGCCTCGGAGTGCGTCGTCTCGCGAGCGTCGTGAACGGTGAACTCGACCTGCTCGATACGTTCGCCGGCACCGGATCGTTGTCTGTCAGAGCGTCCGATCGCTACGACGAAGCCCCGCCCGCAGATCTGAAGTGACGGAGAAGAACCTGATCATGGCCGATTCGCTCAACATCGTCGTCCTCGCCGGCGGAATCTCTCACGAACGCGACGTCTCACTGAGATCGGGGCGGAGAGCAGCTGACGCCCTCTCCGCAGCGGGCCATTCGGTGACGCTGCGCGACCCCGATGCATCCCTGCTTCCGTTCCTCACCGAGACCCGACCCGACGTCGTCTTCCTCGCTCTGCACGGTTCGAGCGGAGAGGACGGCGCACTGATCGACCTCTTGGAAGCCGCCGGGATCCCGTTCGTCGGGTCGCCCTCCGAGGCCGCGCGCCTCGCGTGGTCGAAGCCGGTCGCCGCATCGCTCGTTCGCCGAGCGGGCCTCGCTGTTCCGGAGCAGATCGTGCTCTCGCACGAAGCATTCCGTGAGCTCGGCGCGGCGAGCGTGCTGCGTGTCGTCGCCGACTCCTTCGACGGCGACGTCGTGATCAAGCCCGGTTCGGGCGGATCGGCTCAGGGCGTATCGATCGTCAGCGACGACGGCTCACTGCCTCGAGCGATGGTCGACGCCTTCACCTACTCCGATGTCGCGATCATCGAGCAGCGCATCGTCGGCACCGAGATCGCCGTCGCGATCATCGAGGTCGACGGTGAACCGATCACCCTTCCCGCGGTCGAGATCGAACCCGTCTCGGGTGTCTACAGTTTCGAGGCTCGGTACAACGCGGGGGAGACGACGTTCTATGCGCCGTCGCGACTCTCCGACGAGGATGCCGCTCGTGCCTCCGATGCCGCTCTGGCTGTGCACTCGCTGCTCGGGCTCCGCGATCTCTCGCGCGTCGACTTCATCGTCGACGACGAGGGGGTGCCGTGGTTCCTCGAGGTGAACGTGCTTCCCGGACTGACGGAGACGTCGTCGCTTCCTCTCGCGCTCGACGCCGACTCACGATCGGCGGCCGAGGTCTACTCGGCCCTCGCGAATGCCGCGGCGGCCCGAAAAGCCCGGTGAGGAATCCTCGCAGAGTTCGTCAGGAACGATTCTGAGCGATTTTCGCCGAGCTCAGGATTCGGAATCCTCGCCGATCTCCGCGAGGATGCGTCGCAAGTCCTGGACGGTAGCAAAATCGATCGTGATCTGGCCTTTTCTCGCACCGAGCGTGACCTTCACACGGGTGTCGAGCCGGTCGCCCAGTCGATCGGCCACCTCGGCGAGGTAATCCTGCCGTTTTCCGGCTGACGGCTTCGCCTTGGCCGGTTTCGGCGATGGCGACGTCGCGGCGGCCTCGGCGGCGCGCACCGAGAGGTCTTCATTCACGATCTTGTCGGCGAGGCGCTGCATCGCATCGGCATCGCCGGTCGAGAGGATCGCTCGGGCATGGCCCGCGCTCAGGACGCCGGCGGCCACGCGCAGCTGAACCGGCTCGGGCAGCTTGAGAAGTCGGATGGTGTTCGAGATCTGCGGACGCGATCGTCCGATTCGCGTCGCGAGCTCATCATGCGTGATGCCGAAGTCCTGCAGCAGCTGCTGGTACGCGGACGCCTCTTCGAGCGGATTGAGTTGCGAGCGGTGCAGGTTTTCGAGCAGAGCATCGCGCAGCATGTCGTCGTTGGAGGTGTCGCGGACGACGGCCGGGATCGACGTGCGCCCCGATGCCTTCGTCGCACGAAGGCGACGCTCGCCCATGACGAGTTCGTACTTGCCCTCGAGCTCGGGGTGCGGGCGAACCACGATGGGCTGCAGCACACCGAACTCGGTGACGCTGTGCACGAGCTCGGCGAGGTCGTCAGGGTCGAAGACGGATCGCGGCTGGTGCGCGTTCGGCACGATGTCGTCGGGGTTCAGCTGCGCCAGGCGTGCGCCGGGAACAGCCACGAGGTCATCGACGGACGCCTGAGTATCGACCGTCGGCGCGACCGCGGGGGAGGCCCCACCCGGGAAGAACACGTCGACGGGGCGGCTCGCTGCACGGTTCGCATCGTCGCTGGTGGGGATGAGGGCGCCGATTCCGCGGCCCAATCCCGTTCTCTTCGTCGCCATTACGACCTCTTTCCGGGCTGGGGGGCGCCGCGGAGTGCGATCTCGGCGGCGGCTTCTCGATACGACAGGGATCCGCTCGACGAGAAGTCGTAGCTGATCACGCTTTGCCCGTAACTCGGCGCTTCGGAGACGCGAACCGAGCGGGGAATGATGGTCTTGAGCACCTCGGCGGGGAAGTGATCGCGCACGTCTTGAGCGACCTGCTGCGCGAGATTCGTGCGCGAGTCGTACATCGTGAGCAGGATCGTCGACACCCGCAGATCGGGGTTGAGGTGACGCTCGATGAGTTCGATGTTGCGGAGCAGCTGCGACAGGCCCTCGAGTGCGTAGTACTCGCACTGGATCGGAATGAGCACCTCACGGGCCGCGACGAAGGCGTTGATGGTCAGTAGACCCAGCGACGGCGGGCAGTCGATGAGCACGTAGTCGTACGGTCGCTCCATCGATTCGAGGTGTCGATCGAGCGCTCTGCGCAGCCGCTGCTCGCGGGCCACGAGGGAGACGAGCTCGATCTCGGCTCCCGCGAGGTGGATCGTCGCGGGAACGCAGTCGAGACGCTCGTTCTCGGGGGAGCGCTGAATGACATCGCCCAGTTCCATCTCGCCGACCAGAACGTCGTAGACACTCTGACGCTCGGCACGGTGATCAATTCCGAGAGCCGTAGAGGCGTTTCCCTGTGGGTCGAGGTCGACGACGAGTACGTGCGCACCGGTTCGAGCGAGAGCTGCAGCCAGGTTGACCGTCGTCGTGGTCTTTCCGACTCCGCCCTTCTGGTTCGACACGGTGAACACGCGCGTCGACACCGGCAGGGGGAGGTCCGACTGCTCGAGAACCGCGCGTCGACGCGCTTCGTCGGCGACCAAGTTGGCGAGGGGAGTGTCGAACTCGACGGATGCCGACGTCGATGTTTCACGTGAAACTGACGCTTCTGGTTCGGGGGTAGGAGCATCATCGGGCTCCGCGCCCTGCACCGGCGCGGCGACGTTGTCTTCGGTGAGAGCGGCGGCCGTGGCCGCGTCCCAATCGACCCGAGCGGGAGCAGCTTCCGGTGTGGGTTCCTGCGTTACGTCGGGAGTTTCAATCGCCTGCTCGCGCGCTGCGCGCTCTTCCGAAGACGACCTCATTCCGAACCATCCCCGGCCCGCGCCCTGCGCCATTCTGCCAACTTCCATCTCGTACCGTTCGACCCACGAGATGCGCGAATCGTCCGATTCTCCACACTAGTCGGACGCACTGACGACGACACCTTTCAGCGACGACTTGGTGGAAGAAGTGCAGTATCGAGCCCATCAACGCGGGGTAGCGGCGCTCGATGGGCGATGTTTCACGTGAAACGTCGATGGTATGACCGTGTCGAACGCCAGCGGCGGGAGTGACGTGTCGCGCATCACCACATCTCTGCTCACGGGATCTTCACGGAGCTGTTTCACGTGAAACATCGCGTTGAGAAGGGAACTGCTGACTGGGGGAGGTGCTTGCCCAATGAGCGGCGCAACTCGGCGCTCACACGGGTTCCACCAGAACGTTTCACGTGAAACATGCGCCGCGGCGGCGAGTATCTGCGCTGCTTCAGATGAGCGTGGGGGAGTGGCACGAGCTTCGGACCGTCCACTGCGCGCAGGATGACCCGCAGCCAGTGCTCCAAGCACACACGTCTCAGCCTGCTGGCCCCGTACCCCTGTGCCGGGGGTGCGTCCCTGTGGATTCCAGGCGTTCGATTCGATGATCATCGTTCCGTGGAGCCCTCAGCTGCCAGCGCCCGCCAAGGTTCGCGACGTGATGGGTCCATGCTTCCGTGTCCCACGTCACCGACCTCCGATCGTCGTTCCGTGAGACCCGTAGCCGCGGGGTCCTCGAAGTAGGCGTCGCAACACGTCCGGCCGCCGAGTCCCCGTTCACCGACCTCCGATATTCAACCTCCGACGTCCGGCTGAGGGGGGGGGTTGGAATCCACGCGTGAGAAATCTGCGCTCCGTGAGATCTCCAGATGGTCGTGCCCTCCGATCCCCGGAACGCCGTGTCTCCAACTCCCGAGCGCAGCGCTGTGCCGACTCGTCGCTTTATAGGTGAACACAGAATCACAGTCCCGCAGTCCCGCAGTCCCGCAGTGCCGACGTAACGACGCCTCGAGACAACACGGTGGCTCCATCCATGCCACTCAGCAAGACGACCGCCTCGTCACGCAATGAATCGCCAGACCGGCATCCGGCGCGTAACATCAGGCACGGTGCATGGCGTCGACGCATCGTCGCCTGAGCGAGCGAGCGCCCCATGGGTCATCCCATAGCCACGGCAGAGCCGATGATTCTGGCCCTTCGCACTCTCCAGCCGCTCGACGCGCATGCCGACACTTCCCGAATCGCAGAGGACCACCACCTCCCAGCGCAATCACGGAGTTCGCCCTGGCACATGCCCACATCGTCCCATTCGTGGAGCAACTCATCAGTCGACCCGACCGAAGCGCCCTGCCCGCTCGCACATTCAGCCCGTCAGGGTCACCGCGTTGATTCGATGTTCCACGTGAAACATCGATGCGCAGCCGCGGGATCGCCGACGGACGGGCGGCGCTCGGTCACTGGACTACCGGCGCGACTCGAACCAGCACGCGGGCGGCATTCTGCTGCTGACCATCGTCACGGTCATGGCGTCCGCGTTGGCAGTGATGAAGAGCACGGGCATTGTCGCGGTCGCAGCCACAACTACACCGACACCGACAGCGACAGCGACAGCGACAGCAACAGCAACAGCAACAGCAACAGCAACAGCAGCAGCAGCAGCAGCAAGGGTCTCGCTTTCCTGGACCAACTACGCCGCTGCCCAGCGCAGGGCAGCGGAGCAATTGACTGACCATGAAAGTTGGGGAGACGGGCAACGGGAGACGGGCGACGGCAGATGGGGGACGGGGAGTCGGGATTGGGGAGTGGGGATTGGGCTGAGACGGGAGAGGGACAGGGACAGGGACAGGGACAGGGACAGGGAGGCCTCGGCAACGGCAATACAGACAGGTCCTACTGAGCTGTGACCAGTCGCCCAGGCCAGTGCGGTCCTGTGCAGCGCAGCGCTGCGCTGTGCGTACCCGGTGAGTCGGAGAGCGGACCCGACCATCACCCGGCTTCGTCCACCGAATCACACACGCAATGACTCGCACCACCGCGCTCAGCCCACACCCCGTCCGCCCACACCCCGCACCGGCCCTCCCTCCACCCCAACGCGTCCCAACACGACCCGCCCAACTCGAGCGTGCCTTCCCCAGCCATGGCCGGCCCGGTCCAGCCCAACCTGGCGCCGTCCGGACCGGACCGGACCGAGCCGGCACGTTTCACGTGAAACATACCGCGGTGACGCATCCTCGACGATCGCGGTTTCACGTGAAACATAACGCTCAAGTGAAAGGAGATCTCACGCTGAGACTGAGCTCTTATGGTGGTTCGGAACTCCGCGCCATCCGAATAGTCACCGGAACCGTCTCAACGCCTCGGTGCCTCGGTGCCTCGCAAGTCCAGAGTGTGACGACGACCTCACACAACCCGCGGCAGACGTCGACACTCGAGCTGCCGGTCATTGCGTCTCGAAGGAAGACACCGTCGAGAGACCGGGGGAGTGGTTCGCGTCCATCGTCGACCTGCACGACCGGACGATCCCACGAGCCCACGAGCCCACGAGCCCACGAGCCCGCTCCCCGCTCTGAGCGCTGCGCCGTGCGTCGTGCGCCGTGCGCCGTGCGTGAGATTCGCAGACGATGAACCGCGAGACACACAACACGATGTCATTCCCCACCTACGCAAACCAACCCTGCCGCTCGGCAAGCACAAGGTCCACAATCCTGCGACCAACACGCGTGCGCGAGCACATCGACGATTCGAGGGGTCCCCGACCTACGAGCTCCGGCACACGGCGCACGGCGCACGGTCCCATGAACAAGGGAGCTCGCGAGTGAGAAGCCGACTGAGGGATCCCGCTCGACGCGTCCGCACGTCAGCCGCGGCCATAACGAACCCTCGCGAAGGAAGACCACTCGGGCGACCGAACCGCACGACAACAGGACACGCGCTTCCTCAGACACCGGACAATGAACCAGGCGTCACCCAGATCCAGAAACGCATCATCCTCGGTAGTTGCGATCCGAGGTGAGCACCGCCACCGGGGGAGTGGGCGCCGAAACAACACGAACTCCGCTCAACGACCGACCATCGAGGATGCCCCTGTCATGTTTCACGTGAAACGAGCAACCCACACCCGAGAGCGGTGAAGGCGCATCACCTAACCTTCCGCCACCAGCTCCGCCTTGAAGCCGTCCGCACTCTCGAGCCACCCCGCATAGTGCTCGCTACCTCCCGCGTGGGGATACCGGTCGGCCTAGAGCGGGCGCCATCCGTGCGACGAGGCCTCGGCCATGGCGGAATCCACGGCGCCGGCGTCATCCAGACGGAAAGCGAGATGGTTGAGGCCCGCGCGGCGACGGTCGTGTGTGGGCTCGGTCAGATTCGGTGACTCCGTGAGCGTGAGGTACGAGCCGCCGGCCGTCCATGATTGCCCGGTGGGCCACTCACTCGCCAGCGTGAAGCCGACACGATCGAGCAGCCACGACCACTCGGCGTGGACGGATCCGAGATCAGCGATCCAGAGTTCGATGTGATGAAAGCCCGGCATGCCTCGAGTCTGTCATCCGTGCGAAGCGGACAGAGAGCTTCAGCCGACCCGAGCGCGAACGACCCGCGTGGTCTCACTCAGAACGCCGACTCCGAGCTCGACGACTTCGACGCCCGACAGCTTGAACTTACGAATCGGCTTCTCGGCCGCCTCGATCTCACGCTCGGCACCCGCGCCCTTCATCAGCACGAGTTCACCGCCCTCGCGAACCAGGGGAGCGGTGAGGGGAATGAGAGTGCGAAGCGCGCTCACGGCGCGAGCGGTCACCTGATCGAGGGCTCGATACATGCGAGCATCCTCTGCTCGGGCACGAACGACCTCGACGTTCGACAATTCGAGCTCGGCCGCCTGGTCGACGAGCCACGCGACTCGACGCTCCATCGGTTCGATCAAGACGAACTCGACGTCGGGGCGCGCGATCGCCAGAACGATGCCGGGCAGACCGGCTCCACTACCCACATCTCCAACGCGACCAGGCTTTAAGAGCGGTGCAACGAGCGCGGAGTTCAGTACGTGCCGGGTCCACAGGCGGGGGAGTTCCAACGGACCGATGAGTCCGAGCTCCTCGCCGCGCGCAGCTAGGTTCGCCGTGAAGCGACGAGTTAACTCGAGACGATCACCCAGAATCGTCGCTGCGGCGGCGGGCTCGACCTCGAGCTCGCCGGCCGCGTCCGCGATCGGCTCAGGCACCACGCGTGATGACCGTGTGACGGTCCTTGCCCTCGCCACGCGAGTCGGAGACGAATCCGCGCTCAGCGACGAGGTCGTGCACGAGCTTGCGTTCGTACGACGACATCGGGGGGAGTGCAGCTTCAGCCGCCCCGCCCTCGATGCGCTCGACGGCACGCTCGACGAGCACGGCGAGCTCCGACTGACGAGCGTCACGGGATCCACCGATGTCGAGGATCAGACGCGAGAACGAACCCGTCTTGCTCTGCACGGCGAGACGGGTGAGCTCCTGAAGAGCCGACACGGTCTCGGGCTTCGAGAGAACGCGGAGGTTGGCGCCATCGCCGGCGTTGACCGACAGGTAGGCGCGTCCGTTTGCTGCATCGATGTCGATGTCGCCGTCGAGGTCGCAGATGTCGAGAAGCTCTTCGATGTAGTCCGCGGCGATATCGCCCTCTTCTTCGAGCTGCGCGGTCGTGCGCACGTCGGGGGTGGTCTGAACGTCGGTCATGGCGCTCCTACTTCTTGTTGCCGTTGGTGCCGGGGTTGCCACCGGGCTTCTTCTTCGCCCGGTTCTTGCCGACGGGCTGCTGACGCTGAGTCGTGGTCTTGGGTGCTTCGACTTCGGCGGCGGGCTTCTCTTCGATGACGAGCTTGCCCTTCTTCGCCAGGCGGGCTTCGCGGTTCTTGGCCGCATCGCTACCGGGGGTCGGCATGTTGCGGATGACGAGGAACTGCTGACCCATCGTCCAGAAGTTCGAGACGAGCCAGTAGAACATGACGCCGAGGGGGAAGGCCACACCGGAGAACGCGAAAACGAGGGGGAGCAGGTAGAGGAGCACGCGCTGCTGGCGGAACATCGGGCTCGCCTTGGTCTCCGGCGACATGTTCTTCGAGACGATCTGCAGCTGCGTGATGAACTGCGACGCCGTCATGAGGATGATCATCGTGACGGCGATGACGATGACCTGCCACGGTCCACCCGCGTTCCAGGCGTTGATGAAGGTCGCCTTAAGCGGTGCACCGAGGAACTCGGCATTCGCGAACGAGTTCGCGAGCTCCTGCGTGAAGACGCCGACGCCGGCCTTGTCGTGCTGGGCGTCGTTGAGCACCGAGAACAGACCGAAGAAGATCGGCATCTGCAGGAGCAGGGGGAGGCACGAGGAGAGCGGGTTGGTGCCGGTCTTCTTGTAGAGCTCCATGGTCTCGCGCGACATGGCCTCGCGGGAGAACTGGTCCTTCTTGCCCTTGTACTTGTCCTGGATCTTCTTCAGCTGCGGCGCGACTTCCATCATGCGCCGCTGGTTCTTGATCTGGCGGACGAAGATGGGGATGAGAGCGGCACGGACGACGATCACGAGACCGACGATCGACAGGACCCAGGTGACTCCGGCATCGGGGTCGAGGCCCACGATGTCCCACAGCGAGTGGAACGCGACGAGGATCAGCTCGATGACCCACTTAATGGGCCACAGAATCGTGCCGAGGATGTCCATTGCGGAGAATCAGTCCTTTCCAGGGGCTGCCGCGACGACGAAACCGAAGCGGGTCGTGCGATAGCGTCGCACACGTTTCTGGGGAACATCATCGATGCCGCCCTGCGACCACGGGTTGCAGCGAAGGATCCGCCACGCTGCGAGTGCTGAGCCCGCGACGAGCCCGTGTTCCTGAACCGCGCCGAGAGCGTACGTCGAGCACGAGGGGTGGTACCGGCACACATTGCCGTAGAGCGGCGAGATGGCCGCGCGGTACCCACGAAGGAGAAGGACTCCGACGTTGCGGGGGAAGAGCAGAACTGCGGATGCCGCGGTGTTCACGATCGGGCTCCTGCCCGTCGCACTGCTCGCGCGACATCGCTCTGCAGGGTGCTGAAATCGGCGTCGGCGGATGACGGCAGTGCGCGGATCACGAGATCGAAACCCTGTGCTCCGTCGACGACCAATTGTCGGCACGCCGCCTTCAGCCGGCGACGAACCCGATTGCGGCGAACCGCTGTGCCCACCTTCTTCGACACGATGAAGCCGAAGCGCGCATCGTCGGTGCCCCCACCCGTGCGCACATAGCTCACGGTCTGGGCACCGACGATCTTCGCTCCACGGCGAACGACGCTGCGATAGTCATCGCCGCTCGTGATGCGATTGGTGGAGGCGAGCACCGGTTCTTACGCGGAGAGTTCGGTGCGACCCTTGCGACGACGCGCCGCGAGGATCGAGCGACCCGCGCGCGTGCGCATGCGCAGACGGAAGCCGTGCACCTTGGCGCGACGGCGGTTGTTCGGCTGGAAAGTACGCTTGCTCATTCTTAGCTCCGACTGGTTCGTGCTCCGGGCTCTCGGCGCACGAATGCACGGAACCGGGAAAGCTGGGTGCCCACAAGGGCTGCGGTCAACTGATTAAACCTACGGCTTCGCCTGAACGAGGTCAAACCGAACCGACCGCGAACGGACGATTCTCCACGATTCCTCAGCTTGCGTGACGAGCGACACGCGGCGATTCTCGGCTTTCCCGATTCGGAATTTGTCGCCGACGAGCCGATCGGAGTACCGTGTGGAACCACGTTATCCCCAGCCCGAAGTGCAGAATTCCGGGAATTCCACAGCAGTTGCGCACAGGTGGTGGATAACTTTTCCACCACATCGATAGCGGGGACCATGGCCGACGCGGAAACGCCCATCTCAGAAATCTGGGCGATCGTGCTCGATCGACTCTCGAACGACGACTCGATCACGCCGATGCTGCAGGGCTTCCTCAATCTCGTCGAGCCGAAGGGCATCGCGGCCGGAACCTTCTACCTCGAAGTGCCGAACGACTTCACCGCGAGCATGCTGAACCAGCGCATGCGGATCCCGATGCTGGCTGCGATGAGCGAGCTCGAGTCGGCATCCCCCGTCACGTCGTTCTACGTCGTCGTCAACCCGGAGCTCGAGCAGGAAGCGCGCATCTCACCGGAGCCCATTGCTCCGGTCATCGACAGCGCCCCGGCTCCCGTCATGCCGATCAACCCGCACTCGGTCTTCGAGCAGCCGGCCCCCGATCGGCCGGGCGACACCCGCCTCAACGCCAAATACAGCTTCGACAACTTCGTCATCGGTCAGTCCAACCGTTTCGCGCACGCTGCAGCGGTCGCCGTCGCCGAGGCGCCGGCCAAGGCCTACAACCCGCTCTTCATCTACGGGGAGTCGGGCCTCGGCAAGACCCACCTCCTGCACGCCATCGGTCACTACGCGATGAGCCTGTACCCGGGAGTGCGCGTGAGGTACGTGAGCTCGGAGGAGTTCACCAACGACTTCATCAACTCGATCGCGAACAACCGCGGCTCGTTGTTCCAGCAGCGGTATCGCAACATCGACATCCTCCTCATCGACGACATCCAGTTCCTGCAGGGCAAGGCCGAGACGCAAGAGGCCTTCTTCCACACGTTCAACACCCTGCACGACCACAACAAGCAGGTCGTCATCACGAGCGACCTGCCGCCGAAGCACCTGACGGGCTTCGAGGACCGCATGCGCAGCCGCTTCGAGTGGGGTCTCATCACCGACGTGCAGGCGCCCGACCTCGAGACCCGCATAGCGATCCTCCGTAAGAAGGCCCAGAGCGACCGGCTTCAGGTTCCCGACGACATCCTCGAATACATCGCGACCAAGGTCTCGTCGAACATCCGCGAACTCGAGGGAACCCTCATCCGCGTCACGGCCTTCTCGAGCCTCAACCGCACTCCCGTCGACATGCAGCTCGTGCAGACGGTGCTGAAGGACCTCATCACCCTCGACGAAGACAACGTCATCGCGCCGGTCGACATCATCCAGAACACGGCCGACTACTTCAAGCTCACGGTCGACGACCTCTACGGCTCGAGTCGCTCGCAGGCCGTCGCGACGGCACGACAGATCGCCATGTATCTCTGCCGCGAGCTCACGAACCTCTCGCTCCCTAAGATCGGTCAATTGTTCGGCAACCGCGACCACACCACGGTCATGTACGCCAACAAGAAGATCTCGGAGCTCATGAAGGAACGTCGCTCGATCTACAACCAGGTCACCGAGCTCACCGCTCGAATCAAGCAGACGAACCGCTACCGCTGAGTTCACGAACCCACATGTGGATAACGTGTGGAATGTTAATGAGCAAGATCCTCATTAACGTGGAAACTCCGCTGCTTCTTGTGAAAACTCCCGTATTTTCGGGGCAGACGCCATGACCTCGATCGAACAAGTTGCACAGCTCACTCACAAGTCACACGTCTGTAGTTCCCTCTCGATGAGCGGGATCCACCGAGTTATCCACAGTTTCCACAGCGGTTAACGAGGTTAAAGAAATTTCTCTATCTCTCCACGTCCGACAACCTTGACGCGGTGGGGCACTCCCAGAGAACCCGGCTCACGAATGACAAGAGTGTGTGGATAGCATGGGAGCCGTTAGCGATCCATCCACTGAGGGAGTACGCGTGAAGTTCCAGGTCAACCGCGACGTCTTCAGCGAAGCCGTGTCATTCGCGGTCAAGCTGCTCCCGCAGCGAACCACCCTCCCGATCCTGTCGGGCGTTCTCATCGAAGCGACGGATGCCGGTCTGCTGCTGTCATCCTTCGACTACGAGGTCTCCTCGCAGACGCAGATCGACGCCGACGTCGAAGAGCCCGGCACGATCCTCGTCTCCGGACGACTCCTCGCCGAGATCGCCAGCCGACTCCCCAACGCGCCGGTTCGTTTCTCGACCGACGAGGGCCGCATCTCGGTCTCGTGCGGATCCGCGAGCTTCACGCTGCTGTCGATGCCCGTCGAGGAATATCCGAGCATCCCGCAGATCGGCGACGATTCGGGCCTCGTGCCCGGCGAAGAGTTCGCAGCCGCCGTCGCTCAGGTCGCCGTTGCGGCGAGCCGCGACGACGTCACCCCCGTCATCACCGGTGTGCAGCTCGAGATCACCGAGAACAACCTGAGCCTCGTCGCGACCGACCGCTACCGCGTCGCCGTGCGCGAGATCGAGTGGGACGGCGGATCCCAGGCCTCCACCGAGACTCTCACCGCGCTCGTGCCCGCCCGCACCCTGCAGGAGGTCGGCAAGACCTTCGGCCACTCGGGCAACATCAGCGTGTCGATCGAGAGCCGTGACGACCGCGAGCTCATCGCGTTCACCGCCGGCACGAAGACCGTGACGAGCCTGCTCATCAAGGGCAACTTCCCGCCCGTCCGCCGTCTCTTCCCCGAGACGGTCGACAACTACGCGGTGCTCAACACCGCCGAGCTCATCGAAGCGACCCGTCGCGTCTCGCTCGTGCTCGAGCGTGAGGCCGCCCTGCGCTTCACGTTCACGGCCGACGGAGTCACCCTCGAGGCGATCGGCAGCGAGCAGGCGCAGGCATCCGAGACCATCGACGTCGTGCTCACGGGCACCGACATCGTCGTGTCGCTCAAGCCCCAGTTCCTGCTCGACGGCCTCGGCGCCGTGCACTCGGAGTTCGTGCGCATCTCGTTCACGAAGACCGAGAACCCGAACAAGCCGGGACCGGTTCTCATCACCAGCCAGACGTCGCGCGACCAGCCCGGCGCCGACAGCTATCGCTACCTCCTGCAGCCGAACCTTCTGCTGCGCTGATCGGAGCATCAATGCACCTCGGACTCATCGGCCTCGGCAAGATGGGCGCCAACATGCGCGCCCGTCTGCGTGAGCACGGAATCGACGTCACCGGCTACGACCGCAACCCGGCCGTGTCGGATGTCGCCGACCTCGCCGCGCTCAAGGCCGCGCTTCCCGCGCCGCGCGCCGTCTGGGTCATGGTGCCCGCCGGTGAGATCACCGACTCCGTCGTGACCGAGTTGGCCGACCTGCTCGACGAGGGCGACCTCGTCATCGACGGCGGCAACTCGCGCTTCACCGAAGACTTCGCCCACGCCGAAGTGCTCGCCGCTCGAGGCATCCGCTTCGTCGACGCCGGTGTGTCCGGCGGCGTCTGGGGCGAGGAGTTCGGCTACGGCCTCATGGTCGGCGGCGCCGATGACGACATCGCCGAACTCATGCCCGTCTTCGACGCACTGCGTCCGGAAGGACCGCGCGAAGAGGGCTTCGTGCACGTCGGCCCCGTCGGCGCCGGCCACTACGCGAAGATGGTGCACAACGGCATCGAGTACGCGCTCATGCAGGCATACGCCGAGGGGTATGAACTCCTCGCGAAGCGAACCGATCTGATCTCCGACGTTCCCGCGACCTTCAAGGCGTGGCAGCGCGGCACCGTCGTGCGCTCTTGGTTGCTCGAACTCCTCGTGGATGCCCTCGAGAAGGATCCCCAGATGGATGACATCGAAGGCTATGTCGAAGACTCGGGCGAGGGTCGCTGGACCGTCGAAGAGGCGATCGCCAACGCGGTTCCCGTTCCGACGATCAGCGCATCGATCTTCGCCCGCTTCGTCTCGCGCCAGGACGACTCGCCCGCGATGCGCGCCGTCGCCGCTCTCCGCAACGAGTTCGGTGGCCACTCCGTGAAGAAGGCACCGGCAGGCGAGTAGTCGTGCATGTCACGCACCTCTCGCTGACGGATTACCGCAACTACGCCACGGCCGAGATCGACCTCTCGGCCGGGGCCACCCTGCTCGTCGGGCGAAACGGGCAGGGCAAGACGAACCTCGTCGAGGCGATCGGATACCTGAGCACGCTCGGATCCCACCGGGTGTCGAGCGACCAGGCGCTCATCCGTGCCGGTGCCGAGGCTGCGATCATTCGCGCTCGACTCCAGCACGCCGGCCGCGAGCTGCTCGTCGAGGTGCAGCTCAACCGCGGTGCGGCGAACCGGGCCCAGGTCAATCGTTCGCCGATCAAGACCCGCGAGCTTCCGCGCTACTGCCACAGCGTGCTCTTCGCTCCCGAAGATCTCGCGCTCGTGCGCGGCGAGCCGGGAGTCCGTCGGCGATTCCTCGATGAACTCCTCGTCCAGCAGACGCCGCGTCTCGCCGGCGTCATGTCGGACTACGACCGTGTGCTCCGCCAGCGCAACACGCTCCTGAAATCGGCGCGCTCGAGCGGCTTGCGCGAGGCCCAGCTGTCGACCCTCGAGATCTGGGACGAGCGCCTCGTCACGTTGGGTTCCGAGATCATCGACGAACGCAGCGCACTCGTCGCCGAACTCGCCGAACCGCTGCGCGTCGCCTACCGCGGCATCGTCGACGCCGATCACGGGCCTGCTCTCGTTCCCCTGCTCTCCATCGACGGCCGTGAGAGCGCCGACGTCCCCGTGGTGAGCGAGATCCCCGCCATCCCGACGGCCGACCGCTTCCGCGCAGCTCTCGCGAATCAGCGCCGTGCCGAACTCGACCGCGGCGTCACGCTCGCCGGCCCCCACCGCGACGACGTCCTCCTCGAACTGAACGGTCTTCCGGCGAAGGGCTACGCGAGCCACGGTGAGTCGTGGTCGTTCGCGTTGGCGCTCAAGCTGGCATCCGCCGAGCTCCTTCGCCGCGATTCCGCGGGAGGCGACCCGGTCCTCATCCTCGACGATGTGTTCGCCGAGCTCGATCGGCGCCGGCGCGAGAGCCTCGCCGCGGCGATCACGGGGTACGAGCAGGTGCTCATCACGGCCGCGGTGCTCGAAGACGTGCCCGACGCTCTCGCCGAACGCGTCGTGCACATCCACCGTGGTGAGATCGTCGACGGGCCGCGCGATGAGTAGCGAAGCCGCGCGCGTCTACGCGCACATGCGCGAGATCTTCGGCGGTGCCCGCCGGTACACGCGGCAGGAGCGGAAGGTCACGCCCGCCGACAGCGTTCCCTTCGGTTCCGGCCGGGATCCGAAGGGCCTCGGCGACGCGCTCACGTCTCTCACCGCACAGCTCGGCTGGAACTCGCCCCTCGCGCAGCACGAACTGCTCGATTCGTGGGGGGATGTCGCGGGCGAGGAGACGGCGAAGCACTCGGAACCCCTGTCGATCACCGACGGTGTGCTCATCGTGCGCTGCGAGTCGACGGCGTGGGCGACGCAGTTGCGGATGATGCGCGCCGACATCGTCACGCGCATCGTCGAACGGTTCCCTCACGCGGGCATCGAATCGATCCGCTTTCAAGGCCCGGACGCCCCATCGTGGAAAAGGGGCCCCAGATCGATTCCAGGGCGTGGTCCTCGCGATACTTACGGTTGACAAGACAAATTCGGTCACGCGCCCAAGAAAAGCCCGTCAGCGAGGCGCGTAACGGCTCGCGGGTGGCGCAGGTTTGATAGGCTGAAGAGTCGCCCTCATTACCGTAGGAGCCCCTTTACACATGACAGCCGAGCCGAATCAGACCCCCGATCGAAAGCCCGAATACGGCGCCGATGACATCCAGGTTCTCGAGGGTCTCGAGGCGGTACGCAAGAGGCCCGGTATGTACATCGGGTCCACGGGGCCCCGCGGTCTCCACCACCTCGTGTACGAGATCGTCGACAACTCCGTCGACGAAGCGCTCGCGGGCTACTGCGACGAGATCGACGTCACGATCCTCCCGGACGGCGCCGTCCGCGTGGTCGACAACGGTCGAGGCATCCCCGTCGACATCCACAAGACCGAAGGTCGCTCGACCGTCGAGGTCGTCCTGACCGTCCTGCACGCCGGTGGAAAGTTCGGCGGCGGCGGATATGCCGTCTCCGGCGGTCTGCACGGCGTCGGTTCGTCGGTCGTGAACGCGCTGTCGACGAAGCTCGACGTCGAGGTGCGCCGCCAGGAGCACGTGTGGCGCCAGTCGTTCAGCATCGGTGTTCCCGACGCTCCGCTCGCGAAGGGCGAGTCGACCGACATCACGGGCACGACCATCACGTTCTGGCCGAGCCCCGAGATCTTCGAGACGATCGAGTTCGACTACGAGACGCTGCGCACTCGCTTCCAGCAGATGGCGTTCCTCAACAAGGGCCTCCGCATCAACCTCACCGACCTGCGCGAGATCTCGCAGATCACCGATGCCGATGAAGACGCCGAGGGCCACCGCCACGACAGCTTCTTCTACGAGCGCGGACTCGTCGACTACGTCGAGTACCTCAACCGCTCGAAGAAGTCCGACCTCGTCAACGAAGAGGTCATCTCGTTCGAGTCGGAGGACACCGAGCGCCACATCGCCCTCGAGGTCGCGATGCAGTGGACGACGGCGTACACCGAATCGGTGCACACCTACGCGAACACCATCAACACGCACGAGGGCGGCACGCACGAAGAGGGCTTCCGCGCCGCGCTGACGACTCTCGTCAACAAGTACGCGCGCGACAAGGGCCTCCTCAAAGAGAAGGACGCGAACTTCTCGGGCGAAGACGTGCGCGAGGGTCTCACCGCGGTCATCTCGGTCAAGCTCTCCGAGCCGCAGTTCGAGGGTCAGACGAAGACGAAGCTCGGCAACACCGAGGCCAAGTCGTTCGTGCAGCGTGTTGCGAGCGAGCAGCTGAACGACTGGTTCGACCGCAACCCGAACGTCGCGAAAGACATCATCCGCAAGGCGCTGCAGGCGGCGACCGCTCGTCTCGCCGCGCGCAAGGCGCGCGAGGCGACGCGACGCAAGGGCCTCCTCGAGTCGGGCGGCATGCCCGGCAAGCTCAAGGACTGCCAGTCGAAGGATCCCTCGATCTCCGAGATCTTCATCGTCGAGGGCGACTCGGCCGGCGGCTCCGCCGGAACCGGTCGCGACCCCGAGACGCAGGCGATCCTCCCGATCCGAGGCAAGATCCTCAACGTCGAGAAGGCGCGACTCGACCGGGCTCTCGGCAACGCCGAGGTCCAGGCCATGATCTCGGCGTTCGGCGCCGGCCTCGGCGAGGACTTCGACCCCGAGAAGGTCCGGTACCACAAGATCGTGCTGATGGCCGATGCCGACGTCGACGGCCAGCACATCACGACCCTCCTCCTCACCCTGCTCTTCCGCTACATGCGGCCGCTCATCGAGCTCGGCTACGTGTACCTCGCGCAGCCGCCGCTCTACCGCATCAAGTGGACGAACTCGGATGACGAGTACGTGTACTCCGACCGCGAGCGCGACGCACTTCTCGCCGACGGCATCGCCCAGGGCAAGCGTGTCCCGAAAGACAACGGCGTGCAGCGCTACAAGGGTCTCGGCGAGATGAACCACCAGGAGCTCTGGGAGACCACGATGAACCCCCAGACCCGCACCCTCCTGCAGGTCACCATGGACGATGCGGCGGCAGCCGACGAGATCTTCTCCACCCTGATGGGCGACGACGTCGAGTCGCGCCGTAACTTCATCCAGAAGAACGCGAAGGACGTGCGTTTCCTTGACATCTGACACCACCGAACCGGGCGGCCCCGCCGACGATCACGGCGTCCACGGACGGATCGACCAGGTCGACCTCCAGCTCGAGATGCAGCGGTCGTACCTCGACTACGCGATGAGCGTCATCGTCGGGCGCGCTCTGCCCGACGTCCGTGACGGCCTGAAGCCCGTCCACCGTCGCGTGATCTACGCGATGTACGACGGCGGCTACCGCCCCGAGAAGGCGTTCTCGAAGTGCGCGCGCGTCGTCGGCGACGTCATGGGTCAGTTCCACCCGCACGGCGACTCGGCGATCTACGACGCCCTCGTGCGTCTCGTGCAGCCGTGGAGCCTCCGCTACCCGCTCGCACTCGGGCAGGGCAACTTCGGCTCGCCGGGTAACGACGGTGCTGCGGCCCCCCGATACACCGAGACTAAGATGGCTCCGCTCGCCATGGAGATGGTCCGCGACATCGACGAGAACACCGTCGACTTCCAGGACAACTACGACGGCCGCACGCAGGAGCCCGCGATCCTGCCGTCGCGCTTCCCGAACCTGCTCGTCAACGGATCCGTCGGCATCGCGGTCGGCATGGCGACGAACATCCCGCCGCACAACCTCCGCGAGGTCGCCTCGGGTGCGCAGTGGTACCTCGAGAACCCGGATGCCACGCGCGAAGAGCTCCAGGAAGCCCTGATGCAGCGCATCAAGGGCCCGGACTTCCCGACCGGCGCCCAGATCCTCGGCGTCAAGGGCATCCAGGACGCGTACCGCACGGGCCGCGGATCGATCACGATGCGCGCCGTCGTCACGGTCGAAGAGATCCAGAACCGTACGTGCCTCGTCATCACCGAGCTGCCGTACCAGGTCAACCCCGACAACCTCGCGATCAAGATCGCCGACCTCGTCAAGGAAGGCCGCGTCGGCGGTATCGCCGACATCCGCGACGAGTCCTCGGGCCGTACGGGTCAGCGACTCGTCATCGTGCTGAAGCGCGACGCGGTCGCGAAGGTCGTGCTCAACAACCTCTACAAGCACACGCCGCTGCAGGACAACTTCGGCGCCAACATGCTCGCGATCGTCGACGGCGTGCCCCGCACCCTCTCGATCGACGGCTTCATCGCGCACTGGGTCGACCACCAGATCGAAGTGATCGTCCGTCGCACGCAGTTCCGTCTCGACAAGGCGGAGGCCGACGCTCACATCCAGCGCGGTTACGTCAAGGCGCTCGACGCCCTCGACGAGGTCATCGCCCTCATCCGTCGCTCACCCGACGTCGACGAGGCGCGCACGGGCCTCATGGAGCTCCTCGACGTCGACCGACTCCAGGCCGACGCGATCCTCGCCATGCAGCTGCGTCGTCTCGCGGCCCTCGAGCGTCAGAAGATCATCGACGAGCTCGAGCGGCTCGAGCTCATCATCGCCGAGTTCAAGAAGATCCTCGCGAGCGAAGAGCTGCAGCGTCAGATCGTCTCCGACGAGCTCGCCGAGATCACGTCGAAGTACGGCGACGACCGCCGCACCGAGATCATGTTCGGTTTCGACGGCGACATGTCGGTCGAAGACCTCATCCCCGAAGAAGAGATGGTCGTCACGGTCACGCGCGGTGGCTACGTCAAGCGCACGCGCAGCGACAACTACCGGTCGCAGCACCGAGGCGGCAAGGGTGTCAAGGGCGCGCAGCTGCGGGCGGATGACGTCGTCGACCACTTCTTCGTCACGACGACGCACCACTGGCTGTTGTTCTTCACGAACAAGGGCCGCGTGTACCGCGCGAAGGCGTACGAGATCCAGGAGGCCGGCCGCGACGCGAAGGGCCAGCACGTCGCGAACCTGCTCGAGATGGCTCCCGACGAGGAGATCGCCGAGATCCTCGACATCCGCGACTACGCGGTCGCGCAGTACCTCGTGCTCGCGACCCGCGACGGTCTCGTCAAGAAGACCGAGCTCTCGGCCTACGACACGAACCGCTCGCGCGGCATCATCGCGATCAACCTCCGCGACGACGACGAGCTCGTCTCGGCGATGCTCGCCGACGACACCGACGAGATCCTCCTCGTCTCGAAGAAGGGCATGTCGCTGCGCTTCGAGGCCAACGACGAGGCGCTCCGACCGATGGGCCGTTCCACGTCGGGCGTCAAGGGAATGAGTTTCCGCGGCGACGACCGTCTACTCGGAGCCTCGATCGTCGGATCCTCCGAGACGATCGCCATCGAGACCGGCGACGACGTCGTGATCGATGAGACCACGCCCGGTGCATCCGGTCGATTTGTCTTCGTCGTGACCGAGGGCGGCTACGCCAAGCGCACCGCGGTCGAGCAGTACCGCGTGCAGCAGCGCGGCGGTCTCGGCATCAAGGTCGCGAAGTTGAGCGACGATCGCGGCGATCTCGCCGGCTCGCTCATCGTCGGAACCGAGGACGAAGTCCTTGTGGTTCTTGCCAGCGGCAAGGTGATACGCTCTGACGTCGCTGAAGTGCCCGCCAAGGGGCGCGACACGATGGGCGTCGTCTTCGCGAAGTTTGCGGAGTCAGACCGCATCATTGCAGTAGCGAAGAATTCCGAGCGCAACCTCGTGGCCGATGAGCCCGCGGTGGATGAGACCACTGAGGAGAACGCGCCCGTCGAAGGAGAAGTCGTAGATGAGTAACGTCGCCGAGAAGCTGGCCAAGAAGTCGAATAGACGCACCACGTCGAAGCAGGTACGCCTGCGTCTCGTGTACGTGGACTTCTGGTCGGCCGTGAAGTTGTCGTTCCTCATCGCGGTCTGCTTCGCGATCGTCACCGTCGTCGCGACGTTCCTCATCTACACGGTGCTGAACTCGACCGACATCTTCACCAAGGTGAACGACGTCGTGAAGGACATCGCCGGAACCGGCGGCGACCTGACGGCCATCCTCTCCCTCGGCAACGTCATGGGCTTCGCGATCATCGTCGCGCTCGTGAACGTCGTCGTGACGACCGCCCTCGGCGCCGTCGCGGCTCTGCTGTACAACATGTCGGTGAAGATCACGGGCGGCGTGCTCGTCGGTTTCACCAACAACTGACCTTCTGAACGGCCCCGGCGGCCGCCGATTCGGAGAATCGGCAGCCGTCGGGTAGTCTTTCACTCGGTCAATTCGGGGCTATAGCTCAGGCGGTTAGAGCGCTTCGCTGATAACGAAGAGGTCCCAGGTTCAAGTCCTGGTAGCCCCACTGTGTAGCTGGTTCTACACACACCCGTGTTGATCACCGGCTGGTCTCGATCAGCCGGTGCGACACATCGGGGCCTTAGCTCAGTTGGTAGAGCGCCTGCTTTGCAAGCAGGATGTCGGGAGTTCGATTCTCCCAGGCTCCACATATGGATGGCGACACGGTCGGACGAATCATCGTCGGTCTCGTGATGATCGCGGCGGGTGTTCTCGTCATCGGGTTGGCGCGCGCGACGGCCTCGGGTCGCGTGGGGCGCAACGACATCGCCGGCATCCGCACGCCGAGCACCATGGCGTCGGATGAGGCGTGGCTGGCCGCGCACGTGCGGGCGAAGCGGCCGACGATCTTCGCGGGCGTCGCCTCGCTCGTCACGGGAGCCGCCGCATTGCTGCCGCTCCCGACCCCCGTCGTCGGAATCGGTGTCGTCGCGGGTGCCGGCGTGATGATCGCGTTCGTGATCCACGGCTCGGTCGTCGGAACCGCCGCTGCGCGTGAGGTGCTCGCGCGCGACGATGCCTGAACCGAGGTCACTCGTCCGTCGCGGCTCCGTGCGCGAGCAGGTAGTCCCTCAGTACGCGGGCATGGTTGACCTTCGGGTCGCGGGCGCCGTAGAGCAGCGTCACGACGTCGTGGTCGCGCACGATCTGCAGCAGTTCGCCGACCGCCGGGTTCTCGTCGAGCTCGGCCTCGTACCGAGTGGAGAAATCGTCGAGACGATCAGGGTCGTGATTCCACCAGGTGCGAAGCGCGGGGCTCGGTGCGATCTCCTTCAGCCAGACATCCGCCGCCGCCCGTTCGTGGGTCTCGCCTCGCGGCCACAACCGATCGACGAGCACCCGGTACCCATCGGTGGGTTTCGGCTCGTCGTACACGCGCTTGATATTCAGGGATCCCACGACTGCTCCTCCTGCTCGACCGGCCCGTCCTTTCGATTCTGGCACGCACCCCGTGGAGCGGTCAGCGCATGATCGCGGTGACGATGTCCTCGATGATCGAGTAGGCGCCGAAGAGGAACAGCACTCCCATGAGGATGATGCCGATCCAGCCCGTGCGCTGCGAGAGACGTCGACCCGAGCTGGCCACTCCGCGCGGCGGACGGATGATCTGCGGGATCCCGCGTTTGTCGTCGGCGACGTACGTGTTACCGAGGCGGGCATCGCGCCAGCGCTGCCACCGATCGATCTTCTCGCTGAGCGCCGCGATCGTCGTCGTGAGCCACACCCAGGTCGCGGGGTCGATCGTCGACAGGTCGCGCTTCGAGTAGAGGTACATGCGGTCGTCGATGATCTCGACGTCGAGCTCGGCCGCGTGGTCGATGAATCGGGCCATGATGTCGGGGGTGAAGAGGTAGAGCGCATCGCTCTCGTAGCCGCGCGGGCAGTAGAGCGTGAAGTGCTTCGAGAAGTCGCCCTCGAGTTCGAGGCGCTGATCGCGGCTGAAGCCGACAGGCAGGTTCGAGCCGCCGAACAACGAATTGTTGCCCGTCGCATCGAGCACGATGTGCGGCAGGCTCGTGCCGAGCGCGATCGAGGCGAACCCCCAGCGGAAGCTCCGCTGGCTCTTGCCCGAACCCGTCGAATAGGCGTAGTTGCCGACGACGGTGCTGCCGTCGGCGCCCGTGATCACATCGAGCGACTCGATGCTGTGGCCGACGCGGAAGATCATGCCCGGGTAGAGGAGCATGCCGCCGACGGGCTGGTGGCTGAGCCCGTTGGCCTCCGCGAAGCGGTGCAGCCGGTAGGTGCGGCTGATGCGTCGGCGCCGGATCGCGCGGAAGACGATGACGGCCCCGAGGATGACGGGCGCGAGGTAGACGCCGAAGTAGAGCAGCCTGCGTGCGTCGTCCTGCGGCGAGTACCCGATCTGATCGATGCCGATGATCACGGCGCCGAGTGTGACGAAGGCGAGCAGCGCGGCGTAGAACAGCAGGACGCCGACGATGTTCGGGGCCGAGTTCGACCGCAGGTTCTTCGGGAGCGTGTCGCGGAACGCGGCGAGGTCTGCGCGATCGATGCGATCGGTGAGTGGGCGGGTGTCGATCGGGGTCGGGACGAATCGGCTCGCAGTCACCTGGTCAACCTACCGGCGCGCGTCGGCGCGGTGGCGCAGGCAGCCAGGGGCATGTGCGCCGACAGACTCATCGCAGTAGCCACGACACGACGTCCTCCAGCATCGAGTAGAGGCCGAGGAGCAAGAATGCGACCATCAGCACGGCGCTCACCCACGCGGTGCGCTTCGTCAGGCGGCGCCCGGTCGCTGCTACGCCACGCGGTGGGCGCACGATCCGAGGCATCCCGCTATCGCCCTCAACGACCGCGACGTCGCCCAGCCGCGAATCCCGCCAACGCTGCCAGCGGTCGACCTTCTCGCCGAGCGCGTCGAGCGTCGTGACGAGCCACTCCCAGGTCGCGGGATCGAGTGTCGATAGGTCGCGTTTGGAGTAGAGGTACAGGCGGTCGTCGATGATCTCGACATCGAGTTCGGCAGCATGGTCGATGAAGCGGGCCATGATGTCGGGGGTGAAGAGGTAGAGAGCATCGCTCTCATAGCCGCGCGGGCAGTAGAGCGTGAAGTGCTTCGAGAAGTCACCCTCGAGCTCGAGCCGTTGGTCGCGACGGAATCCCTCCGGCAGGTTCGAGCCGCCGAACAGTGAGTTGTTGCCGGTCGCGTCGAGCACGATGTGCGGCAGGGAGGTACCGAGCTGGATCGATGCGAATCCCCAACGGTGCCGGCTCTGGTTCTTGCCCGACCCGACGGTGTACTGGTAGTTGCCGATCACCGTCGACCCCGTCGATTGCCGCATGATGTCACGGCCCAACGCACTGTGCCCCGCTGTGAAGATCATGCCCGGGAAGAGGAGCGGCACACTGCTCGGCGTATAGAGCAGACGGTTGTCGCGAGCGAAGCGATCGAGGCGAAACTGACGTGTTCCGCGCCTGACCCAGAGCCCCCGAACGATGAGGACGACGGCGAGGATCGGCATCGCGAGATAGATGAACCCGATGAGGCCCCGCATGAGGTGGTCATTCGCCGACGTGCCGAGATCGTTCACGCCGATGACGAGTGACCAGAAGCTGATGAGGAAGATGGACGCGACGAAGAGGATCGCCGCGGGAACGACGGTCGCCTTGAGGCCTGGCCGTAGGTCGGACGGCAGGGTTTCGCGGTAGACGCGAAGCGCCGCCTTATCGATGGGCCCTGTCAAAGCCGAGGTGTCGAGGGCTGCGGCGAGGGTGGGGCGAGAAGGCACACCTCGAACCTATCGACGGGTCAGCACCGCATGGCGGCCGGCATTCAGCGTGGCGCGGCTAGGGTGTGCAGATGGACATCCGCATCGCCGCTTACGCCGTCATCATCGACGACGGCCGCATCCTGCTCTCGCACTGGAACGAGCACGGCCGTGACGGGTGGACGCTCCCCGGCGGCGGTATCGAGGGCGAGGAGCATCCCGCGGTCGCTGCGGTCCGCGAGATCTCGGAGGAGACGGGCTACGAGGCCGAGATCGATCGGCTGCTCGGCATCGACACGATCACCGTGCCCGCCGAACGTCGCTTCTCGGGTGACGTACCGCTGTACGCGATGCGGGTCGTCTACCGCGCCCACGTCACCGGCGGTGCGTTGCGCAACGAGATCGACGGGTCGAGCGACGAAGCCCGCTGGGTTCCGCTCGACGAGGTCGCCGGGCTCAAGCGCGTGAGCCTGCTCGACGTCGCCCTGCGCCTGAACGACGCCGAGCCCGCCGACGGAGTTCCGCCCCTCGCGTGAGAGTCGGATCCCCGTCGACGGTGGCGGGTGAGGTGTTCATCGCGGGCCGCAGAGCAGGTAGCCGGAATTCCGCGCCGCTTCGTAGCGACGCGTGAGCTCCGCATCGTGCTGCAGCTGGCGGCGGTGTGCTTCGCGGTCGTAGGCCTCATGGCGCCGGCGACGGCTCCACGAGACGAGGAGGAGGCCGAGGCGGAGCGCGGCGCGCTCCACGGGGCTCGGCGGGTGGGCAGTGAGGACGTGCGTGTTCACGGTGGTGATTCCTTCAGGAGATCGGAGAGGTGACCGTCGTCTCCGGGCGTGCCAGTGAGACGCACCCGACGGGATGCCGCTGGCGAGCGACGATCAGAGGGGATGACGAGAGACAGGGCTCTCGAGAGGAGGCAGAGGTCTCGTGTCGAGACGGTGCATCACAGGCAGAATGCGGCGATCAGCGCTGCGACTCAGGCAGCGGGGTGATCGACGAGCGTTAGTGGGAGCTGACTCCGAAGGAGGTCACTCCGTGCACGACGGCCATTCCTGCGATGAACGGTTCCTGACGAATAAACATGAAGCTCCTCCTTTCGATTGCTAGACCCAGACGGGTACTGACGTTAGCGGCCCGAGTCGGTGCGCCGCAACCCCGGGTACGACGAAGCGCCCGCCCTGATCACAGGGCGGGCGCTTCGATACGTCGAGTGCGGTTAGACCGCAGCAGCCTCGGAGGGCGTCTCGGGCTCGTCGTCGGAAACCCAGAGCTCGTCGTCGGCGCGGAACGTCTGCCACACGGCATACGCGACGGCACCGGCGGCCACGACACCCGCGCCGATGGCGAGGTAGGTGCCGAATCCGGACTTCTTCTTCTGCGGGACGAGAGCGGGGCTCACTCGCGAGAGGGCCTTGCGCACGCGCGTGTCGTTGGCGATGTCGCCGATGGCGAGCACCGAACCGATCGCGCTGCCGACGGCGGGAAGCACCGTGCGGTCGACGACCTTGCCGGCACCGCGGGCGAATGCACGCGTCGCGTCGACGCCGGGCTGAACGTAGGACTGGTAACCGTCGCGCACGCGGGGCGCGACTTCCTCGCGAGTGAGAGCGCCGAGCTGGCGGCTCGCCTCACGGGCAACGCTGTTCGCGTGGTCGAGGACGTGCTGCTGGTTGCCCCACAACTCTTCCGCACTCGAGCGCAACCGCTTGAGTTCCTTCTTGCGCTTGCGTGACAGGCTCATGGTCTCGACCTCCATCGTGTGAGAAGCAACTCCCCCATCTTGCCACTGTTGCGCCTGCGAAGGCGGTGGGAGTCCGAATGCGACCGGAGGGGTTCCCAGGATGCGAGAATGTTTGCTATGGCTCTTCCCACCGCAGTAGCGACCATCAACACCACCCTCGGCCCGATCAAGGTCGACCTCTACGGCCACCAGGCTCCGAAGACCGTGAAGAACTTCACGGGTCTCGCGACCGGCGAGATCGAGTGGACCCACCCCGAGACCGGCGTGAAGTCGACCGCCCCGCTCTACGACGGCGTCATCTTCCACCGCATCATCCCCGGCTTCATGATCCAGGGCGGCGACCCGCTCGGTAAGGGCTTCGGCGGCCCCGGCTACCAGTTCGACGACGAGATCACCTCCGAGCTCGACTTCACCGAGCCCTACGTCTTCGCCATGGCCAACGCCGGCATCCAGAACGGACGCGGCACGAACGGTTCGCAGTTCTTCATCACGGTCGCTCCGACGACGTGGCTGCAGGGCAAGCACTCGATCTTCGGTCGCGTGACGGATGCCGACAGCCAGGCCATCGTCGAGAAGCTCGCCGCGGTGCCGACCGACGGGCGCGACAAGCCGCTCGACGACGTCGTCATCGAGAGCATCTCCGTCGAGAACCTCTAACCCTCGATGAGTCAGGCGCCCACCGACGCCGCGAACTACTGCTACCGGCATCCGTCGAGGCAGAGTTTCATCCTGTGCCAGAGGTGCGGCCGCACGGTCTGCCCCGAGTGCCAGACACAGGCGGCGGTGGGCGTCATCTGCCCCGAGTGCATGAAGGAGCAGCGGCAGAACGCTCCGCGCACGAAGCCCGCGGCGTTCACGCGCATCCGAGCGGCCGGCCGCAACGGCGCGCCCGTCGTGACGTACTCGATCATCGCCCTCACGGCGCTCGTGTACGTACTGCAGTGGATCCCGGGGCTCGGCGTCACGGACGCCCTCTTCTTCAACCCGGTGTTCCTCACCGAGATCCAGTTCGAGCCGTGGCGCATGCTCACGTCGGTCTTCCTGCACTCGACGGGGCTGATCTTCCACATCCTGCTCAACATGTACACGCTGTGGATCTTCGGGCAGCTGCTCGAGGGCATGCTCGGGCGATGGCGATTCCTGTCGCTTTATCTGATCGCCGGCCTCGCGGGATCCGTCGGCGTCGTCATCCTCGCTCCCGTCAACTCGGGAGTGCTCGGTGCGTCGGGCGCGATCTTCGGTCTCATGGGCGCCTTCGTCGTCATCCAGCGGCGACTCGGCGGCAACCTGACCCAGCTCTACGTGCTGCTCGGCATCAACCTCGTCATCGGCTTCATCCCCGGCATGAACATTTCGTGGCAGGCGCACCTCGGCGGCCTCGTCGGCGGTGCGCTCGTGGGCCTCGTCTACTTCGAGACGCGGAAGCGTTCGCAGAAGGGCCTGCAGATCGGTCTGCTCATCGGCATCGCCGTGCTCCTCGTCGCCGTCGGCATCATCGTCGCGCGCTGGAAGGTCGGGGCTCTCTGACCCGTCGACTCCGGGCCGGGAGTTATCCACAGGTTTATTAACACCTGGGGAGAGTTACACCGGTGTGATTCGCTTAACCGGAGATAAACGAAAGGGGACGATCACGTGACGTGATCGCCCCCGAAGGCACTGAGTTCTGTGGTCGCTATCGCCAGCGAGTGGTCATGAGGAAGCCGATGAAGGCGATTCCGAAGCCGATGAGGATGTTCCACGAGTCGAGGCTCGGGATCGGCAGCGTGCCCTGGCTCACGTAGAAGACGATGATCCAGGCGAGACCGACGAGCATGAACCCGAACATGACGGGCTTGAACCACACCGGGTTCGGGAGGTCTTCACCGCTCGGCTGTTCCGCGCGCGCGGGCTTCTGAGTCTTCGTGCGTGCCATGCCCACGATTCTAGCCTGAAGACGGCCTCCGTTCCGTCGACCTCTTCACCCGGGTGAGGGAACTAGAATCCAGGTTATGTCCGAGGCCTCTGAGACCCTTCGCGCGCGCCCGCGTCGAAAGCGCGCGCGAGTGAGCTTCTTCGGCGTGCTCGGCGAGCTCCTCCTGACCGCCGGCGTCGTCATCCTGCTCTTCCTCGCGTGGCAGCTGTGGTGGAACGACGCCATCATGGCCGGCCAGCAGTCGAGCGCGGCGAGCGACCTCAGCCGCGAGTGGATGACGGAGGCCCCGCCGACCACGACGCCGTCGGAGACCGCCGAACCCGTCGATCCCGGGGACCCGGTCGTCGGCACGGCGACGTACAGCGACGGGCAGCCGATCGGCATCATGTACGTTCCGCGGTTCGGCGAGGGATCGCAGCGCACGATCGCCGAAGGCGTTGGCCTCAACGTCTTGAACAGCGAGACGCTCGGAGTCGGGCACTACCCCGAGACGCAGCGCCCCGGCGAGGTCGGCAACTTCGTGATCGCGTCGCACCGTAGCGCCTACGGCGGAGGCATGCACGAGATCGAGCAGCTGCAGCTCGGCGACGGCATCTTCATCCAGACGCCCGACGGCTGGTACACCTACCGGTTCCGCGACCTCGAGTACGTCACGCCGCAGACCGTCGAGGTGCTCGCCGCCGTTCCGCACCAGCCGGAGATGCCGCCCGTCGATCGCATCATCACGCTCACGAGCTGCAACCCGTTGCTCTCGACCGCCGAGCGCATCATCGCGTACGGCGTGCTCGAGTCCTGGATACCCGCATCCGAGAACCGGGTGCCCGACGAGATCGCGGCCGACGTCGCCGCTTGGGGGCAGTAGACCATGTACGCGGGACTCTTCCGGATCCTCCCGGGGCCCATCTGGCTCCGCATCATCCTCTTCCTCGGCATCCTCGCCCTCGCGGTGTGGGCGCTCTTCACGTTTGCCTTTCCCTGGGTCGACCAGATCGTCAACCCCATTGAAGTGACGGTGACCGAATGACCCGCGTTCTCGTGATCGACAACTACGACAGCTTCGTCTACACGCTCAACGGCTACCTGCAGGAACTCGGGGCCGAGACCGAGGTCGTGCGGAACGACGACATCGAGCCGGGCGACCTCCGTGCGCGCCTCGCCGAGTACGACGCCGTCCTCATCTCTCCCGGGCCGGGCAAGCCGTCCGACGCCGGCGTCTCGATCGCGACCGTCGAGGCCGCTCTCGAGTCGGGCCAGCCGCTCCTCGGGGTGTGCCTCGGCCACCAGGCCATCGCCGAAGCGCTCGGCGCCGTCGTCACGAACGCCGAAGAGCTCATGCACGGCAAGACGTCGCTCGTCACGCACGACGAGAGCGACTTCTACGACGGCGTGCCGCAGCCCTTCACGGCGACGAGGTACCACTCGCTCGCCGTCGTCGACGGCACTCAGCCCGACGCCCTCATCGTGACGAGCCGCACCGCCGGCGGCGTCATCATGGGTGTGCGTCACGAGAGCCGACCGATCTACGGCGTACAGTTCCACCCCGAGTCGGTGCTCACCGAGGGCGGCTACCGCATGCTCGGCAACTGGCTCGAAGACGCCGGTCTCGCCGGTGCGCGCGAACGCGCCGAAGGGCTCAGCCCGCTCGTCCGTCTCGCCTGAGCAGGGTCAGCCCGACCGGGCTCAGCCCGTGCAGTACGTGAGCTCGACGTCGGACTTCTGCGGAACGTCGCCCGGCGCCAACGACTGCTGAGTGACCGGCTGGCCGTCTTCGGCCTCGCACGAGTCATCCGGTCGGGGAATCGGGTTGAGCTGACGTTCGTCGGCCGTGACAATCTCAGTCGCTTCGGCTAGCGGCATCCCAAGAACGTCGACCATGAGGACGAGTCCGTTCGACACGACGAAGTCGACCGTCGACCCGAGGTTGACCGTCGTGCCGCTCGCGGGCGTCGTCGACAGCACGACGTCGGCCGCCACCGTGGGCGAGTTCTGACGCGTGATCGAGCCGCCGACGAGACCGAGATCGGTGACGGCCTGCTGGGCCTCGGCGATGGGCCTGTTCGCGAGGTCGGGGAGCCCGACCGTCTCCTGACCGGTCGAGACGTACACGGTGATGACGTCGCCGGGCGCCACGATGGTGCCGGCCGGCGGGTTCGTGCGCGTCACCAGTTCGGCGTCGACCGAATCGCTCGCCTCGGTCAGCATCGTCGCGGGCAGCCCGAGCTCCTGGAGCTTCGTGACGGCGACCTCGTAGGTGTCTCCCGTGAGGGTCGGCACCTCGCGCGACGTCGACGGGAGGTCGTTGTTCGGCTGCAGCGTCAGCGCCCAGTACATGACCGAGATGACGATGACGATGACGGCGATGACGCCCGACCAGATCCAGATGGCGGGAGGACGGCGCTGCGTGCGCGTCATCGTCTCGTCTTCGGTCAGCTGGCGGAGCGCGAGCTCGGAGGTCGTGAGAGACGTCGTCGGTGCTCCGAAGAGCTGACTTGCGGCATCCGGAACGCGGTGGACGGGCACCCGACCCGACGCGGCGATGTCGACGTCGGTGCGGAACTCGGCCGCCGTCTGGAAGCGGGCGTCGCGGTTCTTCTCGAGCGCGTGCAGCACGACCGTGTCGAGCGCCGGCGAGACGCGCGGGTTGATCGTGCTCGGCTTGGCCGGCGGCTCGCTGACGTGCTGGTACGCGACGGCGACGGGGGTGTCGCCGCGGAACGGCGGGCGACCCGTGAGCATCTCGAAGAGCACGACGCCCGTCGAGTAGAGGTCGGTGCGTGCGTCGACGACCTCGCCCTTGGCCTGCTCGGGCGAGAAGTACGCCGCCGTGCCGAGGATCGCCGTGGTCTGAGCGACGGTCGAGGTCGAGTCGGAGATGGCCCGGGCGATGCCGAAGTCCATGACCTTCACCTGGCCGGTCTTCGTGACCATGATGTTGCCGGGCTTGATGTCGCGGTGCACGACACCGGCGCGGTGCGAGTACTCGAGGGCCGTGAGGACGCCGTCGATGATGCGGACGGCTTCGCTCGACTCGAGCGGTCCCTCGCGGATGATGTCGCGCAGCAGTCGACCCTCGACGTACTCCATGACGATGAAGGGGAGCTGCTGCTCGTTGCCCTCGTCGTCGGTGACCGTCTCCTCGCCCGCGTCGAACACGCGGACGATCGTCGGGTGGGCCATGCGGGCGGCCGACTGGGCCTCCTGACGGAAACGCGTGCGGAATGCAGGGTCGGTCGCGAGCTGCGGCTTCAGCAGCTTGATCGCGACGGTACGGCCGAGGCGCGAGTCGGTGCCGACATGCACGTCGGACATCCCGCCTCGCCCGACGCGCTCGCCCACCCGGTATCGACCGGCGAGCACGCGTCCCTCGTCTGTCACTCCTGCACTCCTACTCGTCGGCGCCGGGGTCTTCGGTCGGCGCCGGCTGCTCGGAGAGCGTGATGAGGCCGGTGTCGGACCACTCGGAGTCGATCTGACCGCAGAAGTAGCGGAAGCTCATCGAGAAGTCGCTGCTGCCGACCGTGACCGTCGCCTGCGTGGTGCCGCCGGGGATCACCGACTGGTTCGGGATCGAGGCGCCGCCGCTGTCGACACGGAGCTCGTAGCCCGCGAGCGACTGACCGGCGGGGCACGACTGCGCGGGCCAACCGACCTGCGTGTTCTCGCCCGCGACGACCGTCGAGGGGTCGACGGCGCTCACGGTGCCCGAGGGCTTACCAGGAGCGACGATGTCGGCGTAGAACGTGATCGTGATCGTCGAACCCTTCGCGACCGGTCCGGTCGGGTTGACGTCGTAGACCGTGTTCACCTGGCCGGGCTCGGTCGCCGCGTTGCCCGCGACGGCGTTCGCGACCATGCCGAGCTCGTCGAGCTTCTGGCGGGCCTCGTCGACGCTGAGTCCGGTGAAGTCGCTCGCGGCGATCTGCACCGTCTCGGTGGCGGGGGGCGCGCTCGTCGTCGGCGGAGCGGACGTCGTCGCGGGAGGCGTCGAGGTCGTCGCCGGAGGGGGCGTGTCGCCGCCGTTCTGCGTGAGGGCGAAGATCGACCCGCCGAGCACGATCACGAGGATCGCGATGAGCACGATGAGCGGCCACGTCCACGGGCTGCGCTTCTTCTTCGGCTCCTCCTCCTCGCCGTCGGCGAGGCCCGCAGCGGATGCCGGGGAGTTGAGGATCGCCGTGGCGGCGGTCGCGCCGCCCCCGGCCTTGGGGAGCAGCATCGTGGCGCCCGCGGTGCCCGCTGCGGCGCCGAGCACGGCGGGAACGGATGCCGCAGCAGCCTGCACGTCGCCGCGGCGGAGAGCCGTGGCGGCGCGCGCGAGGGCAGCGCCCGATGCCGGGCGGTCGGCCGGGTTCTTCGCGATGCACGCGAAGACGAGGTTGCGCACGGGCTCGGAGACCGTGACGGGAAGCTCGGGCGGAGCCTCGTTGATCTGGGCCATCGCGATCGCGACCTGCGACTCGCCCGTGAAGGGGCGGCGGCCGGCGAGGGCCTCGTACGCGACGATGCCGAGCGAGTACACGTCGGTCGTGGGAGATGCCGCGTGACCCGACGCCTGCTCGGGCGAGAGGTACTGCACCGTGCCCATGACCTGGCCGGTGGCCGTGAGGGGAACCTGGTCGGCGATGCGCGCGATACCGAAGTCGGTGATCTTGACGCGCCCGTCGGGCGTGATGAGCAGGTTTCCGGGCTTGATGTCGCGGTGGACGAGACCGGCGGCGTGAGCGGCGTGGAGCGCCTGAGCCGTCTGGGCGACGATGTCGAGCACCTTGTCGGTCGACAACACGTGCTCGCGCTCGAGGATCGTCGAGAGCGCCTCACCGGGGACGAGCTCCATGACGAGGAACGCGCTGCCGTCCTCCTCGCCGTAGTCGAAGACGTTGGCGATGCCCTCGTGGTTCACGAGAGCGGCGTGACGTGCCTCGGCGCGGAAACGCTCGAGGAAGCCCGGGTCGCCCAGGTACTCGTCTTTCAAGATCTTGATCGCGACCTGCCGGCCGATGATGAGGTCAGTCGCCTGCCACACCTCGCCCATGCCGCCGATCGCGATCCGCGACTGCAACTCGTAGCGACCCCCGAAGGTGATCCCTGCGCTCGGTCTCATCTGTTCAGCACCGCCTCTAGTACCTGTTTCGCCACCGGTGCGGCAAGGAGATTGCCGTACCCCGTCTGACCCAGCCCCCCGCCGTCTTCGATCAGAACGGTTATCGCCACCTGCGGGTCGTCTGCGGGCGCGAATCCGGTGAACCACAGAGTGTAGGGATCGTCGTCGCCGTTCTCTGCAGTGCCGGTCTTTCCGGCCACACTGACGCCGTCTATTCTTGCATTACTCGCGGCTCCGTCCTGGACTCCGTTGACCATCATCTGGGTCATCGTCGTCGCCGTCGCCGAGCTGATCGCACGCGAGAACTCAGTCGGCTCGAAGGTCTGCAGGGGGCTCAGGTTCGGCGCGGTGATCGCGTCGACGAGGTTCGGTGCCATGACGACCCCGTCGTTGGCGATCGCTGCCGACACCATCGCCATCTGGAGCGGCGTCGAGCGCACGTTCCCCTGGCCGAATGCGCTGAGCGCGGTCTGGGGAGCGTCGAGTCCGCGCGGGTAGACGCTCACCTCGGTGGGGTTCGGGATCTCGTACTCGAGGTTGAAGCCGAACTTCTCGGCCTGCTCGCGGATCGCGTCGTCGCCGAGGGCGAGACCGAGCTCGGCGAAGGGGATGTTGCACGACAGTGAGAGCGCGAGGGCGAGGGTCACGGTCTCGCCGCCGCCGCACGTTCCGCCGCCCGAGTTGCGCACGACCGAGGTGGTCTGCGGCAGCTGGAAGGTGGCCGGGTTCGGGAACGTCGATTCGGGAGTGTAGTCGCCCGACTCGAGGGCGGCCGCCGTGACGACGAGCTTGAAGACCGAGCCCGGGGGGTTCATGTTGCCGCCCGTGGCGCGGTTGTACAGGGGGTCGGCGGGGTCGGCGACGAGGGCCTCGAAGGTCTCGTCGACGGCAGCACCGTCGTGGACGACGAGCTGGTTCGGGTCGTAGGTCGGCTTCGTGACCATGGCGATGATGCGCCCGGTCTTCGGCTCGGTCACGACGACCGCTCCCGTGTAGTCGCCGAGCGCGTCCCATGCGGCCTGCTGGATCGCGCCGTCGATCGTCGTGTCGACTGCCGCGCCCTGCGGGTCCTGACCCGAGATGATGCGATCGATCGACTCGAAGAACTGCGAGTTCGAGCGGCCGCTGAGATACGAGTTGAGCGAGCGCTCGAGGCCGGTCGCCTCGCCGTTGACGGGGATGTAGCCCGTGATCGGCGCGTACAGCGGCCCGTTGGCGTAGACGCGCTGGAAGCGGTAGTTGTCGCCCGAGGGCTGCGAGGACGCGATGGGGCTGCCGTCGACGAGGATCGGCCCGCGCTCGACGGAGTAGCTCGCGTAGAGCGTGCGCGAGTTGCGTGAGTCGTCGCCGAGTGCCTGCGCCTGGAACACCTGGATGATCGACGACGAGACGAGCAGAGTCACGAACATCAGCAGGACGACGAACGAGACGCGCTTCAGTTCACGGTTCACGAGTCGACCACCAGCCTCGGATGATTGCGCACGGTGTCGGAGAGGCGGAGCAGCAACGCGACGATGATCCAGTTCGCGACGAGCGACGAACCACCCGCGGCGAGGAACGGCGTGGTGAGGCCCGTCAGGGGGATGACGCGGGTGACGCCGCCCACGACGATGAAGACCTGCAGGGCGACGACGAACGCGAGGCCCACACCGAGGAGCTTGCCGAAGTCATCCTGCCCCGCGAAGCCGATGCGGAAACCGCGCGCGACGAAGAGGATGTACAGCGCGAGGATCGCGAAGATGCCGGCGAGGCCGAGCTCTTCGCCGAGGCTCGCGATGATGTAGTCGCTCTGCGCGACGGGCGTGATGTCGGGTCGGCCGCGGCCGAGACCCGTGCCGATGAGCCCGCCGTTCGCGAGACCGAAGAGCCCCTGGACGAGCTGGAAACTGCCGCCCGGATCCTGATCGAACTGCGACTGCGAGAACGGATCGAGCCAGTTGCGGAACCGGTTGCCGACGTAGTCGAGCGTCTGGCTCGCGATGAGCGCGCCGCCGACGAAGAGCGTGAGGCCGAGCAGGACCCACGAGATGCGGCCCGTCGCGACGTAGAGCATGACGAGGAAGAGGCCGAAGTACAGGAGGGCCGTTCCGAGGTCGCGCTGGAAGACGATGACCGACATCGACAACAGCCACACGACGATGAGCGGTCCGAGATCGCGCATGCGCGGGAACCGCATGCCGAGGAAGGTCGTGCCGACCATCGAGAGCGAGTCGCGGTTGCGCACGAGGTAGCCCGCGAAGAAGACGGCGAGGGCGATCTTCGCGATCTCACCGGGCTGGAACGTCGCGAAGTCGCCGAGGCCGATCCAGACGCGTGCGCCGCTGACCTCGCGCCCGATACCGGGGAGGAGCGGGAGGAGCAGCAGGATGATCGCGACGAGGCCCGACAGGTAGGTGTACCGGAAGAGTGTGCGGTGGTTGCGGATGACGACCATGACGACGATCGCGCACACGATGGCGATCGCACTCCACGCGATCTGGCGGACGGCGGCGCTCTCCCAGCCCGACTCGTCGTTGGCGATGTCGATCCGGTAGATCATCGCGATGCCGAGACCGTTCAGCACGGTCGCGATCGGCAGGATGAAGGGGTCGGCGTCGCGCGCGACGAAGCGCATCGCGATGTGGAGCGCGAGCACGAGAGCCGAGAGGCCCGCGCCGAGCAGCACGAGCTGGGTGTCGATCGTGCCGATGGCGCCGAGCTGCACGAGCACGATCGCACTCGCGTTGATGGCGCACGCGACGATGAGCAGTGCGAGCTCGAGGTTGCGGAGCTTCTGCGGCAGTCGGATGCGTCGGATCGACGCGGTCTTCGTGGCGGTCTCAGTCAAGGGACGCCTCCAACCGTTCGATGATCGCGCGGGCCTCGTCGAGCGACGTCGCGCTGATCGTGCGCTCGACCGTCATCTGGTCGTAGGTGCGGAGGTCGGCGACGTCGATGTTCGTCTCGCGGTACACCTCGTGGAGCGAGAGGGGCCCGAGGTCTTGTTGGATGCCCTGGAAGATCGCGACGCGGCCGTTCGACTCGCCCACGAAGTACCGCGTCTGCGTCCACTGGTAGGACAGCACGCACGCGACGACGATGCCGGCGACGATGAGGAGCGACCCGACGAGCCACGCGACGCGGCGTCGCGTGGCTCGACGACGGTCTTCCTCGATGAGCTCGTCGTAGTAGTCCTCGGAGTCGGGCTCGAAGTGGGCCTCCTGCACGGGGTGCAGACGGAAGGGTGCGAGGAGGATCGAGCGCGGGCGCACCGGCTCGGGGGTTCCGAAGGCGAGGGGGATCGCCGCGGAGCCGACGATGACGGGAGGCGTCTCGGGCGCGGGCGGCTCACCGATGTCGACGATGACGACGGTCACGTTGTCGGGGGCGCCGCCGTCGAGCGATGCCTTGACGAGCTTGTCGGCCGCGGCCTTCGCACCGGCATCCGTCGCCATGATCTCGGCGATCTCGGAGAACGACGCGACGCCGGAGAGGCCGTCGGAGCAGATCATCCATCGGTCGCCCTCGCGGGTGTCGAGGATCATCGAGTCGATCTCGGGCGACGACTCGACGTCGCCGAGCACGCGCATGAGCACCGAGCGACGCGGGTGCACCATCGCCTCTTCCTCGGTGATGCGGCCCGAGTCGACGAGGCGCTGCACGAATGTGTGGTCGGTCGTGATCTGGCTGAGTTCGCCGGCGCGCATGAGGTAGATGCGCGAGTCGCCGATGTGGGCGATGACGACCTGGTCGCCGTAGAGGGCGACGGCGCTGACCGTCGTGCCCATGCCCGTGAGCTCGGCGTGCTCGAAGACCGTCTCGGCGAGCTCCTGGTTGGCCGAGATCAGGGCTTCCTGCAGTGCTCCCGACGCGTCGAGGGCCGAGAAGTAATCGGTGTCGGCTTCGGCGATGCGTCGAGTCGCGATCGCGCTCGCGACGTCGCCACCCGCGTGGCCGCCCATGCCGTCGGCGACGAGGAAGAGGGAGCGCCCGGCGTATCCCGAATCCTGGTTATTCGAGCGGATCTTGCCGACGTGGGAAACCGCGGCGCTCGCCTTGACCGTCGCCATAGGCCTACCGCCGCAGTTCGAACGTCGTCGCGCCGACCTTGATGGTCGCCCCGAGATCGATCGGGGTCGGCACGGTCACGCGCGAGCCGCTGAGGGTGGTTCCATTCGTCGAATCGAGGTCCTGGATCATCCAGCGACCGTTCCAGAGCATGAGGCGAGCGTGGTGCGTCGACGTGTAGTCGTCGCGGATGATGATGGCCGAGTCGCTCGAACGGCCGATCGTGATCTCGTCGGTGCCGAGAGGGAACTCGCTCCCGGCCTTCGCGCCCGAGGTGATGACGAGGACGCGGGCCGTCTCGTTCGTGGCCGGGCCGACGTTCGACCCGCCAGCCGAGCCGCCCGTGCTCGCGGCCGCGACGGGCGACGACGCCGCGCCCGCCGCAGCGGGGACGGGGGTGTCGATGCGCGGGGACTTCGCCGCGGCGTCCGCCGGCTGGAGCTTGCGGACGCGCTGACCGAAGAGGTCGCTGCGGAGCGCATAGACGATGACGAAGATGAAGACCCAGAGCAGCAGGAGGAAGCCGAACTGGAGGGCGACGAGGGTGAGTTCACTGGGCGTGTTCACTGCGCGGGCCCCCAGAATCCGCCCATGTCGTGGCGCTCGGTCGCGGGCTCGGTGCGCGACGGGCTCGGTGCGCTCGCCTGAGCGAGGACGCGGAAGACGATGCGGGTGCGACCGATCGTGATGACCGAGTCGGGTTCGAGGATCGACTCCTTGACGGGCTGACCGTCGAGCTGGGTGCCGTTCGTCGAGCCGAGGTCGCGCACGCGCGCCCGGCGGCCGTCCCACTGCACCTCGACGTGCTTGCGGCTCGTACCCGTGTCGTCCACGGTGATGTCGGCGTCGCTGCCGCGACCGATGACGGTGCGCCCCTTGAGGATCGGGTGGCGTGCGCCGTTGATCTCGAGGACCGGGGTCCAGGCGACGTCGCCCTTCACGTTGGCCGAGTCGACCTGCAGCATGCCCTCGCTGAGGCTCTCGTCGGCGCGCAGCGTGATCGAGATACCGCCCGCGAACTGGAAGTGCTGGCTCGCCGCGTGCTTCTGCACGAGATCGGTCAGCTCGTCGACGAGGGTCGGGCCGAGCGCGCTCATGCGCGAGTAGTCGGCGGGGCTCATGCGCACCGTGAACGTGTTCGGCACGAGAACGCGGTCGCGTGAGACGACGGCTGCTTTCGTATCGATCTCACGCTTCAGGGCAGACGTGATCTCGACCGGTTGCAGGCCGGACTTGAAGGTCTTCGCGAAGGCGCCGTTGACGGCGCGCTCGAGACCTTTCTCGAAGTTGTCCAGTAGGCCCACGGGTCTCCCGATCCGGTTTCGTGACTGAGTGCATGCTAGTCGGAACTGCTGTGAAGGCGTCCGAAGGCCCGGATCAGTCGCCTGTCAGGGCCGCATCCGGGGCGTCGAGGTCGAGCGCGATCGTCGGGATCGACGCCGTGAGGAGCGTGCCGTCGGCACGACGAGTGCCGCGGATGTCGCGCATCGTCGGTGCTCCCTCGAGGCGCGGGCCGCGCGGGTCGAGCTCGACCGTGACGGGCTTGCCGTTCGCGACGTAGAGCTCGAGTCCGCGCACCGAGACGTGCACCGACTCGCCCTCCTCGATCGTGAAGACGATGGATGACGGCGTGAGGTCGACGCGCACACGGGAGTCGCGGATCGTCAGACGGAAGGTGAGGTGCTCCCAGCCATCCGGAAGGCGCGGATCGAACGTGTAGGTGCCGCGATGGTCGCGGAAACCACCGAAGCCGTAGACGATCGCCTGCCACACGCCACCGGTCGACGCGACGTGCACGCCGTCGGCGGCGTTGTGGTGCAGATCGGCGAGGTCGACGAAGAGCGCCGAGCGGAAGTACTTGAGCGCGAGCGCGTGGTACCCGACCTCGGCCGCGATGATCGACTGCACGACGGCCGACAGGGTCGAGTCGCCCGTCGTCAGCGGGTCGTAGTAGTCGAAGTTCGCGAGCTTCTCCTCGGGCGTGAACTGATCGCCCTGGAGGAACAGTCCGAGCACGACATCCGCCTGCTTCAAGACCTGGAAGCGGTAGATGACGAGCGGGTGGAAGTGCAGGAGGAGCGGGCGATTGCCGGGCGGGGTGTTCTCGAGGTCCCAGATCTCCTTCTCGAGGAAGGCCGAGTCCTGCGGGTGCACACCGAGCTGCTCGTCGAACGGGATGTGCATGTGCTTCGCGGCCCGACGCCACTCGTCGACCTCGTCGGGAGCGAGAGAGAGTCGCGCGGCGAGCCGGGCGTGCGCGGCGGGGTCTCCGGAGTGGAGCTCGTCGACGGCATCCGCCGCATCGCGCAGGTTCGCCCGCGCCATGACGTTCGTGTACAGGTTGTCGTTGACGACCGTCGTGTACTCGTCGGGGCCGGTGACGCCGTGGATGTGGAAGACGTCTTCGCCGTTCTCGCGCCAGAAGCCGAGGTCGGCCCACATGCGCGCCGTCTCGACGAGGATGTCGACGGCGCCGCGAGCGAGGAAGTCGACGTCGCCCGAGGCGGCGATGTACTGGCTCAGCGCGAAGGAGATGTCGGCGTCGATGTGGTATTGCGCGGTGCCCGCGGCGTAGTACGCCGAGCTCTCGTGACCGTTGATCGTGCGCCACGGGAAGAGCGCGCCGCGCTGGTTGAGCTCGACGGCGCGCGCACGAGCGTGATCGAGCATCTTCTCGCGGAACCGCAGCACGTTGCGGGCGACGACGGGTGCCGTGTACGTGAGGAACGGGAGGACGTAGACCTCGCTGTCCCAGAAGTAGTGACCTCCGTAGCCCGAGCCCGACACGCCCTTCGCCGCGACGCCGCCACCGTCGGTGCGCGCACTCGCCTGGGCGAGCTGGAAGAGGTTCCACCGGGTCGCCTGCTGGATCGGCGCCTGACCCGAGATGACGACGTCGGAACGCGTCCAGAAGTCATCCAGCCACTCGCGCTGCTGCGCGAGGATCCCTTCGGCACCGAGCTCGCGGCCGCGAGCGAGCGTGCGCTCGCAGCGGTCGGCGAGTTCGCGCACGGGCACGGATGACGCCGTGTGATAGCTCACGACCTTCGAGAGCTTGATGGGAACACCCTGCTGGCCCTCGACGCGGTAGACGATCTTCGCGAGGTCGTCTTCGACCGTCGGGTTCGACGACCAGGGGCTCTCGGTCTCGAGACGGTGATCCGCGCCCGCGACGATCGACATGCCCGAGTTCGTGGTACGGAAGCCGAGGAGCATGCGGCCCTCGCGCTCGCGCTGCAGGCGCGGCTGGAGCACGCGCTCGATGAACTGCTCGGCCTTGCGGGGGTCGAAGCCGGCCGACTCCTCCTGCACCTTCGACCGGTACTCGTCGCGGCCGTCCTGGCGGTTGAGGATCTGGCTCGAGATGAGGATCGCCGCATCGGAATCGAGGAGCGTGACCTCGTAGTCGATGAAGGCGAGGTGACGGTCGGTGAACGACGTCAGGCGGCGCGACGTGATGAGCACGCGCTTGCCCGACGGTGTGCGCCACTGCATCGTGCGCGTCAGCACGCCCTCGCGGAAGTCGAGGCGACGCTCGTACGAGAGCAGGTCGGCCTCGGTGAGCACGAGCGGCTCGTCGTCGACATAGAGACGGATGACCTTGGCATCGGGGGCATTGACGATCGTCTGACCGACGCGCGCGAAGCCGAACGCCTCTTCGGCGTGACGGATCGGCCAGGTCTCGTGGAATCCGTTGATGAACGTTCCGTGAACATGCCCGTCGCGGCCCTCTTCGACGTTGCCGCGGAGGCCGAGGTAGCCGTTGCCGACCGCGAAGAGCGTCTCGGTCGTGCCGAAGTCGGAGGCCTCGAATTCGGTCTCGACGAGCGCCCATTCATCGATGGGGAAGCGTGTGCGGTCGAGGGGATCGTCGCCGACGAACCTCATACGGGTTCTCCGTTCTGCGGGAGGAGGGGGATCAACTCATCGAGCTCGTCGACCACGAGGTCGGCACCGAGACGGTCGAGAGTATCGCGACCGACGCCGCGATCGACACCGATGACGACTCCGAAGTCGCCGGCTGCGCCGGCTTCGACTCCGGATTCGGCGTCTTCGATGACGGCTGACTGTTGCGTGGGAATTCCCAGAACGGATGCCGCGTGCTCGTATGTCGCGGGGGAGGGCTTGCCCGGAATGCCGAGATCGGTGGCCACCTGGCCGTCGATGACGACGGTGAAACGGTCGGCGAGGCCGGCGGCGCGCAGTACGAGAGGAGCGTTCTTCGAGCTCGAGACGACGGCGACGGCATCCCCTCGTCTCTGCACCTCGTCGAGGAACGCGACGCTCGCGGGGTAGGCGACGACGCCCTCGGACGCGAGGGTCTCGTTGAACGCGGCGTTCTTGCGGTTTCCGAGGCCCGCGACCGTCGGGGCGTCGGGGGAGTCGCTCGCATCGCCGTCGGGCAGCGTGATTCCGCGGCTCTCGAGCAGGGAGCGCACGCCGTCGTAGCGCGGTTTGCCGTCAATGTAGGCGAAGTAGTCGTCGTCGCTGTAGGGCAGCGCGCCGTGCTCCTCCAAGAAGGGGGTGAAGAGTCTCGACCAGGCCCGCATGTGTACCTCGGCCGTCGGCGTCAGAACGCCGTCGAGGTCGAACAGCCAGGCTCGAATGCCGGCCAGGGGGGTTGTCGTGTCATCGTTCGTCGCCACGTGGTGCCTCTCATTTCGGTGGGGAGCGCCTGCGAACGGCCGTTGTCCGGACTCCACGATGCTACGGGGTGAAGGTGTCAGGGTCGAGACGAAGGTGTTGCGTTGCCTCGAATGGCGACGGGACGCGCGAGGTGTTAGTCTCGCTGAGTTGGAGCGCCTCCGGGCGTCCACGCGTGCGCGAGTGGCGGAATTGGCAGACGCGCTGGCTTCAGGTGCCAGTACTCGCAAGGGTGTGGGGGTTCAAGTCCCCCCTCGCGCACCACAGGTGGTTCAGGGAATCATCGCTTCTTCGGTCGAGTGATCGCTATGCCGCCGACCTGCAGGTCGATCGAGAGCCCCGGTGCGTCGTCGGGCGTGGTCGGCCAGACATCCATCGCCTCACGGTGCTTGAGCACGACCGCGGTCTGCGCCGTCGGAGTCTCGCGCCAGTCGACCTTCTGCAGGCCGAAGCCCTTCCAATCACGTTCGACGATGCGCTCGTCGAGGCGGAGAGCCGGGCCGTCGGATGCCATGTGCGGCGAGACGCCGGTGCCGGCGACGAGGGCGTCGGCACGCCCCCACGCGTCGGCGGGAACTCGACCGAGAAGAGTGGCGAGAAGGTCGAGGCGCGCATCGACGGCCGCGACGTCGAGCGATTCGGCGCCGTAGGTGAGGATGACGCCGTCACGGATGACGACCGGAGTGCGTTCGGGTGCCGTCTCGAGTGCCGCGACGAAGCCCGGCGTCAGCAGATCGCGAGCGAAGTCCGGGATGAACCCCTCGACACTCCACCGCTCGCTGGGCCCGGCGGGGGAGCGGTCGAGCGGCGGGAGGCGCACGCCGGCGTCGGCGCGATCGGGCAGAGTGGCGTCGCCGAATCGGATCTCGGGCAGCGACTGGGGCAGTCGCAGCCAGACGAGGTTCGTCTCGACGCGGCGACCCAGCGGAGTTCCGGTGTTCGTGGTCGTGAACTCGTAGCCGACGAGCCGTGCGGCGGTCGCGGCGTAGCCGTGTGCGGTGCCGGAGGCCACTTCGCTCATGCCGGTGGGCCAGATCGCCCGGTGCCCGCGGCGCGCCCTCATCGCAGCCTCGCTGATCTCCATGTCGGGCGGAGGCGCGGCATCCTCCCACCGCCAGCCGCGGGCGACGAAGGTCTCACGCGTCGACTGCCGCTCGCGGGCCTGCGCGGCGCGGCGCCTCTTTCCGAACAGCATGCGGTCAGCCTAGCCAGCGGCGGAGTCGGCCCGGCGGTGTACCGGGCCGACTCACGATCACCGCCCGAGCGCCGCGTCGAGCGCCCGGTCGAGGTCTTCGAGGGCGGTGAGTTCGAGCCGTTCGTCGTTCACGAAGAACGTCGGCGTGCCGCGGACGCCGAGCGCGACCCCGTCGTCGAGGTCGGAACGCACCCGCGCGAGTGTCGTCGGATCCGCGATGGCCTCGTCATAGGCATCCATGTCGAGGCCGAGCTCGACGGCGAACGAGCGGAAGAGCGGGGCTTCCGACTCCTGCTTCTCGCCCCACTCGATCTGCGTCTCGAACATGCGCGAGTACATCGGCTCGAGCTGGCCCTGTCGTGCCGCCGCTTCGACGGCAACCGCGGCGTTCTCGGAGTTCTTGTGGCCCGGCAACGGGAAGTAACGGATCGCGAAGGTGACGTCGCCCGCGTACTTCTCGCGAAGCTGCTCGATGTAGGGGTAGGTCGCGCCGCACGCCTCGCACTCGAAGTCGAGGAACTCGACGAGCGTGACGTCGGCCGTTCCCGGCTCGCCGAGGATGCGCGTGTCGGCGCGAACCGTCGGCGCCGGGTCGGCCTCGGCCGACTCCTCGGTGGGTGAGCTCGGTCGCAGCGCGAGCACGACGATCACGGCGACGATGATGAAAGCCGCGATCGCGCCGAGGTTGATCCAGAGCACGCGACGGCTCTTCCTCTGCTCGCCGGACGGGGTGGGACGGGTCGTGCGTGTGTTCATGGGGAGGTTCCGTTCTCTCTGCCGACATCGACGGTCGGCCCTGCAGGGGTGTCAGACGATCGCGGGCGGGCCCGCGACGCCTCACACCCGCAGGATGCAGAGAGCGGAGAAGACGACCGTCGACCGAGGGGGTCGGCGGGAGGGAAGAAGAGAGACGGATGACGCGGCGAGGAGTTCTCCGAGGGCTCGCGCCGGGTGTCGCCTCATGACGAGCAGCACGAGCAGCACGGCGAGAGCGCATGCGGCTCCGAGCGTGAGGCACAGGGCGGCGGTCTCGCTGAAGGGGAGAGGAGTGTCGCCCGTCGCGACCACGGGATCGGCGACGAGTTCCGAGCTCACGGCGGCGACCGGGTGGTGTTCACCGGAATTCGCGTGAGCGAGCAGGAGGGCGCACGACGCCCCGACCACGAGGATGACCGCGATGACCACGGTGAGGAACCGGCGGTGTGCCGGAATCGTCTCCCTCGGGGTCATACGTGCATTGTGCCAGGCCGAACCGCGCGCTGACGGTGTGCGCCTCCCGCACCCTCACGCCAGATCGGTGATGACCACCCGGGCGACCGACGGATCCTTGAGCGACGCGTAGCCCTCGTTGACCTCGGAGAGTGAGATCTCTTTCGAGACGAGGGAGTCGAGCTCGAAGCGGCCCTCGAGGTAGAGGCGCGCATAGAGAGGGATGTCGCGCTTCGCGGTCGTGCCTCCCATGTAGACGCCTTCGACGCGCCGCTTCATCGAGAGCAGTTCGACCGGTGAGACGGTGAGGGTCGCCGTCGGGTCGAGCACTCCGATGAGGTAGAGGCCGCCGCCGGGGGCGACCATCTGCAGCGCCTGCTGCGTCACGGGGCCGAGCCCGACGAAGTCGAAGACGGCGTCCGCCCCGACGCCGGTGATGGCGAGCACCGCCGCGACCGGATCCTCGGTGGCGGAATTGATGACGTGCGTCGCGCCAAAGGAGCGTGCTCGCTCGAGCTTCTCGTCGGCGATGTCGATCGCGATGATCGTCGCGACGCCCGCGGTCACAGCACCGTTGAGGGCGTTGAGACCCACACCGCCCGTGCCGATGATGACGACGGTGTCGGAGGCCTGTGCGTCGGCGATGTTGAGCACCGCACCGGCACCCGTGACGACTCCGCAGCCGAGGAGCGCCGCTTGCGGCCACGGCACCTCGTCGGGCACGACGGCGAGCTGGTGCTCGTGCACGAGCACCTGCTGCGCGAATCCGCCGAGCCCCATGCCCTGGGCCACGGCGACACCGTTCTCTGAGAGACGAGGCGCCTCGTCGCTGCTCCGCTCGGTGAACGACGGGTTCAGGCAGAGCGTCTGCTTGCCCTCGAGGCAGCGGCGACACGTGCCGCAGTACTGAACGAGACACCCGACGACATGGTCGCCGACCGAGACCTGCGTGACGTCGGGTCCGACGGCCGAGACGACGCCGGCGACCTCGTGGCCGAGCACCATGGGCGGGTTGTAGCCGAGGGGATGCGTGGCGGCGAGCTCGTCGGAGTGGCAGAGGCCCGAGGCTCGCACGTCGACGAGCACCTCCCTCCCGACGGGCGCGTCGATGTCGATGTCGGCGACGGAGAAACCGCCCCCGAACTCGCGGACGATGGATGCCTTCATGGCGTTCCCTTTCTCGTGTTCCTCGGGTCGTCTACGTCGACGACCCGTTCGGGTGCTCATGCATCCAGGTGGGCATGAGCGCGTAGAGGTGCTGGGCGATCGTCTCCGGGTCGGCATCGACCCGATCGAGCACCCAGTCCGACAGCAGATGGATGACGGCCCCGGCGACATAGCGAGAGACGAGGTCGACGTCGAGACCGTCGGGGGCTCCGACGACGTCGATGTGCACCGCAATGGGCACACGCATGGCATCGCGCATCGCGGTCATGAGCCCGTCTCCGGGAAGTCGGAACGCGGCGCGGTAGAGGGCGCGATCACCGTCGACGTGCGCGACGAGACGGGTCTGCGCGGAGCGCATCGCGCGGTGCGGATCCTGCAGGCGCTCCTCGGCCGCCGTCTGGGCGATCTCGTCGATGACGGGCTCGATCATGCGGAGTGCGAGCTCACCGACATCCGCGAAGTGCGTGTAGAAGACGGACCGGCTCACGCCCGCCTGCCGCACGAGTGCGCTGACCGAGACGTCGTCGCCCGTCGCGCTGAGTGCCTCGGCGGCCTCGAACAGTCGCTGGCGCGTGCGCTCGGCCCGCGGATCGGAGGAGTCGCGGAGTGCTCGGCGAACGTCGTCCGATACTCCCGCGACGTCGCTCACACGACCGAGCCTAGATCACTTCTGGACACCTGTCCATGAGTGTGTCCAGTGGCGCGCCGCGACCCGGGCATACAGTGAGACCGTGATTCCGTGGCACGAGGGTGGACCGCCCGTCGATGACGACGCACTCCGATCGGTCGAGCTGAGACTCGGTATGGTCCTGCCTGCGGCACTGCGAGACTTCTACCTCCGGCACAACGGCGGGTGGGCGGATGACGACGAGATCCATCCCCTCGGAGTGCACGGCTACTTCCCGATCGATGACAGCGACACGTCCGTCGTCGGCATGGCCATCGCGCTGTCCGCGCAGTCCGACCGTCTCGCCGGCTCGATCCCCTTCGCCTACGACGCCGGCGGGAACACCTACCTCGTTCCCGGAGCCCTCGTTCCCGGAACGGGCAGCGGGGCAGAGAGCGACGGGCGAGTGAGGGTCTGGCTGCAGGATGACGACGAGGTCGTGCTCCTCGACAACGCGCTGGAGGACTTCCTGCCTCGGGAGTGATCGCGCCCCGCGAGCCGGAGTGATCACGCGAAACGCGACCGTCACAGCTGTCTGCGAGGATGGAGCCATGCGGCGTTCGAGAGCTCCTCAGATCCTCCGGGGTCTGGTTGCCGCGTCGTTCGCGACATTCGTCGCCCTCTTCTCGCACGTGGCCGCGGGCGGTGCCCCGCCCTCGATCCTGGGAATCGGCGCGCCGCTCCTGCTGTCGTTCGCGGCGTGCGCCCTGCTCGCCGGTCGGCGTCTCTCGCTCGTGCGCCTCACGATCTCGGTGGGCGTCAGCCAGTTCCTCTTCCACTCGCTCTTCGGTCTCGGAGTACCCGCCGCTCTGCCGACGGGCCATGCACACCACGCCGCCGATACCGTCGCAACCCTCGCCGCCCCCGCGTCGCACGCCGCGCACTCGGGTGCCTCCATGTGGGTCGCGCACCTCATCGCCGGCGCGATCACGATCGCTGCCCTGTACTTCGCCGAGTCGATCCTCACGGCGCTCGCCGAAGCGCGCCGCTTCGTCGTCCGCCGCGTCGCGGCCGCCCTCACGCTTCCCGTCGTCGTGCGGCCCGCTGCGCCCCGACCGGCATCCGTCATCGCATCGACGGTACCCACGAAGCTCTCCGTCTTCCCCGCGACGTTCGCCCACCGCGGGCCGCCTCTCCTTCCCGCCTCCTAGCTCTTCGACGCGCGCACCGGCCTCTCAGCCGTGCGCACGCGTCGACCGCTCTCGGCGGTGAGCGCGGGCTGCGTCGGCGATCGCTGACGTTCCGCGCGTCGACCCGTCGCGTTCGGCAGCGCTCGCGCTGCCCGGGAAGGAACCACGCTCGTGGTCGCACCCTCGCCGACAGGCGACAGAACCGATGACACCCTCCGCACCACTCCGCTGATCCAGCCGCTGCGCCCCGTCGCGGTCACGCTCGTGCTCTGCGTGCCCCTCGCCGTGGGAGCGACGATCGCCGGACTCGCCTTCACCGGAGTCCTCGACGAGCGCCTGCTCGTCGACCCCGGCCCCCTCGTCACGCGCGGTCTGCCGATCGCCCGCACCCTGCACGACCTGTCGGCATCGCTGACGATCGGGCTGCTCATCGCCGCGACGTTCCTGCTGCCCGGTCAGAAGATCGTGCCGGGTCTCGCCTCGTTCTCACAGGCGAAGGCCGTGCGCTGGGCGACGTGGTCGGCCAGCGCCTGGCTGGCCGCGGCCATCAGCGTGCTCGTGCTCACCGCAGCCAACTCGATCGGCGTGCCGTTCACCTCGCCGATCTTCGCCACGCAGTTCGTCTTCTTCACGACCGATCTCGAACTCGGACAGACGCTGCTCGCCTCGATCGTCTGCATCGCGGTGGCCCTCGTGATGATCGCCGTCACCCGCCGCCTCGGATGGGTCGCCGCGGCGACCGCTCTCTCGGTGTTCGCGCTCCTGCCGCTCTCGCTCTCGGGCCATGCCGCGGGATCCGACGAGCATGCGAACGCCGTCAACAGCCTCGCCATGCACCTCGTCGGTGTCACCGCCTGGATGGGCGGCCTCGTCGCCGTCATCCTGCTGCGTCGCACGGTCGGTGATCACCTCGGCGTCGTCGCCGCACGCTATTCGACGCTCGCGGGCTGGGCGTTCGCCGCGGTCGCCTTCTCGGGAATCGTGAACGCGTCGCTCCGGCTCGCCTCCCCGGCCGACCTGCTCGAGCCCTACGGGCTCCTCCTCGTGGCCAAGACCGTCGCGCTCGTCGCCCTCGGCATCGCCGGAGCGATCCACCGCCGCCGCCTGCTGCCCGCGTTGCTGGCCGAACCGCGCAGCCGGACGCCGTTCGTGCGGCTGGCCGTTGGCGAGGTCGTCGTGATGGCGGTCGCGATGGGGCTCTCGGTCGCGCTCTCGCGCAGTTCGCCTCCTGTCTCGCAGGAGCCGCTCATCGGTGATGCCCGGCATTCGCTCCTCGGGTTTCCCTACCCGCCCGAGCTCGAGGGTCTGCGCCTGCTCACCGAGTGGCACATCGACTGGGTGTGGGCGGCCGCGGCCGTCGTCGGTGCCGCCCTGTACGTGAGCGCCGTGCTGAAGCTGCGCCGCCGCGGCGACCGCTGGCCCGTCGGTCGCACCATCGCGTGGGTCGCGGGCTGCGCGGCACTGCTCTACACGACGAGCGGCGGCCCGGGCGTCTACGGGCAGGTGCACTTCAGCACGCACATGCTCCAGCACATGCTGCTCATGATGGTCGTGCCGCCGCTGCTCGTACTCGGTGGCCCGGTGCTGCTCGCTCTGCGCACCCTTCCGGTGCGGGATGACGGCGGCCGAGGTCTTCGCGAGTGGATCCTCACACTCGTGCACTCGCGCTACCTCGGGCTGCTCTCGCGTCCGGCCGTCGCGGCGGTCATCTTCGCGGGGAGTCTCGTCGTCTTCTACTACACGGGCTGGTTCGAGTGGGCGATGTACAGCCACCAGGGGCACGTGCTCATGACCGTGCACTTCCTTGCGAGCGGCTACCTCTTCTTCTGGGTGCTCATCGGCGTCGACCCGGGCCCGGCGCGAACGAACCACGCGTTCCGACTCCTGATCCTGCTGGCCACTCTCGCGTTCCACGCGTTCTTCGGGCTCGCGATCATGTCGCAGTCGACGGTGCTCGCCGAATCGTGGTGGATCGCCATGGGCTACACCGACACCGATGCGCTGCTCGCCGACCAGGGCGTCGGCGGTGGAATCGCGTGGAGCGTGGGCGAGGTTCCCGCCGTGCTCGTCGCAATGATCGTCGTCACCCAGTGGATGCGGAGCGACGAGCGCGCTGCGAAGCGCTACGACCGCCGGGCCGACCGCGACGGAGAAGCCGAGCTCGACGCCTATAACTCCGGGCTCGCCCGGCTCAATCGCCGAACGAAGGACACACCATGACGAAACGAATCCTCCGCAGGTCGGGCGGCGCCCTCGCCGTCTCGCTCCTGCTCGCCGCAGCGCTGAGCGTCGGGGTCGCGACTCCGGCGTTCGCCCACGACCAGCTGCTCGACAGTTCGCCCGCCGTCGACGAGAACCTCGACGCGGCTCCCGCCGACGTCGCGCTCACGTTCTCGGACGACGTACTGACGATCGGTGCGCTCGTGCTCGTGGTGGATGACGCGGGCAACGACTGGGTGAGCGGCGAGACGCGACTCGACGGCGATGTGGTCACGGCACCCCTCGCCACGGGCGCTCCCGACGGCGTCTACGAAGTGCGCTGGCGCGTCGTGTCGGCCGACGGTCATCCGATCAGCGGTGTCATCCCCTTCTCGATCGGCGACGTCGCGCCGGCGCCCGTCGCTACGGCGGAGCCGAGCCCCGCCGCAGCCGACGAAGCCGCACCCGACGAATCCGCCTCCGACGATTCGTTCGCCGTGCTCCGCCCCGTGCTCCTCGGTCTCGGCGGCGCCGCGCTCGCACTCGGTGTGTGGTGGGCGCTCGCGCGCGTCATCCGTCGCCGTCCCCGTTCCTGAATCACCGCACCATCCCTACAGAAAGGCACCACTCATGAATGCACGTCTCCGCCTCACCGCAGCCCTCTCCGGCGGCATCCTCGCCCTCGCGCTCGCCGGGTGCTCGTCGCCCGAGCCGGCTTCGGTGTCGACGACGACCGCCGCCGAGGCGGTCACCATCGACGACGCGTGGGTGAAGACCGCCGAGTCGGGCATGTCGGCCGCGTTCGGCGAGATCGAGAACACGGGCGACGCTGACATCACGGTCGTCTCGGCGACGTCGGCCGCCTCGCCGATGCTCGAACTGCACGAGACCGTCGAGAACGAATCGGGCGAGATGGTCATGCGCGAGAAGACGGGAGGCTTCACGATCGCCGCGGGCGAGATCCTCGAGCTCACGCCGGGTGGCAACCACATCATGCTCATGGGCCTCGAGGCTCCCGTCGTGGCCGGTGACGAGGTCGCGTTCACCCTCACCTTCGACGACGGATCGACCTTCGAGTTCACCGCTCCCGCGAAGGACTACTCGGGCGCGAACGAGAACTACGTCGGCGACGGCGAGATGGACATGGACATGGGCGGCGAGGGCGAATGACCGACCCTCAAGCCGAACAGCCCGCTGCCGGTGGGCTGACCCGGCGACGGCTCCTCTTCGGAGGTGCCGTCGCCGGCCTCGGCGCCGCAGCGGCGATCGGGGCGGATGCCGTTCTCGCGCGCCCCCGAGCGGATGACGCGGTCGCCGAACCGCTCAACGGCTCCCTCACGGTGCCCTTCTACGGCGCTCACCAGGCGGGTGTGACCGTCGCCCCGCAGGCGCACACGACACTCATCGCGCTCGATCTGCACCCCGACACCGACCGCGACGCGATCCGGCGCATGCTGCGCGTGCTGACCGATGACGCCGCGCGCCTGACCCAGGGTGTCGCCGCGCTCGCCGACTCCGAGCCCGAGCTCGCCGTCGTGCCGGCCCGGCTCACCGTCACGGTCGGGTTCGGTGCCGAGCTCGTCTCGCGCGCCGCGGGCACTGAGGCGCGCCCCGCGTGGCTCGGCGCCCTCCCCGCGTTCGGCATCGATCGGCTCGAGGATGCCTGGAGCGGAGGCGACCTGCTCCTCCAGGTCGCCGCCGACGACGCCTTCACCGTGGCGCATGCCGTGCGCATGCTGCTGAAAGACACGCGGAGCTTCGCCGCCGTGCGGTGGACGCAGACGGGGTTCCGGCGCGCGTACGGGTCGGAGAACAACGGCACCACGATGCGCAACCTCTTCGGTCAGGTCGACGGAACCGTGAATCCTGCGCCGAGCGATGACGACTTCGGCGACCTGGTGTGGTGCCGCGAGGGATGGCTCGCGGGCGGCACGAGTGTCGTCGTCCGCCGCATCCACATGGACCTCGACAAGTGGGACCGACTCGACCGCGGCGGCCGGGAGCAGTCGGTCGGCCGATACCTCTCGAACGGGGCTCCGCTCACGGGCACGGCCGAGCACGACGAGCCCGACTTCGAGGCGACGACGGCGATCGGCTTCCCTGTCATCCCCGAGTTCTCGCACGTTCGCCGGTCGCGGTCGGAGAACACCGCCGAGCGCATCTACCGCCGGGGGTACAACTACGACGACGCGCCGACGGGCGGTGGCATCTCGAATTCGGGGCTTCTCTTCGTCTCGCACCAAGCCGATGTGACGCGTCAGTTCGTGCCGATCCAGAAGCGCCTCGACGAGCTCGACCTCCTCAACGAATGGACCGTGCCGATCGGTTCGGCCGTCTTCGCTCTCCCGCCCGGGTGCGCCGAGGGCGGCTACATCGGCGACACCCTGCTCTGACCCCTCACCTCGATCGGAACCCCATGACCTCGACGCTCGACAAACCGGCTCCCGCGCCGATCCCTCCCGTGAACCGGAAGGGCTGGATGGCGCAACTGCTGCTCCGCCTGCACTTCTACGCCGCGATCCTCGTCGGCCCGTTCATCCTCGTCGCCGCGACGAGCGGCGCGCTCTACGCGCTCGCTCCGCAGATCGAGCAGGTCGTCTACGCCGACGAGCTCCGCGCGCCCGTCGCCGACACCTCCCTGCCTCTCGCCGACCAGATCGCGGCGGCCGACGCCTACGTCGGCGAGGGCGAGACGATCGCCGCCGTGCGGCCGGCGCCGAACCCCGGCGACACGACGCGTGTGATGTACGCCGACGCGTCGCTCGGCGAGAGCGAGACCCGCGCAGTGTTCGTCGACCCGGCGACCGCCGATATCCGGGGCGAGCTCACGGCGTACGGCACGAGCGGCGCACTGCCGCTGCGCACGTGGATCAGCCAGTTGCACCGCAACCTGCACCTCGGTGAGGTCGGCCGGCTGTACAGCGAGCTCGCGGCATCCTGGCTCGGCGTCATCACCCTCGCGGGAGTCGCGCTCTGGGTCGTGCGTGTGCGGAAGTCGCGCGCGAAGAAGGACTTCGTGCGTCCGAACCGCACCGCGAAGGGATACCGCGCGATACTCAGCTGGCACACGTCGACGGGCATCTGGCTCGCGATCGGGGCACTCTTCCTCGCCGCGACGGGCATCACGTGGTCGGCGTACGGCGGCACGAACGTCGCCGATCTGCGGGCCGCGGCGAACTGGTCGACACCGTCTCTCAACACCGACCTGTCGGGAGGTGCTGAGGTCGCCCACGACGATCACGCGCACCACGGCGGCTCGGGCGGAGGGGAGTCGACCACGGGCGACGTGAGCCCGGCGGCGTTCGATTCGGTGCTGTCGATCGCTGAGGAGGTCAACGTCAACACCGGTCTCGTCGAGATCCGCCCGCCCGCGGGTGCCGAGACGGCGTGGGTCGTGCAAGAGATCCAGCGCAGTTTCCCGACCGAGGTCGACGCCGTCGCGATCGACGGTCAGACGCTCGAGGTCACCGACCGCGTCGACTTCGCCGACTACCCGTTCGCGGCGAAGCTCGCGCGCTGGGGCATCGACACGCACCAGGGAACGATGTTCGGGCTGCCCAACCAGATCGGGCTCTTCATCACGGCGCTCGGGATCGTCGCGATGGTCGTGTGGGGCTACGTCATGTGGTGGCAGCGTCGGCCTACACGCGAGCCGCGCGCGATCGTCGGCCGGGCACCGGCCCGCGGGGCGATCGCTCGCGCACCGTGGTGGGGAACGGCCTCCGTGCTCGTCGTGGCCGTCGCGATCGGCGTGTTCCTGCCGCTCCTCGGCTGGAGCCTCGCGGCATTCGTCGCGGTCGACCTCGTGCTCGGTGCCGTGCAGCGCCGACGGGCAGGGGTGCGATCGCGATGACGCCCCCAGGGCAGGACGACGCGCTTCGCGTGCTCGGCTCGGGTTCGTCCCGGTCGGCGGCGGAGCGCGTCGTCCTGCTCGCCGGGTGGCGCCTCGACCGGCATGCGGCGGTCATCGTCGAGGTGCAGGGCGAAGCGGATGACGCGCGCTGGGTCATCCGCGGGGCTTCGTACGCCCTCGGGATGACGGGCGCGGGCCTCGACTCGCTCGAGCGGTTACTGCGTGCTCTCGGCAGGCAGCCGGAAGGCGAATCGATCGGCGGGTGACCAGATGTGCTCGTCGTCGCAGGCGTAGCCGCGCAACCACGACTGCCCATCGACGACGCGCAGGTAGAAGCCACGCGGGTAGTCGACGTCGTCGCTCAGGGCTCGGGTCGCGACGGTGAGGGATCCGGTGGGTGCGCGGCCTGAACTGAGCACCGAGTCGGGTGCCGATTGCTGCTCATCCATTGCGAGACGCAGGTACGGGCCCGTGGTGGGAGGGCAGAGCGCGAGGCCCTGTGCCTCGGCGGCCGCGAGGATGCGGGAGAGCGGAGCGCCCTCCGCGAAACCGAGGTCGCCCACGGAGCGCTCGACGATCGAGACGACCTCCGGCTCGGTCACGCCGTCGAACTCCGGCGCCGCGAGAAGCGTCTCGGCGTGCGCGTTGAGGAGGATGCCGCGCGAGCGCAGCTCAGCCGAGAGCTCTGTTCGTGGAAGTCCGCCGACCCGGAGGGTGACGCTCAACCCGCGGCGGTCGTGACGAGCGCGCGGAGCTTCTTCTCGACGGCCTCGTCGATCTCGAGCACCGCGAACGACGTCGGCCAGAAGACGCCGTCGTCGAGCAGGGCGTCTTCGTTGAAGCCGATCGATCCGTAGCGGGTGTCGAACTTCGAGGCCGGCTGGTAGAAGACGACGACCTTGCCGTCGCGCGCGTACGAGGGGAATCCGTACCAGGTCTTCGGGTCGAGGTGCGGTGCCTCTTCGGTGACGATCGCGTGCAGACGCTCGGCGATCTGACGGTCGGCGCCCTCGAGCGCGGCGATGGCCTCGACGCACGCCTCGGCTTCACGCTTCTTCTTGGCCGACCCCGTGCCGCCCTTGCCCTGTGCGCGCAGCTCGGCCGCGCGCTGCTTCATCGCCGCGCGTTCGGCGTCGGTGAAGCCGCTCTCTTCGGTGTCGTTCGAAGCCATTGCCGGGGTCCTTTCGCGGGGTGGATGCGGGTGTGTCGCGAGAGTAGCACCGTGGGGTCACGCGGTCATGCCTGAGGCTCTGCGGACGACACCGCCCAGCTCGCCAGCACCTTCAATCGGTCCTCGTTCGGGGTGCCGGGCTCGGCCGTGTAGACGTTGAGGGTGCGGGCAGCGTTGCTCGGGTCGCCGAGCTCGGCGGTGCGGTACGTCAGCTCGATGAAGCCGACGATGGGGTGCTGCAGCGGCTTGATCCCTTCGTGTCGCGTGCGTACGTCATGCGCGGCCCACAGCGTCGTGAACTCCCGGCTGTGAGTCGAGAGTTCGCCGATGAGTTCGCGCAGCGCGCGGTCAGCGGGGCGTCGCCCGGCCTCGCCGCGCAAGAGCGCGACGGTCGCCGAGGCTCCGCCCTCCCAGTCGACGAAGAAGTCGCGCGCGACCGGGTCGAGGAAGTGGAAGCGAGCGAAGTTCGCTTGGCCGCCGACGGCGGTCGGGCTCTCGAACATGGGGGCGTGAAGCGCCCGCGCGAGGTGGTTCGTCGCGATGACGTCGAGCCGCCCGTTGCGGAGGAATGCCGCCGACATCGTGATCGAGTCCATGAGCCACTGCACGGGCGAGTCGATGCTCCGTTCCTTCGGCGGAGCTGCCGGGCGGAGGGTCGGGCGCGCGGCCTTCGCGAGATCGAAGAGGTAGTCGCGCTCGTCGTCGCTCAGTCGCAGCGCGCGGGCCACGGCGCCGAGCACGTCCTCCGACACCCCTGAGATGTGCCCCTTCTCGAGCCGGGTGTACCACTCGGTGCTGACGCCCGAGAGCACCGCGACTTCTTCCCGACGAAGCCCCGGCACACGACGGCGGCTCCCCGCGGGCAGACCAACCGCCTCAGGGCTGAGGCGCGCTCGCCGGGTGGCGAGGAAGTCGCGGATGTCGTCGCGATTGTCAGCCGGAGTGTCCATGAGTTTCACGCTAGACCCGCCCGGCGCGCGAAGAGGGGGTGAGTCTCTCCCCCCGATAGACGGGACCTCCCGCCCGCGAGCGACTGCGGCTGTGATGGATGACGGCCCAATCGACATCCGCGCGTGAAGGAGTCTCATGACGACGCATACGACCGACGCTCCGGTTCCTGTTTCGGCCGGCACCCCCGCCCGTTTGCCGCTCGTCGTCTTCGTGCTCGCCGCGGGCACCTTCCTCATGCTCACGACGGAGTTCGTCATCGCCGGCATCCTGCCCCAGGTCGCTGGCGACCTCGGGCTCTCGCTCGCCGAGGCGGGTTCGCTCATCACCGTTTTCGCCGCGGGCATGATCGTCGGAGCACCGACGATGGCGTTGCTCACGATGCGCATGTCGAAGAAGCTCACACTCGTTCTCGCGCTCGTGGTGTTCGTCGTCGGCCACGTCGTCGTCGCGCTGAGCGCTGATCTCACGGTCCTCCTGATCGCCCGGTTTGTCACAGCTGTCGCGACCGGGGCGTTCTGGGCCGTCGCCGCGGTCGTCGCGACGCGTGCCGCCGGCCCCGCCCTCGGCTCGCGCGCCATGGGAATCGTGAGTGCGGGTGGTGCGCTCGCGACGGTCATCGGAGTTCCGATCGGTGCCTTCATCGCCCAGATGTCGGGGTGGCGCAGTACCTTCTGGGTGCTCGGGGCGGCCGCCGTCGTCGCGGTCGTACTCGTCGCCCGCCTGGTGCCCGGCGACGACACGACTGCCGCTGCGAGCACCGTGCGTGCGCAACTCGCCGGTCTGCGGTCAGGTCGCCTGTGGCTCGCCCTGCTCGCGTGCGCGACGACGACGGGTGGCGTTCTCGCCGCCTACTCGTTCATCGCGCCGATCTTGACCGAGCAGGCTGGCGTGCCTGTCGCTCTCGTGCCTCTCGTCTTGACCGGGTTCGGGGTCGGCTCGTTCGTCGGTGCGATCCTCGGCGGTCGCTTCGGCGACGCGCACCCCGGCGTCGTGACGATCCTCGTGCCCGCAGTGACCGCGGTCGTGCTCGTCGCGATCAGTCTCTCGGTCGGGGCGCCGTGGCTCATGACGGCACTCGTCGTCGTACTCGGTCTCTTCGGACTCAGCGCGAACGGCGTGCTCATCCTGCTCGCCGTGCGCTTCTCGGGAGAGGCCGCCACGCTCGGCTCCGCTCTCGCCGTCTCGGCGTTCAACGCCGGTACCGCGATCGGCACGACCGTCGCGGGCGTGGCACTCGCCACTCCGCTCGGCCTTCAGGGGCCTGCGATGATCGGCGCCGCCATCGTCACGACGACCCTCATCCCGACGATCATCTCGCGCGCCTTCGCCGAACAACATCTGATGTTTAAACGCCTGGGAATTCAGGCAGAGGATGCCGGCCGCTAGGAGCCTGCGCGGGTGAGCGTGCCGATGCGCGAGCCGTCGGTATCGAACACGGCGAGTGCATCTCCGTCGACGCTCGCAGTCGAGATATCACGCAGCCAGGTGTCGACGCCCACACAAGCTTTGAGTGTGCTGAAGCCGAGTTCGACGGTGATCGTGCCGTCGGAATCGGTATAGGTTCCGCCGATACCGTTGCAGCCGTCCGAACCGGACAGGGTGCCGTCCTCAAGAAATTCCAGGTAGGGCGAGCCTTTTGTGTCCTCGCCCCACATTCCGACGGGGCTGCCGCCGGTCTCGGAGTCACCGCCTCCCGCACTGGGCGTCGCGCATCCGGCAAGGAGGAGGGCTCCCGCAATAGCGAGAGGGGCAATAAGTCGATTCATACGCATAGGACTCCTTGACTGTTGTATTACGCACGAAGTTCGCACGTCGTTCACATTGATTTGCCAGATAGGCGTCACTCGTTCTAGGGTAAGCGGGAATGTCGTTCGGGGGAACACGACTACTCGACTCTCCTGGGCGTTCACCATGATCTCACCCCAAGGAGACAAGAAACGTATGACCTCACGATCTAGGCGCGTTGCCGCAGCCGGAGTCACCTCCGCACTTGCGCTCACGCTCAGCGGAGTGTTCGCCCCGGCGGCCTTCGCAACCGAGGGCGACACGGTCGCTCCCACGTCCGGTGCAGAATTCGACGCTACGGCGCAGGCTCTCATCTCGACCGACGGCGTCGAAGCCGTCGCCTCCGACGCCGACGGCAACGTCGTCCTCTTCGTCACCGAAGCCGAGGACGAGCTCGATGCTCAGGCGCAGTCCTTCATCGACGGAACGTCCAACGTCGAGATCCGCGTCCTCGACGCGCCGTTCGCGGCTCGCGCCGCGAACGATGTCGTCGGTGGTGCCGGATACCTCTCTGTCGAGAATCCTGGCGACCGAGGCGGCTTCCTGTGCTCGATCGGCTTCAGCGCGTGGTCGGCGGCGGGTGACCCCGCTGTCGTCACGGCAGGTCACTGCAACGACGACGGTGCGACTCCGTACAGCGGGCTCACGCTTCCCACCAGCGACACTGCTGGTGGCGGCACGGGCTCCGTCATCGTCTACGAGGACTTGGGCGAACTCGCCTTCTCGCAGTACGGCGGTACGGGCAACTCGACCGGCGCCGCCGGCGACCCCAACTCGATCGACTTCGCCGTCATCGATGTGCTGAACGACGACCTGAACCTCAAGCCCGAGGTCACCGACTGGACCACGACGTCTGATCTCTCCGAGTCGACGATCCCCGTGACTTCCGTCGGTACGGCCACTGCAGGCGCTGAGATCGCTCGCTCGGGTCGCACGACTGGCTTCCACACCGGCACCGTAGATGCAGTCGGCGGATGGGCGAACGTCGACGGACGGTATGTCTACGGCTTCAGTGCCTTCGCGGTGAGCGACGAGGGTGACTCCGGCGGAGCCATCATCCAGGGCAACACCGCGGTTGGCGTGCTTTCGGGCGGAACGACTCTGACCGACGGAACCAACCTCATCTGGGGCGCCGACCTTCAGGCCGGTCTGGCACTGGCGGGCGGCTACACCGTCGCGCTGCACATCGATGCTCCTGCACTCGTCTCGCCCGTCAACGGCGGCAACGTCGAGACCGGCGCTGCGATCACGGGTACCGCTCCTGCTGACTCGGTCGTCACCATCGACCCTGCTGAGGGCGACAGCTTCGACGTGAACGCCGACGCTTCGGGCAACTTCAGCTTCGCGGCTCCCGACGAGGTCGGCACCTACGCATTCTCGGCGTTCGCCACGAAGGGCTTCGACGTCTCCGACTCCGCTTCGTTCTCGATCGACGTCGTTGCAGCTCCGCTGTACGCACCGGTCATCACGAACCCGGCGAACGGCGCACAGGTCGTCACCGAGCTCACCGCCGTCACCGGTACCGGTGAAGCCGGCGCGACCGTCACCCTCGAGGGCGACGTCGAAGGCACCGCGGTCGTGGCTGCCGACGGCACCTGGTCGATCCCGGCCGACCTCGGCTACGGCTCCTACGAGATCGTCGCTACGCAGACGCGTGACGACATCGTCTCCGACCCGGCCGCCTCGGCGTTCTCGGTCGTCCCGGCCGCTCCGGCCATCACCGACCCGGCCAACGGCACGACCTTCGCACACGGCTTCGCGCCCACGAAGGTCTCCGGCACCGGCATCGACGGCGCCACGGTGACCGTCGGAATCGGCACGGGCAACTCGGGTGAGGTCCTCGGCGACGTCGTCGTCGAGAACGGCACCTGGTCGATCGCGATCCCCTCGGCTCTCGCCGCTGGTGACTACATCGCCTTCGCCGAGCAGACCATCGACGGACAGACGAGCGCCGGCGCAACGTCGGCCTTCGCCGTCGCTGCTCCCGCTCCCGCGCCCGCCGGCAACGGCGGCGGTGACGGCCTCGCCAACACCGGTGTCGGACCGTACCTGCCCTACCTCGGTGGTTCCGCGATCCTGCTCCTCCTCCTCGGTGGCGCATTCGTGATCACGCGCCGCAAGGCAGCGAACGCGAGCTAACACTCGTTCCATCGGCCGGGGGTCGTGCGCGAAAGCGCACGGCCCCCGTTCGTGTCTCCGGCACCGGTAGCCTGCTGATGTGAGCAACCTTGGTCATCAGCCGGCCCTCCTCGTCGACGTCGCTGCAGAAGCGGGCGTCAGCGTGTCGACGGTCTCGCGGGTGCTCTCGGGTCGTGTGCCGGTCAGCAAGAGCCTGCACGAGCGCGTCACGAGCGCCGTGCAGCGGCTCGGGTACCGACCGAACGCTGCCGCGCAGGCGCTCGTGAGTGGTCGCCGCTCCACCGTCGCCGTGCTGGCCCGCAACACCCTGCGGTACGGCTACGCTGCCACGCTGCAGGGCGTGGAGGAGGCGGCGCGGGCCGCCGGCTTCGTCGTGTCGATCGCCGTCGTCGAGTCGGATGACGCGGGCGAGATCTCTCGCGCTGTCGACACCGTCCTGTCTCAACCGATCGCCGGGGCCATCGTGATCGAGTTCGACAGCGTCGGGGTGCAGATCGTCGATGCGTTGCCCCAGGACGTTCGCGTCGTGGCCGCTGCCGGTGCCCGGCGTCGAGGTGCACCTCGACCGCACGCCTTCCTCGACGACTACGCGGGCGGCTTCGAGGCCACCGAGTATCTGCTCTCCCTCGGCCACTCGACGGTGCACCACATCGCCATCCCCTCGACCCGCGCTCGCAGCGGTCGTGCGTGGGGCTGGCGCCGTGCGCTCGAGAAAGCGGGTGCCCCGGTGCCGCCCATGATCCAAGCGGCCTACCACCCGTCGTCGGGCCACGATGCGGCGATCGAATTGGTGGATGACGCCGACGTGACGGCGATCCTCTGCGGAAACGACGAGATCGCGATCGGTGTCGCGCGGGCCTATCAGGAAGCGGGTCGCGAGATTCCTCGCGACATCAGCATCATGGGGTTCGACGACCAGCCGTTCGCGGCCATGTGGTACCCCGCTCTGTCGACCGTCTCGCAAGACTTCGTCGAGCTCGGCCGGCGCACCTTCGGGCTCCTGCACGGGTGGGTCGAGTCGGGCACGCAGCCGAGCGATTCATCGAGCACACCGACGCTCATCGTGCGCGAGAGCACCGCCGCCCCGCGCCCCGCAGCGCTCTGATTCGCGCTTCCCGCGCGAGGAGATCCGCGGAATCGCGCGCTTCTCGATGTGATTTCTGACCAACGTTTGCAGAAATTCCGGATCTGCCGTAGATTCTGACCAACGTTTGCAGAACCAATGGGGTTTCGACAGAAGGCAGTGGTGCACGAGTGACGATCACAACTCTCGACGAGTTGCTTCGCGACGAGAAGAACGGCGACTCGACCACCTATGTGTCGCTCAACGCAGCAGGCGTCGCGTGCGTCCTCGCAGTCAGCTCCGACACCGGCGCGCGCATCGTGCACTGGGGCGCCGACACCGGAGCCCGTACCCCCGCCGAGCTTCAGCAGCTCGACCTGTCGGTCGCGCCGCCCCTCGCCACGAACGGTGTCGACGAGCGCGTCATCGCATCGATCCTGCCCGAGGGGCGCACCGGCTGGACGGGAGCTCCCGGCATCGCTGGTCACCGCCTCGACGGCGGCGCGTGGACGCCGTACCTCGTGCCGACCGCGCTGCGCGTCGATGAGCGAGCAGACGGAACGACCGTCATCGTCGACGCCGCTGACCTCGAGAACGGCCTCGCCGTTCGACTCGACGTCGAGATGGATGCCGCAGGAGTGATGCGACTGCGCGCCGAACTCACCAACACGGGCGAGACGCCGTACGCCCTCGACGCGCTCGAACTCGCCCTCCCCGTGCCGACGCTCGCCGACGACATCCTCGACTTCGCGGGTCGCTGGGCCAACGAGCGCACTCCGCAGCGTCAGGACTTCGTCGTCGGCTCGCACGTCCGTGAAGGCCGCCACGGCCGCACGGGCGCCGATGCCGCGACCGTGCTCTCGGTGGGAGCGCGAGACTTCAGCTTCGACTCCGGCGAGATCTGGTCGATGCACGTCGGCTTCAGCGGCAACCACCGCGTCGCCGCCGAGCGCACGTTCGACGGAACGCGACTGCTGCGCGGTGGCGAGTTGCTGCTGCCCGGCGAGATCGTGCTCGCCGCGGGCGAGAGCTACGAGTCGCCGTGGGTGTACGCCGTGCACGGTGTCGGCCTCGACGCGGTCGCTGCGCGATTCCACACCCACCTCCGCGCCCGTGCGGCGCACCCGACGAGCGCTCGACCCGTCGTCATGAACGTCTGGGAGGCCGTCTACTTCAACCACGACCTCGACGAGATCACCCAGCTCGCCGACCTCGCCGCCGAGGCCGGTGTCGAACGCTTCGTACTCGACGACGGCTGGTTCGGAGCGCGCCGTGACGACACCGCGGGCCTCGGCGACTGGGTCATCGCCGACGACGTCTGGGGCGACGGCCGATTCGGTCGGCTCGTCGACCACGTCAACGGTCTCGGCATGGAATTCGGGCTGTGGTTCGAGCCCGAGATGGTCAACCTCGACTCCGACCTCGCTCGTGCGCATCCCGAATGGCTGCTGCAGGCGCCCGGCCGCATCCCCGTACCCGCGCGCAACCAGCAGGTGCTCGACCTCACCCACCCGGGCGCGTACGCGCATGTGCGCGATCAGATCTCCGCGCTCGTCCGCGGGTACGGCATCGGCTTCATCAAGTGGGACCACAATCGCGACCTCGTCGACGCCGGCTCCACGCGAACGGGGCGCGCGGGGGTGCACGCGCAGACCCTCGCCGTGTACCGGCTGCTCGCCGAACTGCGCGAGACCTTCCCCGCGCTCGAGATCGAATCCTGCTCGTCGGGCGGTGCCCGCGTCGACCTCGGGATCCTCCAGCACACCGATCGCGTGTGGGCCTCGGACTGCATCGATGCCCACGAGCGGCAGCAGATCCAGCGCTGGACGGCGCAGCTCATCCCGCTCGAACTCATCGGCAGCCACGTCGGCGAGGAGCGCGCGCACACCACCGGCCGCCGCCTCGACCTGTCGTTCCGCGCGGCGAGCGCGGTCTTCGGGCACTTCGGAATCGAGTGGGACCTCCGCACGGCCTCTGCCGATGAACTCGCCGAACTGCGTGAGTGGGTCGCCTTCTACAAGAACATGCGCCCCCTGCTGCACACCGGCACGCTCGTGCGTCGCGACCTCGAAGACGGAGCCCTGTGGATGCAGGGCGTCGTGTCACCCGAACTCGACCGGGCGATCTTCGCCATCTCGCTCCGCGACCGGCCGGCCACGTGGCCCGCGGGAAGCGTGCGTCTGCCGGGTCTCGACGCCACGCGCACCTACCGCGTGAGCGCGGCGGGTCCCGGCGCGCTGCGCACGGTCGACCCGCGCATCGTGCCGGCCTGGTGGACCGAGGGCCTCGTGCTCTCGGGTGCGAGTCTCGCCGCCGCCGGCGTGCAGATCCCCGCCCTCCAGCCCGACCACACGGCGCTGCTCCTCGTCGACGAGGTGCGAGCATGACGACCCAGTACACGCCCACCCAGAGCATCGTGACCCCGCCGAAGCAGCGCGGGCGCATCCGCTCGCGGCGGCGGAGCGACCTTCCGGCGGCCCTCCTCTTCATCCTCCCCGCCGCCATCGGCTTCGTGATCTTCTACCTCGTGCCCGCGATCCGCGGCGTGGGGTTCAGCCTCACCGACCAGAACCTGGTCGGGTCGGGCGAGTTCATCGGCGTCGACAACTACACGCGGATGGCGGGTGATCCGCTGTTCTGGAACGCGCTCGTCGTGACGTTCTGGTACGTGCTCATCAACATCAGCGTGCAGACCGTGCTCGCCCTCGCCGTCGCCGTCCTGTTGCACCGGCTCACCCGGGCGGTCGCGATCCGCGGCATCGTGCTGCTGCCCTACCTCGTGTCGAACGTCGTCGTCGCGCTCGTGTGGTTCTGGATGATGGACTACTCGACCGGCATCATCAACGTCGTCATCGACGGTCTCGGCCTCGACCGCATGGCCTTCTTCGGCGACGAGATGCTCGCGATCCCGACGATCGCCCTCATCAACGTCTGGCGCTTCCTCGGGTACACGGCGCTGCTGATCTTCGCCGGTCTGCAGACGATCCCCGGCGAGTACTACGAAGCGGCGTCGCTCGACGGGGCGTCCGAGTGGCGCATGTTCCGCAGCATCACCCTGCCGCTGCTGCGTCCCGTCATGGCGCTCGTGCTCGTCATCACGATCGTCGGCTCGTTCCAGATCTTCGACACCGTCGCCGTCACGACGACGGGCGGCCCGGTCAACTCGACGCGCGTCATCTACTACTACATCTACCAACAGGCGTTCGAGAGGTTCGATCTCGGCTACGCCAGCGCGATGGCCGTCGTCCTCGCCATCCTGCTCGCCGCCGTCGCCTACTTCCAGCTGAAGATCATGCGATCCAACAGTTCGGACCTGTCATGAGGAGCTCACGATGAACGTTCTGATGCAGGAACGGCCGACCGAGGCATCCGCTTCGACCCCCGCGCCCGCGCGCTCGGGCTCCCCACGCCGACGAATCCGGTGGGGCCGCGTCTTCGCGTGGATCGCGCTCATCGCGATCATGCTCGTCACGCTCTTCCCCTTCTACTGGATGATCCGCACCGCGCTCTCGACGAACAGTGCGCTCTACCTGCAGCCGGGCAACCTGCTGCCCGTGGAGTTCAGCTGGGGCGGGTTCCGCCGCGTGTTCGGTCTCGCGAGCCCCGAGGAGGCCCTCGCCGAGGGCGGCACGACCGGGTCTATGCAGTTCTGGCTCTACCTCCGGAACTCGGTCATCGTGTCGACGGCCATCACGGTCGGCCAGGTGCTGTTCTCGTCGATGGCGGCCTACGCCTTCGCACGGCTGCAGTGGCGGGGTCGGGAAGCCGTGTTCTTCCTCTTCCTCACCGCGCTCATGATCCCGCCGATCTTCGTGCAGCTGCCGAACTTCATCCTCATGCGCGACCTCGGGCTGCTCAACACGCTCGCCGGCGTCGCCCTGCCGTACATGTTCATGACGCCGTTCGCGGTGTTCTTCATGCGCCAGTTCTTCCTCGGTATCAGCCGCGAGATCGAAGAGGCCGCGATGATCGACGGCGCAGGGCATGGCCGCATGTTCTTCGGCATCATCATGCCGATGTCGGCGACGCCGATCGTGACGCTCTCGATCCTCACCTACATCACCGCGTGGGGCGAGTACTTCTGGCCCCTCCTCGTCGGTCGCGCCGACGAATCGCGCGTGCTCACCGTCGCGCTCGGCATCTTCCGGGCGCAGACGCCGCAGACCGGTCCGGACTGGGCCGGCCTCATGGCGGGAACGCTCGTCGCCGCCATCCCCGTGCTCATCCTGTTCCTCGTCTTCGGAAAGAAGCTCATCAACAACCTCGGCTACTCGGGCATCAAGTGATCCCCGGGTCGCGTCACTGAGTCGCGCGGCATCCCCTCGCGCGCTCCCCACCCCCACACAAAAGGAAGAATCGCAATGCCGCAGTTCAGAAACCACATGCGTTCCGCGGGTGTCGTCACCGCCATTGCCGTCGCCGGTATGACTCTCGCCGGCTGCGCGAGCAGCTCCGAATCGACCGAGGCGGGGGGTGAGAAGATCACCTACTGGCTGTGGGACACGAACCAGCAGCCCGCCTACACGCAGTGCGCGACGGCCTTCACCGAGAAGACCGGCATCGACGTCACGATCGAGCAGTACGGCTGGGCCGACTACTGGCAGGGTCTCACGACCGGCTTCGCCGCCGGAACGGCCCCCGACGTGTTCGCCGACCACCTCTCGTACTACCCGCAGTTCGTCTCGCAGGGTCAGCTCCTCGACATCTCCGACCGCATCGACGCGGACGGCATCGACCTGTCGATCTACCAGGACGGCCTCGCCGACCTGTGGGTCGACCAGGAGGGCGGCCGATACGGCCTCCCCAAGGACTTCGACACGGTCGCGCTCTTCTACAACGAGACCATGGTGACGGATGCCGGCATCGACCCCGCCGCACTCAGCGAGGCCGCCTGGAACCCGACCGACGGCGGCACCTTCGAGCAGGCCGTCGCTGCGCTGACCGTCGATGAGAACGGCGTGCGCGGCACCGAGGCGGGCTTCGACAAGAACAACGTCGCCGTCTACGGCCTCGCCCTCAGCGGCAACGGCCTCAACGCATCGGGTCAGCAGACCTGGGCGCCGTACGCCCTCGGCAATGACTGGTACTTCGGCGACACGACACCGTGGACGACCGAGTGGAACTTCGACGCCCCCGAGTTCACCGACACCCTCGCCTGGTACAAGAGCCTGCAGGACAAGGGCTACATGCCGACGATCGACATCGCCCTCAGCGAGCAGGACCCGCTGAACGGCTACCTCGCCGGTCGCTACGCGCTCGTCACCGACGGCAGCTGGATGAACTCGTCGTACCTCGGCCAGTCGGACGTCCCGACGAAGGTCGCCCCCACCCCCGTCGGGCCGTCGGGTGAGCGCGCGAGCGTCTTCAACGGTCTCTCGGACGGCATCTGGGCCGGCACCAAGAACCCGGATGCCGCGTGGGAGTGGGTCTCCTACCTGGCGTCGACCGACTGCCAGGACGTCGTCGCCGATGCCGCCGTCGTCTTCCCCGCCATCAAGACCTCGACCGAGAAGGCTACCGAGGCCTTCGCTGCGAAGGGCTGGGACGTGAGCGGCTTCGCGGTGCAGGTCGATGAGGGAACGACGGCGCTCCTGCCGATCGCCGACCACTGGTCAGAGATCAACGACCTCGTCACGGCCAACTCGCAGGCCTTCCTCAAGGGCAGCGTCGACGCCGAGAGCTTCACGGGTGTCAACGACCAGGTGAACGCCCTCTTCCAGTAGACCCTTCCGAATCCACCACCCCGGGGCAGCGACCCCACCCAGCACGAAGGAGTGCAGAATGTCACTGCCCCGTATCGATCAACGACGCGTGAGCAAGGGGGTGCGCCGTTCCCTCGGAGCGGCCACCGCCTTCGCTTTCGCCCTGACAGGAGCGGTCGCCATCGCGACACCAGCCAGCGCCGCCGACGCCGAGGTCATCGCCGTCGACTTCCAGACGAGCACGGGCGCGTTCCAGGGCGGCGCCTCGGGAATGCTCTACGGATTGAGCGACGACGGTGTGCCCACCGACCCGATCATCGCCGGCGCCAACCCGCGCAACGTCACCCAGAAGGCGCCGCACGGCGAGCAGCACCCGAACGGCGACCCGCTCGAGGTCGAGCGGGCGTTCTTCGAGAACGGCGGCGAGTACATCCTGACCAACATCCAGGACTACTACCCCGACTGGCCCTACAACGGCAGCAAGCGACCCGAGGACTTCTCGACCTACCTCGACATCGTGCGCACCGTCGTCACGAGCATCGTCGAGGAGTCGGCATACCCCGAGCGCTACATCTTCACGCCGTTCAACGAGCCCGACGGCGGCAACTGGTACAACAACTGGTCGACGATGAAGCAGGTCTACCTCGACGACTGGAAGGCCGTCTACGAGACCATCAAGGAGGTCTACCCCGAGGCGCAGATCGCGGGCATGGGCGACACCGGCTGGCAGCCGACGCGCACCCGCGACATCCTCGAGTTCGCGAAGGCGAACGACGTCCTGCCCGACATGTTCACCTGGCACGAGCTCGGCATCGACAACCTCCGGACCTACCGCGGTCACTACGCCGAGTACCGTCAGATCGAGAAGGACCTCGGCATCGGGCCGCTCCCGATCAACATCACCGAGTACGCGATGCGTCGCGACATGTCGGTTCCCGGCCAGCTCGTGCAGTGGCTCGCGATGTTCGAGGACACGAAGGTCGACGCGCAGACCGCGTACTGGACGTACGCGGGCAACCTCAACGACAACATGGCCAAGAACAACTCGGCCAACGCCGCGTGGTGGCTGCTCAAGTGGTACGGCGACCTGTCGGGCGACACCGTCGCCCTCACGCCTCCGCGCCTCAACGTCGCCGACACCCTGCAGGGGCTCGCGAGCCTCGACACCGACGCCAAGCTCGCGACCGTCGTCTTCGGTGGCGGCTCGGAGGACGTCCGACTCGACCTGTCGGGCCTCGACGCCGACGTGTTCGGCGGCACCGTCGACATCCAGGTGCGCGAAGCCCGCTGGAGCGGCCAGGAGGGCGAGGCGGCGACGCCTCCCGTCGTCGTCGCCCAGCGCGCCGAGCTCACGGGCGACACCGTCTCGGTGTCGGTTCCGAACAGCGATCGCCTGTCGGCGTATCAGCTCGTCGTCACGCCGGCCCTCGGCGCGGCGCCCACCGTCGACTCGACGTGGCGCGCCTCGATCGAGGCCGAGGACACCGCGCTCCGCGATGTCACGGCGTACAACCAGCCGATGAGCGATGCGTGGATCTTCGCGGCATCCGGTCAGCGCGACGTCGGAAGCACGAACCGTGTCACGTCGTCGCTCACGTGGAGCGTCGAGGTTCCCGAAGACGGCGACTACCTCTTCAGCGCGATCGCGGGCGTCAACGGCTCGGCCATCGGCCCGGGCCAGCACGCGCTCTTCGTCGACGGCGTCCAGGCCGCGATCATCGACTACGAGGCCGGCTTCGGCTGGAACTACCGCGGCCGCGGCGAGGTCGTCGTGCCGCTCACGGCAGGGGCACGCGAGCTCTCGGTGCGCATGAGCGCCGACGGATCGACGCTGCTGCCCGGCTCGGACATCTCGCTCGACCGCTTCGACCTCGTGCGCTTCGACGGCGCCGAGACCGAGACGTACCCGGCGGTGCTGTCGCGTCACGGCGACGCGGCCGTCGACTACTCGGCCGGCACGTCGGGTCGGGTGGACGTCTCGCAGAACGAGGCCGTCTTCTACCCGTCGGTGCGTGAGACGGGCTACTACGACCTCGCTGTCGGCTACCGGTCGGAAGGCGCCGCGGCGCTCGCCGTGAGCATCAACGATCGCGAGATCGCGGGCCTCGGCTCGGATGACGCGGGCACCTGGACCTCGACGGTCCGCGTGCACCTCGCGAAGGGCATCTCCGAGGTACGCATCGGCGGAGCCGTCGCTCTCGACGGGTTCACCACGACGCGGGCGGTCGACGACTCCACCGTGCGCATCGAGGCCGAGGATGCGACGCAGGTCGCGCTCAGCGGCGAGGCGCGCACCGAGAACGTCGCGGGCCCGACGAACGTCTCAGGTCAGCAGGTCAGCTGGCTCGGCGGTTCGCCCGACAACGCGATGACGGTCTCGCGACCCGACGGCTCGACGGCCGGTCAGTACAACCTCTCGGTGCGCTACGCCAACGCCGAGAAGAACACCGGTCACGACTACAACACCGACGTCATCACGCGATTCCTCGACGTGACGGAGGCCGACGGCGAGACCGCTCGCGGAGCCTTCCGCCACAACTACTCGTGGAAGGGGTTCTGGACGCACACAATGCCCCTCGACCTCTCGACCGAGTCGGGTGCGCTGCGCATGGGCAACGCCGAGGGCAATGCGCCGAACATCGACTGGATCGAACTCTCGCCGCTCACGACCTCGGTCGAGAACGAGCGTGCGATCCCTGCCGATGCGACCGTCACCGCGACGGTGACGGCCGAGGTGCCCGGTGAGAACGGCTGGAACCGCTCGGCGGTCGACGTCGCGCTCGAGGCCAGCACCTCCGAGGTCGCCGTGCAGCACCGTCTCGGCTCGGGCGACTGGGTCGACGGCGCGGCCGTGCGTGTCGAGGAGCAGGGGTCGACGACCGTCGGCTTCCGCGCCCTCTTCGCGGGCGAGGAGATCGCCGGAAGCGTCGGCGAGGTCGATGTGAAGATCGACTCCTTCGCGCCGACGACGACGGCGACGGCCTCGCGTGACGACGACGGCCGACTGGTCGCGTTCGTCGCGACGGATGAAGAGTCGGGCGTCGCCCGCACCGAGTTCCGCATCGGCGAGTCCGAGTGGGCCGACGCGGTCGACGGCATCGCCCGAGTGAGCGGCGCCGAAACGGTCACCGTCACGTACCGGTCGATCGACGTCGCCGGCAACGTCGAGGAGGAGCGCTCGATCGAGGTCACCGACGAGGTCGTTCCGTCGCCCGAGCCGACGGCCCCGCCCGAGCCCGGCGAGGGTGAGCCCGGCACCGGTGAGCCCGGCACGGGTGGCCCTGGCCAGGGTGAGACGCCCGACGGCGCTCTCGCGTCGACCGGTGTGACGATCCTCGCCGGCGCGCTGAGTGCCGCCGTCATCCTGTTCGCTCTAGGTCTCGCCTTCCTCATCGTGAGGCGGCGCCAGCAGCAGGTCTGATCGACAGCAGTGAGAACGTGGTGCCCTCGGCTCGTGAGTCGGGGGCACCACGCGTCACTCGAAAGGCCAGTACGCCCTCAGTTCGATGCGGCCGAACCGCGCCATGGGGTGCTTCGAGGCGACCTCGATCGCCTCGGCGAGGTCGGTGCATTCGAGGATGTCGAAGCCGGCGATCTGCGCTGTCTCGGCGTTCGCCGGCCCCTCGGTGACGACGCGCTCGCCGTCGCGCATACGCACCGTCGTCGCGTCCTCGATGGGCCGCAGCCGACTGCCGTCGACCCACACGCCGCGGGCGCCGACCTCGGCACCCCATTCCGCGATGTTGTCCTCGTCGGCGGAGTACGGCTCGGCATCGGGGTCGTTCGCTACGAACATCATGAATCTCATCGGAACCTCCTGGCCGAGAGGCTAGGGACAGCCGCCGACATCCGCGACTGATTCCGGTCAACCGGCTGTGAATCGATTGACATTCGATAGATAGACGACGAAAGTCGATGCATGTCGAAACTGGATGCCGCGATCATCCCCCTCCGAGTCCTCCTCGTCCTGCTCTTCACGGGTCTGTTCGTCGCGCAGGTCTTCAGCCTGCCGGGCATGTTCGCCCACCAGGCGGCGACCTCGCCCGACCTCGGGCCGATCCCCGGCATCCTGCTCACCCTCGGTGTGCTCGAGTTCGTCTGCGTGCAGATCGTGATCGTGTGCATCTGGAAGCTGCTCTCGCTCGTGAAGACCGATCGCATCTTCAGCGCGAGGGCGTTCACGTGGGTAGACGGGATCCTCTGGACCCTGGTCGCCGCCTGGGTGCTGCTCGCGTCGGCCGCGATCTCCCTCGTCGCCGTCATCTACGTCACGCCCGAGCTCCGCGACCCCGGCGTTCCCATCCTGCTCTTCGGGGCCGTGCTCGTCGGCGGTGTGCTCGTACTCGTCTTCGTCGTGATGCGCGCGCTGCTCCGCCAGGCGGCAACCCTGCGATCCGACCTCGACGAGGTGATCTGATGCCGATCATCGTGCGCATCGACGTCGAACTCGCGAAGCGCAAGATGAGCGTGGGGGAGTTCGCAGAACGTGTCGGACTCACCCCGGCGAACGTCGCGGTGCTCAAGAACGGCCGCGCGAAGGCCGTGCGGTTCAGCACCCTCGACGCGATGTGCGAGGTGCTCGAATGCCAGCCGGGCGATCTGCTCGAGTGGGTCGAGAGCGACGAGGCCGAGTGACCGACCGCGAGTTCACAGCCGTCGAGCGGCGCATCGACGCGTGGGCTCACGGCGTTCTCGATCGTGCGCCGGCCTCGCGCGCCCGCGCCTTCCTCATCGAGTTCGTCGTCTTCACGCTCAAGCAGGCATGGGCGTGCATCTTCGGAGCCGTGCTGCTCGTCATCATCGTGACCGCCCGGCTCGTCTACCCCGACGAGGCGTTCATCGCTCGGAACGACGCCCTCACGATCGCGGCGATCGTCGTGCAGATCGTCATGGTCGCCGCTCGTCTCGAGACGCTCCGCGAGCTGCGGGTGATCGTCATGTTCCACATCGTCGGCACCATCATGGAGCTCTTCAAGACGGATGTCGGCTCGTGGGTCTACGACGCCGACGGCATCCTCCGCATCGCCGGCGTGCCGCTCTTCTCGGGGTTCATGTACGCGGCCGTCGGCTCCTACATGGTGCGCGTCTTCCGACTCTTCGATCTGCGCTTCGATCGCTATCCGCGGCGCTGGCTCACCGGCATCCTCGCGGCCGCGATCTATCTCAACTTCTTCACGCACCACTACTGGTGGGACGCCCGCTGGGTGCTGCTCGCACTCGTCGTGCTGCTGTGGGCGCGGTGCGTCATGCACGCGCGCATCTTCCGCGTTCGCCTCCGCATACCCGTCGTGCTGGCGTTCGCGGGGGTCGCGCTCTTCATCTGGATCGCGGAGAACATCGCGACGTGGGCGGGCGCGTGGGCCTACCCCGACCAGGTGGATGTCTGGCAGCCGGTTTCGGCGACGAAGCTCGTCTCGTGGTTCCTCCTGATGATCATCTCGGTCGTGCTCGTCGCGTGGGTCTACAAGCCGCGACCGCCGGATGCCGTTAACCGACCGTGACACCCTCGTCGATGTGCGTCGCCGCCCACGAGGCCCGGTTCGCTCGGCAGCTCCATCGCGACGCGCCGGGGAGGCCCTGCGAGTACCTGGCTGCGGTTCGGCGCGGGCAGCTCAGCGCAGGATGCCGCGTTCGCGCGCCGCGGAGACGGCGGCCGTGCGCGACGAGACGTCGAGCTTCGAGAAGATGTGCGCGAGGTGCGACTTCACCGTCGTCTCGCTGACGAAGAGCAGGGTCGAGACCTCGGCGTTCGAGCGCCCGGCGGCGACGAGTTCGAGCACCTCCATCTCGCGCTGGCTGAGGCTCGCCTGCGGAGCGCGCATACGTGTGAGCAACCGCGACGCGATGACGGGCGCGAGCGCGCTCTCGCCCGCGGCGGCCGCCCGCACGGCCGCGATGAGCTCGTGGGGCGGGGCGTCCTTCAGCAGGTACCCGCTCGCCCCGGCCTCGACGGCCCCGAGGATGTCCGCGTCGGAGTCGTAGTTCGTGAGCACGAGCACGTACGGCGCGGCATCGAGGGCGCGGATGCGCCGGGTCGCGTCGGCGCCCGTCGGCGTTCCCCGAGCGCCGAACTGCAGGTCGATGAGCACGACATCGGGGTTCTCGAGCGCGGCGGCGCGCACCGCGTCATACGCCGTCGAGGCCTCGGCGACCACCTCGATGTCGGGCTCGAGTGCGAAGAGGGCGAGGAGGCCCGCACGCACGATCGGATGATCGTCGGCGATGACGAGGCGGATCACGAGGCGACTCCCGTCAGCGCGAGCTCGACCGCGAGGCGGGTGCCCCGGCCGGGCGCCGAGTCGACGGTGAGCGCGCCGCCGAGCTGCTGAACGCGTTCCCGGGTCGCGTGCAGGCCGAACGAGTCGGACCGCGCCGCCGAGTCGTCGGTCGCCGCGGTGGTGTCGAACCCGACGCCGTCGTCGACGATCGTGAAGAGCACGCTCGACGCGTCGACGGCGAGGGTGATCGTCGCGGTCCGAGCATCGGCGTGCTGGATGACGTTCGCGATCGCTCCCTGCGCGATTCGGAGGAGCGCCGTCTGCACGTGCATCGGCAGGGCGAGGGCGTCGGAGACCCGTACCTGCACGTCGAGCCCCTGCGTGGCCCACTGCGTCGCGGCGAGACGGCGCAGCACTCCGCCGAGGCCGTGGTCGTCGAGGTCGGGCGGGGTCAGTTCGCGGATGAAGCGCCGCGTCTCGACGAGGTTCGCGGCCGCCGTCTCGCGGGCGAGGCGGATGTGCTCGACGCCCAGGCGGCCCGGGTCGGCGCGTTCGGCGGCGTGCAGCAGCATCTGGATGCTCGACAACCCCTGCGCGACGGTGTCGTGGATCTCGCGCGCGAGTCGGGCCCGCTCGGCGATGACGCCCGATTCGTGCTCGGTCGCCGCGAGTTGGTCGCGCGTCGCGACGAGTTCGGCCATGAGCGCCTCACGCTCCTCGGCCTCGCGCGCGAGCGCTTGGTAGCCGAGGCCGATGAGCAGGGCGACGCCCGCACCGACGAGGGGGCCGACGACGCCGCCGACGCTCCACCCGCCGTGCAGACCGAGCGTGACGATCGCGAGGGCCGTCATGGCGATGATCGCGAGCGATCCCCAGCGCCGACCGAGCAGATGCAGATCGAGGAAGAAGAGCGGGAAGACGAGGTAGGCCGCTTCGGGGGTGAGCCCGAGCAGCGCCGCCCAGAGGATGACGAGCAGCGCGAGCCACACGATGCCGCCCGCGCGACCGCGATCTCGGCCGCGCTTCGCGACGAGCGCGCCCGCGCCGTAGACGCCGAGCAGTACGACGGACAATCCGATGACGAGGCCGCTCGTCTCGGTCGGAGCGACCACGGCGCGCACGATGACGAGCACCGTCAGACCGACGAACACGAGGTGCAGCCCCGACCGGAGCGCCACGAAGACCGGGGTCAGTCTGCGGTGGGCCATGGGCTGAACTTTACGCCGCGCGGTCGGCCCGCCCATCCTCCGAAAGGACGACCGCGAGCCGTGCCCGTGACGGATGACGGCCTCGATGTCTCGCGGAAGAGTCGAGTGTGCCGCCGGTTTCGGCGTGCAGACAGGAGTTCGTCATGTTCGTCGCGCTACGCGACCTGCGATTCGCTCGGGGCCGGTTCATCCTCATCGGTTCCGTCGTCGCCCTCATCACCGTTCTCGTCGGGTTCCTCAGCGGGCTGACGGGCGGTCTCGCGACGCAGAACGTCTCGGCCGTGCTCTCGCTACCGGCCGACCGCATCGTCTTCTCGGCTCCGGCCGACGGCTCGAGCGCGAGTTTCGCCGACTCGGCCGTCACGGCCGATCAGGCCGACGCGTGGTCCGCGGCGCCGGGCGCGAGCGATGTGCAGCCCCTCGGCATCAGCCAGACCCGCGCCGAGTTCGGCGACGTGCGCGCCGCGGTCGCACTCTTCGGTGCCGCGCCCGGGTTCGACGCGAACTCGCCGACCGGTGACGGTCTCGTCGGGGTGTCGTCGCCCGCGGCATCCGAACTCGGGGTCGGAATCGGCGACGAGATCGCCATCGCGGGCATGTCGTTCACCGTCGAATCGATCGGCGGTGACGACTGGTACAGCCACACCCCGGTCATCCGTCTGACTCTCGCCGACTGGCAGGGGTACGCGGCGGCGACGGGCTCGCCCGACGCCTTCGCGACGGTGCTCGCGGTCTCGGGCGACCCGGACGCGGCGCCGGTCGAGGCGGCGACCGCGACCGTGTCGGAGTCCGTTCCGATGTCGCTCATGGCGCTCAGCGCGTTCCGCTCCGAGATCGGGTCGCTCCTGCTCATGGTCGCGATGCTCTTCGGCATCTCGGGTCTCGTGATCGGCGCGTTCTTCACGGTGTGGACGATGCAGCGCGCGGCCGACGTCGCCGTGCTGAAGGCGCTCGGAGCGAGCACGCGCTCGCTCGTCGGCGACGCCCTCGGTCAGGCCCTCATCGTGCTCGCCGCGGGCATCGGGCTGGGCCTCGCGATCGTGGTCTCGCTCGGCCTCGCCGTCGGCGGAGCGTTGCCCTTCCTGCTCAGCCCGCTCACGACCCTCGTGCCGGGAGCGCTCATGATCGTGCTCGGTCTCGGCGGCGCCGCTTTCGCGATCCGATCCATCACCTCAGCCGACCCCCTCACCGCCCTCGGGAGCAACCGATGATCCAGCTCGACAACGTCACCCTCACCTTCCCCGACGGCGCCTCGCGCGTCACGGCGGTCGACCGAGTCTCACTGACCGCTCGCCCGGGCACGGTGACCGCGATCACCGGTCCGAGCGGAAGCGGAAAGTCGAGCCTCCTCGCGCTCGCCGCGACCCTCGTGCGGCCCGACTCGGGTCGGGTCGAGATCGACGGGGTGGATGCCTCGGGGCTCGACCCTCGTCAGGCGAGCGAACTCCGTCGCACGCGCATCGGCATCGTGTTCCAGCAGTCGAACCTGCTGGCGTCGCTCACCGCCCGCGAGCAACTGCTCGTCATGAACGAGCTCGGCGGTCGGCGGGCGCGGCACCCGCGGGCCGCCGCGGCCGCGCGCGCCGACGCGTTGCTCGACGAGGTGGGTCTCGCCGCACACCGCGACAAGCGCCCGCACGAACTCTCGGGCGGGCAGCGTCAGCGGGTCAACATCGCGCGGGCCCTCATGAACGAACCGTCGGCGCTCCTCGTCGACGAGCCGACGAGTGCACTCGATCAGGAACGCGGCGCGGCGATCATCGATCTCGTCGTGCACCTCACCGACGAGTGGAACACCTCGACGCTGCTCGTCACCCACGACGTCGTGCACCTCCCGCGCATGCACGCGGTCGTGAACCTCGTCGACGGGGCGATCACGGCTTCTCTGCCGGCAGCTCTATCGCGCTGACCCCCGGCAGCCCGAACCACGCACGGCCGTCGGCGGAGACGAACACGCCGAGCACGTCGTCGCACGTGGGGCACCGCATGACGCGGCCCATCGGGCTCGCGTAGACGATTGCGGTCGCGATCTCACCGGCGCGGCCGCACCCGGCGCAGCGTGCGAGCGCCGTCGTGAGGTCGACCTGAAAGAGGTCGGCGAGGTCGCCCGCGAGGGCGTTGCCATCGAGTCGCGTCATCACGAACCTCCGAAGCGCTCGGTACGGATCGACCCCGGCGAGTGTCCGAGGTCGGTGAGCCACGACGCGACCGCCTCGACGAACGGCGTCGGGCCGCAGATGAAGACGAGCGGGTCGTCGGCCGCCGGCACGACGAGTGCCTCGAGCTGCTCGCGCGTGAGCCGCCCGGGCGGGGTCGGCCAGCCCGGCGGAGCCTGCCGCGTGTAGGCCCAGTCGATCTCGAGGGAGGGGCTCGCACCGTCATCCGCCAGCGCCTCGAGCTCACGCGCGAAGAAGGCATCCTCGGGGGTGCGCACCGAATAGAGCAGCCGGAACGGGCTCGCGTCGCTCGAGGCGGCGTGAGCGGTGGCCATCGCGACGAGCGGAACGACGCCCGAGCCGCCGCCGATGAGCTGTACGGGCCTCGGCGTCTCGCTCGGTCGCCACACGAAGAAGGCGCCGAGCGGGCCGTGCACCTCGACTTCGTCGCCCGCGCGCAGCTCGTGCACGAGGAACGGCGAGACCTCGCCCGTCGGCACCTCGGCGACGGCGATGCTCACGCGCGTGCCCTCACCCGCCGAGGCGATGGAGTAGGAGCGGGTGGCCTGGTAGCCGTCGGGTGCGGTGAGGCGCACGTCGAGGTGCGAGCCGGCGTCGTTGCCCGGCCAGGTAGGGATGTCGAAGACGATGAGACGGGCATTCTGCGCTTCGGGCGTCGATTCGACGACCGTCGCCGTGTGCCACGCCGCGGGGCGCCGGCCGATCACCAGTAACGCTCCTCCTGCCAGGGGTCGCCGTGCAGGTGGTAGCCGTTCTGCTCCCAGAACCCGGGGTCGTCGCTCGGCATCATGACGAGGCCGCGCACCCACTTGGCGCTCTTCCAGAAGTAGAGGTGCGGCACGAGCAGTCGCGCGGGACCCCCGTGCTCGGGGTCGAGCGGTTCGCCGTCGGCCTCGAAGGCGATCCACGCCTGCCCGTCGAGCAGCTCGTCGAGCGGAACGTTCGTCGTGTACCCGCCGTAGCTGTGGGCCATGACGTAGTCGTACTGCGTCTCGACGTTCTCGAAGATCTTGTCGAGCGAGACCCCGCGCCACGACATACCGAGCTTCGACCAGTGGGTGACGCAATGGATGTCGGTCTCGATGTCTTCGAGACCGAGTGCGCGCAGTTCGTCCCACGACCACGTGTGGTCGCCGGCCTCGGTGCGGATCGTGAACTCCCAGTCATCCGTCTCGACGCGGGGGGTGGGGCCCGCCGAGAGCACGGGCCAGTCCTCGACGAGCGATTGGCCGGGCGGCAGGCGGTCGTCGCGGCTCTGGCCGCGACCGGAGAAACCTCGAGTGATGAAGGACATCGTCATTTCCTTCCGACGTGCTCACCCTAGCCAGTGTCGGTGACGCCCGATAGCTTCGCTTTCATGGCGAAAGTAGAGCACTTCGAGATTCCCGCAGACGACATCGAGCGCGCCGCCGGCTTCTACAAGGCGGTCTTCGACTTCACGTACCAGTCGTGGGGCGACGAGATGGGCGTCATCACCGCTTCCGACGACGGCGGCATCAACGGCGACCTGCACAAGCGCAGTACCGTCACCCACCCCACGGTCGTCTTCACCGTCGATCGTCTGGAAGACACGATCGCCGCGGTCGTGGCCAACGGCGACGAGGTCGTCGGCGAGATCCAGCAGCTCGATGAGACGTCGCGCTGGGTGTACCTCCGCGACAGCGAGGGCAACATCGTCGGCGCGTACGACGAGCAGAAGTAGCGCTCAGCCCGCGCTCGTGTCGGGTGCCGTGATGCGGTGCACGGCGCGGCGAACGCGCGCCTCGTCGAACGGCTCGGTCGACAGGTACGAGTGGCGGATGAGTCCGTCGATGAGGGCGTCGATCCCGGGCGCTGCCTCGTCGCCGAAGAGCGGTGCGAGTGCGGTGCGACTCGCCTCCATCCAGCGCTGCGTGAGCGTGCGGTACTCGGGGCGGCGGATCGCGAGGGCGTAGAGCTCGGTCGAGAGGAGCATGTCGCGGTGATACTCCGATTGCTCCGATGCGATGAGACGCACGACGGCTTCGCGCGGGTCCGGCTCGTCGATCGCGGCCGCCATCATCTCGTCGAATCGACGCTGGGCGACCGACACCATCTTCTCGAAGGCGAGATAGAGCAGCTCGTCGAGGCTCGCGAAGTGGTACGTCATCGAGCCGAGCGGAACGTCGGCGACCTCGGCGATGCGCCGGTGGGTCGTGCCGACGACGCCGTGCACCTCGACGACGTCGAGCGTCGCCTCGATGATCCGATCCCGACGGTCGGGATCGAATCTGCGTCGTCGCGCCTCCGCCACTCAGAGCACCCGAGCGAGGCTCTCGAGCGCGGCGAAGCGGTCGGCGCCCACCGGCAGCAGCACGACGCTGTGAGCGCCGGCGTCGTGCAGTTCGGAGAGACGCGCACGTGCGTCATCCGGTGTTCCGACGACGGCGAGCTCGTCGACCCACTCGTCGGGCAGGTCGCGGACGAATGCCTCCCGGCTCTCGGCCGCCGCGCGGAAGGCGCGGAACTCGTCGGCGTAGGGGAGGGGCGCGATGTGCGGTTCCCAGTCGGGCTCGCCGATCCACTCGAGGCCTGGGCGGGCGAGGTCGCGGGCGGCGGCCGCGTCGTCGTCGACCGAGCCGATATTGAAGGCGACGATGCGGTGCGGGGTGCCGGTTCCTTCCGTGCCGATCGCGGCGCGTGCCGCGGCGATGTACTCGGGGGTGACGGGTTCGGCGAGCACGGTGCCGTCGGCGACCTCGCCCGAGACCGCGAGCGACTTGACGCCGCGCACACCCGCGAGAAGCGGCGGTGTGACGGGCGCGGGGCTCTCGAGGTGCACGTCGCGCACCGTCACGTAGCGGCCTTCGGTCTCGACGTGTTCGCCGGCGAGCAGCCCGCGGATCGCATCGAACTGCTCGCGCAGCATCGTGAGCGGGCTCGCGGGCCACGCGGCGAGCTGCCGCATCCACACCGGCATGCCGTGGCCGATGCCGACGTCGACCCGGCCGGGGAAGAGCTCGGCAAGGGTGTTGATCTCCATCGCGGCGAAGGCGGCGTTGCGCGCCGCGGCGGGCAGGATGCCGATGCCCACACGGATGCGCTCGGTCGCCGCGAGGACGGCGGATGCCTGTGCGACACCACCACGGAATCCGAGGTCTTCGACAACCCAGAGCTCGTCGAAACCGAGCGCGTCGGCGCGGCGTGCGAACTCGATGACGCGGTCGGCGGCGAGGTCGCGGGGGAGCATGACGCCGACGGCGCGGGTCGACGATCGAGGCGCGGGAGAGTTCATGCACGTCACACTAGCGGAAGTGTGTACATTTGTACGCATGACTGAACCGATTCATGGATCGCGCACTCCGCGCACCCGCCCCGCACCGATGTCGGCGGCGCTGCGTCGCCGTAAGTGGGCGATCTTCGTGTTCATGCTCATCGTCGGCATCTCGTTCGCCTCGTGGGTCGTGCGGACACCCGCCGTGCGCGACGCGATCGACGCCTCGACTGCGCAGATGGGCCTCGTGCTCTTCGGTCTCTCGATCGGATCCATGACCGGCCTGCTCTCGTCGGCGACGATCATCCGTGCGCTCGGCGCGCGCTGGACCGTGCTCATCGGCGGCTCGTCGCTGCTGCTCGGCGTGTTCCTCATGGGAACCATGGCGGGCGCCTCGTCGGCGATCGGCGTCTTCTTCGGCCTGCTGTTCTTCGGAATCGGCATGGGCATGGCCGAGATCGCGATCAACATCGAGGGCGCCCGCATCGAGCAGCTCTCGGGTCATTCCGTCATGCCGACCCTGCATGGCTGCTTCAGTCTCGGCACCGTCATCGGTGCGACGATCGGCATCGCGCTCAACGCGATCGCCTTCCCCGTCATCCTTCACCTCGTGCTCGCCGGTGCGGTCGGAGTCGCTGCCCTCCTGTGGGCGATCCCGGGGATCGCCGCCGACACGGGGCGCGAGGACCGCTCGATCGAGCGGCCGAAGCGCACGTGGGGCAGCCGTCTCTCGGTGTGGCGCGACAGCCGACTCGTGCTGCTCGGCGTCATCCTTCTCGCCCTCGCGCTCGCCGAGGGGTCGGCGAGCGACTGGCTCCCGCTGCTCATGGTCGACGGCCACGGCGTCTCGGCGACGTTCGGATCGGTCATCTTCACCGCGTTCGCCGTTGCCATGACGATCGGCCGTTTCTCGGGCGGACCGCTGCTCGCGCGCTTCGGACCGGTCGTCGTGCTGCGGGCGAGCGCCGTCGTCGCGGGAATCGGCATCGCGCTCGTGGTCTTCGCCGACAACGCGTTCGTCGCCGGCGCCGCGGTGCTGCTGTGGGGCCTCGGGGCTGCGCTCGGGTTCCCGATCTGCCTCTCGGCTGCGGCCGACTCCGAGGACTCGACCGCGAGCGTCGCGGCCGTCGCGACCGCGGGGTACATCGCGTTCCTCGTCGGCCCGCCGCTGCTCGGATTCGTCGGCGAGCACATCGGGCTCCGCCTCGCGATGCTCGTCGTGCTCGCGATGGTCGCGATCGCGGTGTTCCTCGCGCCGGCCGCGCGGCCGCGGGAGAAGGTCGCGGCCTAGGCGCTCGTCGTCTCGCCGTCGGCCGGGATGCCGCCGGGCTCGATCGTCCACGGGAGTCCGAGGGCGAAGGTGGGGCGCGAGAGGTCCTGACGCTGGATGTGCAGGTGCGGCTCGGTCGAGTTGCCCGAGTTGCCGCACTCGGCGAGGGGCTGGCCGGTCGCGACGCGCTCTCCGCGCTCGACGGTGATGCTGCCCCGGCGCAGGTGCGCGAGCACCATGTGGCTGCCGTCGGCGAGGCGGATGACGATGTGGTTGCCGAGCATCGCGCGCGGGCCGAAGATCTCGCGGATCGCGCTCTCGACGTAGAAGTAGGCGAGTGCGGAGCCACTCGCGCGGCTGAGGTGGTCGCGAGCGGTTCGCGTGACGCGCACGACCGTGCCGTCGGCGGGCGAGAGGATCGGGCGACCGAACGAGGGGTACTCCTCCGGGGCCGTGAACCCCGCTGACGGCCGGTCGTCAGAGCCCTCGCCCGCATAGAGCAGATCGACCGCGAACGCCTGGCCGAGACCGTGGGTGCCGTGGCTCGGAACCTTCGTCGTCGGTGAGTTGACCGCGAGCCACGGTCCGGTCACGGGGGAGGCGAGCGTGGCGGGTTCGCCGCCCGCCGTCGGTGCCCAGACGGTGGCGACGAAGCCGACGGCGATGAGGACGAGGCCGAACGGTAACGCCACGAGGATGAGCGCCGCAGGGGCATCGTCGTCGATCAGTCCCCAGGCGGTGGAGATCAGGATGAGCGCGACGCCCACGATGGTGAGCGGAACACGTGTTCGTGCGAGCAGTCGGGCGATCATGTCAGCGAGTCTAGGAGGGGTGAGAAACTTGCTCTGGTGGTTACATGTAAAAAGGCTGGTTGACGGTGTGTTCGGTGCTCGCTCGGGTTGGTCGCCGGGAGTTATCCACAGGTGGTCGGCGGGCTCGGTCGGATGTCGGTGGTTCGAACTAGTCTTCTAATGTGATCGATTCGACGGGTGAGGCGGGCAGTGGCCCCGAGGGTGCCGAGGGTGCCGATGGTGCTGCTGGCCCGCGCGGGGTGACGATCTCGCAGGCCGAGTTGCTCGACAGGGTAATGACGGACGCCGAGCAGTTTGCGTTCGAGGCGAACCGTGTTGCGGCACGTCGCCTGGCGACGATCGGTCGGGCGATTCGGATGGCTCGGGAGAACCCGCACATCTACGTGCTGCCGGAACTCATGACCCGTGCCGAAGCTCGGGACTGGGCGGTGCGTGCCGCGGCGACCGAACTGTCGATGCGGCTCCTCATTCCGACAGCGACCGTCTTGAACGAAGCCGCCGAAGCACACACGCTCGCCGCTCGGTTGCCGAAGCTGTGGCTGGAGTTCCTCGACGGGGCGACGTCGTACCCGATCGTGCGTGCCGCCGTCGAAGCCATCACCGGGTGGGGCGACGATGACGCGGTCGCGCGGTTCGATTCCGAGCTCGCCGGAATCGCCGGACGCGTCACCGTCGCATCGTTCCGGTCTCGCGCGAAGCGTCTGCGCGACCGCCTCAGTGCCGCGACCCTCGCCGAACGCCACCGGCGTGCGCTCACCGAACGACGGGTCGTGTTCGAGGACGCCCCCGAGGGCATGATGTGGCTCCACGCGCTGGTGCCCGCACTCGACGGGGCCAAGATTCGCACCCGGTTGAACGCGACCGCCAAGCAAGCCTCACGGGTTACCGGTGAGACCCGCACCCGGGACCAACTCCGTGCCGACCAGCTCTCCGACTGGCTCACCGGCGCCGGAACCCCGACCGCGGTCCAGACGCGCGTGCTCGTCACGGTGCCGCTCATGGCGGGACTCCTCGAGAAGCCCGTGCGTGATGCGCGCACCACTCCCACACCGCTATCCACAGCACCAAGGCTGCCCGCGCACCCCTGGCTCGACGTCGCCACGATCGACGGATACGGACCGATCAGCACCGAGACCGCCCGCCAGATCTTCGACACCGCGACCGCATTCCGTCGCCTCATCGTCGACCCCATCACCGCCGAACCGCTCTACCTCGACCGCACGCAGTACCGACCATCACAGGCACAACGCGACTGGTTGACCCTCACCTACCAACGCTGCTCGAGACCCGGGTGTAACAGCCTCGCCGCCACATCCGACATCGACCACATCCACGACTGGGCCCACGGCGGCAGAACCGACATCGACAACCTGGCACCACTCTGCCCACCCGACCACACGCTCAAACACACCACGTGGCTCGGTCCCGAACAGCCATCGCAACTGCAACCGCAACCGCAACCAGCAGCGTCACCGCCACCGTCGCCATCACCGGAAGACACGGCCGCCGAGCAGCTCACGCTCGATCCGAGACCGCCCCGCCGACGCTGGACCAGCCCGACGGGTTACACGAGCGACTCCGACATTCCGCCCTTCTGACGGGCCGAACTACGCGATGTCCGGGCGCCCGAGGTGCAATCCTGGCGCGATGTTCCACGTGGAACGGCGTGCCCGGAACGTCAGTGCACCGCGAGCGTCACAGACCTAGAACGTCAGGACTTCACGAGCGCGACAGCCGCCGCGATCATGCCGACCGAACCGACGAAACCGATGAGGGCGATGACGCTCCAGAGGATGATTTCCATACGTCCAGTGTGCCTGCTCGTCTCGCTCGCGCGAAAACGGGGCTCAGCCGAAGACGTGCATACCGGCGGCGAGACCGACGCCGAGGCCGATCGAACCGACGGAGACGGTGGCGATGATGGTCCAGAACCCCACGGCCGAGAGACCGGCGCGGTCACCTCCGTCACGCGGGGCGCGCTCCCGTCGACGCGGTGCTCGGGGTGCCGACGCCCGAAGGGCGCGACGCGTCCGGCGGCGACCGCGCTTGTCCATGATCATCGAGCGGATGAGGTCGCGCATCGTCGCAGCCACGTCGTGCGCGGTCGGACGATCGTCGGGTTCGCGCTCGGTCATCGCGGTGAGGAGATCGTGCCAGTCATCCGGAAGATCGCCGGGGATGTCGGGGGAGCGGCTCAGCCGCGCGAGCGCGGCCTCGACGGGAGTTCCGGTGAACTCGCGTTCGCCGGTGATCGCTTCGAGGAGCACGAGTCCGAGTGAGTACACATCGCTCGCGGTGCCCACGTCGGTGCCGCGGGCTTGTTCGGGAGAGATGTAGTTGGCCGTGCCCAGGATCGTATTCTGATCGGTGAAGCGCGCCGCCTCGACGAAGTGCGCGATACCGAAGTCGGCGAGCTTGGCGGTGATCGTGTATCCGAGCGACGCCGCATCCGACAGCAGCACATTGTCGGGCTTCACGTCACGGTGCACGATTCCGCGAGCATGGATGTACGCGAGAGCGTCGGCGATCTGAGCTCCAACGTCGGCCACCTGGCGCCGCGTCAGCGCCACACGCTTCTCGAGGCGGCTCGAGAGGGCTCCGCCATCGACGTACTCCATGACGACGAAGCGTCGCGAGACGTCGCCGTCGAGGAAGACCCCGGCGTCGTAGACCTCGACGAGTCCGGGGTGCTGCAGCGAGCCGAGCAGACGAATCTCGCGCTCGTGACGCACCTCGTCGTGAGGGGTCTCGGGCAGACGGAAGATCTTGATCGCGACCGACCGGCCGATCTCACGGTCGCGGGCCAGGTAGATGTCGGCCATACCCCCCGAGCCCACGTGCTCCGACAACTCGTACCGTGAACCGGTTCGTTGTCCGAATCCGCGTGAGCGCGTGCTCGAAGAGTCCAGCACAGGCGCCTCCGCCCTCAGGCCGCCTGCTCACGGACGCTAATCGTCCAGCCACACAGCGGGTCACGTTCACTCTACATTCCGTGATCTGCCCAAATGAGGGCTTGACTTATGGCTGCGGCAACCGTTCGATCCAGGCGAAGAGTTCATCGAGTGCCCGAAGGGCGATGAGTCCGTGCCCTGTCTTCGGGATCTGTTCGAACTCGACCGTGACTCCGGCCTTCCGTGCAGCGTCGACGAATCCCTCCGTCACCTCGGGCTTCACGAGCTCGTCGATGTCGCCCTGCGCGACGAACATCGGTACGTCGATCGTCGACGGGTCGACACTGTTCTCGGCGAGCATCGTCGCCCAGGGCTCGACCTTCGTCGGGTCGCCCGAGAGGAATCCGCCGATGAGCGGCGTGGCGATCTCGTGCAGTTCCTTGTTCTGCCCGAGGAGGCACAGCTCGTTCATCTTCGGCACGGCCTCGACGGCGACGGGGGTGAGGATCGTGCTGAGCTCGCTGCCCGGCGTCGAGGCGTAGACCTCCGAGAACGCGGTGAACGCGTACGACCCGATCGTGACGCCCGAAACGTCGCCGATGTCAGCCGAGAGCAGCCCGCCGAGTTCCGTCGCCGGAGCGGCGACGGCGACGCCGTGCACGCTCAGTTCGGGCGCGTAGTCCGACGCCTCGCCGGCGGCGAAGAGCACGGCCTGACCGCCCTGCGAGTGACCCCACAGGATGACGTCGTCGTTCGCCTTCGTCTCCGGGATCGACCGCGCAGCCCGCGCGATGTCGAGCACGTTCCGGCCCTCGGTCGTGCCGATCAGGTACGAGTCGGGCCCCGCGGCGCCCATTCCCGAGTAGTCGGTCGCGGTCACGACGTAGCCCTTGTTCAGGAAGTCGTAGAGACCCTCGACCCAGTCATCCGGGTCGATGCCGAGCGAGGGAGCGCACCGCTCGGCGGCCCCCGTCGTCGGGTGCCCCCACGACATCACGGGGCGGCCGCCGGCGGGTGCGTCGCCCGTCGGCGAGATCACGATGCCCGAGACGAGGATGTCGGTGCCGTGCACGTCCTGCGAGTGGTAGAGCACGCGCCATCCGATCGACCCGTCGGGGGCGGAGTGCAGGCGTTCCGTGCGCACCACGGTTCCCGGTTCGCCCGCGGGGATCGGGTCGGGCAGTACGTAGAACGGATGCTCCGAGAGCTCGTCGAGCGCGCCGCCGACGACCCGGCGATCGACCTCGGGCGAACACGCAGCCAGTGCCAGCACGGCTGCGGCCGCGACGAGGACGATCGCCGAGCGCATCGATCTACGCCGTGAAGTCGCGTGCCAGGCCGAGGAGGGTGCGGGCGCCGAAGCCCGTCGCACCCTTCGAGCGCCACGCGTCGTCGGAGTCGGACTGCATCGTTCCCGCGATGTCGAGGTGAGCCCACGGGGTCTCGCCGACGAAGTCGTTGAGGAACAGCGCGGCCGTCGTCGCTCCCGCGTACCGCGAACCGCCGATGTTCGAGATGTCGGCGATGTCGGAGTCGAGTTGCTTGCGGTACTTCTTCTCGAGCGGAAGCTGCCACACCTGCTCGTCGACGCCGGATGCCGCCGTCTTGACCTTCTCGACGAGCTCCTGGTTGTTGCCGAAGAGTGCCGCCGTGAGCTGGCCGAGTGCCATGAGCGCCGCGCCCGTGAGGGTCGCGATGTCGACGACGGCGTCGACGCCGTCCTCCGTCGCGAGCACGAGGGCGTCCATCATGACGAGGCGGCCCTCGGCGTCGGTGTTCTTCACCTCGACGGTCGTGCCGCCGCGCGCCGTGAGCACGTCGCCGAGCTGCATCGCGCTGCCCGACGGCATGTTGTCGGTGCACATGAGCCAGCCGGTGACCTTCGCCGTCGCACCGAGGTCGCGCAGAGCACTGAATGCTCCGAGCACGGCCGCCGCGCCACCCATGTCCATCTTCATGAGCAGGTGCATGGGGTCGGACGGCTTGAGGCTGATTCCGCCCGAGTCGTACATGATGCCCTTGCCGACGAGACCGAGGTGCCCGGTCGCGTCGCCCTCGGGCGTGTACGTGAGCTTGATCATGCGCGGCTCTTCCGCGCTGCCCGCGTTGACGCCGAGCAGGCCGCCCGTGCCGAGCTCGATGAGCGCGGCCTTGTCGAAGACCTCGACGGCGAAGCCGAAGCGCTCGCCGAGTACCGTCGCGGCGTCCGCGAAGTCGGTCGCGGTGAGGTGGCCGGGGGGCGTGTTGCAGAGGTCGCGCGCGATCGTCGCGGCCCGCGCCGAGACGACGCCTTCGGCGACGGCGGATGACGCCGAGCCATCGATCCCGTCGATGAGCAGTTCGAGACGCTCGAGGTTCTTCTCGGGGCGCTTCTTCTTGAGCTCCGTGAAGCGGTAACGCGCGAGCACGGCACCCTCGACGAGTGCCCGCACGGCGGCCGCCTCATCGACGTCGCCGAGCGATCCGACCTGGAAGCCGATCGACGCGAAACGGCTCGTCGCGCGCGAGAACGCCGCGACGGCGTCGCGCAGGCTCGCGTCGGTCTGCTCGTCGCGAGCGCCGCCACCCACGACGACGAAGAGCGGGCCGGAGGCGAGGGGCAGCACGAGCGTCTGGCCCGCCTTGCCCTCGAAGCCGGCGCGCGCGAGCGACTCGCGGTCGAGGTCGAGCCCCGCGGGCAGGTCGCCGTCGGCGTGTACGAGCACGCCGAGAGCGTCGACGGAGCCGATCTCACCGACGACCTCGATCACGGTCTCGACGTCGAGCGACGGAGTGGCCGTGAAATCGTCGGGGATCAGCTTGTTGGGGGTTCGAGTCATGAGACGTCCTTCGTGATCGTTGCGTTCTCGCCGGCATCCGCCTTCTCGTCGACCGAGTCGTCGATGGCGTCGAGATCATCAGGTTCCAGCTTCTCAGGAAGATCGCCCGAGCGGCGCCCGGGCATGCGGCCGGCCGGCACGATCGCGAGGAGCGACAGGGCGGCGAGGCCGAGGAGGGAGATCTGCAGGGCACGCAGGCGCGCCTCGGCGTTGATCTCGATGGCGAGGTCGAGCTCCGGCCCCGTCGCCCGGTCGGCGAGCACCGCCGCGAGCTGGTCGTCGGTGAGGAAGTCGGCCTCGGTGAAGTTCACCTGCGAGATGAGCTCGTCCGACACCTCGGGGTGCTCCTGCGCGCTCGCGTAGAGGATCGTGCCGAGGGTGCCGACCGCGAACGCCGTCGCGACGGCGATACCCACGCTGCCCGACAGGTTGTGCACGAGGCCACGCCACGCACCGACATCCCCCGCCAGTTCCTTTGGCGCCGCTGAGAGCAGCGTGTTGAAGACGAGCGCCACGATCGCGCCCTGACCGAGTCCGAGCAGGATGAGCCCCGCGACGACGAAGAACTGGCCCCACTCGCCGCGGATCGTGAACGCCAGGAGCGTGAGTGCGCTCGCGACGACGATGAAGCCCGAGCGTGCGATGACGCGCGGCGCGAACTTCGCGTAGAGGAAGGCGACGAACGTCGACGCGAGGAAGATCGAGAGCGTGTACGGAATGATCGAGAACGACGTCTCGATGCCCGAGAGCCCCTGCACGACCTGCATGTAGAGCGGGATGAGGAAGTTCGCGGCGGTTCCGACGAAGAGCATGGTCGCCATGCACGCGGTGACGGCGAGCTCCGATCTCGTCGCGAGCACGCGCAGGTCGAAGATGCGCGACCGCTTCGCCGTCTGGCGTCGACGCACCCACGTGAAGAAGATCTGGCCGCCGATGAGGCCGAGCACGATGAGGATCGGTGCGGGCGAGAGGCCGAGCACGTCGAACGGAGCCTGATCGGTCGCGAGCCACGTGCCCCACGAGGCGAGACCGCTGAAGCCGAAGCTCAGGAGGATGATCGAGCCGGCGGCGATGAAGGCGCCCGTCCAGTCGATCGAGAGCTCGGGCTGCGGAGGCACGACCTTGAGGCGGAAGCTCAGCAGAAGGTTGACGGCGCCGAGCGCGACCACGAGGGCGAACGACCAGCGCCAGCCGATCGTCGTCGCGAACGTTCCCGCGATGAGGAGGGCGAGGACGCCGGCCGCGGGGATCGCGGCGGCGAGCAGACCGATCGCGCGGGCCTGCTGATCACCGCGGTAGTTCGTCGCGATGAAGACCGTGAGCGCCGGGGCGATGAGGGCGATGACCGCGCCCGACGACGCCTGCGCGATGAAGAGCATCGCGGGGCTCTGGCTGAGCGCCACACCCGCCATCGCGAGGGCGTGCACGGCGACCGCGATCTGGAACACGCGACGCGTGCCGAACCGGGAACCGAGCTTCGCTCCGAGCAGGATGAACGCCGCCATCGCGAACGTGCCCGCCGTGATCGCCGTGCCGACGCTTGTCGCCGGGGTGTCGAGGTCGGTCGTGATGCCGGCCATCGAGACCGTGAGCGCATTGACCGCGAAGGACGCCTGGATCTGCGTGAGCACGACGACGATGAGGGGGAGCCACGACGCTTTCGCTGTGGGTGCCGCGGCGGGGGAGGAGGCCATGGGTGTCCGATCGACGGTGTGGATGGTGCGCACAGCGTACCGCTGGCGATAACCGCGAGGGATAGAGTCCGAGCATGGATCCCATCGCGACGACACTCGTCATCCTCGGGCTCGCGATCGTCGCCTTCCTCTCCAACCGCGTCTCGATCGGTGTCGTCGCCCTCGGGGTCGCCGTCGCGCTGTGGGCGACGGGCGTGTTGACCCTCGGTGAGGCGTTCGCGGGGTTCGGCGATCCGACCGTCATCTTCATCGCCGCCCTCTTCGTGGTGAGCGAGGCGCTGGATGCCACGGGCGTGACGACCTGGGTGGCGCAGAAGGTGCTCGGTGGGGCCGGGACGAGCAAGGCGAAACTGCTGCTGTTCCTCATGATCCTCGTCGCGGGGCTCACCGCGCTCATCAGCGTCAACGGCGCCGTCGCCGCGCTCGTGCCCGTCGTCGTGGTCGTCGCGACCCGCTCGGGCCTGTCGCCGTCGAAGCTCCTGCTGCCCCTCGCCTTCGCGGCCCACGCGGGATCGATGCTCGCCCTGACCGGCACGCCCGTCAACATCCTCGTGTCGGCAGGGGCACGGGATGCCGGTGAGCGGCCCTTCGGCTTCTTCGAGTTCGCCCTCGTCGGTGTGCCCCTCGTCGTCGGCACGCTCCTCATCACGATGCTCTTCGGTGAGCGGCTGCTGCCGAAGCGCACGCCCTCGGTGCTCGGCACCGACCTGAGCGACCACGCGAGCACGCTGCGCGAGACGTATGACCTCGCGACGAGCTCGATCCCCGTGATCGGTGCGGAGAGGGGTGTCAGCGAAGTCGTCATCCCACCGCGTTCGCCGCTCATCGGCCTCGACGTCTTCCCCGGCATGTGCACGCCGAGCGGCGACCTCGTGATCCTCGCCGCCCGGCGCGCGGGCGAACCCGTCGATGGCAAGAGCCTGCAGGCGGGCGACTCGCTGCTGCTGCAGGGCACGTGGAGCGACCTCGAACGGCACACCCTCGGGCACGACGTGCTCGTCGTCGACGCCCCCGACGCCGTGCGCCGCACCGTTCCGCTCGGCCACGGCGCGAAGCGCGCGATCGGCATCCTCGTCGTGATGGTCGCGCTCCTCGCGACGGGGCTCGTGCCCGCGGCCGTCGCGGCGCTCCTCGCCGCCATGGCGATCGTGGTCTCCGGAGTGCTGAAGCCCGCGCAGGTGTATCGCGCGATCTCGTGGCAGACCGTCGTGCTCGTCGCCGGCATGATCCCGCTCTCGACGGCGTTCATGACGACCGGTGCGGCCGACCTCATCGCCGACGGACTGCTCGACGCGATCGGCGACTCGGGCCCGCAGCTCGCCCTGCTCGCGATCTGCGTGCTGACGATGATCCTCGGTCAGATGATCAGCAACACGGCGACGGTGCTCATCATGATCCCCGTCGCACTCTCGGTCGCCGCGACCTACGAGGTGTCGGCGCTGCCCTTCATGATGGCGCTCACGGTCGCCGGCGCCGCCGCCTTCCTCACGCCCATCGCGACGCCCGCCAACACGATGGTCTTCGCGCCGGGCGGCTACCGCTTCGGCGACTACTGGAAGCTCGGGCTTCCGCTCCTTCTCTTCTTCCTCGTCATCGCGGTCTTCTACGTGCCGCTCATCTGGCCGTTCTGAGAGGGGACGACATGGACTACCGAACACTCGCCGAGGGCCAGCGCTGCCAGATCTTCATCGCTGGCGTCGACGGCGGTGAACCGCGACTCCTCCTCGAGACGACCGAGATCCTGCTCGAGGCCCCGAACTGGACGCTCGACGGTCGGGCGCTCATCCTCAACGGGCACGGCGATCTGTGGCGTCTCGACGTCGAGACGGCCGAGCTCACGCAGATTCCGCTCGAGGGCATCCCCGCTCTCAACAACGACCACGTGCTCGCGCCCGACGGCGAGACGATCTACCTCTCGGCCAACGACTGGCACATCTACCGGGCGCCCCTCGCGGGCGGCCACGCCGAGCGCATCACGAACGACGGCGTGCCCGAGTACCACTTCCTGCACGGCGTGAGCCCCGACGGGGCGACGCTCGCCTACATCGGCCTCGAGCCGGTCGACGGCAACCCCTGGGCGCGGGCGAACGTCTTCACGATCCCCTCGGCGGGTGGGGATGACACGAAGCTGACCGACACCGATTCGCCCGCCGATGGAAGCGAGTACTCGCCCGACGGGCAGTGGATCTATTTCAACACCGAGCAGTTCAGCGAGACGCCGGGGCACGCGCAGATCGCGCGCATGCGCCCCGACGGCTCGGATGTCGAGCAGCTCACGTTCGACGGCGTCGTCAACTGGTTCCCGCACTGGTCGCCCGACGGCGCGCTCGCCGTGTACCTGAGCTTCCCCGCGGGGACGGAGGGGCACCCCGCCGACCTTCCCGTCGAACTCAAGCTGGTGGAGGATGGGGCATGGACCGAGCCCACGGTCGCCGTGCGCCTCTTCGGCGGCCAGGGCACGATCAACGTCAACAGCTGGTCGCCCACGAGCGACCGGTTCGCCTACGTCGCCTACCCGCTCGACTGATCGGAGACACATGACCCGGCACTGGACACCCCTGGCCGTGGTCTACGTGCTCATCGCGATCGGCGGGCTCGTCGTGACGTGGTCGTTCAACGCCCTCGCGATCATCCAGATGCGCGACTACCTCGGCGACCTGTTCACGAGCGGCCCCGCGGTCTCGTCGATCGGTTTCGACCTGCTCTTCGTGGCGGCGGCGGGAAGCATCTTCATCATCGTCGAGGCGCGCCGGCTCGGCATGCGTTTCGGGTGGCTGTACGTCGTCGCCTCGGGGCTCACGGCGTTCGCGTTCACCTTCCCGTTGTTCCTCGCGATGCGTCAGAGAACGCTCACGGCGCGACGTTCTGTGAACGAGCACAGAGAGGGTGGAGAAGCGTCTCTCGATCGGTAGTCTGTCGAGGTGATCCAGTACCTCCGCGCCTCCGGCGTCAGCCTCGTCATCGATGCCCGACCGGGCACCACGCCCGCCGTCCTGCACTGGGGCCGCGACCTCGGTGACCTCGACGAGACGGCGCTCGCCGCCTTCGCCGACTCGGTCGCCGCGAGCGTGCCGCCGAGCGCGATCGACGAGCCGCTGCGGCTCACGCTGCTCCCGTCGTTCGCCGACGGCTGGTCGGGTCGACCGGCGATCGAGTACTCGGCCCCGACCGGATGGGCGCGCACCGGCGACGTCGCCGAGGGCGCCGTCGAGTTCGGCCCGCTCGACGCGGCGACCGACATCGAGCTCACGCCCGAGGGCGTGCTGCGGGTGCGGCACCGACTGCAGAACCGCTCGGATGTCTCGGTGGGCCTGCACGCGGCATCCATCGTTCTGCCGGTGCCCTCGCGTGCCCGCGAACTGCTCGACTTCTCGGGCCTCTGGGCGCACGAGCGCCGGCCCCAGCGCATCACGCCCGGCCACGGCGTCTGGTCGCGCGAGTCGCGTCACGGCCGACCGGGCCACGACGACCCGTACCTCGTCGTCGCGGGCACGCCCGGATTCGGCTTCGAGTCGGGCGAGGTCTGGGCGACCCACATCGCCTGGAGCGGCGACCGCGTGCAGTGGTTCGAGCGCTCGTCGCTCGGCCCGACGACGCTCGGCGGCGGCGAACTCCTCGCGCCGGGCGAGCTCACGCTCGAGCCCGGCGACGAGTACACGTCGCCGTGGGTCGTCGGCGTCTGGTCGGACGCGGGCCTCGACGGAGTCTCCGACCGACTGCACCCGTGGATCCGCTCGTGGTCGACGATCGACCGCCCCCGCCCGCTCATGCTCAACACGTGGGAGGCCGTCTACTTCGAGCACTCCCTCGAGGGGCTGCAGCCGCTCATCGACGCCGCCGCGCGCGTCGGCGTCGAGCGATTCGTGCTCGACGACGGCTGGTTCGTCGGGCGCAATAACGACCGCACCTCGCTCGGCGACTGGTTCGTCGACGAGACGAAGTGGCCAGGCGGTCTCAGCCCGCTCATCGAGAAGGTGCACGCGGGCGGTATGGAGTTCGGCCTGTGGTTCGAGCCCGAGATGGTGAGCCCCGAGTCGGAGCTCGCCCGCACCCACCCCGACTGGATCCTGAGCGACGTCCGCGCCTCGACGTGGCGTCACCAGCACGTGCTCGACCTCGCGAACCCCGATGTCTTCGACTACATCTTCGGCCGTCTCGACGCACTCCTCGGCGAGTACGCGATCGCCTACGTGAAGTGGGACCACAACCGCGACGTGCTCGCCCCGGGTGCGCACGCGCAGACCGCGGCGCTCTACCGGCTCATCGACGCGGTGCGTGCCGCCCACCCCGGTGTCGAGATCGAGTCGTGCGCGTCGGGCGGGGGGCGCATCGACCTCGGCATCCTGCCGCGCACCGACCGGGTGTGGACGAGTGACACGAACGACCCGCTCGAGCGCCAGCTCATCCAGCGCTACTCATCGCTCCTCGTGCCGCCGGAGTACCTCGGCGGTCACCTCGGAGACGCGCGAGCGCACACGACGGGCCGCACGTCGAGCCTCGCGTTCCGCCTCGCGACGGCGTTCTTCGGCAGTGCAGGCATCGAGTGGGACCTCACCGAGGCGACCGACGCCGAGCTCGACGTCATCACCGCGTGGGCGACCGCCTACCGCGAGCGTCGCGCCCTCCTGCACTCGGGTCGCGTCGTTCGAGCGGATGCCGCGGACGAGGCGACGCTCGTGCACGGCGTCGTCGCGCCCGACCGTTCGACCGGGCTCTTCGCCTCGGTGCTGCTCGCGGCCCCCGAGGCCGCCCTGCCGCCCGCCGTGCGCCTGCCCGGTCTCGACCCCGAGCGCACGTACCGCGTCAGCGTTCTCGAGTTCGGCGCGGAGACGCCCCGCATCGACAACTCGCAGCCGACGTGGTTCACCGAGGGCGTCACGCTCCGCGGCTCGGTGCTCGGCGAGGTCGGTCTGCCGCCGCTCCTCATGGCGCCCGAGAACGCCGTGCTCCTCGAAGCCGTCGCCATCGACGCGTAGGCTGGGCATTTCGTTCGAGGGGAGACGACGATGACTGACACCGCTGCACCCGGGTGGTACCCGGACCCGGCCGGCACCGGCGGAACGCGCTGGTGGGACGGCACGGCATGGGCGGGCGAGGCCTCGGCACCCGTCGCGGCCCCGGCGCGCGCGACGGTTCCGGAGGGCACGCCTGTCGACACCGTCTGGATCTGGCTCGTCGTCGGCCTGCCGCTCGTGAGCGCATTCTCGATCTTCCTGCTCGACGTGCCCGCGTTCATCCGGGCGACGATCGAGAACCCCGCGACGTCGTCGTTCGCGCTCATCTTCAGCGCCTCGTACGTCGCGATCCTCGCCCTCGGCTGGGTGATCTACGGCCTGCTCGTGCTGTTCGCCTACCTCGACTACCGCGAGCTCGGTCGCCGCGGTTTCCCGCGCCGATTCCACTGCGCCTGGGCGTTCCTGAGCAGCATGGTCTACAGCATCGGCCGCCCCATCGTCGTGAAGCAGCAGGCCGGCCGAGGGTCTGCCCCGATCTGGGGGACGATCGCGGTCTTCGTGCTCACTATCGTGGTCGTCACGGTGTGGACGATCTGGTTGATCGTCGAGACGATCGACACGATCGGCGCCTACACCGGAACGTACTCGTACTGATCGTTCGAAGGGGAGCCTCATGAGACGTCCATTCGCCGCGGTGGCCGCGGTCTTCCTGCTCGGTGTGGCCCTCACGGGCTGCGCGACCTCGACGCCCGGAGAGGACGGCGACGTGCTCCCTCCCGTCACGGTTCAGATCAGCGACCTCGAAGGCACGACCGTCGAGGTTCCCGAGGGCGGCGTCATCAACCTCAGCGGTGACGAAGCCGACGTCGAGGGCTGGACGGCGAAGGTGAGCGACGACTCGATCGTGTCGTTCGTCGAGGGACGCGACGACGGCAGCGCCGTCTACAACCCGGGCCTCGAAGCGAAGAAGGTCGGCTCGACCGAGGTGCTGCTCGCCAACCCGGATGCCGGTGAGAGCGTCAGCTTCACCGTCGAGGTCACGCCGAAGTCGTAGTCACCAGCGGTTGTGCACCTGTTCGGTCCAACCGTAGAGACTCGCGAACTCGATGAGCTCGCCGTCGACGTCGATGCTCCCGCTGAACTCGCCGAAGAGTTGATGCGTGCTCGAGGCGACGACGAAGAGGCTCGTCTTCGATGACCGCTCGTGCACCGGGCGGAACCTGATGTCGAGGCCGGGCCCCGTGATGCGCCACGGCGACATGAGGTCGCTCGCGTCGTAGGTCCACTCGAGTTCGTACGGGAGCTTCGTGACCACCCCGTCGATCGAGACGCCGTTCTCCGTCATCCCTGTGCCGACGGTCCAGCCGCCCCCGAGCATGAGGCCGACGACGCGGGCGCCGACGTAGCCCGAGGCGCCGCCCCAGTTCCAGTTCATGGCGTACGGCCACCGCCCGCGGCCGTGGTCGAGCATGGCCCATGATTCTCCGAGCGGCAGCCTCGTCGTCACGCCGTCGATCTCGATCGCGCCGCGCACGGGTCGGCTGACATCTTTCGCGGCGTACTGGAAGAGCCGCGTCGACCACGGCACGACGACGGCGAGCATCTCGTGCCCGCTCGGACGCAGAGCGATGACGTCGAGATGGAGGCGGTCGGTCTCGGCTGTGATGCGGGTGCCGCCGTCGATCTCGCTCATCGAGATCTCGAGCCGTGGAGACCGCGCCGTCGTGGGCTTCGTGCCGAGCGTGCCGGCGAGAGAGACGCCACGCGAGAAGACGGAGACGACGGTCTCGTCGATCGTCGTGAGTGTCGCTCGATCGAGGAACCAGATCTGGCTGAAGTTGCCGTAGTCGCCCGCCGAGACCGTGACTCCGATGACGTGATCGGGCGTCGTGATGGCCCAGTGGTCCCAGCGCTTGTTGCGGCCCCACGCGAAGAGTCCTCGGCCGATGCGATCGGTGTTGTGCAACGGAGTGCGGGTCCACCCGACCGCGTCGGGGTTCAGCCGACCATCGCGCAGGCAGAGATCAACCGGAGCTACGATCTCGCGCTCGACTCGCGCGGCAGGTTCAGCCACGACTCTCCTCATTGATAGACGTCAGCCTAGAAGCTGAGCCTACCGGGACATGCCCCCCGATCAGGGGTATTAGCCGAGGAGCAGGGTGCGCAGCTGGTCGGCCGAATGCACGACCGCCATCGCCTGTTCGGCCTCGGCCGGGCTGCCGTAACCCCACTCGACGAGGATCGTCGGAACGCCGTTGACCGCGGCGCCGAGGGTGTCGTAGCTGCGGTCGCCGACCATGACGGCGTGCTCGGTGTCGACACCGGCCTCCTGCAGGCGGCGGAGGGCCTCGGCGACGACGTCGGCCTTCGCGCTCCGCACCTCGTCGTCGGTCGCGCCGCAGATGACCTGGAAGTACTCGGCGAGACCGGCGTGCTCGAGGATCGGCACCGCCATCGACTCGGGCTTCGACGTCGCGAGGGCGAGGGGGATGCCGGCGGCGTGGACCTGCGCGAGAACACCGGCGACACCCGGGAAGACGGGGGCGTTGACCGAGTGTCCGACGTAGTTCTCGCGGTAGATCGCGAGTGCCGCGAGTGCCTGCTCCTCGTTGAAGCCCGCGAGGGCGCGGAGCGTGTCGAGCAGCGGCGGACCGACGTAGCGCAGCAGCTCGGACTCGCCCGGCACGGGCAGCTCGAGCGTGCGGAACATGTGGGCGAGCGAATCGGTGATCGCGGGCGCCGAGTCGGTGATCGTTCCGTCGAGGTCGAAGAGTACGGCCGACCAGGTGCGCTGCAGAGTGTGGTTCACGAAGTCATCCTTGGGGAGAGGAGGAGCGGGGGGAGGGTCAGAACAGGCGTGTGTGCGAATCGTCGATGCCGCGCATCGCGTCGTAGTCGAGCACGACGCAGCGGATTCCGCGGTCTTCCGCGAGGGTGCGAGCCTGCGGCTTGATCTCCTGCGCGGCGAAGACGCCGGCGACGGGAGCGAGTCGCGGGTCGCGGTTCATCAGTTCGAGGTAGCGCGTCAACTGCTCGACACCGTCGATGTCGCCGCGACGCTTGATCTCGACGGCGACCGATGCGCCCGCGGCATCCGTCGCGAGGATATCGACGGGGCCGATCGCGGTCATGTACTCGCGGCGGATGAGGCGGTGCCCCTCGCCGAGCACCTCGATCTGCTCCGCGAGGAGCTTCTGCAGGTGAGCCTCGACGCCGTCCTTCTGGAGGCCGGGGTCGATACCGAGCTCGTGGTCGGAGTCGTGGAGGATCTCGTAGATCGACACGACGAGGGTGTCGGCCGTCTTCGTGTGGGTGACGCGCCAGGTCTCGACGATGCCGGCTTCGCGCTGCTCGTCGTCGGGCTCGCTCGACTGCAGGGTGCAGGGCGGACTCATCCAGTTGAGGGGCTTGTACGACAGCGAGTCCGAGTGGACGAGGACGCTGCCGTCGGCCTTCACGACGAGGAGTCGCGTGGCGAGAGGCAGGTGTGCCTGGAGTCGCCCGGCGTAGTCGACGGAACACTTCGCAATGACAAGACGCACCCGTCGAGCCTAGAGCCTAGGAGTCGGACTCGTCGGCGCCGGGCTCGTCGTCGACGGCGGGCAGGCGCGACTGCAGTTCCCGCAGCTCGTCGGGGTCGAGCGACATCCACGGACCGCCGGGATTGATGACGAGGCCGGCGAACGGCTCGGTGAGCGCGTCGCTCACGACGCGGTTCACGTCGATCGCGGCGACCGCGGCCCGAGGGTCGCGAGCGAGCACCTCGGCCGCCGAGGTGAAGGCGAGGTAGACGGGCTCGCCCGCCGGGTTCGTCGACGTCGCCACCTCGACGCGGCCGTCGTCGTGCTCGGTGACCGCGTAGAGCAGCGTGCCGCCGAGTGCGAGGGCCTCGATCACGGCCTCGCGCGAGCCCATGGGCTGCACGATCGCGGCGGCGACGGCGTCGTTGTGGGCGTTCCGCAGCACGAAGTGCAGGTGGGCGACCTCGAGCGCACACGTCGGGCCCGCGGGATCGATGTAGAGCCATGCGAAGCCCTGGCTCACCGCAAGTTCGAGCGTCGCGATCGCGGTCTGTCCGATGGTCTGCACGCTGTCGCGGTCGTCGGGGTGCAGGTCGCCGACCTTCTCCTGGCTGGTGAAGGCGAACATCGCGCGCCCTCCGTCGGGCGCCTCGCCTTCGCGGAAGACGATCCGCGAGCCGGCCGCGATCGACGTGCCGTCCTCGGTGTAGGTGATGCTCGAGCCCGTGGCATCCATGAGGAGCTCGCCGTGCAGGCTCGCGCGCAGGACATCGAAGTACGTCGCCTGGTCGGGCGCTGCGGCGAAGGCGGCTACCGCCGCGCGAAGGAGGGTGTTGTCGACGAGCTCGGCCATGCCCTCGAGTCTGTCACGCCGACGATCAGGGGGCTTCGGGCGGGACCGCCTCGTGGTGCCGGGCTCCGTGCGTGCGCCGGTCTTCCTTCATCTCGGCCTCGAAGAGGTGGCGCTTGCCGTCGACGAGCTCATCGCGCGCGGCCTGCTCGGCCGACTTCGCGGCCGCGTAGTAGCCCGCGTCGTACTCCTCGACGATCTGGAACGTCCACCGGCCCTCGATGACATTGCGGCCGACGATCTCGGTCTCGATGCGGTCGGCGATCGCCCCGTGCCCGGCGTCGCGCAGCAGGTCGACGGCCTCGCCGATCGCGAGGTCGGCCTTGCCCGCCAGGCGGTGGAAGCGGTACAGCGAGCCGCGGGCGTCCTCGATCACCTCGAGCGCTTCCGAGAGCTTGCCGAGCGCCTCGACCGTCTGGTCGTCGACACCCTGCGGTCGGACGTGCTCGGGGCGCGGTCGTTCTCTGGATTCGGTCATGCCTTGATTCTCGCGCGTTCCCGCGCGGCAGGGGCGGCGAGTCCGGCGACGACGAGAAGTCCGAGGAGCACGAGCAGGGCGTTCAGGATGCCGAGGTTCTCGCCGAGGAAGCCGAGCAGCGGCGGGCCCGCGAGGAACGCGCAGTAGCCGATGATCGCGACGGCGCTCACCCGTGCGGCGGAATTCTTCGCGTCATCCGCCGCCGCCGACATCCCGACCGGGAAGCCGAGGGCGCAACCGAGGCCCCACAGCGCCGTGCCGACGAAGAGCATCCAGGGCTCGCCGCCCCAGATGAAGAGGCTGAGGCCGACGATGCCGAGTGCGGCCGAGACGCGCAGCACGGGCACGCGGCCGAAGCGGTCGAGCACGGGGCCGCCGATGATGCGCGCGATCGTCATCGCGGTGACGAAGGTGCCGAACATGAGAGCGCCGGTCGTGTTCGAGAGGCCGTGGCCGTCGACCGTCGCGAGGGCGAGCCAGTCGTTCGCGGCGCCCTCGTTGAACGACATGCCGAGCATGACGACGCCGATGAGCAGGAGGCGCACGTCGGCCCAGACTCGGAGGCTCTCGGCGAAGCGCTCGCGCCACGGCCGACGCGGCGCGGTCGAGCCCGCGGGGCGGGTGTCGTCGCCGACGGCCTCGCGCAACGGGATGAAGCGCACGGTGACGAGGACCGCGATCGCGATGAGCGCGGAGATCGCGACGAGGTGCCAGAGCACGGGGATGCCGACGGCCGAGGCGAGCGCGCCGAGGCCCGCACCCGTGACCGTGCCGAAGCTGAAGAAGGCGTGCATGAGCGGCATGAGCGTCTTGCCGATCTCGCGCTCGGCCTCGGCGCCCTCGACGTTCATGACGACGTCGACGCAACCGTTGCCGAGACCGAAGAGCGCCATGCCGACGATGAGCACCGGGACCGACCCGAAGACCGTCGAGCCGATGCCGATGATGACGAGTCCGACCGAGACGAGCAGGAGGCACCCGATCATGGCGCGGCGGGCGCCGACGCGGGCGAGCAGCCAGGGGGCGAGCACGAGGCCCACGACGGAGCCGGCCGACATGCCGAGGATGACGAGGCCGACGACGTCGAGGGCGATGCCGGCGTCGTCGCGCACGGCCGGTACGCGTGACACCCACGACGCGAGGCTGAGGCCCGAGAGGAAGAAGATGGCGAACACGGCGTTCCGCCACGAGGTCAGGGATCGCGGCTGCTGCGCGGTGCGGGGGGAGGTCTGTTGTGACATGGTCTCTCGTCATCGAATCGATTCGATCGAATCGATTCGAATAGACTAGAGGCGGCCACAGACACTGTCAACGCGGGGAGATCATGACCGGAGCACCGCACGCCCGACCGACGCTCGCCGATGTCGCAGCGCACGCGGGCGTGTCCGCCTCCACGGCATCGATCGCCTTCAGCGGCTCCGGCCCCGTCTCCGACGCGACGAAAGAGAAGGTGCGCGCCGCGGCCGAGGAGCTCGGTTACGCCGGGCCCGACCCCCGCGCCCGGTCGCTCCGCCGCGGCCGCTCCGGCATCGTCGGCGTCGTGCTCGAGGAGCGCGTGCGCGCGGCATTCCTCGACCCCGTGAAGATCCAGATGCTCGACGGCCTCAGCGAGGGCATCGCCCCGCTCGGCGCCGGGTTGCTCCTGCTCACCGACGCCGGCTCGGGCGCGGGCACCGCCGTGAGCGTCGACGATGCACCGGTCGACGCCGTCGTGCTCATCGGCTGCAGCCCCCGCTTCGACGAAGCGCTCGACACCTTCCGCCGCCGCGGGATCCCCGTCGTCGCGATCGAGGGCTTCGCGCCCGCCGGCGTCGTCGCCCACATCGGCATCGACAACCGCGACGCATCACGCCGCGGCGCCGAGCACCTCCGAGAGCTCGGCCACGAACACGTCGCCGTCGTGAGCCTGCCCTTCGAGAGCACGCGCGCCCGCGGCATCCTCACCCCCGAGATCGAGGCGCGGGCGAGCGTCGACACGTCGATCGAGCGCCTCGCCGGTGCGCGCGACGTGTTCCCCGACGTCGTCGTGAGCGTCGCGGGCGGCAGCCTCATCGAAGAGGGGCAGGATGCCGCGCGGCTCCTGCTCACGGCCGAGAACCCGCCGACCGCGATCATCGCGCAGAGCGACCTGCTCGCCGCCGGCGTCATCCGTGCCGCCGAAGAGCTCGGCATCGCCGTGCCGGGAGACCTCAGCGTGCTCGGCTTCGACGGGATCCGCGTCGACGGGCTGCCGTACGACCTCACGACGCTCGTGCAGCCCTCGGTCGCGAAGGGTCGAGCCGCCGGTGAAGCCGTCGTCGCGATGCTCGCGGGAGAGCAACCCGCCTCCGTCAGCTTCACGAGCACCCTGCACGTCGGCGCGACGACGGCGCCGCCGCGCACCTCTTGACGCTGCGCTCGCCTGCACCCGCTGACCCTCCCTGCACCCTCCTTGCGTCGCCGCGCTGTTCGTAATTCAGGTACGCACCGGCGTGTCGCGGCACTCGAGTGGGCACGCGACCCGGCGACACGTGTGCCGGCCTGAATTGCGAACAGGGATGCGGGAGTGGGGGATGTGGGCGGCTGAGCTCAGACGCCGGTGCGCATCCAGCGCGTGCCGCGGGCGCGCAGTGAGAGCGTGACCGCGCGGGCGCCGAGGTAGCCGAGCGCGAACGCCGCCATGAGCCACGCGAGGCCCGCCGCGCCGGCAGGCCCGAAGGCGAGCACGAGCCCGACGAGGGGCGCGAACGCCGCGAGGTTCACGAGGCCCGTCCACGCGAGGTAGCGCGCATCGCCCGCACCGATGAGCACGCCGTCGAGCACGAAGACGACTCCGCCGAGCGGCACCGACAGCGCGAGCACGAGGAGCGTCGGCGGCAGGATGTCGGAGACCGAGGCCGAACTCGTGAACAGCGGCCCGATGACCCCCGAGAGCGCCGCGAGCACGAGACCGAGCACCGCACCGCCGCCGGCACCCCACACGAGGCACCGTCGCAGCACGGAGCGCACGCCCGCGACATCCCCCGCCCCGAGCCCTTTGCCGACGAGCGCCTGCGCGGCGATCGCGAGGGCGTCGAGAGCGAAGGCGAGCGTCGAGAAGATCGTCATCGCGATCTGGAACGCGGCGAGTTCGGCCGACCCCGCACTCGTCGCGGCGAACGTCGCGAGCAGCAGCGCCGCACGCAGGCTCAGCGTGCGGAGGAAGAGCCAACCGCCCGACCGTGCGCCGCTCACGACGCCGAGGCCGCGCGGCAGGAGCCCTGCGCCCACGCGACGGGCGTGCCGCGCGGCGACGACGAGGTAGACCGCGACCATGCTCCATTGCGCGATGACCGTGCCGATCGCCGACCCTGCGATGCCCCAGCCGAGCCCGTAGATGAGGAGCGCATTGAGGGCGACGTTGGCCGCGAAGCCCGCGCCCGCGACGATGAGCGGCGTGCGCGTGTCCTGCAGACCGCGGAGCAGGCCCGTCGCGGCGAACACGACGAGCATCGCCGGCAGGCCCAGCATCGAGATCGTCAGATAGACGGATGCCTCGTGCGCGACATCCGCCGCGGGGCCGAACGCACCGATGAGGGCGGGCGCCGCGAACCAGCCGGCGACCGCGAGCACGATGCCGATGCCGGCCGCGAGCCAGAGTCCGTCGATGCCCGCGGCGACTCCGCCGCGCTCGTCGCCCGCACCGAAGCGCCGGGCGACCGCCGGCGTCGTCGCGTAGGCGAGGAAGACCATGAGGCCGATGATCGTCTGCAGGATCGCGGCGGCGAGGCCGAGGCCCGCGAGCGGGGTCTCGCCGAGATGGCCGATCATGGCCGTGTCGGCGAGCAGGAAGAGCGGTTCGGCGATGAGCGCGCCGAGCGCGGGGAAGGCGAGGGCGGCGATCCGTCGATCGGTCGCGCGCCGGGAGTCGTTAGACGTCGACGATCTCCTTGCCGAGAGGGGCGAGCGAGACGGGGATCATCTTGAAGTCGGCGATGCCGAGCGGGATGCCGATGATCGTGATGCAGAGCGCGACGCCCGAGACGACGTGGCCGATCGCGAGCCAGAGACCGGCGACGATGAACCAGATGACGTTGCCGATGAACGAGAAGGCGCCCGATGTGGGCCGCTGCACGACGCGCTTGCCGAACGGCCACAGGGCGTAGCGGGCGATGCGGAAGGACGCGAGGCCGAACGGGATCGTGATGATGAGGATGCAGCAGATGATGCCGGCGAGCGTGTAACCGAGGAACAGCCAGAAGCCCGAGAGCACGAGCCAGATGATGTTCAACAGAGTCTTCATGGTGGGTACATCAAAGCACGGGCCTCTGTCAGAGTCCGCCCGTAAGGTGGAGTGCATGACTGACGCGCTGCCCGCCGGTATCGATCGCTCCGAACTCGACGAGTCCGTCCGCCCTCAGGACGACCTGTTCCGCCACGTCAACGGTCGCTGGATCGAACGCACCGAGATCCCGTCCGACAAGGCGCGCTACGGCTCGTTCTATCTGCTCCATGAAGAGGCGGAGAAGGCGGTGCGCGACATCATCATCGAGTCGCAGGACGCCGAGCCGGGCACCGAGGCCCGCAAGGTCGGCGACCTCTTCGCGAGCTTCATGGACACCGAGCGCGTCGAAGCGCTCGGCGCGACGCCCATCGCGGGTCAGCTCGCCGACGCGGCATCCGTCTCATCGATCTCGACCCTCCTCACGACCCTCGGTCGCCTCGAGCACCAGGGCGTGAGCGGTTTCTACCAGCTCTACGTCGACAACGACCCGGGCGACCCCGAGCGCTACCTCGTCTTCGTCGAGCAGGGCGGCATCGGCCTGCCCGACGAGTCGTACTTCCGCGAAGAGCGCTTCGCCTCGGTGCGCGACGCCTACCGCGCCCACCTCGCGCGCATGCTCGGCCTCGCCGGTCTCGACGACACGGCCGCACGCGCCGACCGTATCTTCGAGCTCGAGACGGCGATCGCCGCCGTGCACTGGTCGAACGTCGACAGCCGCGACAGCGAGAAGACGTACAACCTCTTCTCGTGGTCCGATGCGGCTCTGCTCGTGAGCGGCGGGGCGACGGATGCCGTCGGCGGCGCCTCTGCAGCCGACCTGGCTTTCTGGCGCGACGCGATGGGCGTGCCGAGCGGCGCGTTCAACGAGATCGTGCTGCGTCAGCCGAGCTTCAGCGAAGGCCTCGGCGCTCTCCTCACCGACGAGCACCTCGACGCGTGGAAGGACTGGCTCGCGTGGCAGATCGTCCGCTCGTCGGCCGCCTACCTCTCTGACGACTTCGTCCAGGCCAACTTCGACTTCTACGGCCGCACGCTCACGGGTACGCCCGAGCTGCGCGAACGGTGGAAGCGCGGAGTCTCGCTCGTCGAGGGCGCACTCGGCGAGGCCGTCGGCCACATCTACGTCGAGCGGCACTTCCCGCCCGCGGCGAAGACCGCGATGGACGAGCTCGTCGCGAACCTCGTCGAGGCCTACCGTCAGTCGATCTCGACCCTCGACTGGATGAGCCCCGAGACGCGCGACCGTGCGCTCGACAAGCTCGAGAAGTTCACCCCGAAGATCGGTTTCCCCGCGAAGTGGCGCGACTACTCGGCTCTCGAGATCGACGCCGACGACCTCGTCGGCAACGTCCGCGAGACGGCCGAGTTCGAGTTCAACCGCGAGCTCGGCAAGATCGGACAGCCGCTCGATCGCGACGAGTGGTTCATGACCCCGCAGACGATCAACGCGTACTACAACCCCGGCTTCAACGAGATCGTGTTCCCCGCGGCGATCCTGCAGTTCCCGTTCTTCGACGAGGGCCGCGACGCCGCCGCGAACTACGGCGCGATCGGTGCCGTCATCGGCCACGAGATCGGTCACGGCTTCGACGATCAGGGCTCGAAGTACGACGGCGACGGACGCCTCACCGACTGGTGGACGGAAGCCGACCGCGCAGCCTTCGAGGAGCGCACCGCATCGCTCATCGAGCAGTACGACGCCCTCGCGCCCGCGCAGGTGCCCGAGCACCACGTCAACGGTGCCCTCACGATCGGTGAGAACATCGGCGACCTCGGTGGTCTCGCGATCGCCTGGAAGGCCTACCTGATCTCGCTCGGCGGCGCCGAACCCGAGGTCATCGACGGTCTCACCGGAGCGCAGCGCTTCTTCCTCAGCTGGGCGCAAGCCTGGCAGTTGAAGGCGCGCGATGAAGAGGTCATCCGTCTGCTCGCGATCGACCCGCACTCGCCCAACGAGTTCCGGTGCAACCAGATCGTGCGCAACATCGACGAGTTCTACACGACCTTCGACGTGACCGAGGGCGACGCCCTCTGGCTCGCTCCGGCCGACCGCGTCTCCATCTGGTAGCCGTGGGCCAGGCCGAGCTGCCCACCCGTCGGGTTCGACACGCTCTCGAACGCCGTGGCCGTCGGCGAGCCGCCGAGCCCGCGGCGACGTTCGATCGAACCTTCACCGCGCTCGGCGAGCTCGCGCTCTCGGGCGTGCAGGTCTCGGCGCGCGCCGTCGACCTCGCGAGCGGTGCCGAGCTCTTCTCGATCGACGACCACGTCGTCATGCCGACGGCGTCGATCGGCAAGGTGCTGCTGCTCATCGAGGTCGCCGCGCGACTCGAGGCCCCCGGTGCCGAGGGCATCGAGATGCTCGACCGCACGAGTGCCGACGTCGTCGCCGATTCCGGTCTCTGGCAGTACCTCCTCGTGCCGTCGCTGCCGACACCCGACCTCGCGGCCCTCGTCGGAGCGACGAGCGACAACCTCGCGACGAACGTGCTCGTGCGCCGCATAGGGCTCGAGGCCGTACGCGCTCGCACCGAATCGCTCGGTCTCTCGCGGTCGGCGCTGCTCGACATCGTGCGCGATCACCGCGGCCCCGACGACGCTCCGCAGCTCTCGATCGGTTCGGCGAAGGAGCTCACGTGGCTGTTCACCTCGCTCGTGCGCGGCGAGGTCGTGAGCCCCGCGGTCTCGAACCGCGTCGTCGGCTGGCTCTCGCTCGGCAGTGACCTCTCGATGGTCGCGTCGGCGTTCGGCCTCGACCCGCTCGCGCACCGCGAACCCGCCCACGGCGTGCTCGTCGTCAACAAGACCGGAACCGACGCCGGCGTGCGTGCCGAGGTCGGCGTGCTGCGCGGCCCGCGCGGCGGCGTCGCCTACGCCGTCGCGACGTCGTTCGCCGACACGCAGCTCTCGGCCCGCCTCGCGGTGCTCGACGGCATGCGCCGCGTCGGCCTCGACCTGCTGGAGTACGTGCACTAGCGGCATCCGTTCGCCCCGACGCCGGGGGTGCCCCGATCGTGGGGGCGTCGCGAAGCGGTGCGCGCCGGTAGATTCGGCGGATGACCTCACGCCGACGACTCGCCGCCCCACTCGTGGCCGTCGTCGTGGTCGGACTGCTCGCGGGATGCTCACCGTTCGACGTCGCTGCACGCCTCGGTGACGCGGTGCGCCCGAGCGCGCCGGCCTCCGATTCGGCGGAGGGGCTGAACGACGAGATCGAACGGATTCCGGGCGTCGGGCGAGCGTCGGCACGCGTGAACGACGATGGCGTGCTCGAACTGACGGTCGCCCTCGAGGTCGGTTCCGCACCGGCATCCCTCGTCAGCGACATCGTCGACGACGTCGAAGAGCTCGTCGATGCGAGCCCGCTCGCTGAGCTGCCGCAGATCCGCACGATGCGCGCCCTCTCCGACTGGGGCGGACACGTCGCGGCCTGGGGTGTCGACGCGTGGGCCGCCGAGTCGCACGCGGACGAGCTCGACTCGTGGGTCGACCTCATCGCCTCGGGCCAGTACATCTCAAGCCGTATCGACTTCGTGGACGGTCAGCTCGCCGCGTCGATCGACAACTATGCGTCGCGCGACGGGCTCACGATCACGGCCGCGCGCGAGTTCCTCGAGAGCGGATTCCCGGCCATCGCTGCCGACGAGATGGACGTCGATGTCGAGTCGATCGTCTACACGGCCGACTCGGCGTCGTACAACACGTTCGTCGCGCTGCGTGAGTCGTTGCTCGATGAAGGACTTCTCGACGCGGTGGGCATCGACGTCTACGACGATCTGTCGTTCGGAGTGTTCGTCGTGCCGCTCACGACCGCCGCCGGCGCACCGGGCACGCTGACCGCGGCCGACGTCGAACGGCTTCGCGGCGTCATCGCAGCGTCGGACGCGGTGCGCGACGGCCACGAGTTCATCGACATCGTGGTCATCGGCGAGGTCGCGGAGGCGCAGGCGCTCTGAGGGGCGTCATCCGGGCGCGCCGTTGCCCTCCCCGTCGCCCGGTTTGTAGGCGATTCGGCGCTGTATAGGCCCGCAGGGGCCGCGTGGGCCTACCAACCGGCAGAAGCCCTACATACCGTCGCCGCGCACGTCGGTACGCGTGAGCACACCGAGCCCCGTGAGCACCGCCTCGTGCGTCGCCCGGGCGCCCAGGATGCGGAAGTGACCGGCGACGGGCACCTCGATGTTCGTCGCGCCGTCGAGGGTGCTGCCGTCGGGCACGTGCGGGTCGAAGGTGCCGAACACCGACACGATGCGACCGTTGACGGCCGTCGACGAGCCGAGCATGACGATCGTCTCGTCGGTCGGCAGCAGCGCGCGTACGCGCCGATCGGTGAACAGCCGCGCGAGACGTGCCCCGCCGAACGGCGTGCAGACGGCGACGAGCCCGACGACGCCGCGCGTGCCGTCGACGAGCACCTGCTTGCCGATGAGGCCGCCCTTCGAGTGGGCGACGATGATCCGGCCGGCGGCAGCGGGTCGCACCCGGTCGAGTGCGCGCGAGATCGCCTCGCCGCTCTCGCGCACGCCGCCGAGGTTCAGCCCCAGCCCATGGATGACGGTCACGCGGTACCCCGCAGCGTTGAGCGCATCGCCGAGGGGCACGAGGAACCGCCAGTTCTCGTAGATGCCGGGAACGAGCACGAGGGTGGGGCGCCCCGAGTCGCCGTGGGCCCAGCGCGCGGGCGGGCGGCGGTGAGCGAGGCCCGCGAGCTGCCGCCACACGGCGTACACGTAGTCGAGCGCCCACCACGCGAGCTTCACGCCGCGAACTCCGCGATGAGTCGCGCGACCTGTTCGCCGGCCGTGATCATCGTCTCGTGCCCGCGGCCGCGTACCTCCACGAGTCGCGCGTGCGGGATGAGGCGCACGACCTCGTCGGCCCAGTCGCGCGGAACGAGGCGGTCCTTCTCGCCACGGATCACGAGGGTCTCGTCGACGATGCGCGGCATGGTCTCTTCGACGTGATGCGCGAGCATCGTGCGGAGCTTCTTGATGTACCAGCGCGGCCCGGCCTTCAGGTAGTAGAAGGCTCCGATGGCGAAGACCCTCGGCTGCGACAGCGACGCGTCCTGCAGCATGCGCAGCGCCTGCTTCGCCGCGGTGCGCTCGTGCGGGTTGACGGTGGGCGCGATGAGCACGAGGCGCTCGACGAGGTGGGGATGACGCGCCGCGGCCTCGACCGCGACCTGCGAACCCATCGAGTGGCCGACGAGCACGACGTTCTCGAGCTTCTCCTCCGAGATCATGTGCGCGACGAAGTCGCCCGAGGCGGCCATGTCGAGGGGTTCGGGCGGCTCGGGGGCGTCGCCGAAGCCCGGCAGGTCGAGCGCGTAGACGCGGCCCGTCTCGGCGAGGCGGTCGGCGAGTTCCGACCAGTAGCGCTGGCCCATGCCGAGGCCGTGCAGCAGCACGAACGAGGGCCCGTCGACGTCGCCCGTCTCGGTGATGATCATCGTGCGGTCGCCGGAGCTGAAGCTGCGTGTCGTGCTCATCGGGCGAGCCCCAGCCGTGGCGCGAGCGTCTCGAGCCCGAACGCGAGGCCGCGTTCGATGACGCTCACCCCGTGGTCGGTACCGGGAAGCACGCGGATCTCGGTGCGCATGCCGGCGTCGCGCGCCGCCGCCGCGAGGATCTTCGTGTCGGGGATGTAGCCCGGGTCGTCGGCGCCGACCGCGAAGACCGCCCACGAGTCGGGGTAGTCGCCCGCGGCGAGGATGTTCGGCGTCTTGACGGCGTCGTACGCGGCCTGGTCGCCGCCGAAGACCGAGTCGAGCACTTCGCCGCGGAAGCTCTCGCCCGCGAACTCCTCGGGTGCGATCGCGATGATGTTGCCGAACGTCTCGGGGTACACGGCCCCGAGGTAGGCCGCGCACTGCCCGCCGTTCGAGTAGCCGCCGACGATCCACCGGGTTCGGTCGGAGGAGACGCCGAGATTCGAGCGGGCCCAGTCGACGACATCCGCCGAGAGGTAGGTCTCGGCGTTGCCGCGCACGGTGTCGAGACACAGAGGGTCGGCGGTCGGTGCGCCGAGCTGGTCGACGACGAGCACGATGGGCGCGAGGCCGTCGTGGCGGGCGGCGAAGTCGTCGAGCGTGCTCGCGAGCACTCGGGCGGACGGTTCGCCGGGCTGTCCCATCATGAAGACGAGGAGCGGCAGCTCGGGCGGCGACGCGACGAGCGCGGCGGGCGGGTAGTAGACCTGCGCCGGGCGGGCATCGAAACCGGAGGCCGCGTTGCCGATCGGCGGGTCGACGACGCCCCACTCGCCCGTCGCCGGCATGTCGGCGGGCGCTTCCCAGCTCTGCCACAGCGGGTCGGGCAGCGCGGTCGCGGGCTGCGTGCTCGGCGCGAGCGGGGTCGTGTCGATGTAGAGGATGTCGCCGATCGTACGCTGGATGCCGTAGGCGCCGACGATCACGAGCCCGGCCGTCAGCGCGAACACCGGAATCGCGATGATCGCCACGACACGGCGCCAGCGCCGGGCGCGCGGCAGCGACACGATCGCGAGGGCGATGCCGGCGCTCGCCGCGGGAACCATGATGCCCGTCGCGAGATTCACCGGCCCGCCGAACGCATCGGCGACGTCGACGACGAACCACAGGGCGAGGAGCCCGAGGCCCGCCCCCGCGACGACGGCGATGAGCGCGGTGACCGCCCACCGCAGGGTCGCCTCGCGCGCGAGGAGAAGGATGACGAGGGCGATCGCCACGACGCAGAGCCCGACGAGCACGGGGCCGGCCGCGACCTCGAGGTCGAGCAGCGCGTTCATTTGGTCAACGTCTTGACGAGCGCGATCGCTTCCTTCGGCGAGACCTCGGGCAGGTACGCGCGGCCGACGGCGATGCCGATGGCGGGCAGCGCGAGCGCGTCGGGGTAGGCCATCGAGATCGTCTCGTACGTCGGGTTGAACTTCGCCTTGAAGCGGAAGAGCGACGAGAAGCCGTACGCCGGCTCGAGGGTCTTCGCGAGGAACTCGGAGAGCCGCGTCATGACGGTCGGCTCGGGAGCCGCCTCGCCGGGCGGGAGGGGCTTCGTCGCGAGGGGTGCCCCCGAGAGCGAGAGCACCTCGGCGCCCGTCTCCTTCATGTGCAGCGCCGCCGAGGCGATCAGGAACTCCATGACGCCGTTCATGCTGTCATCCGTTCGGCGCATGAAGTCGATCGTCCACCCGACGACCTTGCCGTCGCGGTAGCTCGGCAGCCAGCTCGTCACCGCTTGGATGCGTCCGTCGGGGCCGAGGGCGAGCATGAGGGCGACATCCGGGTCCTTCAGCTCCTCCATGCCGCCGAGGGTGAAGCCCATCTCGGGCAGCTCCTTCTCGGCGACCCACTCCTCCGAGATCGCGTTGATCGCGGCGATCGTCGGTCGGGGCAGGTCGTCCCAGCGGGTCCAGACCGTCGTGAGGCCCTCCTTGATGCCGCGGTTGAGCGCCTGCCGCACCTTCTGCCACGGCTTGCCGGTGAGTTCGAGATCGACGGTCGGCACGAGGGTCTCCTCGCCGACCGACATGTGCTGCCAGCCCATCGCCTCGAAGATCGGCAGGTACTGCGGGTGCACGCTGTAGAAGACGGGCACCCAGCTGTTCTTGTCGCAGAACGCGGCGAACTCGTGGATGGTCTGCTCGGCGCGGTCGTCGGTGCAGAGCGGGTCGCTCATCGTGAGGGCGATGCCGTTGATGACGCGGTACGCGACGGCGGCCTCGCCATCGGCGCTGAACCAGTAGACGTTCCCGGGCCAGGTCGCCATGAAGCCGAGCGTTCCGCCGCCGCCGCGCTTCAGGATGGCGCGGATGCGGGCATACTCGGGTGCGCGCACACGCGACTCGGTCGCACGCATGAGCAGCACGGCGCTCACGATGAAGATCACCCAAAAGATCGGGCCGACGGCCTGATACGCGATCTCCGCGATGTCGTGGGTCGTCACGATGATCGGGTCGGTCGCCCCGAGGAAGTGCGGGGGGATGAATCGCTTGAACGTATCGAGCAGCAGATCGAGCGGGTTGGCGGGCGGCGCGTAGTCACCGAGAGTCGCGAGGCCGAAGACGTAGTACGACGTCGCGAGCACGAGGAACGACGTCACGGTCACGGCGACGAAGCGCACGTACGCGGGCCGCGGCGAGGTGAGGGTGAAGTGCCGGCGCGACACGATGAGGATGATGATGACGAGGAGCGGAAGCACGGCGGCCGCGAGGATCCAGACGAGCAGCTCGCCGAGGTCGAAGAGGCTCCAGTCCGAGAGGTCGTCGTCGCCGTCGAGCGTGTCGGTCACGTCGAGCGCGGTGCGGGCGAAGAGGATGACGGCGGCGTTGACTCCGATCGCGAGCCACATCGCGAAGCGACGTCCGCGCGCGAGGCCCCACGCGGCGAGCAGCAGCAGGACGAGCGGGAGGAACGACAGCAGGAGCATGCCGAAGCCCTGACCGCTCAGCAGGGTGAGCTGCCGCAGGCACTCCTCGGAGGTTGTGGTCGTCGGCCCGCCGCACTTCGCGAGCACCGTCGCGGGGTCGACCGCCTCGTCGGCGAAGAGGTACGAGATGTAGGCGAACGGCGTCAGCTCGCTGCCGTTGATGAGGGCGACGAGCGGGCCGATGCCGGTGACGGCGACGATCGTCGCGACGAGGGTGCGCGTCTCGCCGTGCGACGAGCGACGCATCGACAGCGCCGACGGGTCACGCGCGAGCAGCGCGCCGAGCGGGTAGCCGAGGAGGATCGCGATGAGGCGGTAGGCGTTCGACGAGTCGCCGTCGTAGAGCACGAACACGAGGATCGCCGCGAGCGTCACGACGCGGAACCGGCGACGCCACAGCGACCCCATGAACGCCGTCGCCGTGATGAGCGCGCCGAGGATCGCCGTGAGGGGGTCGAGCGTGAGGTCGGCTGCCGTCTCGGTCGACCACCACTCGCCCGCGAGCGAGCCGACCCACTGCAGGGCGACTCCGATCGCGACGCCGAGAGCGCCCGTCACGACGAACGCGACGATCACCCGAGCCGTGCCCATGCGCCGTTCGGCGATACCGAGCAGGGCGAGGGCGGCGAGGACGCCGGCGACGAGCTGGAACGGATCCCACGGGATGACGAGGGCCGTCAGCACGCTCCACCAGTGACCGGCGTCGATCGTCGTGTGCACGCCCGCCGCCCAGGCATCCTGGGTCGCCGTCGATGCCGGGCCGGTGATCGTGCCGGTCGCGATCGCCGCGGCCACGAGCGCGATCGCGACGGTCAGGCTGAAGGGGATGCGGGAGAGGAACGACCGGGCCACCTCGCCCGTCGAACGCAAGCGCCCGGTCACACCCCCGGAGGAATCCGTCGTCTCGGTCGCTTGGCTCACGCGCCCACCATACCGAGGGGGCTGAGCCGCCCACCAGAGAGGCTCTCCGCGACATCGGTAGGATTGGCGAGCACCCCGCATCCCCCCGTTAAGGAGCCCCATGGCAGAGAAGTCGCGTCTCGACGCGGTCATCACGCTTGCCCAGCACCGAGGATTCGTCTTCCCGTCCGGTGACATCTACGGCGGAACGCGGTCGGCCTGGGACTACGGGCCCCTCGGCGTGGAGCTCAAGGAGAACATCAAGCGCCAGTGGTGGAACACCTTCGTGCGCGGTCGCGCCGACATGGTCGGACTCGACTCCGCCGTCATCCTGCCGACCGCCGTGTGGAAGGCCTCGGGCCACGTCAAGGTCTTCAGCGACCCCCTGACCGAGTCGCTCGTGACCCACAAGCGCTATCGCGCCGACCACCTCTTCGAGGCGTACGAGGCCAAGCACGGCCACCCGCCCGAGAACGGTCTCGCCGACATCCCCGACCCCGACCACCCCGACAAGGTCGGCCAGTGGACCGAGATCCGCCAGATGTCGGGTCTTCTGAAGACCTACCTCGGCGTCGTCGACAACGAGGAGGGGCTGCACTACCTGCGCCCCGAGACCGCGCAGGGCATCTTCACCGACTTCCCCGCCGTCGTCCAGGCCGCGCGCAAGAAGCCGCCGTTCGGCATCGGTCAGATCGGCAAGGCGTTCCGCAACGAGATCACGCCGGGAAACTTCATCTTCCGCACGCGTGAGTTCGAGCAGATGGAGATCGAGTTCTTCGTCGAGCCCGGCTCCGACGACGAGTGGCAGCAGACCTGGATGGACCTCTGCTGGGCGTGGTTCATCGACCTCGGCATGACACCCGAGAACATCCGCTGGTTCGAGCACCCGAAGGAGAAGCTCGCCCACTACTCGAAGCGCACCGTCGACATCGAGTACAAGTTCGAGTTCGCGGGCAACGAGTGGGGCGAGCTCATGGGTGTCGCCAACCGCACCGACTACGACCTCAGCGTGCACGCCGAGGCCTCGGGCAAGGACATGTCGTACTTCGACCAGGCGAAGAACGAACGCTACATCCCCTACGTGATCGAGCCGTCGTTCGGCCTCACGCGTGCGCTCATGGCGTTCCTCGTCGACGCGTACCACGAGGAAGAGGTGCCGAACGCGAAGGGCGGCGTCGACAAGCGCACCGTGCTGCGTCTCGACCCGCGCCTCGCGCCCGTCAAGGTCGCCGTGCTGCCGCTCTCGCGGAACGAGGCCCTCTCGCCGCTCGCGCGTTCGGTCGGCGACGAGCTGCGCGCCTCGTGGAACGTCGACTTCGACGACTCGGGCGCCATCGGTCGTCGTTACCGCCGACAGGACGAGATCGGCACGCCGTTCTGCGTCACCGTCGACTTCGACTCGCTCGAGGACAACGCCGTGACCGTGCGCGACCGCGACACGATGAAGCAGGAGCGTGTGCCGCTCGAGACGCTGCACGCGTACCTCGCGGAGCGCCTGCGCGGCGCCTGACCCCTCCACCCGAGTGCCCCTCGCGCGCGGGAGTGCCGTTCGATCGGTACTCCGGCGCGCGAGGGGCACTCGCGCGTTCGGTCAGAGATCGGTGGGTACGCCCGCGTCGACGAGATCGTCGTTCCGCTCGGCACGGATGACGCTCGTCACGGTACGCCCGGAGCGACGAGCGAACTCGGTCTTCAGCTGGACGAAGCGCTGGTGTGACACGACGTGTGCATGGCTTCCGGTGTGCTGAACGGTCATGACTCCATTCTCTACGCCGTGTAGAGCAAGGGCAAGTGCTGAATCATGCCGACCCTCCGGTGATCGTGTACCGCCGCTCGATTCCCTGCGTCAGCCGCCCCCAGTCGCTCGACGCGACCCTCGCCTGGTGGGCCGCGAACGCCTCGTCGGTGTCGAAGTGCTCGTCGACGAGCCACACAAGCGGATCGATCGATTCGCGCACATCGAACGAGAGACACCCTCGCTCGGCGCGTGTGAGAGCGATGTGCTCGGGCACGTGCTGGCGGATGACGCTCGCCTCGCGCTCATTCGCGCAGACGACGAATCCGCTCAGACGCACTCCACTCATGCCTCGACGTTAGCCGCGCGTCAGGAGACCTCGATGAGGGTGACGCCGGGCGACTCGGGCAGGGCGACGAGCGCGGCGGGCGCCTCGGCGAGGGGGATGCGGCGCTCGATGATCGACTCCGGCCGGAGTGCGCCCGACGCGACGAGGTCGAGCAGCTCGGGGTAGTCGGCCGCGGGCATGCCGTGACTGCCGAAGACGTCGAGCTCGCCCGCGATGACGACGCCGAGGGGCACGACGGGGTCGGCGGCGAAGAGCCCGATCTGCACGTGACGCCCGCGCCGCCGGAGCGTTCGCAGTGCGGCATCCGTCGTCGACGCGAGGCCGAGCGCCTCGATCGTGACGTGCGCACCCCCGTCGGTGAGCTCGCGGAGCCGCGCGACGAGGTCGGTCTCCGCCCGCGGATCGACGGCGGCGACGGCACCCGCAGCGAGAGCGGCGGCTCGGGCACCCGCGTCGATGTCGACGGCGACGACGTGTGCGCCGAGGGCCGCGGCGATCATGACGGCGCTCCGGCCCACGCCGCCGCAGCCGAAGACGACGACGTGCTCGCCCCGCACGACATGAGCGCGGTGCACGAGCGCGCGGTACGACGTCGCGAAGCGGCAGCCGAGCAGGGCGGCGGCGCCCGCGTCGAGGTCGTCGGGAACGGTGATGAGGTTGACGTCGGCGTCGTGCAGGGCGACGAACTCGGCGTACGAACCCTCGTGGGTGAAGCCCGGCTGCGTCTGGTTGCGGCACACCTGCCCGTCGCCGGCGATGCACTCGGGGCACCGCCCGCACGCGCACACGAACGGCGTCGTGACGCGGTCGCCGACGGCGAACCGCTCGACCTCCGCGCCGACGGCCGCGATCCGACCGACGAGCTCATGGCCCGGCACGTGCGGCAGACGGATGTCGCTGTCGTGCCCCGACCAGCCGTGCCAATCGCTCCGGCAGAGACCGGTCGCCTCGACGCGCACGACGACGCCACGTGCGCTCGGGGTCGGCGTCGCGATCGAACGGAGCTCGGGGGTCTCGCCGAACGCGTCGTAGACGACGGCGAGCATGGTCGCGGGGAGCGACCCGGTCTCAGGCACGCTCCGCCGTGATCGAACCGGAGTCTGCGGGCTCCTCGTCACCGGGGCGGACGCCGAACACGGCGTGGAGCCCGTCGATCCACATGCGCTGTTCGCCCTGGCGTGCATACTCGCGCGAGCGCACCATCGGGGTGTGCAGGAGCACGCCGGCCATGTGGCGGAGGGCTTCTTCGGTCGATCCGTCGTCATCTCCGCGGCGGCGGGCGCGCTCGATCTCACCGTCGAGCACGTCGAAGATGTGCTTGCGGAGCGCGACGACGGCGGGGGCGACGTCGAGCTCTTCGCCCGCGGCGCCGAACGCTCGCGCGGCGCGGTGCACCATGCCGCGCGCGACGTCGGTCGAGTTGAACTCTTCGAGCGGGGCGTGGATGCGGATCGTCTCGAGGTCGAGCAGCTCGATGCCGTCGACGCCCGTGACGTCGGGGTCGATGTTGCGCGGGAGGCCGAGGTCGATGAGCAGTGCGCGTGCCGCGGGGCGCTCGTCGTCGACGATCTGCAGGTGCCCGTCGGCCACGACGTCGAACTGTGCGCGACCGGCCTGCAGCAGTGCGGCGTCGACGACGTGGTTGTCGCTGTTGGTGCACGTGACGATGACATCGGCGAGGGCGGCTTCACGGGAGAAGTCGCGAGCGTGCACCGATTCCATGGCGTGGCTCGCGGCGAAGCGCTCGCCGCGGCCCGAGGGGGAGTGCACGCGGATCTCGGTCGCACCGCGATCGCGGAGGGCGGCGAGGGAGGCGGCCGCGTAGCGACCCGTGCCGACGAGGAGGACGCGTGTCTGCGACCAGTCGCTCACACGGCTCGACGCGAGTTCGAGGGCGAGGCGCACGAGCGAGCGGCCCTCGGAGCCGATGCCCGTCGAGTTCTTGACGGCACGCGAGGTCTGCGCCGCACGCTGGAAGAGACGCTCGAGCTCGGGGCTCGTCGTTCCCGTGCGGCGGGCTCGCTCGAGGGCGCGGCGCACCTGTCCGGCGATCTCGCCCTCGCCGACGACGACCGATTCGAGGCCGGAGGCCACGGCGAAGAGGTGCTGGGCGACGGCGTTGCCGTGTACGAGGTCGAGGCTCGCACGCAGTTCGGCGGGGTCGACGCCGGCGTCTTCGCCGACGGCCGAGATGGCCTCGGTGATGGCGGGGATGGGCGATGCGCCGTCGGGCTCGTCGAGGTCGATGTACGCCTCGAAGCGGTTGCACGTGGCGACGACGACCGCGCCGCGGATGGCATCGGTCTGCCCGATCATGTGCTGCGCGGAGGCGTCCGCGATCACCGACAGCTTCTCGAGGAGGTCGAAGTCGGTGTTCTTGTGACTCGCGGATAGACAGATGAGCACCGATTGATTCTACGCGCGGTAGTGGAGTACCTCGAATCGGGAAGCGGAGCGCCGCCGTCCGGGAGAGAATGGGGCACGTGGAACTCGACGCCCAGCACCCGCTCACCTCCGGACTCACGAGCGGATCGCGGCTCGTTCGCGCGTATCGCGGCGACCGCCCGCCGGTCACGCCCGTCTGGTTCATGCGTCAGGCCGGCCGCTCGCTGCCCGAGTACCGCGACCTGCGCGTCGGCACGCGCATGCTCGACGCGTGCCTCGACCCGGCCCTCGCGAGCGAGATCACGCTGCAGCCGATCCGACGCCACGGCGTCGACGCGGGCATCTTCTTCAGCGACATCGTCGTGCCGCTCCGTCTCGTCGGCGTCGCGGTCGACATCGTCGCGGGGCGCGGCCCGGTCTTCGACAAGGCCCTGCGAACGGGGGCGGATGTCGCGGAACTGACATCCATCGACCTCGATCGTCTCGACGAGGGGATCGCCCCGATCTCCGAGGCCGTGGGCCTCACCGTCGCCGAACTGAACGAGCGGCCGAACGGCGACAGCCCGGCGACGCCGCTCATCGGCTTCGCGGGCGCTCCGTTCACCCTCGCCGCGTACCTCACCGAGGGCGGCCCCTCGAAGGACCACCTCGCGGCCCGCACGCTCATGCACGCCGACCCCGGGGCATGGGCGGCGCTCATGGAGTGGTGCGCCGATCTCTCCGGCCGCTTCCTCCGCGCCCAGGTGCTCGCCGGCGCGTCAGCCGCTCAGCTCTTCGACTCGTGGGCCGGTGCGCTCTCGCTCGCCGACTACGAGCGGCACGTCGCTCCCGCGTCGCAGCGCGCGCTCTCATGGGTCACGGGCCTCGTGCCGACCGTGCACTTCGGTGTCGGAACGGGCGAACTGCTCGGCGCGATGCACGCCATCGGCGTCAACGCGGTCGGCGTCGACTACCGCATCCCTCTCGACGAGGCCGCGCGCCGCATCGGCGCAGCCGTGCCTCTGCAGGGCAACCTCGACCCCGCTCTTCTCGGCGCCCCGTGGGAGGTGCTCGAGGCCGCCGTGCGTCGCATCGTCGACGAGGGCCGCGCGGCGCCGGCGCACGTGTTCAACCTCGGTCACGGTGTTCCGCCCGAGACCGATCCCGCGGTTCTCACGCGCATCGTCGAGCTGGTGCACTCGCTGTGAGCGAGCCATCCGTCATCGACGTCGTCGTGATCGGCGGCGGTGTCGCCGGTCTCGTCGCGGCGCGTGAGTGCCTCAAGGTCGGCCTCGACACCGTCGTGCTCGAGGCGCGCCCCGAGATCGGCGGATGCATCGCGTCGGCCGAACTCGACGGCCTGCGCGTCGACGTCGGAGCCGAGTCGTTCGCGACCCGCGGCGGACACGTCGCCGAACTCCTCGACGAGCTCGGCCTCGCCGACAGTATCGTCTCGCCCGCGGGCGGCGGCGCATGGCTCGCCCTCGACGGCGGTGACGGCGGCCCGCGCTTCGCCCCGCTGCCGAAGACGGGCGTACTCGGCATCCCCGCCTCGCCGCTCGCGAACGACGTGCGCGCCGTCATCGGCACCCGTGCCGCGATCCGCGCCTACGCCGATCGCCTGCTGCCCGTGCTCACGATCGGACGCGAATCGAACCTCGGCGAGCTCGTCGAGAAGCGCATGGGTCGTGCCGTCCTCGACAATCTCGTCGCGCCCATCGCGACCGGCGTGTACTCGGCCGACCCCCGCCATCTCGACGTCGATGTCGTCGCACCCGGCCTCAATCCGGCGATGACGCGCGCGGGATCGCTCTCCGGAGCAGTTTCACAGCTCGCCGCTTCGCGACCCGCCGGCACGGCCGTGCAGGGACTCCGCGGCGGCATGACGACACTCGTCGACGCGCTGCGAGCGAGCATCGCCCACTTTGCCGGCCGCATCGAGACGGGCGACGCGGTCGACGGGCTCCGTCGCGAGGGTGACCACTGGGTCGTGACGCGAGCTGCGGGGGATGACACTCGCGCGCGTTTCGTGATCATCGCGACGCCGGCCTCCTCGGCGTTGCCGTGGCTGGCGAGCGCGCGACCCGACTGGGCTGCGGCGACGACCGTGCCGTGGCCGGCGGGCCCGCCCGTGGAACTCGTCACTCTCGTCGTCGACGCGCCCGATCTCGGGGCTCCCCGCGGCTCGGGCCTCCTCGTCGTCGAGGGCACCCCCGGCGTCACGGCCAAGGCCATGACGCACGCGAGCGCCAAGTGGGGCTGGTTGGCCGAGGAGGCGGGCGATCGCCACGTCATCCGTCTGTCCTACGGCCGTCTCGGGGCGGCGAACCCGCTCGACGGGCAGGGCGACGCCGCGGTCACGGCGCTCGCGCTCGCCGACGCGTCGGCACTCCTCGGGCGGCACCTCGGCTCGACCGACCTGCGGGCCGTCGAACGCACGCCCTGGCGCGACGCGCTCTCGCACGCGGCGATCGGGCAGCGCGAACGCGTCGACGTGCTCGAGTCGCTCGTGCGCGAAGACCCGTCGATCGCGGTGACCGGAGCGTGGCTCGCCGGCACCGGCCTCGCCTCGGTCGTGCCGCACGCGAAGGAGGCGGCTCTCCGTATCCGTCATAACGCTCTGGGCCTCACGCCGCGTCCATAACGCGAACGGCATATTGCGTCAACCTCCCCTTGCGCATCAGGGGCGGGGGTCTACGCTGGAACAACGTGCACGAACGAAGAGGGGTCACCATGAAGGGCAAACTGTTGTTCGTCGCCGGCCTGGCGACCGGATACGTTCTCGGCACGCGCGCCGGGCGCGAGCGTTACGAGCAGATCGCATCGGCCGCGAGCTCGGTGTGGAACACGGCTCCCGTGCAGAACGGTGTCGAGTCGGCCAAGAGCTTCGCCCTCGCCCGCGTCGGCGATGTCGGCGGGACGGTGCTCGACGGCGCCAAGCGCGTGCTCAACGCCGTCACGAAGGCTGCGGGCTCCGACGCCAAGTCGGCTCAGAAGAGTGCGGCCACGGCGACGTCGAAGGCCGCCGACGCTGCGGCCAAGGCCGTCGATGCCGCCGCATCCGAGGTCGACGCGGTCGTGACCGAGGCCGAGAAGCCGAAGCGCGCCCCGGCTAAGCGCGCCCCGGCCAAGAAGGCCCCCGCGAAGCCGCGCAGCACCACCACGCGTACGACGAAGTCGACGTCCACGTCGACCGATAAGTAAGCCGGAGGCGATCGTGGCCGAATCGAGCGACAACCGCTCTCTGCTGACTCTCCTCGGGCAGATCCCGCAGGTGGTCGGCGACCTCGTCGCCGCCGAGCTCAACCGCCTGAAGGCCGAGATCGCCTTCAAGGCGAAGAACTTCGGGCTCGGTGGAGCGTTCGTGCTCGCCGCAGCGTTCATAGCCGTGTTCCTGCTCGGAACGCTCATCGCGACCGGCATCCTCGCCCTCGCGCTCGTCATGCCGGCCTGGGCCGCAGCACTCTCGGTCTCGGGCGTCCTGCTGCTCATCATCGTCATCTTCGCCCTGCTCGCGCTCCGCGCGTTCAAGCGCGGATCCGAGCCGGTCGAGACGGCCGAGAGCCTCAAGCAAGACCTCAACGCCATCAAGGGAGTCGGAGAGTATGACCGGTGAGAGCCGCGCCGAAGCGCGCCGTGACGTCGAGAATGCCCGCGCCGATCTCGTCGCGACCCTGAACGCCCTCGAAGACCGCCTGAACTTCCCGAAGCGCATCGGTCGTGCCACCCGCCGCGCCCAGGTTCGGGCCCGAGCCTTCTACGCCGAGAACCCCGGCGGCGCCATCGCCGCGGCCGCAGGCGTCGCTGCGACGGTCGGCGGCATCGTGTGGCTCGTCGTCCGTTCGCGCCTCGACGACTGAGCTCGCTGTCGTTTTGGCCCTTGCCCCGAAGCGAGGGAGACTAGGTTCATGACGCTTGACGCGGCCGCTCCGGCCGATACCGAGCCCACGCCCGCCGGTTACACGCTGTTCGCCGTGTTCCGACGGGATCCGCAGCGCCCTGACGACCTCGACGGTCACGATGTGCCGCGCTTCGTCGAAGAACTCGACGGTGTCGCCGCATCGGTCGAGAGCGAAGGGGTCACGATCCGTGGCTTCTACGACGTCTCCGGGCTCCGTGCCGACGCCGATCTGATGATCTGGCTCCACGGCCCCGACGCCGAGGGCCTGCAGTGGGCGCTCCGGCAGCTCCGCCGTGCGCGGTTGCTCCGTGCCCTCCTGCCCACGTGGAACGCGATGGGCGTGCACCGCGACGCGGAGTTCAACCGCTCGCACGTGCCCGGCTTCCTCCGCGGCATCGACCCCAAGGGCTGGATGACGATCTACCCGTTCGTCCGCAGCTACGAGTGGTACCTGCTCGATCCGGGCGAGCGCGGGCGCATGCTCGCCGAGCACGGCCGTCAGGGTGCCGCGTTCACGAACGTCGTCGCCAACACCGTCGCCTCGTTCGCCCTCGGCGACTACGAGTGGCTGCTGCCCCTCGAGAGCGACGAGCTCACCGACCTCGTCGACCTCATGCGCGACCTCCGCGCGACCGATGCCCGTCGCCACGTGCGCGAAGAGGTGCCGTTCTACACCGGTCGTCGTATCTCGACGGCCGAGATCGTCGAGGTGCTGCAGTAATGGCCGCGAAGAACCTCGGTACGAAGCCCCGCCCGGCGACCTCCGCCCCGTGTGCCGCCGGCGCCGTCGTGCCCGGCGCGACGCCCGCAGCGCAGAGCGGTGACGCCCACGTCGAGGTGCCCGTCGCCTACGACGCCATCCTCCTCGCCGGCTTCGGCGGACCGGAAGGGCAGGACGACGTCATCCCCTTCCTCCGCAATGTGACGGCCGGCCGCGGCATCCCCGACGAGCGCCTCGAAGAGGTCGCGCACCACTACCGCCACTTCGGCGGAACGAGCCCCATCAACCAGCAGAACCGTGACCTCAAGGCGGCCCTCGAGGCCGAGCTCGCGTCGCGCGGCATCGACCTGCCCGTGCTGTGGGGCAACCGCAACTGGGACCCGTACCTGAACGACGCGCTGCGTGAGGCGAACGAGGCCGGCCACCGCCGCCTCATCGCGATCGCGACGAGCGCCTACAGCTCGTACTCGAGCTGCCGTCAGTACCGCGAAGACTTCGCCGACGCGCTCGAAGACACGTCGCTCGGCGACGTCATCGAGATCGACAAGGTGCGTCAGTTCTTCGACCACCCCGGCTTCGTCACGCCGTTCATCGAGGGCGTCCGCGATGCTCTCGCCGAGCTCCCCGCCGACATCGACCGGCTCACCGAGGTCGAGGTGCTCTTCGCAACGCACTCGATCCCCTCGACGGATGCCGCGAAGTCGGGCCCCGCCGAGCGCGGCTTCGGTGAGGGCGGCGCCTATGCCGCTCAGCACCGCGCCGTCGCCGAGGTCGTCATGCGCGAGGCCGGCGCGGGCGACGTGCCCTGGCAGCTCGTGTACCAGTCGCGCAGCGGCCCCCCGTCGATGCCGTGGCTCGAGCCCGACATCAACGACGCGATCGAAGAGCTCCCCGCCGCGGGGCGGAAGGCCATCATCATCGTGCCGCTCGGATTCGTGAGCGACCACATGGAGGTCCTGTGGGACCTCGACAACGAAGCTCTCGAGACGGCGGAGGAACACGGCCTCGTCGCCGTGCGCGTTCCGACTCCCGGAACGCACCCCGCCTACGTCGCCGGTCTCGTCGACCTCGTGCTCGAGCGCGTCAACGGCACTCCGGCGGCCGAGCGCCCCGCCGTCACCGAGCTCGGCCCCTGGTACGACGTGTGCCGCCCGGGCTGCTGCGAGAACGTCAGACTCGGGTTCCGGCCCGCTCTCTCGGGGATCGCCCCGTGAGCGTCATCCGTATCGGCACGCGGGGCAGCGCCCTCGCGCTCGCCCAGACCAAGCAGATCGCCGAGCGCATCGGCAAGGCGGCCGACGCCGAGATCGAGATCGTCACCGTGACGACCCAGGGCGACACCGACCGTGCGTCGCTCAGCGAGATCGGCGGCACGGGCGTGTTCGCAGCGGCGCTGCGCGAGGCGCTCGTCGCGGGCGAGTGCGACCTCGTCGTGCACTCGCTCAAGGACCTGCCGACCGGCGACCACCCGTCGCTCCGACTCGGAGCCGTGCCGAAGCGCGTCGATGCTCGCGATGCGCTGTGCGCGCGCGACGGACTGACGCTCGCCGAGTTGCCCGAGGGTGCCCGCGTCGGAACGGGCTCGCCGCGCCGCATCGCGCAGCTGCTCGCGAAGCGGCCCGACCTCGACGTCATCGACATCCGCGGCAACATCGACACGCGCCTCGGCCGGGTGTTCTCCGACGACGTCGCCGACGCCGACCGGCTCGACGCCGTCGTGCTCGCGGCCGCGGGTCTCGCACGCATCGCGCGCGGCGACGCCGTGAGCGAGTACTTCTCCCTGACCTCGTGGCCGACCGCTCCCGGGCAGGGAGCCCTCGCGCTCGAGGTGCGCGACGAGCGCGGATCGCGTGAGCTCGAGAAGGCCCTCGCGGCCGTCGAACACGTCTCGACGCGGGCCGCCGTGACCGCCGAACGCCTCGTGCTCGCGGGTCTCGAGGCCGGCTGCTCGGCGCCCGTCGCGGCGACCGCCTTCCTCGAAGATGAACTTTTCTTCCTTTCGGCGAGCGTGTACAGTTCCGACGGGACGCGCCGAGTGACGAGCGCACACGCCGCCTCTCCCGAGAGCCGCTCGGCTGCACATCTGGCCGAGGCGGCTCACGACGTCGCTGTCCGCGTCGTCGACGAACTCCTCGGCAACGGTGCCGGCGACCTTGCTCCCCTGGAGAGAACACCGTGACCGACAGCGCACCGTACACCGGCGCGGCTTCTGCTCGCCCGTCGGCGAGTGACCTGAAGCCGCTCGCCGGGTGGCGCGTGATCGTTCCCCGCGGTGGGCCCTGGGGCGACGGCGTCGCCGCGACGCTCCGCTCGAAGGGTGCGTCGCCCGTCGTCGCCCCCATGATCAACTTCGCGCCGACGGATGACGCGCCGGCCCTCGAACGCGCCCTCGCGAAGCTCGCCGACGGCGGCTACGACTGGGTCACGATCACGAGCGCGACGACCGTCGATGTTCTGTCGTCGCATCGGGCCGTCATCCCCGCCGGTACGAAGGTCGCCGCCGTGGGCGAGACGACCGCCGCCGCCCTCACCGCAGCCGGCTACCACGCCGACATCGTGCCCTCCGAAGAGAACTCGGCCGTGGGCCTCCTCAAGGAGTGGGAGGAAGCGACCGACGGCACGGTTCCGCTCAGCATCCTCGCGTTGCGTTCCGCGATCGCGAAGCAGGTGCTCTCGGTGGGCCTCACACGCATCGGGCACCACGTTGACGCCGTCGTGGCGTATCGCACGATCGGTGTTCCGGTCGCGCAGAAGGTCATCGATGACGTGCGCGCCGGTGTCGTGAACGCCGTGCTCGTCACGTCGGGCAGCGTCGCCGAGCAGGTGCAGGAGCAGCTCGGCCCGATCCCCGAGTCGATCGTCGTCGCGTGCATCGGCCCGCAGACCGCCCGTGACGCGCGCAGCATCGGCCTCCGTGTCGACGTCGTCGCCGATGCGCGCTCGGCCGAATCCCTCATCGACGCGATCGTCACCGTCGCGAACGCCCGCCGCTAGCGCGCCTCGCGCCTCGCTTCTCGTCTCGTTTCTCGATCGAAAGGTCGATTCGTCGGGGTGCGTCGGCCCGCGCACCCCGTGGGATTGACCTCTCGGTGAGCGCGTGCGCGTGCGCGGGTGCATTCCGCGTGTGCGAGGGGATGCCGCGCGCTCGCCTTTCTCGTGATCGAGAGGTCAATCGGGTGGGGTGTGCCCGTGTGTGCACCGCCGCGGATTGACCTCTCGGTGAGTGTGCGTGGGTGCGAGTGGGTGTGCGCGGGTTCGCGAGTGTGAGGGCACGTGCGGGTACGTGGGAACGCGTGCGCGAGGGGATGCCGCGTGCTCGCGTTTCTCTCGATCGAGAGGTCAATCGGGTGGGGTGTTCCCGTGTGTGCACCCGCGCGGATTGACCTTTCGGTGAGTGTGCGTGGGTGAGGGCGCGGGAGGACGCGGGGCGCGAGGGGAGACTGTCAACCCCCTGACGGAGAGGGGCGCGGCGACGTAGCGTCGAAAGTTCGACGTTGGACCGACGAAAGGGACATGACACATGAGCGACACCGACTACCCCGCTGAGGTTCCGGCAGAAGACCGTCCCGAACGCTTCACGGGCGACCAGGTCGACCCCGACTTCGCGGTCGACAGCGACGGCGAAGCCACTGAGGCCGCTGCCGACGGCGCACAGACCCACGACGCACAGACCGACGGTGCGCAGTCCGACGACGCATCGATCGACGAGTCGTACGCCGACGAGCCGGTCACCGATCAGCGCGACGCCGGCGCTCCCGCGGGCGCGGGCGAAGCCTCCGGTGCCGACGCCGGATCGATGGATGACGCGGGCTCCGAGGCGCCTCCGGCCGACTTCGACCCCGCCGACAACCCCTCGAATCCCGACCTCGTCAACGACTGACGCCTGCGCGGCCGCGGGTGGTAGCGTCACCAGATGCCCCACGAACCGCGGCCGGGCGCCGATGATCCGCGTCTCGCTCTCACGCTGAGCGGCGGAGGCGCGTTCGGCGCAGCCCACGTCGGCGTGCTGCAGGTGCTCGAGGAGCGCGGCGTCCGCCCGGGCATCGTGACGGGCACGAGCTCGGGGGCACTCGTCGGCGCGGCCTACGCGGCTGGCCTCGACGGTGAGGCGATCGAGGAGATCGCCCGTCGCTTCCGCTGGACGCGCATCGCGAAGTGGACCGCCAAACCGCGCTGGGGCGTGCTCGACACGCGCGTCGTCACGGCCGCCCTCGAACGCCTGCTCGGCGAGGACCCCCGCATCGAAGACCTGCCCCGCGTCTTCGGTGCCGTCGCGACCGACCTCCGCACCCGTCGCGCGGTGACGATCCACTCGGGCCCGCTGAGCCTCGCGCTGCGGGCGACGATCGCGGTGCCCGGCATCCTCCCGCCCGTGCGCATCGGCGGGTGCCTGCTCGCCGACGGCGGGATGGTCGACAACGTGCCGCACGCCGCGGCACGCGAGCTCGGCGCCGAGCGGGTCATCGTCGTCAACCTCCACGCCAAGTGGGAGAACGTGCGCATGATGCGCACCAACACGAAGATCGCCGACCTCGCGCGCGACCCGTCGGTCGTGCTCGTCCAGCCCGAGATGGAGCGGATGGCGCAGTGGACGATGCGCGACGTGCCACGCCTCATCGCCGAAGGGCGTCGCGCCGCGACCGCAGCACTCGACGCCTGAGGGCATGAAGAAACCCCGCCCGCGGCATCCGTCACCGAGAAGGTGAGGGCCGCGAACGGGGTCTCGTCGTTCTATTCGCTCGTCGTGACCGTGCCGGCGTTGTCGCCGAGGCGCGAGCCCGCGATGCCGCCGAGCAGCGCCGACAGGTCGAGACCCGTGAGCGACTTGACGACCTCGGTGCCCTCGCCGAGCACCTGACCGACGGTCTTCGTGACGGCGGAGGCGCCGTCGGTCGAGACGACCGTGAGGGTCTTGATGTTCGAGATGGGCTCGGCTGCCGCGCGAACGATCTCGGGCAGGCGCGAGATGATCTCCTGCGCGAGCGCCGCGTCGCCGTACTTCTTGAGCGCTTCGGCCTTGGCGTCGGTCGCGGCGGCCTCGGCGAGACCCTCGGCGCGGATCGCGGTAGCGCGTGCCTCACCCTCGGCGGTGATACCGGCGGCGAGGGCGACCTGGCGGTCACGCTCGGCCTCACCGGCGAAGCGGACGGCGGCGGCGGACGCCTCGGCGTCCTGCACGGCGGCGACCTTGTTCGCCTCGGCGATCTTCGTGCGCTTGAAGGCGTCGGCCTCGGTCGCGGCGTTCGCGGCGTCACGCTGGGCGGTCGCGCGCTGAACCTCGGCGTACGCCTCGGCCTCGGCGGGCTTGCGCACCTCGATGTCGAGGCGCTCCTGCTCGACGAGCGCCTGCTCGGTGAGCGCCTCGCGCTCCTCGACGGCGACGAGGCGGTCTTGGCCGGCCTTCGCGAGCTGACCGGCGGCCTCGGCCTCGGCGTTCGCCTTGTCGGTCTCGGCCTTGATCGTCGCCTGGCGGAGGCTCAGAGCCTTCTGACGCTCGGCGATCTGCTCGGCCGCCTCGATGCGCGCGAACTCACTCGCACGTGCGGCCTCGGCCTCGGAGACCTCGGCGACCTGGCGGGCACGCGCGGCTTCGGCACGACCGAGGTTCGCGAGGTAGTCGCTGCCCGGCGTCGAGATGTCGGAGATGTTGAGGAGGTCGACCTGGAGGCCCTGCTCGACGAGGTCGGTCTTCGTCTCGGCGACGACCCGGTCGGAGAGGCTCTTGCGGTCGGAGATGATCTGCTCGATCGTCATGTCACCGACGATGGAGCGCAGCGAACCCTCGAGCGACTCCTTGATGATGTCGGTGAGAGCGCCCTGCTGCGAGAGGAATCGCTGGGCGGCGCGGCGCACGCCCTCTTCGGTGCCCGAGACCTTGAAGTTGATCGAGGCCTTGATCGCGATCTTGATGCGGTTCTTGTCGACACCCTCGACGGTGATGCCGATCTGGCGCTGCTCGAGCGAGATCGAGAAGCCCTGCTGCAGGATCGGCCAGACGAAGGTGCGGCCGCCGATGACGACGCGCTGTCCGGTCGGTTCACCCGCCGCCTTGCGGCCGGCGCCACGGCCGACGATGACGAGCGCCTCGTTCGGCGGTACGCGGCGAATGCGGCGCGCGATGAACACGACGAGTGCGAGCACCGCGACGATGATCGCCACGATCGCGATCACTTGAATGTAGGGCTGGGATTCCATGCTGTCCTCTCGATGGACTGTTCGGAGCGTGGTCGTGGTCCGGCCGGGGGCCGGTGGATGTCAGGTCCGGCGGTGTCGCGTCGGGGTCAGGCCGGTTCGACCTTGACCCGGGTGCCGGTGTGTTCGATGACGCGGATACGCACACCCTCGGGGATCGGCTGGTCGGAGAACGCGAGGCGGCGCTCGATCTCGTGCGGTCCGTCGAGGCTCACCTCGCCGCCCGCGACGGAGATGTCGGAGCGCGAGATGCCCGTGAGGCCCACGGCGCTCTGCAGCTCTCCATCGGATGACGCGGTGAGGCGCTTCACGAGGAGCAGCGCGACGACGTAGGCGGCGACGGCGAGCACCGCGGCGAGCACATAGGCCCACACGATGTCGAGGTCGGCGCCGGCGGTCAGCACGCCGGCCGCGCCGAAGACCGTGGCGGCGACGCCGAGCGCCGTGCCCGAGATCGCGCCATCACCGATCTCGAAGTGGTCGAAGATGTCTCCGACGACGAGCGAGATGATCAGGATGAGCAGACCGATGCCACCGATGATCAGGAAGGGCGTGAGCATCGAGGCTCCCTCCGGGTCGTGATGCCCGCCCCCGCGGACATCAGATCAAGCCTACCGGCAGCGCGCGCAGGCTGGTTCGGCGAGTGGCCAGCGGTTACAGCCTCTGCGTCAGTGCTTATCGGCCTGTGTGGCTGGTCGACGCTTCGACACCGGATTTGAGGGCCCCTCATTCCAAGCTCGCACGATTGCGTGCAGCGGAATCGCTCGGTGTGAGCGAATCCGCCCCCACTGGAACCGACGTGATGAAGCGCCCGAGAGGGACCAGTTGGGCGCTGCCCGTGCAGCGCCCAACTACATACTGGTTTGTAGAGGATGCTCAGCAGCACGTTTCTAAACTAGCTACTGGATCTGAAAGGGGATCTGTCGGCGAATCTCAGATCTATTCGGTAGGGGCGCTCCGCTGCGACTGAGCTGGCAGGGTCATGCTTCGCTACGCCTTCGATTCATTTTCCTCGAGCTCCCACTCTTCGGTAGGTTCATCGTCCGTCATGGCGTATCGATTTTCTTCAATCTCCCTTTGAACGAGCAGACGGGTTATGAACTCCTTGCCCTGGCTAATGAACGCTGACTCCCAATCGCTAATTGGTGTCCCCTCGGTCTCGTCTGAGGGTTCTCCGAAGTATGCCTTTGCGTATGCGTGCTGGAGTGGTTCATCGAATCGGTAGACACCGGATGACGTCTTACGTATCAGCGAACCGCGCGCCTCTTCTTGCAGCTCCTGAAGGTACTTGGTCGCGTTGCTCGACGGGTAGCTGGGCTTCTCGACACGAATAATCGCAAGAATCTGCCCGACCGTTCCGCCGCTTTCTGGGAGCTGTGTGAGGGCACGGAGGATTATCTCGGTGTTGTCATACATCCGTTTGCGGTGAACTTTGAGAGCGCGGGTGAATCTGGCCTTTACCGCACCCGACCGCGTGCGTACGTAGGCTTGCGCGGCTTCCCGAAAGTCATCTTCAGTGAAGATGACCTTCTCCTTGCCTCCCTGGGTGATGTCTCGCTCGTTACAGCAGGCAAGCGCGAGAGCATGCGCGATACTTGCCGTGCCGACTGCAGTATTCAGAAGGCGGGTGCGGATTCTCGAGAAATCGAGATTCAAAAGATGTTCGCCAACGTCGAGTATCTTGCCTAGGTCATGGTGGTCTAGAGGCGCCACGTGGATATCAACAAGACGGTTCTCGAGGTTGGTGGTGTCAGTCACAAGTTCGTCGTTCGCCGCTGAGCGTGAGTGGCGGCTGATCTCGCCGCTCATGGAGGGTGGTAGCAAGCCAAAGTTCATCCACGTTCCGTGGGCTGCCGGTATCAAGCAGTTCCTCAATTTCGATCTCCTGACTCCGCAGCATCCCGTAATCCGCGATCAAGATCCTGAATCGATCATCGTTGGTGGAATAGACCTTGGAGTTCCTAGCTTTCACGCGCGCCAGGGGTTCCGCACTGTTGTAGGACCAAGCATCGATCCCGATGGAATGTCCGAGGCAATATCCGATCTCACGCCAAAGGAATTCAGCGAGTATCACCAGGTCGAGAGGACTGAGTCGCCGTACAAGTGAGTCAAGTCGGAAACACAAGGCGAGTTCATGTGTGGCACCACCCATCCACAATCGGGAGGTGGTCAGAATCGATCGTTTGCGGCAGCAGCAGTTAGTCGGCGCTCGAAGGCGTGCCGCTATGGTTCGCCGAAACCTCTTATCGGCAGACAGTTTCGGCGTATAGCGGGACAAGTGAGCGCCTTCCGCTGGAGATGTCGTCTTCTCGGCTACTTGGCGATTGCCGCCAGGCCGCTGTCATCAAAGACCAAGATGTCACCGTCGTTCGTGGTCGCGAGCGCTTGCGCGGAGCCATGGGTGACGCCGGCGGGAACCCACTCGGCGTTGGATCCTGTGCTGGCCCAGATCTGCCCGCCGCGGCCGACACCGACCAGCTGTTTGCCGTCAGGCGATACGGCGAGGAGGTAGAGCGCAGGTGCGTCGTTCAGGGGCGCGAAGGTGGCGCCCTCATCAGTGCTGATTTGCAGCCCGTCTGGGGTGGCAGCGATCAGTTGTCCCGCGTTGTCGAGGACGAGGCTGAACGCCAGGATTTCTCCGACCGGCGACCAGGTCTCACCGAGATCGTCGGTGCGGAGGAGCTCCGCGGAGTCCGAGGCGATCCCGTAGAGGGTGTCGTTCTTCCCGGCGGCAAGGACGTGGAAGTCTTTCTCGCCAGTGAACGAGACGGGCGTCCAAGATCTGGCGCTGTCGTCGCTCCGGATGATTCCGAGGTTGGGGGAGCCGAGTTCTGGGGGCGTGGTCGGTCCGGGATGCCCGGACGCGAGGAGAGCGTCACCGACGGTGATGAGGCCCATCGCGTCGAAGTCGGTGGTCTCGATACGGGAGCCGACCTCGCCATCGGATGTGGCCGTGTAGATCCCGTCATGGGCGCCCAGGAGGTACCCGTCCTCTGCGGGGTTGGGCACGATCGCGTGAACGTGGCTGATGGTGGTGGCGTGGTCGTGTCCGGTGGTGGGCTCGGCGGGTGCGGTGCACCCGGCCAGCACGATGCTGGCCGAGATCGTTGTCGCGACCGTCAGTGCCGCACGGCGTCGCGTTCGGAAGGTGGGCAGCATGGACGTCTTGAGGGTTCGCATGATGGTGTGCGCAACAGATCACTGGGTGGGGTGCGGGAGTCCCGCACCCCACCCAATGGATCACAGGGTTGCGAGGATCTCCTTCATGGTGGCGATCTCTTCGGTCTGCGCGTCGATGATCGTCTCAGCGAGTGCGACGGCGTCGCTGTTCTGACCGTTGTCGACTTCTTCCTGTGCCATGTCGACAGCGCCCTCGTGGTGCTGGATCATCTGCTCGAGGAACAGACGCCCCGCATCGGGACCGGTGGCATCTTCGAGGGCCTGCATGTCTTCCTCGGACATCATGCCGTCGCCGTGATCCATGCCCTCCATGCTGTCCATCTCCGCGCCCCAGTCTTCAAGCCACTGATCCATCTTCTGGATCTCCGGCTCCTGAGCGGCCTTGATCTCTTCCGCGAGAGCAACGACGCGTTCATCGACGCCGTCCTTGCTGAGAAGGACGTCGGACATTTCGATGGCCTGCGCGTGGTGCTCCTTCATCATGCTGGCGAACATGATGTCGGCGTCATTCGCGTCGGCTGTGTCGGCGGGTGCGGACGAGCTTCCGCCGTGGTCCATGCCTTCCATGCCGTCGCCGGAACCGGTGTTTCCGGCGCAGCCGGTGAGAGCGAGCAGAGCTGTGAGGGTGAGTGCGGCGATCGCCGCGGGTCGAATCTTCATGAGTGTTCTCCAAGGGTCGGTGATGAGGCCCGGCTACTGCCGGTGCCAGGGGTGCGTGCCCGCAGAGCGGGCTAGCGCGCCATCACGTGCGACTGATGCAGAGGACCGTGAGAGAGGGGGGTGGCGGGAGGGCGTGAGCGCGGGCGGGCCAGCGCGTCGTCGCGGCCGTGAGCATTTCGATCAGTGTCGAGTGCCGCCAGCCGAGCCCGATCCGTCCGAGCAGGATTGTGGCGACCAGGAGCGCGAGGACGCACGCCATCCACGTCATCGAGTCCGTGCCCCCGCACGTCGCGCATCCCGCGTCCACTTGCGGTGAGTCCGGCAAGACGGCGGAAGCGGACGCATCGCGATGATGGTCGGACGCTCCGGCTTGAGTGCTGACAGCGACGGTGTCGTGGTGGCCGGCAGTTGTCGCGTGCGAGTTGAAGGAGTGCATCGCCAGCAGGCCGGCGATGATGCCCACGGCGACCGCGATGACGGCCAAGACGGTGTGAGTGAGCGTGCGCGGTCCCCGCACCTGTTGTGCGACGTTGATCAGCGACATACTCACCTCCCGTTCCTCTCAGCCTACGTCCGTCGTCCCGACTGTTTCTTGCTACTTGCTGGCCACTGCGTCGGGGCGCAGGTCCAGCCGGCGCAGCAGCTGCGCGTTGAGCGCGACGACGATGGTCGACAACGACATCAGCACGGCACCCACGGACATCGGGAGCACGAAACCGATGGGGGCGAGTACGCCTGCTGCGAGCGGGACGGAGAGGAGGTTGTAGCCGGCGGCCCACCAGAGGTTCTGCTTCATCTTCCGGTAGCTGGCTCGGGACAGTTCGATCACCGAGAGCACCGACCGGGGGTCGTCGCTGGCGAGGATGACGCCGGCGGAGGCGATCGCGACATCCGTTCCCGCACCGATGGCGATACCGACATCCGCCTGCGCGAGCGCAGGCGCATCGTTCACACCGTCTCCGACCATCGCGACCTTCCGGCCTTCGCCTTGCAGCTCTTTGACCTTCGAGGCCTTGTCCTCCGGTCGCACCCCGGCGAAGTAACGATCGATGCCCAGCTCGCCCGCCACGGAGGCGGCGACCGCATCGGCATCACCGGTGATCATGACCACCTGCACACCGCGCTCATGGAGGGCCTCGACTGCGTGACGCGACTCGGAGCGGATCTCGTCTGCCAGGCGTAGAGCGCCCGCAACCTTGCCGTCGACGAGGACGTGGAGGATGATCGCACCCTCATTGCGCCACTCGTCGGCAACCGGCAGCTCGTGGGCGTTCTCCTGCTCGAGCATGTACGGTCCACCGACTTGCATAACGTGTCCATCGACACGCGCACGAACTCCGACAGCCGGGGACGACTCGAAGTCAGAGGACGCGGGAACGGTGAGGTTCTTCTCCTTGGCCGCGTTCACGATCGCGCGGGCGAGGGGGTGCTCGGAGTCCGCTTCCGCGGCCGCAGCCCACGCCAGCAACTGGTCGGAATCGGTGCCGGAGACGGGGTCGATCGCGGTAACGGCGGGGGTGCCCTTAGTGAGGGTGCCGGTCTTGTCGAACAGGACCGTGTCGACGGTACGCATGCTCTCCAGCGCGAGACGATCCTTGATCAGCACACCCCCACGGGCGGCGCGCTCCGTCGCGATCGACACAACCAGTGGGATCGCCAAGCCGAGAGCGTGCGGGCAGGCGATCACGAGCACGGTGATCGTGCGGATCACCGCGGCGTCGGGCTGGCCGACGACCGTCCACACGATCGCGGTGATCGCGGCAGCGCCGAGCGCGAACCAGAACAACCACCCCGCCGCCTTATCCGCGAGCCGTTGCGCCCGCGACGACGAACTCTGCGCCTCGGTCACTAGCTTCTGAATCCCCGCCAGAGCAGTGTCCTCACCGATCGCAGTGATCTCCACCCGCACACCAGAATCGGTCGCGACCGTGCCGGCGATCACCCGATCGCCGTCGCTACGGCGCACCGGCCGGGACTCGCCAGTGATCATCGACTCGTCCATGCTCGCCGAGCCCTGCACGATCCGCCCGTCCGCGGGGACCCGCCCGCCGGGGCGCACCACCACGACATCCCCCACCAGCAAGTCAGCAGGCGCGACAGTGGTTGTCGTGTCGCCCTCTACCTTCTCCGCCTCATCGGGCAGCAGAGCGGCAAGGGAATCCAGTGCCGAGGTGGTCTGCGCGAGAGAGCGCATCTCGATCCAGTGACCAAGCAGCATGATCACGATCAGCAGGGCCAGCTCCCACCAGAAATCCAACTCGTGGTGCAACAGGCCCAGACTCGCACCCCATGACGCGAGGAACGCCACCGTGATCGCGAGGGCGATCAGCAGCATCATCCCGGGCTTACGGGCGCGAAGCTCACTCACCGCGCCGGTGAGGAACGGGGCACCGCCCCACACATACATGACGGTTCCGAGAACCGGGGAGATCCACCCGACCCAGGCGGTGTCTGGCAGTGGGTATCCGAGCAGCATCGAGAACAGCATCGAGAACCCGACAACCGGGACCGCGAGGATCAGCATGATCCAGAACAACCGCCGGAACTGGCCCACATGATCACCGTGGCCACCATGTCCGCTGTGACCACCATGGCCGCTATGTTCTGGCGAAGTGTCGTGATCGTGGCTCATCGCCGCGTGGTCATGCTCCGTTGTCGGCGCGCTGCCGTGGTTCTCGTGCGCGGCGTGATGGCTATGTTCGTCATGCTGGCTCATCGGAACTCCTTGCTCGGATGCGCCCGGTCGAGCCGGGTGCAGACAGTTAGCGACTCAGGCCTGGCTGGTCGCGAGGGTATAGCCGGCCTCTTCGACCGCAGCCCTCACAGCAGCAGGATCGACCGGTGCTGCGCTGTGGATGGTCACGCGGGAGATGCCGCCGGCGTTCAAGTCGACGTCGACGGACTCGACACCGTCCACAGCCGTCAGTTCGTCACTGACGCTCGACACGCAATGCGAGCACGTCATACCCGCAACCAAAACCTCTTCCGAGGAAGACGAGGCCGCAGTGGGTGTGGATGCCTCGGTGTTCGATGGAACGGCACAGCACGCGCAGCCAGCGTTCTCGTCCTTCAGGCCAAGTTCAATGCGATCAGTCATCGTGTGCTCCTTCAAGTAGACAGACGTGGCGGTTATGAACGGACCAGGCGGGCAATGGCTTCGTTAGCCTCGCGGACCTTCTCTGCCGCGACTTCGCCGCCCTCAGCGCTGGCCTCGGCGACGCAATGACTCAGATGATCGCTCAGCAGCGACAACGCCACCGTTTCGAGCGCTTTCGTCGCTGCAGAAACCTGCGTGAGGATGTCGATGCAGTACTTGTCTTCGTCGACCATCCGTGCGATCCCTCGCACCTGACCCTCGACGCGACTCAACCGCTTACGCAGATCAGCCTTGTTGTCGGTGTACCCGTTCATGATTAAAAAATACCCCCTGGGGGTATCCAACTCAAGGCCAGTCGTGTGCATTCCCGCGTGACTGGTAGCTCTAGGGCGTGTTGATCAAGAAGGTGCGGGGCGGCCAGCCGCCGCGAGTTGCGTGGGAGAATGGGCGTGTGAAGATCCAGGTGCTGCATATCGAGGATTGCCCGAATTGGCAGGAGGCGGGCGATCGAGTACGGCTGGTGCTCGACTCGATCGGACGGGGCGATGTTCCGGTGGAGTTCGTGTTGATCCGCACCGAGGCTGAGGCGGTGAGCTCTGGTTTCGCGGGCTCGCCCACGATTCTTCTAGACGGTCAGGACTTGTTCCCGTCCCAGGGGAACACTGCCGACTTGGCGTGCAGGGTCTATCTGACCGAGCGCGGCTTTGCGGGTGCGCCGACGGTGGGACAGCTTGAGCGCACGCTGCAGGAGCGCGAAGCGCTCAGCGGAGATCGGTCTTGATCCAGATCAGCGCCGCGGCGAGGCTGACGGCGGCTCGGTAGTTGCGGGCGAGTTTGTCCGAGCGCATCGCGATGCCGCGCCACTGCTTGAGACGGTTGAAGCAGCGTTCTACGACGTTGCGTCCCTTGTAGCGTTCCTTCTGCTTGTCGCCGAAAGCGATCGGCCGGCCCGGCTTCTTGCGGCGGTGCGCGATCTGGTCGTCCCGCTCGGGGATGGTCGCCGCGATCCTCCGGTCGCGGAGCCAGGCGCGGTTCGCCCTTGAGGGGTACCCCTTGTCGGCGAGCACCCGGTCGGGGCGGGTGCGGGGGCGGCCCTTCCCGTCGCGGGGAACGCGGATGTTCTCCAGCACCGCGCTCATCATCGTGGTGTCGTTGATGTTCCCGGCGGTGATCATCATGCTCAGCGGCCGGCCGCGGCCGTCGCAGACCAGGTGCAGTTTGGTCGTCAGCCCGCCGCGGGAGCGTCCGATCCCGTGATCAGGCGGCTCGGACCACGGATTCTTGTGATTCGGCACAGCCCCCTGTGTCCCGGGCGAGGGTCGCGCCGTGCTGATGCACGCGCGCGATCGTGGAGTCGATCGAGACGACCCAGTCGATTTCCCCAGCGGCGTCGGCCTGCTTCTGCACCTAGGTGAGCAGCTTCTGCCAGGTGCCGTCCCCGGCCCACCGGTTGAACCGCTTGTAGATCGAGTTCCACTTCCCGAACCGTTCCGGAACGTCACGCCACGGCGCACCGGTCCGGTACTTCCACGCCATCCCCTCGATAGCGAGCCGGTGATCCGTCCACGGCCGCGACCGACCGGTCACCGTCGGCATCAACGGCTCCATCACGGCCCACGCCTCGTCAGAGATTTCCTGTCGCGTCACCGTTCAAGACTCACCCACCGAGGAGCGGAACCTCTTGATCAACACGCCCTAGCGGTGCGAGTCCGACGAGAACTCGTGCGCCTGCCGTAAACGATCGTTTCCGGCAGGCCAGGCGCGCACCTTTCTGACATCGGTGGTTGCGGGCTGCGCCATTCGGAACTGTGGCCTCGGGAGCGCGGTTCACCCTAGTCTTCGAGGTACCAGGGAGCCAGGGAGAATAACTTAATGTCGCAATTCGATCTCAGCAAGGTTGCCGTCGACGCGTACCTGTACGCGTACCCGCTCGTGACGATGGAGTTCACGCGGCGCCAGATGACGAACGTCCCGGACGCGAATACTGCGTTGTTGCGGGCACCGGCAAACCAGTTCGCACACGCCCGGGAATACCCCGCAGCAGAATCCAAGGACGTCGTGCGTTTCAACTTCGACACGCTCTACTCGTTCGCGTGGCTCGATCTCCGAGACGGACCTGTGATTCTGCACACGCCCGATGCGCCTGACCGGTACTACCTCACGCCCATGCTCGACATGTGGACGGACATCTTCGCCGTTCCTGGCAGCCGAAACACCCTCGGTGAAGCTCGCGACTTCCTCATCGCGCCACCCGCGTGGAGCGGCGAAGTCCCCAGAGGACTCGACCTGATCGTCGCACCGACGCCGCACGTCTGGGTCATGGGTCGCACACAGAGCAACGGCCCCGACGATTTCGCGGAAGTTCACCGCATCCAAGGCCAATACCGCATCACCCGTATGGACGCATACGGCCAAGAATCAGGCACGCCTTCTGCGGCACCCGTTGACCCGCGCGTGGATGATGTGACACCGCCTCTAGACCAGGTGAACGCGCTCAACAGCGTTGAGTTCTTCACACTCTTTGCCGAGTTGCTGAAAGAGAACCCTCCGCACGCTAACGACTACCCGATCCTGCACCGGATGCGCGCCATCGGGATCGTGCCAGGCGAGGACTTCAACCCTGCGGTGCTCGACGCTGCTGCCACTGCCGCCGTCTCGGCAGCCCGAGACACGGCCCTGCAGGATCTCGTGAAAGCGATGACCGAAGCCAGCATCGGCATCGTGCGAAACGGGTGGAACTGGGAACAGTCGTTCGGGACGTACGGCACCTCGTATCGCGTGCGCGCTCTTGTCGCAATGGCCGGGCTCGGAGCAAACCTGCCCGAGGACGCGATCTACCCCAACGCCTTCGTCGACGCCGACGGTCAACCGTTCACCGGAGAGCACAACTACGTGCTCCACTTCGACGCCGGCCAACAGCCGGGCGTGGATGCCTTCTGGTCCCTCACGATGTACGACGGCGACGGCTTCCAGGTCCCGAACCCCCTGAACCGTTTCGTGATTCGCGACCGAGACCCACTGATCGTCAACCCTGACGGTTCACTCGACATCTACATTCAGTACGCATCCCCGGGGACCGAGCGCGAAGCGAACTGGCTACCTGCACCACAGGGAGCGTTCGCCCCGATGCTCCGGCTCTACTCGCCCACTACCGAAACCCTTGCCGGAGACTTCACCCCGCCGAAGATCATCAAGAGATAGGCCAACCGAACTACCGTATGGCGCTGGCTCAACGCCGGTTCGCGAGCCGACCGAGAACCCCCGCCGTATCGGGATTCGGGTGAACGTTAACGGACCCCGTTTCGGGACGACAGAACGGATCACGCCGGAAACGATCGTTTCTGACCACCTCGTCTCGAGCGGTCAGAACCCCCGCATTCCGGCGTTCGAAACTCATGGTTCACAGGGCGCAGTCGAAACTCAAGCTGGTCAGCGTTTCGGCGGAGTCACCAGGCTGCGCACCTGTCTTCGATCAACGGGCGCTTGACGTTCTCGCGGCTAGATGATCCGTCTCGTACTCGATCGGAGTGCCACACTCGTAGACGTCTCCGACGAGACGTCCGCCGCGAGCTCCAGTCGATCTGACCCGACTCCGCCTACCGGGAGCGCGCGTAGGCTGGTCGGGTGAGTGACACTCCGATTCCCCGGGTCCGTCCGCGGCGCTTGCGCCAGTCATCCGCTCTGCGTCGGGCCGTGCGCGAAACGCGCCTGCACCCCGCCGACCTGACCCTGCCGCTCTTCGTGCGCGAGGGCGTCGAGGAGGCCATGCCGATCGGCTCGATGCCGGGCGTCGTGCAGCACAGCCTCGACAGCGTGCGACGTGCCGTGACCGAGGCCGCCGAGGCCGGCGTCGGCGGCGTCATGCTCTTCGGTGTTCCCGCCGAGCGCGATGCGCGCGGCTCCGGGGCGACCGACCCGCGCGGCATCCTGAACCTCGCGACGCAGGTCGTGCGCGAGGAGGCCGGCGACGCGATCGTCGTGCAGACCGACCTGTGCCTCGACGAGTTCACCGATCACGGCCACTGCGGCATCCTCGACTCCGACGGCCGCGTCGACAACGATGCGACCCTCGAGCGCTACCAGGCGATGGCGCTCGAGCAGGCCCGCGCCGGCTCGCAGCTGCTCGGCCTCTCGGGAATGATGGACGGCCAGGTCGCCGCCGTGCGCGAGGCGCTCGACGAGGCCGGCCTCGTCGACACCGCGATCCTCGCGTACTCGGCGAAGTACGCCTCCGCTCTCTACGGGCCGTTCCGCGACGCCGTCGAGTCGACCCTCCAGGGCGACCGGCGCGCGTACCAGCTCGACCCCGGCAATGGCCGCGAGGGAGTGCGCGAAGCCGTCATCGACATCGAGGAGGGCGCCGACATCGTCATGGTGAAGCCCGCGAGCTTCTACCTCGATGTGCTGGCGGATGTCGCGGCGACGAGCGACGTGCCCGTCTGGGCCTACCAGGTGTCGGGCGAGTACTCGATGATCGAGGCGGCCGCGATGCACGGCTGGATCGACCGGCGCCGCGCCGTCATCGAGTCGGTCACGGCCATCACGCGCGCCGGCGCCGACGGCGTGCTCACGTACTGGGCGACCGAGCTCGCCGGCTGGCTCAACGACGGGATCGACGCATGACCGACAACACCGCACTCTTCGAACGCGCGCTCGCCGCGATCCCCGGCGGGGTGAACTCGCCCGTGCGCGCCTACGGCTCGGTCGGCGGCACGCCGCGCTTCCTCGTGTCGGCCCAGGGCCCGTACGTGACCGACGCCGAGGGCCGCGAGTACGTCGACCTCGTCGCGAGCTGGGGGCCTGCGATCCTCGGCCACGCGCACCCCGACGTCGTGAAGGCCGTGACGGATGCCGCGGCACGCGGTCTCTCGTTCGGCGCATCGACCCCCGCCGAGACCGAGCTCGCCGAACTCATCGAGGAACGCGTCGCTCCCGTCGAGCGCGTGCGCCTCGTCTCGACGGGCACCGAGGCGACGATGACGGCGATCCGTCTCGCGCGCGGATTCACGGGCCGCGACCTGCTCATCAAGTTCGCCGGTCACTACCACGGTCACTCCGACGGCCTGCTCGCCGCCGCGGGCTCGGGAGTCGCGACGTTCGCCCTGCCCGGCTCGGCCGGCGTGCCCGCCCCCATCGCGGCGCTCACCCTCGTGCTGCCCTACAACGACCTCGATGCTGTGCGCGCGGCGTTCGCCGAACACGGCGACCGCATCGCAGGGCTAATCGTCGAGTCCGCGGCCGCGAACATGGGCGTCGTCGCCCCGGATGCCGGCTTCAACGCCGCGCTCGCCGAGATCGCCCACGCGAACGGGTCGCTGCTCATCGTCGACGAGGTGCTCACCGGGTTCCGGGTCTCGTCCGCGGGTTACTGGGGACTCGACCGGTCGTACACGCCCGATCTCTTCACCTTCGGCAAGGTCATCGGCGGCGGACTGCCCGTCGCGGCCCTCGGCGGTCGCGCCGACGTCATGGAGCACCTCGCACCGCTCGGCCCCGTCTACCAGGCGGGCACTCTCTCGGGTAACCCGGTCGCCGTCGCCGCCGGTCTCGCGACGCTGCGCGGAGCGGATGACGCGGTGTACGCGCACCTCGATCGAACGGCCGCCGCGGTGTCGGCCGAGGTCTCCGCCGCACTCACGGCGGCGGGAGTCGCCCACGCGGTGCAGACGGCGGGCAACCTGTTCAGCTTCGTCTTCGGTGAATCCGTCGCCGGGGGAGTGCGCGACTACGCGGGCGTGCTGAGCCAGGAGTCGTGGCGCTACCCGCCGTTCTTCCACGCGATGCAGGACGCCGGGGTGAACCTGCCGCCGTCGGTCTTCGAGGCGTGGTTCGTCACGGCCGCTCACGACGACGCCGCCCTCGCGCGCATCATCGAGGCGCTGCCGGTCGCGGCGAAGGCGGCGGCTTCGGCGGTGCGCCCGGGCTGACGCCGTGGTCGCGTCGGGTCGACGCCGAGATTGAGCCATGATCTGCCCGGTTTCGCGACAGGTGTCGAATTGAATCCGCGAGTTTCTGCCGTGCGGCCCCGTCTTCGGAGGGCGGGCGGATGAAAACCGGGTGATGCCACTGATGACGCGTCATCGTCGTGCGCCACTATAGGAAGAAAATATCCCGCTGCCCGGGTGTGTCCGACGAAAGGTGCTCATGCGCGATCAGGTCTCCCGCCCGGCCGTTCGGGTGACTCTCGCCGCTCTTCTCACCCTCGCCGTCGCCGCCGGCGGCGCAGCGTGTGCGACGAGCGACGTCGCGAGCACCGAGCAGGCGGCCGTCTACCGGATGCCGATCACCGACCCGGCGAGTGAGATCGACCCGCTGACGGCGGCCGACCAGAGCGCCATGGCGATCACGGGCCTCGTGACCGAGCCGCTCGTGAGTCTCACCCGTGACGGCGAGCTCATGCCCCGTCTCGCGGTCGACTGGACGGCATCCGACGACGGGCTCGTCTGGACGATCGAGCTGCGCCCCGACGCCCGGTTCAACGATGGCTCCCCCGTGACGGCCGCCGACGTCGTCTCGACCTTCGATGCGCTCATCGCCGATGACAGCGTGTCGCCCGGCCACGGCGCCTTCGTCGGCATCGTCGAGTCCGTCGCGGTGGGCGACGAGGACTCGGTCGAGTTCACCCTCTCCCGGCCGTTCTCCGATCTGCCGATCCTGTTCACGGGAACGAACACCGGGATCCTGCCCGCCGACTACGAGGTCGGCTCCTGGCTCGAGAACCCGATCGGTGCCGGCCAGTTCCTTCTCGAGGACTACACGATCGGCGTGGGCGCGACGTACGTCGCGAACCCCGACTACTGGAATGCCGACGCGATCGAGCTCGATGGAGTGGAGCTGAAGATCTACGACGACTTCGCCGCGTCGGTGCTCGCCTTCCAGGCCGATGAGATCGACCGCATCGGGCTGACCGTCGAGAGCGCGTCGACGATCGATGTGTCGCAGTACGAGACCATCTCGTCGGGCTACAACAGGTTCGACGGCATCTTCCTCGATGTGACCGCTCCGCCCTTCGATGACGTCGCCGTGCGCGAAGCGCTCGCCTGGGCGATCGATCGCGAAGCTCTCGTCGCGAACGTCTACGAGGGCAACGCCGACGTCGCGAACGATACGACCTTCTTCCCCGACTACAGCCCGCAGCCGAGCGGCCTCGTGCAGCGCGAGCAGGACCTCGAGATGGTGGCGGAGCTGCTCGGTGGCCGGACGCCCTCGTTTACCCTGACGACCGCCAACCAGTTGCTCGGTGAGGTCCTGCAGCAGCAACTCAACGCCGTGCCGGGGTTCGAGGTCGGCCTCGAGGTCCTGAGCACCGAGCAGTACTTCGCCGACGGCGAGGCGTCGCCCTGGCTGACCGCACCGGTAACCGTGACGAACTGGGCGAAGCGCGTGCCGTCGCAGTACGTCTCGCTCGTCTACGGGGCCGGCGCTCCCTGGAACGCCTCGCACTATGCCAACCCCGCCCTTGAGGAGCTCACTGCGCAGTTCGATGCGACGACCGATGCCGTCGCACGTCAGGAACTCGCCGATCGGATCGCCCACGTGCAGTGGAGTGACGTTCCCGTCGTCATCCCCGCCTACTCGAAGTCGCAGGCGCTGCAGAACCCGCGTGTGAAGGGCGAGTTCATCGGGGCGATCGACTTCTACACGGGCTACAACTTCGCGGGAATCTCGATCGAGCCATGACGTCACGAGGGCACGCCGGATCGGTGAGATTCATTGCGCAGCGAGTCGCGCAGATACCGATCGTCGTGCTCGCCGCTTCCGCCCTGATCTTCGTGTTCGTGCAGGTGCTGCCGGGCAACCCGGGCCGCAACGCGCTCGGCCCCGCGGCGACCGTGGAGCAGGTCGCGGCGTGGAACGTCGCACACGGCGTCGACGCGGGGGTGTTGGAACGTTACATCGCGTGGCTCGCGGGATTCGTGACGGGCGACTGGGGCACGAGCATCGTGTACGCGACACCCACGTTCGACCTCGTGCTCGGGCGTCTCGGCAACTCGATGGCCCTCGGCCTGCTGGCGTTCGCACTGCTCATGCCCGTCGCGATCGGCATCGGCATCCTTCAGGCACTGTGCGCGGGCTCGCGGCGGGACCGCGCGTCTACCGTCATCCTCCTGGCGCTCGCCGCCGTGCCCGAGTTCGTGATCGGAGTCGTGCTCCTCATCGTCTTCGCCGTGGCGATCCCCGTCTTCCCCGTGCAGTCCGGCGCGGCATTCGGCGACGGGGCAGTGCCGGAACTCCGAGCTCTGATCCTGCCGGCTCTCACCCTCGCCATCGGCTCCCTCGCCGTCATCGCCCGCACGACACGCTCGGGCATCATCGACGTCACGCGCTCGCCGCACTATCGCACGGCCGTCGTCTCGGGACTCGGCGCCGGGGCGATCGTGCGAGGCCACGTCGCTCGCAACGCCCTCATCCCCACGGTGTCGATACTCGGGGTCTACCTCGGCTCGCTGCTCGTCGGCAGTGCGGTCGTCGAGACGCTGTTCGGCTATCCCGGCCTCGGTGAACTGCTCGTCACGGCGACACAGAGGAAGGACGCCTCGGTGCTCGCTGCCGGAGTCACGATCGCGGCGACGGTGGGAGTGCTCGCCGTGCTCCTCGCCGACGTCGCCTTCACCCTCATCGACCCGCGGGTCCGCTTCAGAGGTCAGAGCCGATGATCGCCGACATCGTGAACGCGGACAGCGCGAGAGTGGCCGGACGGCGCCCGATGTGGTCGATGCTCGTGCGGCGACCCGCTTTCGTGATCAGCGCGGTCGTCGTGCTCGCCTGGGTCATCGTGGCCGTCGGATGGCGCTCGTTCGGCGTCGAGCCGTTCGCCGACAGCGGTGTTCGCCTCGCACCCCCCGGCGCCGAGCACTGGTTCGGTACCGATCGCATCGGGCGGGATGTCTTCGCCCGTGTTCTCGCCGGCGCCGAGTCGGCCCTCCTCGTCGGCCCCCTCGGTACGGCGCTCGCCGCTGCGCTCGGCACGGTGCTCGGCCTCATCGCGGGCTACCACCGAGGGTGGCTCGATCAACTCATCACGCGCGCCTTCGACGCCTTCGTCGCGATCCCTGCCGTGATCTTCCTGATCGTCATCGTCGGAGCCTTCGGCAGTCGACCCGGCGTCCTGATCCTCGCGATCGGCGTGCTCTTCACTCCGGGGATCGCCCGCGTCGTCCGGGCCGAGGTGCTCGTCGAGATGGGCAAGGACTACGTCACGAGTGCTGAGGTGCAGGGCGAGCGGAGCGCGCGCGTGCTGTGGGCCGAGATCCTCCCGAACGTGTGGCCCCAGGTCGTCGTGCAGGCGACACTCAGCCTCGGAGCGGCCGTCTTCGTCGCGGCATCCCTCTCGTTCCTCGGGCTCGCCGCGGCGCCACCCTCGGCGGACTGGGGTCTCGCGGTGAACGAGAACCGCGCCTACCTGCAGGGTGCCCCCTGGACTCTCGCGTTCCCGGCGCTCGCGCTCGCCTCGCTCGTCGTCTCGGTCGCCCTCATCGGAGATGCCCTCACGGAGGTCGTCCGCCGATGAGTGCACTCGTGAGCATCGAGGGGCTCTCGATCGACTACAGGATCGACGGGGGAGTGCTCCCCGTCGTGCGGAGCATCGACCTCCGGATCGACGAGGGTGAGCGTCACGGACTCGTCGGAGAATCCGGATCGGGGAAGAGCTCGATCGCGCTCACCCTGACGCGATTCCTGCCGCGCGGGGCGAGCGTTCGCAGTCGGCGCCTTGAGGTGGCGGGACGCGACCTCCGATCGCTCGGCGGCGCGGCCCTTCGCGACTACAGACGACGTGACATCGGGGTCGTCTACCAGGACCCGGCACGGGCTCTCGACCCCACGGCCCGGATCGGGGCGCAGCTCGCCGAGGTGCACCGCATGAACGGACGTGTGGCGCGTGCCGCGGTGCGAGCCGCCGACGAGTCGCTCGACGACGTCGGCCTGCCCCCCGACCTCATGGCGAGGCGATACCCCCACGAGCTCTCGGGCGGGCAGCAGCAGCGAGCGATGATCGCTCTCGCCCTCGCGGGTCGGCCGCGACTCCTCATCCTCGATGAGCCGACAACGGCGCAGAGCGGTGCGATGCGGATCGAAATCCTCGACATGATCGAGCGCCGTCGCCGCGAGCAGGGGTTCGCGAGCCTCTTCATCAGCCATGATCTCGCTACCGTCGCATCGTGGTGCGAGCGCGCGACGGCACTCGCTCCCGGCGGCGAGACGCACACGGTGAGTACCGAGCAGCTGCTCGCCGATCATCCCCGACGAGACGCACCCGTGAGGCCGCCGGCGACGTCGTCCGGCCGGCCGCCGGTACTCGTCGCCTCCCGCCTCACGGTCGACCACGGGTCGCGGCGAGTGATCGACGGTGTCGATCTGCACCTCTCTCGAGGCGAGACTCTCGCCGTCGTCGGTGAATCGGGCAGCGGGAAGACCACGCTCGGCCGAGCGCTCGCCGGGGTCGCCCCGCACGGCGGATCGGTCACCGTCGATGCCCCTGCGTCGCCGCGACCGGTGCAGATGGTCTTCCAGAGCCCTGAGTCATCCCTGAACCCGCGGCGGACCGTACGCCGCACGCTCGCGCGTGCGATCTCACTGCTCGCCGGTGATGAGACACCCGATCAGCTCGCCGCTCGCGTCGGGCTTCCTCGTAACCTCCTCGACCGGTTGCCGCACGAATTGTCGGGCGGGCAGAAGCAACGCGTCGCGATCGCCCGGGCATTCGCCGGGACCGCACCGATCATCGTGTGCGACGAACCCACCTCAGCCCTCGACGCGGCCGCAGCCTCCGACATCCTCGACCTGCTCATCGATCTGCAGGACCGGACCGGTGCCACCTACGTCTTCATCTCTCACGACGTCGCCGCCGTGCGGCGAATCGCTCACCGTGTCGCAGTGATGCGGCAGGGACACATCGAGGAGACCGTATCCGCGGACTCCTTCTTCCGCGGATCCCCGAACCCGCACTCTCTCCCGGTGCGAACAGCGCACCGGCGCGCGTGGATAGGGGTAGACGAGTGAATCTGAACCAGCCCGACGTGGCACGCGACGAACTCATCCGCGCCGTGGAGTCCGGGCAGCCCGAGACGATCGCGCGTGTCGCGATGTTCAACGTGTGGCCGCTCCTCACCTCCCACACCGAGCTGCTCATCACCTCCGTCGCGACGCTTCACGACAGCGTGCTCGATCGCTACCCCGCGCTCCGACTGGTGCACCCGATGACGGCCGTGCTGTCGCGAACGTCGCGCGCGTTCAAGCCGCGCGTCGACTCGGGGGCGGCGCGGTCGATGACGCCCGAGGAAGTCGACTTCGTCGTGCTCTCCCAGCTGATCGCCTTCCGGGCGAGCGGCGACATCGAGTCGGCGCTCGTCTACGCCGGCCGCCTCCTCGACCGTGTGCAGAGTGTACGCATCGCCTCCCGTGACCGGATCGACGGCCCGCTCTGGTTCTTCCACCATCAGATCGGATCGACGTTCCTCGCGGCCGGCGACTCGGCGGGAGCACTTCGCGAACTCGCGATGGCGCGTCAGCTCGGCAAGCTGTCTGCGCAGTTCGATGCCGAGCGCACGGCCCTCGGTCGCATCGCCCTCGCGCACGCCTTCAGGGGCGCCCTCGTCGACGCCGAGCTCGCCCTCGGCGAGGCTCGGATGCTCGATACGCTCACGCCCGCACACGCCACGTCGTGCATCAGCACAGAGAACACGACCGACGCGCTCATCGCCGTCGATCGGATGTCGGATGACGTCGATGAGCGCATCGCCGCGCTCGCCCCGTACGACTCGACGGATCTCACGTGGCCGTTCGCGCTTCTCGCCCGCACGCGCGCCCTGCTCTTCCGGCAGCACCCCGACGACGCCCTCGAAGCCATTCGACTGGCCCGTGAGTCGCACTCCCTCCAGCCCGGGTGCTTCGCGAGTGACGTCGTCGACTCCGGTTCGATAGATGCGCTCGTGCTGGCCGG